>CASDTH010000028.1 GCA_949283655.1 uncultured bacterium
CGATTTTGGTGTGCAGCTCGCTGCACACCAAAACCGCTCCAACAACTTACCTATGCGCCCTCTTGGTTGGCTCTCTCCGAAAGAAAAACTTGCTGCTTTCTTTCTTCCTCTCCCTGTACAATATGTTTGACAAACCTACATGATTTTCACACAAATAAGAGTGGCCTAAATCCGCCTTTTTGGCTTATTCATCCACTGCCAGTACGCCAGCGAGGCTGGCATCCTCCGCAAAGGTCGCCGCATTATAGAGCACCAATAGCTGTGTAAAATCCCGTTGCTCCATCCAACTGAGCAAGTCCTCCCGGAAATAACGCGGGTCGATCAGGGTGATTGTTTCATAATGCGCCGTAAGCAACGGCACAAAGGAATGGGCATAGGAATCCTTGATAATCAGCAAATGCTCTCCGTTGTTCACGCTCGTTTTGATCTCTGTGACCGGATGATTCCCGCCGAGGAAATAGGAATACTGGTCTCGCCCCTCCAAAAATGAAGAATCATAGAGAGAGCTTAAATTGACACGCCCTTCCTCAGCAGTAACGGTGCATGGATTGCTATGCTTCAGCACAAAAATATCCAATTTTTCCGCATGAATCCATGGCAAATTGGCTTTGGAATAGAGCGTGCCCAGGAAGCGATCCGATACAGTCCGCACGGTGTAAGCCTCCATTCCCAATGAGGAAATTCCCATCGTCTCACACCATGCTTGATAGGCCACAAAGGCGCCGTATACCGTCCAATGGTGATCCGTGCGGAAAAACAGCCGCTCCCGGTCCGGCTGCGCAGCATAGGCCTGCGTAGGATCGCAGAAAGGGATTCCCTCCCCCAGTGCCCGGCGCATACGGTTGAGCAGGGCAGCCTGATCTGCAACAGGCGCAAACACGGGCAGATCCTCTGGCAGCACGGAAGAAGCAGTTGGAGACAACAGCACGGAGGCCTTCAGCTCTGGCCAGCGCCTCTGCGCGGCTTTTAGAAACGAGGCGACAGCCTGGCAATTTTTTTCTTCCCGAATTTCATTTTTCGTAGGAGGCACCTCAAAAAGCCGGTTGTTTTTGCCAAAATAGACCCTGCCGTTATCCGGGCGCAACAACGCCATCTGAACGCTTGTCTTCAGGGCTACCCACTGCTCCCGCAGGGGAAACTGATCGCTGGAAAATCGGTCAAATTCCTCGGCAAAATCGCCGGACAGCACCCGGTCAAGCTGTAAAACAGGGAACTCCTGCAGATAACGGTTTTCACTCTCTGAATAAGCGCGGGAGGGTGTAAGAAGATTCCATACGACCAACACACCCAGCCCTATCACGAAGAAGAGAGAGAGCCACTTTGCCCGGTTGTGTTTCATAAGATATGACGTCCTCCTTTGCATCCGTGTACAGAGGAACACAGATGCTTAAAAACGGAAATATAGAAATGGATTGTAAGAGGCATCCACCAAAAACGCCACGCATAGCAGCATTCCGGAGGCTACTAAAGCGGATTCCAAAGCGCCCAGTGGCACGGGATGTGCTGCCAGCCGCCCGGCCAGTCGATTCCACAGACGGCACGGCAGCGGCGTGCTCCCAACCGTGGCGGCAAGCAGCAAAATGACGTTGGTGTAGAGCAGGTATAGAGCACCACCATCCCACAGCGCCTGCCCGAAGCCGCCAAACAGGGCACGGATATACTGCAAGCCATCCCCCAGGGAATCAAATGCAAATACCGCCCAACCGAGCATAACCAGCAACATTGTATAGCAATGCTGCAAAAAGGCGGGCAACTTTTGCAGCAGACGGAGCAAAAAAAGCTTCTCTACAATCAGTAACACGCCAAAATACAGCCCCCAGACGACAAAATTCCAGCTTGCGCCATGCCAGAAGCCGGTCAGCAGCCATACGATCAGAATATTGCGAATCTGCTTTGGCAACCCCTTCCGGTTACCACCCAGCGGGATATAGACATACTCCTTAAACCAACTGCTCAGCGAAATATGCCATCGCCGCCAAAACTCCGTGATACTCTTTGAAATATAGGGGTAATCAAAATTCTCCAAAAAATGAAAGCCGAACATCCGCCCTAAACCTATCGCCATATCCGAATAACCGGAAAAGTCAAAATAGATCTGAAAGGTATAGGCCAACACACCGATCCAGGCCGTTAAAACCGGGAGGCCTTCAGGCCTCATGGCGGAAACCTGACTCCAGACCTCGCCCAGTGTGTTTGCGATGAGCACCTTTTTACCAAGGCCTGCCACAAACCGTTTGACTCCACTGGAAAACGCATCGAAGCTCTCCCTCCGATCCGCCAGCTCGCCGACAACGGTTCGCATACGCACGATAGGCCCCGCAATCAGCTGGGGAAACAGCGACACATAGGTGCCAAAAGCAACAATGCTACGCTGCACAGGCACATCGCCCCGATACAGATCGATCAGATAGGACATTGCCTGAAAGGTGTAGAAGGAAATACCAATTGGCAGTGGAATGTTGGGCTGAGGAATTGCCAGCCCCGTCACAGCGTTTAGATTCTGCACAAAAAAATCTGCATACTTAAAAAATGCAAGCAACGCTACATTCAGCACAACCGCCAGTGCAAGCACTTTTTTCGCCCGGCTTCTATTCTGCCGCACCTGCTCCAACCACAGGCCCAGAAAGAAATCCAGGCAGATAGAAAACATCATTAACAGGATATAGACCGGCTCACCCCATGCATAAAAAAACAGGCTAAAAATCAATAAGACAACGTTTTTCGCCTTACGGGGAACGATAAAATAGACCACCAGCACCGCCGGCAAGAAATAAAACAGAAAAAGCAGGCTGCTGAATACCATCTTTGAACCCCTTTACCTTGTAATTTCAAACTCCTGTATGCCCATATAACCCGGTGCAATCTCGTATTTGGGATACACGACGACCACATTCCCCGCCTCATTGAGATAGAAACCTGGGTTTTCCAAATTCACATCAAAGGTATCCAGCTCTTCCTCACTATAATAAGAAACGTTCGGATCCTGCTCCATGCGCAGAGCGATCTGCTGCCGGAGCTGACTGCGGATGATCTCGCCATAATCCGGGCCAAGCAGATCGCGCAGGGTTAATTCCCTGCCGGTCTCCAAATCAATATTGTAATAATACTGCTCCTCATAATAGCTGGCATGGGTCTCCGATTTCACCAGCACAAAGGAAACAAACTCTCCATTGTTGCAGCACAATCGGTAATTGATGCAAATCTCCGGGACGAGATAATCGCTTTCGTCGCCACCATTTTCCAAATATACCTGCTTGGCTGCCCTGGCTTCCTTTTGAGAGGCTTCAATCAGCTCATTGATTTTCACCTGTATCTCCTGATTGATGCGTCTCTCCAGCTCTGTGTTACCAGTGCCGGCAAGCTCCGGTTGGCGAACGATCAGCGTCCCATTCTCCCCCTGCTTTTTGTATTCCTCAAAGGTCAAGACCTGCGCAATCTGCCCTAACACCGGAATATGAAAGAGCCCTAGAGCAAACGCGGGGATCATATTAACTGCGGCGATAAACAGCACCAGGCAGGCCGCAGCGGCACAGGCTGTCCAACGGATTGGGTGGCGGCGCTTTCTGTGCTGCCGCCCTGCGAAACGGACAGCCCCCCGGACCACCTCTTCCAACTCCTCCGGCGGCTCAAGCGCAGTATAAATTTCTTTTGCATCCCTGATGGATCTCATGCGCACCCCTCCTTGACCGTTTCTACATATCGGAGAATCCGTCGCCAAGCTCCTGGCGCAGCTTTTTCAGCGCGCGGTACAGGCGTGCTTTCACCGTATTGAGGTTCGCGCCTGTTGCCGCCGCAATATCCTCCAGCTTCATATCTTCAAAATACCGCAAAATAACGACTATGCGCAGCTTCAGTTCCAGGCGCTCCACCGCCCGGTAAATATCCACTTTTGCGCCTGGATCCTCCTGCGGGGCGGTAATCTCCGGTAATTCATCCAGCAGGATCATCCTTTGATTGCGTCGCAGGTAGGCGAGGCTTTCATTGATTAAAATCCGGTAAACCCAAGCCTTGACCGCCGCTTCGCTGCGCAATGTGTGCGCATGGCTGATAGCCTGCACTACCGTATCCTGCACGATATCCAACGCCGCTTCGCGATTGCGGGCATAGGAAAACGCCAGGCGGTACATGGCCGCCTGGTTTTCATAGATAAACTCCGTAATCCGCGTTTGCTCCCCGCTCACAGCGCCTGCTCCTCCGCCTTTCGCCCGTCATCCGATAAGCTCCTTCACCATCTTCTGCGCGGCAACGTTATCCTCTGCGATGCAGAGCGCCACAACGTTCCCGCTGCGCTCCACAACGGCGTTATTCAACTTGGGCATCTCAGCAGGCGCATAATCCTCAAATGCCAGTTTTTGTGCCTCTACACGCTCCTGCATCGCGGCGAGCAACCGTTCGGCAGCTGCCTCATCCCTGGCCTGAAAAACAGCAACCTCTTCCGCTGTGGCGCCGCTACTCAGATATAGCTTCCCTGCCACAACATCCTCGCCAGAAATACCATAGGTTCTGTTGCGTACCTCCGGAGTTGCCTCAGAGAGCTCATCCTGAAAGGTCAGGGAGCTTTTCAGCGTATCCGCCGCCTGAGCGGCATCCACATTCTGTGCCTTCCCTGCGCTACAACCGGCCAGCAGCACCAGCATCAGCAACACCGGAAGCCCTATCCTCAAAGCCTTCATTTGAATCATCCTTTCTTTATACACCGGTATGGGTCCGCAGATACTCGGCCCATTTCCGGCAATATGCCATTTTGAGATGCACGCCATCCGCCGCCGCATCTGCCGGCAAATTGCCGGAGCTATCCACCACGGCCTGATAGACATCCAGATACTGCACCGATTTTTCCTCGCACAGCTCTTTGAGCAGGCGATTGTAAAGCCGGATGCGCTCATTGGTATAAACGCCTTTTGACGATTTTTCTTTGGAGACCGGCAGAATAGACTGCACATAAATCTGTGTATCCGGTTCGATCTCCTGAATAGCGTCCACAAGCTTGCTATAGCCATTGATAAAAGCGTTCTCATTGGCCCAGCCGAGCTCATTCACACCCAGCATGATATAAACCTTTCCAAACCGGTGCTTTTTCAGTGCGTCAACCACCGTGAGCTTCTGCCCGCCGTCAGATATAACCGGCTTGGTAAAAACGGTATCCACCATCAGGCCCTTATAGGCATAAAACGTTGCCCCACTGAGCAGGCCAGAGTTGCCAAGCCCCTCCGTGCGGGAATCCCCAATAAAAACAGCATCCTGAAAAAAGCTGTCATCCTCTTTTCCAGCCGCTGTGCTACCCTCTGGCTCTTCTCGGGCAGCCGTTAATGCGGCGGTATTTTGTGTGCTGGCCGGCAGCGTCTGCTCCCAGGTTGGCGGGGCAACTGCAAGGCCAGTAGGTGGCTGTGTGGAAAGGCCCGTGGGCGGCGTCTCCCCTTTCTCTCCCCACCTGGCGCTACGCGCTCCTGCGATGGCAATCACCACTACAAGGCACACGAGCACTAGTGCCACCGAAAGCCAAAGTAACCTTTTGTTTTTGCGCGGCCAACCATCGTGCACGGTGTTTCCGGTTTGATACGGCCTGTTCATGCTGAAACCCTCGCTTTCCGCTTTTACTGCTCTTATGATGGATGGCAGAAGAAAATAGTTGCAAAAAATTAGAAAAATTTTTGAATGGGGCTACTGACTTTGGTTTGTCCGGCTACAGACGCCTCTAACCTTTTTCTATTGTAGAGAAACCCATCAAAAAATCCATCGAAAAAAGCCGCGCACCCATAGTATTTTTGATTTTCACAGCGGGCGATCCCCTTCCCCCGGGCGGAAGCCGTTTCCTCCGGCAAACAGCGCTCAAAAAGGCTGAAAATCCCCCGGACCATCAAACCGGAGGGCTCTCGCAGCCAGAGGATTTTATTCTTTTTTATCAGAACCCAGTATATTCAGAATCGCCTCCACTGTCTGCTCTGCCGTCAAACCTGCCGCATTCACTGTAATATCCGCCCATTTTTCGTACAGTGGCATCCGCTCCTGATACAGATCGTAAAGCGACTCCCCCTTCGCCATGGCCACGCCGCGGGTTTTGATATTATTCAGCCGGCTCTCTACCTCTTCATACGGCAGCTTTAAATAAATCAGGATCCCATTCCGGCGCAGGTGACGCATCGCATTTTCACTGTACACAGCGCTGCCTCCCGTGGCGATCACCGTATCCCGGCATGTAACGCTGCGGATGGCGTGCTCCTCCACCCGCAAAAAATATGGCAAGCCATGCCCATCGATAATCTCCTGCAAGCGCTTTCCCTCGCGCTGCTGCAAAAGCAGATCCGTATCTAAAAAGCCCACGCCGACCGTCTTCGCCAGGATAACGCCGATTGTGCTTTTCCCGCACGCCGGCATGCCGATCAGTACAAGGTTTTTCATGCCGCATCCTCCAAATATGTGTTCTATATCAAAAAAAGGGAGACACGCACAGGCGTGTCCCCCCTGCCCCGCCGTCTATCATAAAACGCGGGTTGTTCTTTTGTCAACCACTTTTTACTGGGCTTTCATGGCAATTGCCTGATGTGCCTTCTCCACAATATTGGCAGCATCCAGCCCAAAGACATGCAGCAGCTCAACCGCTGGACCAGAGCAACCAAACGTATCCTCTACGCCGACGCGCACCACCGGCACCGGCACGGTTTCGCACACAACCTCGGCCACTGCGGCGCCAAGCCCGCCAAGGATGCTGTGCTCCTCCGCCGTGACGATGGCACCCGTCTCCTTAGCGGCCGCAATGATGCATTCACGGTCAATCGGCTTGATGGTCGCCATGTTGATCACGCGGGCGCTGATGCCCTCCTTCATCAACTCTTCCTGTGCAAGAAGCGCTTCGTTGACCATTAGACCGGTTGCGATGATCGTGACATCCTCACCAGGGCGCAGCTCTACAGCCTTGCCGATCTCAAAGGTATAATGCTCATCAAAAATACGCGGTACGGCCAACCGGCCAAAACGCAGGTAAACCGGACCATCATATTCCGCAGCAGCAAAAACAGCTGCGCGCGCCTCGATATCATCGGCAGGATTCAGGATGACCATGCCGGGGATCGTCCGCATCAGAGCGATATCCTCACAGCACTGATGGCTCGCGCCATCCTCACCCACGGAAATACCGGCGTGCGTCGCGCCGATTTTGACGGGGATATGCGGGTATCCGATGGTGTTACGCACCTGCTCAAACGCACGGCCGGCGGCAAACATTGCAAAGGAGGAGGCAAACACCAGGTAGCCTGTGGTGGCAAGGCCGGCCGCCACACCCATCAGGTTGCACTCCGCGATGCCCGCATCAAAGAATTGATCCGGATGCGCTTTTTTAAACACGCCGGTCTTCGTTGCCGCCGCAAGGTCGGCATCCATAACGACGAGATTATCATATTTTTCAGCCAGCTCAACGAGCGCGTTGCCATAGCCGTCGCGCGTCGCTTTTTTAATTACCTCAGCCATCTTATTCCGCCTCCAATTCCGCCAAAGCGGCCTTCAATTCGCTCATCGCCTGCTCATACTGCTCCGCATTCGGTGCGCTGCCATGCCAGGCGCACTGATTCTCCATGAAGGAAACACCCTTACCCTTCACCGTTTTCGCGATGATTGCGGTGGGCTTCCCCTTGCAGTCGCGCGCCGCCTGCAAGGCGGATTCTATCTCCTCAAAGCAGTGGCCGCAGATTTCAACAACATTCCAGCCGAACGCACTGAATTTTTCCGGAATCGGGTAGGGGGAATTGACCTCCTCTACAGAGCCGTCAATCTGCAGGTTGTTATTATCCACAATGGCGACCAAGTTATCCAGCTTTTTGGCCGCAGCGAACATGGCCGCCTCCCAAACCTGGCCCTCCTCCAGTTCTCCATCACCAAGCACCGCATAGACGCGGAAGCCCTGATCGCCGTATTTTGAGCCAAGCGCCATTCCCACGGCAGCGGAAATCCCCTGGCCTAAGGAGCCGGTGCTCATATCAATACCCGGCAAAAGCTTCATGCTCGGGTGCCCCTGCAGGCGGGAGCCAACCTTGCGCAGGGTTTTGAGCTCCTCCTCCGGGAAATAGCCGCGCTGCGCCATCACTGCGTAAAGCGCCGGCGCCGTATGCCCCTTGGACAGTACCAGGCGATCGCGGGAGGGCATTTTAGGCTGCGCAGGGTCAATATTCATCTCTTTAAAATAGAGATAGGTCAGGATATCCGTAACGGACAGGGAGCCGCCCGGATGCCCGGACTTTGCCTGGAAGGTCTCTTCAATTACACCCATGCGGACCTTACAGGCGGTCATTTCCAACTGTTTTTTGGTTTGCGTATCCATTGATGACCATCCTTTCTGTACAGGGCCGGCTGCCGGCACAGGGCCGCCGCCTCGCCCAAGCAAAAGCAACGGGAGTACGCATGGCGAACCCCCGCCGCTTCTCTCAAAGTAACCTCTGATCAAATATCACACCAAAGCACACAGTTTGCAGGTCTCCTCTATCACCCTGGCATACTGCACACAATATAAGATCGCAGCCATCCTGAGAAACAAGTAGCCCTGCCCATGTGACGGATTTCATCAGCGCTTACCCGAATCTATTATCTGCTAAAAGAAAGCGATTGTAAAGAGCATCTCTTAAAAAAATATAAAAAAATTATGAAAAGGTGCATGATTTTAAAGAAAAAAATAGTCAAATCCTCTTTTTTCAGCAAATCACTACCCGTTTCGCAGCAACCGTAACTCAGCCAAACGCTCGCTCGATATACTCCAAAAAATCGCCCACCGCGCCACGATTGCAGTGGCAGGCATGGTATTTCGCAATCGCATGCACTGCCTTTGGCGCCTGACCGCAGGCCGCAGGCAAAAAAACGGATTTCAACATATCAAAATCGTTAAAATAATCGCCAATTGCAGCCGTATGCTCATAGGAAATCCCAAGCATCTCCCGCAGCGCGCCGACGGCCGTGCCCTTGTGCACCCCCGCAGCCAGCATTTCATATGTGGCAATAGAGGAGGAGACAAAATGGATCTGCTTATCCTCCAGCGCATCAACAAACCGGACGATACGCTTCATCAGCAGTGGGGGAGCATAAAAAATTACCTTACCCCAATCCTGCTGTGGCACCTCGTGCAAGCTAGAACAGCGCCGGTGGGGCAGATGATCGGCCATCACCTGCACTGGCCCAAACAGCCGTGGGCGCAGCAGATAAATCATATCCTTTGTGAAAACCGCCGCTTCCGCTCCTGGAAACTTTTCCAGCACCAGCGCTGTAATCTCCTGCCCGCGTGCGCTGATGGGTCGGAACCAGATCATTTCCTCCTGCTGGAAATCATAGATGCCCGCGCCATTGAGTACAATTGCCGGTGTAGATGCAATCGGCAACCGGTCAAAATGCTTTTTCAACGACGCCACATTCCGGCCAGAGGCGAGTGTAAAATGGCCGCCCAGCTCACAGACAAAGCGCGTAATTGCCTCCAGGTTACGTTTGGGCAGTGTGCGCAGCTTGGTATTCAGCGTGCCGTCAATATCAGAAACCACCAGCCAATCGGAAAAATTCTTTTTCACTGGTTCAGCCCTCATCTGTGTCGCCATGCCATCCAATCCTCCTCAAAAACGCAGTAAAATAGGGGGGCAACTCGCTCGCCACTTCTATATACCGCCCATCGCGCGGGTGGCGGAAGCCGATCAAGCCAGCGTGCAGGCATTGGCCATCCAGCCCCGGCGCGCTTTTTTGGGGGCCGTAGACCGGATCGCCCGCTACCGGATGGCCAATATACGCCATATGGACGCGGATTTGATGTGTGCGCCCTGTTTCCAGCCGCACTCGCAGCTGCGTAAAGCCTTCAAACACCGCGACGGTTTCATAATGCGTCACCGCATGGCGGGAATGATGATTCGTTACCGCCATCTGCTTGCGTTTGACCGGATGGCGGCCGATCGGGGCGTCTATGGTGCCGGAGGGCTCCTTTAATCTGCCATGCACAACGGCGCTGTATTCCCTTGTGAAGCTGTGTTGCTGAATCTGCCGGGCTAATGAAGCGTGGGCAAAATCATTCTTTGCCACCACCAGCAGGCCGCTGGTATCCTTATCAATCCGGTGGACGATGCCGGGGCGCATCACGCCATTGATGCCGGAAAGCGAATCCCCACAGTGATACAGCAGGGCGTTGACCAGCGTGCCATCCGGGTTGCCTGGAGCCGGGTGCACGACCATCCCCTTCGGTTTATTAACAACCAGCAGATCGTCATCCTCATACCGGATATCCAGCGCAATCTCCTGCGCCTGCGCTTCCAGAGGCTCAGGCTCATGCAAAGAAACGCGAATGCTATCCCCGCTGCGCACCCGGTCATTTTTGGAAACTGGGGCATGGTTTTTCACCACACTCCCCTCCTCAATCAACCGTTGGGCAGCAGAGCGGCTCAGATCCGCGACCAGGGCGGCTATCGCACGATCTATCCGCTCGCCGTCCAGCTCGGGTGGGATGGAGAACAACAGCGCGTCAATCATTGTGTGCCCCCGCCTGCCGCTTCTGCTGATCCTCCAGCCTTTTGGCCTCCATACAGTAGCGTACCGTCCATATAATAAACAGAAAAATCCCCACCGTAATCAGGCAATCCGCAAAATTGAAAACAGGGAACTGGATAAACTTCAGCTCAATAAAATCAATGACATACTGGCGGAAAATCCGGTCGATAAAATTCCCCAGCCCGCCGCCCATAATCAAGATGAGCGCAGCATAGGAGAGCCCGATATTCAGCTTATTGAGAGAAAATTTCCGATCCAGCGACTTGCTGAACAGTAGATATAGCCCGCCAATAAAAATGATGCAGGAGAGAACCCCCATCACAACGGCGCTGCCCTGAAGCATGCCAAAAGCAGCGCCCCGGTTCTCCACATAAGTCAGGCTAAGCACCCCGGGGATCAACGAAACGCTCTGCAGAGGCCTCAGCCAAAGTAAAATAATCCCCTTGATCAGCTGATCGATACACACCAGCAGCACAATAGTTAAAACAGAAAAAAACTGAAGCAAGCGCTTCATGCCTCCTTACCGGCAGAAAGCAGCCATAAAAGCAGGGCAGAGGCCCGCTGATTGATCCAGCCGCCCCTGCCCGTATGCTCTGGGACGCATCCTGCGTTGTGTGTTTCTAAGCATTTAGACAAAAGCAAATAGATGGCCGCATCCGCCGCCAAACCATTGCCCTGCCACAAGGAACAGCCCGTCCAGAAAGCTTCATGCACTTTTCCGGCGCTTTTCCCCGCAGCATACCAACGGAATTCTGATTTGCGCCGCCTTTATTCTTCCGACTTTTTATGGAAAAAGCCCTCAAAGGTCGGCACGCCATCTTTTCCGATTCCGCCTGGGATCGCATCCTGCTCCGGCTCTTCATCGGCCAGCGCGTCTAAATTCAGATGGAAGCCGCCCTCGCCGCCCATGGTGAGCTGCGAACCCTCCTCAGGGGAGGCTTCCGGCCCGGCCGGTATTTCATCCTCGGCACTGTAGATGGTACGGAAGTGGCTTTCCGCCTCCCCAGCAGGGGCCGCATCCTCTTGTGCCTGCACGGCCTCCTCCGCTTGGACGGAGGCTGCCTCCATATCCTGCATGGGCTCCTCGGGCAGAGCCGCCGCCTCCGGCTCCGAATCGCTCTCCATCTCCTGCTCCTCTTCCTCCGGCAGGAACGGCAAGCGGTTGATCAACTCAATATGCTCTTTATACATCGCGATCAAATTTGCTCGGAACGTGTTAACGGCAGTGCGTGTCTGCTCTAGAAGCAGGTTTTCGTGCTCTGTCTCCTCCCGCAGCTGCGCAAGATTCTCCTGCGCATGGCGGCCTGCTTCACCGACCAGGCGATCCGCCTTAGCCTGCGCTTCGCCCACCAGCTGCTCGGCCTTGGCGGAGGCATCCTCCAACAGGGCCTTCACCCGCAGCTCGCTCTCCTGCGTGAGCGCTTGCGCCCGGGCAGCAGCCTCTACCTCGCGGGCCTTTGCCTGCTCCCCGGCCTGGTTTAACTGTGCCTGCGCCTTCTCCTGTGCCTCGCGCACCACTTGATCCGCCGTGCGCTGCGCCACCAGCAAAGCGGAGCGAAGCGTATCCTCCTCCCGGCGGTACTCTTCTACCTTATCGGCCAAAAGGCTAATTTTTTTCAACAGCGCTTCATTTTGCGTGCATGCCTCTTCATAAGAAGCCGTCAGCTCCTCCAGAAATGCATCCACCTCTTCCGCGCGGTAGGTGCCGCGGGAACCGAGCTGGAAGCGATGGTTTCTCACCTGCTGCGGTGTTATCATCGCACATCATCCCCTCTTCTTCATTCCTTGTATGGGTTTAGAAAAAGACGCCGTTATTCTCCAGCTCGTCGGCCAAATCGCCGGTAAACTCCACGTTATAAGGTACAATAATATAGGTATTATTGGCCAGCGGGCTGATCGTGCCTCCATTGGCATAGGCCACGCCGCTGAGAAAATCGAGCAGGCGGCGGGAAGTCTCCCTGTTGGCAGACTCCAGATTCAGCACGACGGTGCGCTTCCCATTGACGTGGTCGGCAATGGCCGTCACATCATCATAGCGGTCGGGCTTGACAAGCACCACCTGAAGCTGCGAGGCGGCGTTGTTGATGCGCACTACGCGGTTTGGATTCTCCTGCGGCCGTGCCTCACGCACAGGCTGCTCCGGCTCCTGCTCTTCCTCTTCACGGCCGGTGTCATAGTCGTCATATTCCTCGTAGTCTTCTCCTACGGCGTCGTTATCATAGTAGTTGTCCTCATCCACATTGACGATCTGCTTAATTTTTTCCATAAAGCTCATGTTCAGAAACCTCCTGTCTGTTTTAATAGACCCGCGCGCCAAACAGCGCGGAACCGACCCGGACCAGATTGGCCCCTTCTTCAATGGCCTGGACATAATCGCCTGACATCCCCATCGAAAGAATGTCCATATTGATATTATCTATTTTTTGGGCCTGCATGTCAATAAATAATCTATACATTCTGGCAAAAAATCCACGTAAAACCGAATCCTCTTCGCAAACTGGCGGGATAGCCATCAGGCCGCGCACCTGCAGCCCCGGCAGCGCGGCAATTTGGCAGGCCATCTCCTCTATCGCTGCGGGCTCCATTCCACTTTTGCTTGCTTCCCCGCCGATATTGACCTCCAGCAGCACCTGCGCCTCCAACCCACGCTTAACCGCCTGGCGGCTGATCTCCTGCGCGAGGTGCACGCTATCCACCGATTCGATCATATCGACTTCCCCGATAATCTGGCGAACCTTATTGGTCTGCAAATGGCCGATCAGATGCTTCTCGCAGCCCTCCAGATGCAGATACTCCCGCTTACCCAAAAACTCCTGCACCTTATTCTCCCCGATGAGGTCAATTCCCAGGGAAAGCGCATGGTTGATATAAACGGGTTCGACGGTTTTGGTCACCGCCATAAATCGGATATCAGAAGCTTTCCGGCCACTTCTTTCTGCTGCTGCAGCAATATTCTCCTGAATACGCCGGTAATTTTCTGCGATCTGCTCAAAGCGAGGATCATCCGACAATTTTTCCATCATATAAATCCTTCCCTTCTACAATCACTTCATCGTATTGCTTGAGATAGCTATCTGGATTATCCACAATCGTCTCGCCGTTTCGATCCGTGGTGGCGGAAATCACATAGGTCTGATCCGAATACACCACATTCAGCCGGCGCCAGCGAACCACATTCCCGCGCAGGACGTAAACGCCCTTTTCTCCATCCTGCACGCGTACCGCGCTGCTACTGACGCGCACGCCCTTATCCACTGTGTGCGCGGTGGGGCTTTCCCGCTCTGCGCCCTCCTCATCCGGCGGCGGAGCATAATAGGCGGTAATGCTGGTGACAAGCTGCGCCGTCTCCTGACGAAGGTTTGCAAGGCTTTCATTCATCAGGCTGCATTTGAGCACAGCCAGGCTCACCCCATCTTCCCCCGGCTCAACGCGCTCCACCTTGGCCGTAAAGGAATCCGCACCGCTGAACGGCATCCGGACGGTAACGCTATTGCCGCTTTCAAAGGGGACAAGCGCATCCGTTTCGATCACGCAGAGCAGGTACCAATCAAAATGATCCACCGTTTTCCCCACGCTTCCGGAGTCCGGCGCTGCTTTAGCCTCCAGCGCCTTTTGCAGCGTATCCAGCGTAACAGTGGCTGCCGACTCATAAGGAATGGTGTTTTCCAGCCCATCCGTGCTGCTGATGTAGTAACCGGAGCGCTGCGCTGTGATGGTAGTGTAGGCATCGCTGCTAACCTGCAGATTTGCAAGCTCCGCCCGCAGGGCAGAAATCTTGGCAGAAAAATCCACCTGCTCTCCCATGGCCAGCTGACGCCGGATCAGGGTTTCGCCCAGCTCATCCATGCTCTCTTCAAGCGCAGGAAAAGCTCTGCTGCTGGCAGCATCTAGGCCATCAAGAAGGATGGAAAACGCCTCCTCATTGAGGGCGTTGACATCCGCCACCGAGGAATACTGCTTGGCGAGCTGTTCATAATAGCTGATTTGCTCCTCCAGCTCCTGGGCACGCAGGTAATTGGCTGCATCCGCATCGTCAGGGAACACCATTGCAACCACATCCCCCTTTGCCACGCGCATACCATCCTCCACCAAGGGAATCACCTTGCCGGAGGCCGTGTTGGAAAGCAGATGCTCATCGCGCACCACAAAGATCTGTGCATCGACTGCATCATAAACGCTCTGCTCCAACGCCACCTCGGTTTTCAGATTAGAGGGAAACCGCCACTGATAAAATTGATAGCAGCAATAAAGCGCCGCCAGTACGATGCCGAGAATAGCAAGCAGCTTTTTCCCCCGCTTGAGAAGCCGCCTCTTCTGCTCCGGATCCAACGGCTTCTTGATATGCGTCATCATTGCTTCTGCCCCCAATCCGATTCCCGCACAAGGCGGTAAGCCTCCCCATACAAGGCGGCCGGCGTGTCATACTCCTCCCAAAACAACCAGTGAATCCGCTCGTTACGCCGGAACCACGTCAACTGACGCTTGGCATAGCGCCGGGTAGCGCGCCTGAGGTTATCAAGCGCCTGCTCCAACGGCATCTCTCCGGCAAAATAAGGCTTTAATTCCTTGTATCCGATCGCCTGTGCCCCCGTCCCCGCCGGATCAAGCGCGAGAAAGCGGCGCGCCTCCTCCAGCAGGCCGTTTTCTACCATCTGGCTGACGCGCCGGTCAATCCGGTCATACAGCCGCTGCCGGTCATGGAAATCCAGCCCCAGATAAAACGGTTCATAAGGGGACGGCGTTTGACGGGAGCGGCGGCGCTGCTCCGACATCGTGAGCCCGGAGGTCTCAAACAGCTCCAGCGCCCGCACGACACGGCCCAGGTTGCCTGGATGCAGGCTGGCAGCCGAATCCGGGTCAATGCGGCTGAGCTTCTGCCAGAGCGATTGCGCGCCCTCCTCCTCCGCCCGGCGGTAAAGTGCCGCACGCACCGCCGGATCCGCCGGCGCACCGGAAAATTCGATATGGTCCAGCAGCGCATCCACATAAAGCCCTGTACCGCCTGCGAGCACCGGCAGCCGCCCGCGCGCCCATATCTCGCCAATACATTGCTGCGCCAGCGCAGTATAAGCCGCCACGCTGAAGCGCTCCTCCGGCCGTGCAAAGCCGATCAGATGATGCGGGACACCCTCCCTCTCCTGCTCGGTCGGGGCGGCGGTGGCGATCTCCATCCCCTGATAGATCTGCATGGAATCGGCGCCGACCACCTCGCCGCCAAATGCGCGGGCAAGCTGCACGGCCAACGCCGTCTTCCCGGAGGCGGTCGGCCCGACGACAGCAAGCACCGGTATTTTGCTCTCTTCTGCCGCCATGGCCGCGCCTCCTTTTCCTTTCTAAATAACGAGCTCCACCCTCGATAGTGGAGTGGCCAGTCTAATCACTGAACAGATCACACAACCGCAGGCCATTTTAAAACGCGCGTCTCGCCGCTGCGCCGGATGGCGGCTGTATATTCTCTGATATTATTAAATTCTTCCAAACTGCTTCTCAAGCTCTGTCTGTGACATCACAACCAAAACGGGCCGCCCATGTGGGCAATAGCGGATATCATCATGTGTAAGCAGATTGGCTACAAACCGCTCCAGCTCATAGGGGGTGGCTGCATCCCCGGCCTTAATCGCCGCGCGGCAGGCCACGTTGTGATAAAGCCAATCAAGCTTTTCCGGAATCAGCTCTCGCCGGTTCGCCAGGAGATAGCCCGCCAGCTCCTCCAGCAGCGCGGCAGCATCCTCCTGCGCGAGCGCCATCGGGCACGCGCGCACAATCACCGTCCCGCCGCCAAAATCCTCTGCCTCAAAACCCACCTGCCGCAACAGCTCAAGGTTTTGCAGCACGGCCGCATACGCTTCCTTTGAGAGTGTGACTGCCACCGGCGCCAGCAACAGCTGGCGCTCTTCCTGCCCGCCGCCCTGCCGAAGCTGCTCATACAGCATGCGCTCGTGGGCGGCATGCTTATCAATGAGGAGCAGCTCCTTCCCGCATTCCACAATGATATAGGTGTGAAACGCTTCACCAACGATTCTAAAATCCGGGGGAGTGGCCTGCTCCACCTGCTTTTTTTCCACAGTGCCAGATTCCAGCGCTGGATCAGATTGCAGATTTTCGGGAAAGGGCGCCGTCTCCTGCGCAAGCTCTGCCTGCGGAGCAACTGATGCCTGCACAGAAGGCGCTTCCCGCTTCTCCTCCCCCTGCTCCGCCGCCGGTGCGGCAGCCAAAGTACGCACCGCATTTGCGGGCACCTGCCGTGCAAGCGCCGCCTCCACCGTATCCGGCTCTCTGCCGTGCGCATAAGCCTGTGCAGGCGATTGCAGCCGCTGCGATGGGCGGCTCCCCCCGGCAGAAGCGGCTGCTGCATGCCCCCAAAAAGATGCCTTTTTCTCCTGCTTGTTTGCCGGTAGCGTTATCTGCTCCGGCACGGGCGGCTTTGCCGGCCCCACCGGCGCGCTCATCCGGTTGAGAGACACTTGTGGGCGTGGATCGTTGTGCTGGAGCGTATTTTTAACCGCGTAATACACCGCATCAAATACGCGCCGCTCATTGACGAAGCGCACCTCGATCTTCGCCGGATGAACGTTGACATCCACCGCCTCGTTCGGCATGTGCAAGTGCATCACACAGGCCGGGAACTTGCCCACCATAATCGCGTGGCGGTAAGCCTCCTCCAGCGCTGCCATCGCGGTGCGGCTCTTCACCAGCCTGCCGTTTAAAAAGAAAAGCTGCATGGTGCGGTTCGGCCGCGCAGCCAGCGGCTTTGCTACAAAGCCGGAGACCTGCACGCCATTGAGTGAATAATCCAATGGGAGCAGTCCCTGTGCGAACTCTCTACCATACACTGCATAGATGGCGGAGAGTAGCTTCCCATCGCCGGGCGTCAGCAGCGCTTCCCGCCCATCCCGGATAAAACGGACGCTAACCTCCGGGTGAGAGAGCGCCACACGATCCACCACGCCTGCCACGGCGTTTGCCTCCGCAACATCCTTTTTCAAAAACTTCATGCGCGCGGGCGTGTTGTAAAACAGGTCGCGCACAATCAGCGTGGTACCTTTGGGGCAGCCCGCCTCATCCAAAAGCGTCTGCTCGCCGCCCTCGATACACAGCCGCGTTCCCACCGTCTCCTCCTGCGCGCGGGTCAAAAGCTCTACGCGCGACACCGCCGCAATGGAGGCAAGCGCCTCACCGCGAAAGCCTAGCGTACCGATGCCGTTCAAATCCTCTTCCCTGCTGATTTTACTCGTGGCATGGCTGATAAAGGCCGTTGGCGCATCCTCGTGCGCAATGCCGCAGCCGTTATCCGTAATGCGGATATAGGTAACGCCCCCACGCTTAATCTCCAGCGTGATTGCGCTCGCACCCGCATCAATGGCGTTTTCCAACAATTCCTTCACCGCAGAGGAGGGCCGTTCCACAACCTCCCCTGCCGCAATCAGCTCCGCTACATGGCGGGGCAGCACGTGAATTTTCGGCATGACGCACCTCCTTTGGAAAACTCCGGTAAGGCCCGCAGCGCAGACAGTATAAGCATTTCACACGGCCTGCTTATGCCTCCTTCGCCCGGCGGACCAGCTCATACAGCGTTGTCAGCGCCTCAATCGGCGTGAGGGTATCAATATCAATATTTTTCAGCTGTTCCAAAATTTCTGCGCTGGTATTGCCCGCAATCGAAATTTGGAGCAGAGCCGTTTCTTCCTCCTGGGGGAGCTCCGCATCCTCCGGAACCTGCGCGGGGCCATCCCCCCGGCGAGCGCTGCTCTCCAACGCTCTCAGGATCACGCGCGCACGCTTGACCACGCTTACCGGCACGCCGGCAAGCTTCGCTACCTCCACGCCATAGCTACCATCCGCCCCGCCGCGGATAATACGGCGCAGGAACGTAATCTCCTCGCCGCGTTTTTTGACCGCAATGTTGTAATTTTTTACGCCGGGAACCTGGTTTTCCAGCTCGGTCAGCTCGTGATAATGGGTAGCGAAGAGCGTTTTTGCCCCCAGCTTTTTGGAATCCGCACAGAATTCCAGCACAGCGCGCGCAATGCTCATACCGTCATAGGTGGAGGTACCGCGGCCGATTTCATCTAGCAGTATCAGGCTCTTCGCCGTGGCGTTTTGCAGGATCGAGGCCACCTCGCTCATCTCCACCATAAAGGTGGATTGCCCCGCCGCCAGATCGTCGGACGCGCCGACACGGGTGAAAATGCTATCCACCACGCCGATGTGCGCGCTGCGCGCCGGAACGAACGAGCCGATCTGCGCCATGAGCGTGATCAGCGCCACCTGCCGCATATAGGTAGATTTGCCCGCCATGTTGGGACCGGTGATAATGGCACAGCGGTTTTCTCCACAGTCGAGCAGGGTATCGTTCGGCACAAACGGTGCATCCTCCAGCATGCGCTCCACCACCGGGTGGCGGCCCTCCGTGATCTCCAGCCGGTCGCTCCCATCGACGGCAGGCCGCGTATAGTCATAAGACGCAGCCACCTGTGCAAAGGAGCAGAGCACATCAAGCCTCGCCACGGCGTGCGCCGTGCGCTGCACACGATAGAGCTCGTCCGCCACACGGGCACGCACATCACTGAAAATCTGGTATTCCAACTGCACCATGCGCTCCTGCGCACCGAGCACCTTCGACTCCAGCTCCTTGAGCTCCTGCGTAATAAACCGCTCGCAGTTGGAGAGCGTCTGCTTGCGGATATAATCCTCCGGCACCAGCTCCTTATAGGAGTTGGACACCTCTATGTAATAACCGAACACGCGGTTATAGCCGATTTTCAGCTTTTTGATGCCGGTGCGCTCCTGCTCGCGCTGCTCAATCTGCGCAAGGAAGCCTTTGCCATCCGTCACGAGGGAGTGGAGCGAATCCAACTCCTCATGGAATCCAGGCTGAATCATGCCCCCCTCGCGCACCGTGAACGGCGGCTCCTCCACAATGGAGCGGTCAATCAGCGAAAAGAGATCCTCCAGCGGATCAATATCCCCATAGATATCGCGCAGCATAGCGCTCTGGCAGCCCTCCAGCCGCGCGCGCAAGGGGGCGAGCCGCTCAATGGCCGCAGCGAGGCTGCGCAGCTCCCGCGCATTGGCCGCCCCATAGGCAATGCGGGTCATCAGCCGCTCCAGATCATAGATACCCGTCAGGTTCTCGATCTCATCCCGCCGCAGGGGCGTATCGCTGAAGAGCTCATCCACCGCATTCAGGCGGCGACTGATCTGCGCGCAGCTCAAAAGCGGCTGCTCCACCCAGGAGCGGATCAAGCGCTTGCCCATCGCGGTTTTTGTGCGGTCCAGCACCCAGAGGAGGGTGCCCTTCTTCTCGCCGCTGCGCATAGTGCGCGTCAGCTCCAGGTTGCGCCGGGCAGCTACGTCGAGGCGCATGAAGCGTGCGCTGCTGTAAAAATCCAGCTCCCGGATATTATCAAGCTCTGCCTTCTGCGCCTGCTTGAGATACTGCATCGCCGCGCCCAGGGCGCGCACCGCATCCGGCGCACTGGAAAGCTCCAGCTCATCCAGCGACGCTTTTTGAAAGTGCTCCAGCACAAGGGCCGTGCAGGCGGCAAGATCAAACTCGCCATCCTCCAGCAGCTCTGCCGTCAGGCTCATGCGCCTGGCCAAAAAGGCCTTAAACTTCGGTAGCACCGCAGCGCCTGCATTGACAAGCACCTCGCTGGGCATATACCGGCCAAATTCATTGATCAACGCTTCTTCACAGCGCTCGGGAGAAAAATCCGTCAGGTGCACCTCGCCTGTTGAAACATCGGCAAAGCACAACCCCGCGCCCGCCTCACCCACACACACGCAGGCAAGGTAATTGTTGCGCGATTCGTCAAGCATGCTGTTTTCAATCACCGTGCCGGGCGTGACAACGCGGATAACCTCCCGCTTGACAATCCCTTTGGCCAGCGCCGGATCCTCCATCTGCTCACAGATGGCGACTTTATATCCCTTGGCGACCAGGCGGGCAATGTAGCCATCCGCACTGTGAAAGGGCACGCCGCACATCGGCGCGCGCTCCTCCTGGCCACAATCCCGCCCGGTGAGCACCAGCTCCAGCTCACGCGAGGCGGTTTTGGCATCCTCAAAGAACATCTCATAAAAATCCCCCAGGCGGAACATGAGGATTGCATCAGGATATTGCTGCTTGACCTCCAGGTATTGCTGCATCATCGGCGTAAGCGGTGCCATGCTGAACCCCCTGTTGCATCGTAAAATAGCGTCTTTCCTATCGTGATAGAAAACAGCCCCCATCGCAAAGCTCATCAGGCAAATTACCTGCGGCCGTTCCAGCGAATGGCCGCAGGCTTTCACCTTTCATGCCTAAAAGCCGAGCCTGTATTCAGCAGCCGCTGCACGCGGCGCAGTTACCGCCGCACTCATGCTCCTGCTTCGGCTCACAGGTTGCCGGATCCTCCCCGTTGACGCAGAGGGTCAAAATTTGCATCAGGTAGTTCATCATGCCATCCACTTCCTTGCGGGCAACCTCATAGTTGATCATATTGGGATTTTGCATCACCTGCGCATAAACCGCCCGGAACTTCTGGTCATACTCCTGCATTTTCTCCTCGCTGGGCGTCTCCTTCTCCGCCTCCTGTTGGTAGTTCATCTGAATCAGATTCAGCTCGCCGATCAGGTCATTGAGCGCTTTATCCGCCTCGTTAGCCTCGCGGGCCTTCTGAAAGTTAAGATAACGCTCATCCTGCTGGATTGCCGCGCCAAGCTCGCGCGCCATTTTGATCATGTCCATTTCCGAAGTTCTCCTTAACATCAAATAAAATTTATCCTCTCAACCGCCCCATGCAAAGGCGGAAAAAAGCAAATACAAAGCGGCCATCTTGGCTGCAAAAGAGGGGAATCACTCCGCCTCTAGTTGCCCGCGCAGAATCCATGCGAGCGCTTCTGTCACCCTCACCTCGGCAAAGGAACCTGTGAGCGCACTGTCTCCCGGGAATTCGATCACAATATTCCCCTCCGTGCGGCCCGCGAGGAAGCCCTCCTTCTTGCCAGGGCCCTCCACCAGCACGCGGAAACGCCTGCCCAACAGCCCCTGATTGCGCCCGCCGGCCACACGCTCCTGCAAATCGGTCAACTCGCGGAACCATCTTCCCTTCTCTTCTCTAGAGATGGGATCCGGCATTTTAGCCGCAGGCGTCCCTTCGCGCGGAGAAAACAGGAAGGTAAACAGCGAAGTGAAGCCGACCTCCTCCACCAGGGAGAGCGTATCCTGAAACTCAGCATACGTCTCGCCCGGGAAGCCAACGATCACATCGCTGGTCAAAGAAATCTCCGGCATGACCTCACGTGCATAGCGCACAAGCGCAAGATACTGCTCGCGGGTATAACGGCGGTTCATCTCCCGGAGCACCCGGTTATTTCCGGATTGGAAGGGCAGATGAAGGTGTTTGGCCACCTTGCCGCAGGCCGCCATTGTGTCGAGCAGCTCGCGCGTGCAGTCCTTTGGGTGGGAGGTCATGAACCGGATGCGGAAATCCCCCGGCAGGGCATTGATCTCACGCAGCAGCCGGGCAAAGGAAACCGGTGTTTCCAGATTTTTGCCGTAGGAGTTGACGTTTTGCCCCAACAGCGTGATATCCCGGTAGCCTGCCTTCACCAGCGCGCGCGCCTCCTCCAGCACCGCCTCCAGCGTGCGGCTACGCTCGCGCCCACGCACATAGGGCACAATGCAGTAGCTGCAAAAATTGTTGCAGCCATACATCACAGGGAGAAAGGCTTTAAAGCTGCTATCCCGCACGACGGGCAGCCCCTCCACGATGCCGCCTGCCTCATCCGGAAGCTCAAAAACGCGGCCTGCTCCGCAGAGCGTGCGGTATAAAAGCTCCGGTAGCCGGTGCAGGACGTGCGTGCCGAACACCAAATCCACAAACGGATAGCTAACCCGGATTTTCTCCGCCACGCGGGGCTGCTGCATCATACACCCGCACAGGGCAATCACCATGCCCGGCCGCGCAGCCTTTCGGTTTTTCAGCGCGCCAACATTGCCAAACACACGATCCTCCGCGTGCTCGCGGATGGCGCAGGTGTTATAGAGCACCAGATCAGCGTCTTCTACCGTATCTGTAAAGCAATAACCCATAGCGGCGAGCATTCCCTTCATGCGCTCGCCATCTGCAACATTGCCCTGGCATCCATAGGTGTGCACAAAGGCGCGCGGAGCACTGCCATAACGCGCGTTCAGCACAGTGTGAAGAAGGGCTGTATACTCCGCCTGTGTTTTCGCAGGTGGAGTGATCTGATTTGTTTCAACGCTTTGCAACAATCCGGGTTCCTCCGTCTCCAGGTTTGACGAGCTGACTCTCTGTGAGGAAAGCCTTGTAGATTTTATTTATTATACTACGAATTGTGGTTCTCCGCAAGTCGAAAGCGTACATGCTGTGGCAAATCGAACGCCGCCCGATTGTGCCCGCCCTCTGCTTCTTTACGATTTTTCGTAAAGAAATATTGTATTATGTGTTGCATTTTAAAAATAATATGATATAATACAAATGAATCTAATGCTTTATGAATATTAATGTGCTGAGCCGGAAGAATCCATCATCTAGGTATTTACTATTAGTTATGGTCATGATATAATATAATTCATAGTATAAAAGCTTTTGTGGCTGGGAGGCTGTTTCACGCTGCGTGAAACGCGGCAAGGTCTTTCCCCGGCAAACAGATCTTTTTATTCCCGGATTCATATTCATCATAGAAAGGAGTCTACCCCATGGGAAGTGCCAAAGACAATTTTAAAAAAGGTGCTGTTGAGATGCTCCTGCTAACAATGCTGTGCGAGGAGGATATGTACGGCTATCAAATGGCCCAACTGGTAAAAAAGCGCAGCAAGGGAGAGATTATGATCCCGGAAGGTTCTATGTATCCGACTCTGTACCGTTTGATGAGCAAGGGGTATATTACAGACCATCAATCCACCTCCGGGCGCCGTCAACTGCGCGTTTATTACCATATTGAGCCTGCGGGCCGCGAGCATCTGGAGCAGATTCGCAAGGATTATTTCGATGTCAACCGTGGCATCCAAATGGTAATGGATAAAAGTGCAGAGGTGATCCGAGGCCTGATGGAGGATCAATAACCCGCCTGCGCCCCAAAGAGATTGATTCCACTTACAAATGGAAGAAAGCACGCCGTAGCGTTTTGATGACGTTACAGCGTGCTTTTTCATTTTGACCTCTCTGGAAAGGCAAGGCCCTGAGCCATCAAGGCAAAAGGATAAAACGACGGCCTGTTCAGTTTCTCCCAAACAGCCTCTTTCCCTTCGTTTTTCCATAGGGCAACGTCACACCATCCGTAATTTGCGCGCCGTATTTCTCCACCAGCTCCACCACTGCAGCCCGTGTGTCTCCGCCCTGTGGCGGCGCCGGCCGGTATTGCCGGATAAAGGCGCGTTCACTCTCCCCCATTTTATGCGAAAACGGCGCCGCATCAAACGGTCCCCGCCCATAAATCAGCTTGATGCCCTTTGTCCGCTCGCGCGGCAGCGTGTCAAAACGCGCTAGCGTATCGTCAAAAAACATCCGCCAGCGCATGCCGTAGAAATCGCGCAGCAGGCCGCTCCATTCACGCCAGGCGTAGTCGAATATTACCGGGTTATTCCAAGGTCCCCAAAGCGTAATCAGCATGAGGGCGCTTTCGCGGTAGCAGGCTGCCATCGCCTCATCCTCCCCTGCCTGCTGCGCACGTTCCACCCAACGGGACAAGCGCAGCTCAGGCCGGGTTTCCACCAGGCGGTCCACATCCTCCAGCAGCTCTAAAAATGCATCGGCCGCGCTCTGGAACTGCGCCCGATCTCGCCGGAAAAAGCCCTCCATCGCGCGGTAATGAAGAGAAAGCGCATGGTTGCTGAGAACCTGCCGCGCAACGTCGCACAGGTCAAACAGATAGCCGTCCTTATGCGCCTGTTTCGCTCCCAACAGCTTGTCCAGTGCGCGCAGGAGCGTGCGATTGGAATAGCGGATTTCAATTGTATCGTTTGGCGCAGCGCGATCCAGCCACCAATCCGGCCGTGCGCAGAGAATTGAGCCCCGCTCGCTGTCGCTGGTTTGCGGGGCGTAGCAGCTTTGGCACAGCAGGCGCAGCGCCTCCCGTAGGCAGGCCTCATCGCTCCCATACCGGCGCAGCGCATAATCTGCCAGCCAACGCTCAAGGCTGATTCCCACCGGCTGTGTCAGCATGTACAGCTGTAGCTCATAGAACAGCGGGTTTTGATTAATCCCCTCCATAAACAGGCCGGTGCCCACAAGGGCCGGGTGCTTTTTCTGCTGAAGGTGGTAAGAAAAAGCGGCGGCGGCAGCCACATCCCCGTGCAGGCTATTTTTCCCGCCAAAATTATGTAAAACACCGGAGATATATGGGTATCCCCAAAATCCCCTTGTCCCCTTGGCGCGCGCGCCGTTGATATCAAGGATCAAAAGTCTTTTTTCCGGCACCGCTTTCACAATGGAACGGCGCAGGGACCAGGATTGCATCACCCAGACGGAATCCGGCCGGAAGGTACGATAGAGCTGATCGATCGCCTTGCCCACACGGGTAAGATAGGCTTTCCCCTTCACGCTTGGAGCGTTTTCATGGAAGGGATCACAGGCGAGATACCGCCCACAGCCAAGCAGCTCCTCCTGCTTTTTCAGCAAGGAAAGGCCGAACCTTGTAAAGAGGGGATCCAACGGATCCAGCTGCGCGGTAGGCGGGAAGCCGCACCAGCCGCCCGTCTCCACAATATGCGCCTTTGGAAACTTCTTTTGGAACAGCCGTGGCACATGGCCGGAATACCCCTGCTGGATCGGCGTCATCCCCAGCTCCCGTTCCCGTTCCAGAATCCGCCTGCCGAGCGCAATACTCTGCTCGACATACCGCCGATCTACAGGCGGCATGACGCCCTCAATGTTGGTCATCAGCTGCCATGGCCAATGCGCTGGGCCAGACAGATAAGCCAGCGCTTCCTCCTCGGTAAAACCATACTCCATCAGGGTATCAAACCAAACGCCCTGCGTGCCGATGATCGAAAGCGGCATATTGATGCCGTTCATTGCCATGAAGTCAATTTCCTTCTCCCAACGTGCCCAATCCCAAAAGCAGGCGGAATAGCCAAAGGTGCAATAATTCATATAAACGCGGTATTGCTGCGGCGTTTCGTACTGGCGCTCCTGCTTGGGAATTGGCAGCCGCTCTGGCAGGGCGATCTCCCGGTTGCCACACCAGGAGAGGTTAACATGGCACTCCTCCTGCAGATAGCGGTAAAGCGCCATGCAAAGGCTAATCGCACAATCCCCCTGTAGGAGGATCCTGCCCGCTTCCCCTCCAACGGCATAGCGGCTGCATCCATCTTTTTTCGCCATCCCCCGCAGCAGAAAGCGCTCCGCATGCGCCGGAAGCACCCGTTTGATCAATGCATACACATTTTGATATTCCATCCCATTTCCTCCTGAGCGATTCCCGCCCGTCAGCAGGCCTCCCCATTTTGCGCGTCAAATTTTATCACAGAGGCAGGGAAAAGTAAAGGCAGCTGCTGCGCACCGCACCCCTTTGCCCCAGGCCAATTCGTCGATATGCCGTTACTTCTGTGTGATCTCTCCGGCGGAGAGCCCGGCATACACGCCGGGCACCTCCCCGACAATCACCGTCTGGGCGACACAAGCGCTGGTTTGCACCTGCGTCGGTTCATACTGATCCGGCGTGATAAATAAAACATGTGCCTGAATATCCAGCATAACCTGATGAAGCGTTTGGTTAACGCCGGCAGACGTAAACTGGCTACGCAACTGCAAAACGGTGCTCGCCTCCAGTGTCATCTTCAACTTCAGGCATGGGCCACGCCCCAATAGAAGCTCGCTGCCAGATAAAGAGCCAACCGGTATGCTGATCTCATAGCTTTTGGCGCCGGAAATCCGCTGCGAAATTGCATTCCCTATTTGCGCCTGCAGGCTGTTTGCTGCGGCTGCATTCATTTCAATCGATGTGATGCGCCCATCCTCCCCTTTGTGGATCGAAACCAGGTCGCCATAGCCGAGGCCCGTCTGCCCCACAGTCTCCAGCACCGCGTCATTGACCGCCTGCATCACCATGTTGCGCGCCTGGCTCTCTGCAATGGTAGATACCACAGGCCGCAACCTGCTATCCAAGATAACCAGCAGCACCAGCGCCAGCAGCAGCACAGCCAGCATTCGCAAAAAATATTTTGCGCCCCCTCGCCCGCCAGCAAAAGGAATCCGCCTGCGAAACCAAGCTCTTCGTCTCATGCAATCAAACCTCCCAGCGGCCAGCGTTTCCATTCTTCCAGTTTCTTAATAGTATATGCTCTGAGCCTTTTTGCCGTGCAAAAAAGTTCCTGTGTCAGGCCTTCTGTGTTCCCCGAATTCGCGCTTTTGATCCGCCCTTCACCACCCCGGAAGCGACAGCATATTCTGATACCGAAGAGGCGCCCTCCCTCTCAGGCACCGAGGCGGCGCCTCAATCTAACACAAAGGAGAAATTGAATTGCAGGATATGCTTGATACCTTCACAGCCTGCGGCCAGCGGATGAAAGACACCTCTGCATGCGGCTGTGACAATACAAACGGCTTTGCGCCGTTCCCCCTTTCATCCTTTCCGGAAGACTACGCCGTTGCAATGGCGTATATCCCTTATCAACAAAACGCCGACAGTTATGACGCAGAAAAAGCGCTCTCCAGAGGGACCTTGTTTCCCATATTGGATAAACCGTTTCTTGGGAAGGCGGGGTGCTGCATATGACGCCAAGAGAAAAGCTGCTGCTCCGCCTGAGTTCCGCACAGTTCGCGCGGTGGGAGCTTCACATGTATCTGGATACCCATCCAAACGACATGCAAGCCATCGCAATGGAGAAAAAGTATGCTGAAATGGCCGCCGCTCTCACTCAGGAGTTTGAGAGCAAATACGGCCCGCTCTCCCCGAGGAGCGGTGTAGCCGCAGAGTGGCTGCAAAACCCCTGGCCGTGGGATTACACAAGGGAGGGAAAATAAATGTGGACCTATGAAAAGAAGCTGCAATACCCCGTGAAAATCGCCAACCCCAACCCCAAATACGCCCAGATTATCATCAGCCAATACGGCGGGCCGGATGGGGAGCTCGGCGCCTCTCTCCGGTATCTTTCCCAGCGCTATTCTATGCCTTACGCGGAACTGAAAGGCCTGCTGACTGATATTGGTACGGAAGAGCTGGCGCATTTGGAGATGATTGGCGCGATTGTGCACCAGCTGACCCGCTCACTCAGCGATGAAGAGATTAAAAAGAGCGGCTTCGACACGTATTTTGTGGATCATACCGCCGGTGTTTACCCAGCCTCCGCTGCGGGCGTACCGTACACTGCCGCCTATATGCAGAGTAAGGGCGACATGATTACAGACCTGCATGAGGATCTTGCGGCGGAGCAGAAGGCTCGCACAACTTATGACAACATTTTGCGTCTGGTGGATGATCCGGATGTCCGCGATCCGATCAAATTCCTACGCGAGCGCGAAATCGTGCATTATCAAAGATTTGGTGAGGGACTTCGGCTGGCGACGGATAAGCTCAACTCCAAAAACTTCTATGCCTTTAACCCCAGCTTTGATAAGCCCTGCCGGCGCTAAACAACGTTCTGTCCCCCGCCCCACTGCTCCTACCCAGAAGCAGCGGGCGGGGATTTCACCTGCTTTCCAGACGTACTTTTTACCAATCTGCTGTTATTTTTGAAAAAGTGTTTATTTCCTTGCGGAAATGCAATATAATATGAGTGCTTTATTCAGAAGCCTATACATATGAGGCAGGCTTTTTGCTGCATTCGGCTCAGCAGAGGCTTTCCCTCAAAAGGAGATTGAGGTGTCAGCATTGTACGAAATCGACGCGCTTTTAAAAAAGATAAAGCGCATCCATATGATTGGTATCGGCGGCGCGGGCATGTGCCCGCTGGCGGAGATTTTACTCAAGGAGGGCTACCAGCTCACTGGCTCCGATAACAATGAGAGCGATAATTTGGCCAAGCTCCGCTCCCTCGGCGTACCCATCGCCATGGGCCACCGGCCGGAAAATATCGGGGATGCGGAGATGGTCGTCTACACCGCCGCTCTGCTGGAGGATAACCCGGAGCTCTGCGCAGCCAAAGCGTCGGGTGTGCCCACCTTTGAGCGCGCAAAGCTATTCGGCGCAGTCACACGCCTATATCCAAATTGCATCGGTGTGTGCGGCACGCATGGCAAAACCACCGTCACCTCTATGCTGACGCAAATTCTCATTATGGCGCAGCTTGATCCTTCAGCGGTCATCGGCGGGCGGCTGCCCCTCATCGACAGCCACGGCCGCGTAGGGCACAGCGATACGCTGGTGTGCGAAGCCTGTGAGTTTGCAGACACCTTTCTCAGCCTTTCACCGGATGTCGCAGTGATCTTAAACATTGATGAGGATCATCTGGATTATTTCAAAACGCTGGAGAATATCATTCGTTCCTTCCATCAATTTGCCTCCATGGCTCATACACTGATTATTAACGGCGACGATGCGAACACGCACCGGGCGGTCAGCAGCCTACTCGGTGAAAAGGAAGTCATCACCTTTGGCCTGCAAGCGGGCAATGATTACAGCGCCGCTAATATTCAGATGCGGCGGGGAGCCTTTCCGGAATACGATATCGTATTTCGCGGGCAGGATGTGGGACATGTCCGCTTGGATGTACCGGGAATGCATAACGTACCGAACTCCCTAGCGGCAATTGCTGCAGCCAGGCACGCAGGCGCCAGCCTGGAGCAGTGCATCGCAGGGCTCGAAAGCTTTCACGGTGCGGGCCGCCGGTTTGAAAAGCTTGCTGTTTGCAACGGCGTGACGATCGCGGATGATTACGCCCATCACCCTGCGGAGTTACGGGTCACCCTGGACGCCGCTTTAAAAATGGGGTATCATGCCGTTTGGGCGGTCTTCCAGCCGTTCACCTACTCACGCACCTATCTGCTCATGGAGGATTTCGCCGAGGTACTGCGGATGGCGGATCACGTTGTGATGACGGAAATCATGGGCTCGCGCGAGCGCAACACCTACAACGTATATACCTCCCAATTGGCGGCAAAAATCCCGGGCAGCGTGTGGTATCATACCTTCGACGAAGTCGCGCAATATGTGGTGGACCACGCTCAGCGCGGCGATCTTGTGATCACACTGGGCTGCGGTGATATCTATAAGGCCGCCCGGCTTATGATCCAAAAATATAAAGCGCAACACGCTGAAATCGAGCTGTAACCAATGGTAGCATTCGTGTACAGAGGTACACAAATGCTACAGAAACCGCAATAAAAAATTTTTAGTGTTATCTACAAAGAAAGGACGATGTAATCTTATGAAAAAGAACAGTTGGAAATTGATTCCGCTGCTCCTCGCACTGCTTTTAGCCGCCTCCTTGTTTGGCTGCTCTAAGGACGAAGAGGAAAACGACCGCCCCACAGTGGGAAACGATGCTCCAGTGGAGCAATACACCTTTGACGGCATTTCTGCCCCTTCCTCAACAGCCGAGAACACAGAGCCTTCAACTGAGCCATCCACTCGCTCCAGCTCCGGTGGCAGTTACATAGGCGGTGGCTCTTATTTGAGCGGCTACCAGGCCGCCAGCAACCTGCCTACGCTTACACCATATCAGGGCAGCAGTTCCACCACGTCCGCTTCCAGCAGCGGTGGCTCCTCTACAAATGGCGGTGGTGGATTTGACCTGATCTCTCAAGCGCTTGGCGGCTTTACCGGCGCGATCTCGATGGATAATATCGGCGAAATCACCGATTACCTGAAATCACAAGGCCTGGATCCCAGCGCATTGGGGATTGATATTGCACAATTTGTCTCCGGCATTGTAGATGACAAGGAGAATGGCGAAACGCAAAGCGCAGGTAATATCCTGAGCGGCGTTGGGGAAATCCTTGGCGACATCATGGGCGGTACAGCTGAAACAACCGGCAAATAACCGAAGAAAGCAACAAGATAAAAAGGATGGAGGAGCTATGCTTTCAGTGGCTCCTCCATCCTTTTGTTCCGCCCCTGCTAGGGAGCGATTAAATCTTCTGCTCCATTTCCGTCATGCCTGCCAGAATTCCAACCGCTCTAGCGCGCTGCCGTAAATTCAGCTTGCGGTAATAAGAGATCAGCTCCGCCTCCTCTTCCTCCAAGCTGTAAGTAAGCGGATAGGGCACATCGGTCCGATCCAATAAAAAATCGGTAGATACCCCTAAGAAATCCGCCATTCTACAAAGCGTTTCTGCGCTTGGCAATGATTTGCAATTTTCATAGGCACTTACCGTTTCCTGGGAAACTTCGAGCACTGTGCTTAATTTTACCTGTGTGATCCCCTTTTGCCGTCTAATCTCTCTCAGATTATGCATCCGCACGCCTCCGGTTATAAGCAGTATTTATATTTTATAAAATATATCTTTCGTAACAAGATATATAAATTATAATAATATAAATTATATATGTTATATTCTTTTTTTATTGTCTTTATCATTCGTATCGCTGCGTCCGTTGAACGGGTCGCACGGCGCTACAACGAAGCATCCTCCAAGGAGCCTGCCAGCTTATTTTATCCCTTGGCAGGCTCCTTTTTATGCCTAATCAGCCGACTTCTGGCCCGACCTCCGGATCGATGTCTGCACCTCCACATGGAACGTGATTTGCGGCAACACATCCCGCCAGGCATCCGACAGCCTACGAAATGTCTCCGGCTCTGCTAACCATAGCCGGTTGCCCAACCGCAGCACATCGCTGCGGTAGCTTGAAAGACAGAGCCTGGCCGTTTGCAGAAGCTGCTTTTCCAACATGTCCGAGGCAGCCGCTTCAATCGCCTCACGCACGGAGCTCTCAATTCTGCCAAAATCTGCCCCTTCTATTTCGTGCACATCGCACACGCAATCGACTGTTATATGGTAATCCGGCAGGCCATTTTGTATACTTGTTTCAATACTGGTATCCGATTGAATAATCTCCAAAGAGGCTTTGCCAAAGGGTTCCCCCTGCACCACAAGATCCCCGCTCTCCACCTGGTCAGTTAAAAAAAGGAAGCTGCGTGTTTGCATGGCATCCAGATCCCCCACATAGCTTCCATTGCGAAAAATTGCAAGGCCATCCGCCAAAACCGTATCCATCCCCTGCCCCTTATCCACTACCGGCTTGAGCAGAGGGAGATATACATCCGAAGTTGGGTCCTCCAGGAGTGCAACCGCCCGATAGAGCGGCAGCTGTAAGGTCTTGGCGTTGACCCGCCCCATTTCAAGCGCCATCTGGATTTCTCGCGCCGGAATTGAGCTTTTGTCCACATGAGAGCGGATAATATCCGCCGCCTTCCCCCGCGCTACCGCCAAATCCACTGTGGAGCGTGTTGCATAATCCCGCACAAAAAAATCAAGCGTTTCGCCCAACCCCGCCCGGGCGACCTCTTCGCCAAATACAATGAGCCAATTGTGCGAATAGAGCGGCCTTCGCCCCGCTGTTAGGGTCACGTTGCGCATAGCGTCCGCAACGGTCTCTCCCCGGCTTTCGTACACCTTGGTCACATTGCCAGACAGACCGCTATCCTGCCCGCCGGATACCGCCATGTTAAAAGCTTGCAGGGTCAGAAGATATCCACCCTCCTCTCGATCCACCCCAATTCCCTGTATAATCAGTCGCTCTCGAATCTCGCGGCCATCTGCTCCGTAGCCTTGGCAACCCGTCAACGTCAGCATCAGCAATACGCCGGCCAAAAGCGTCATCCATTTTTTCATGTGGAGGTTTCCCCCTTCTCCTTTTTAGCCCGTTTCCGTGCGGCGGGCAGCAGACACAGCGGGATGGCCACTGTAACCACTGTGAACAGCGCCATCATCAGCTCCGGTTGCGCAATCGCGGCAAAGCGGTCGTAGCCGCCGGAGATCACTACCCCCAACGTACCAAGCACAACGATACATCCGGCGATATAAGTCTTTTTTAACCGCTTGCCAAACGCCCGGCGCAGGCATGTTACCGCCAGATAGGTGAAAAAAGCCAGCTTGACAAACAGACACAGGATCCATACGCCGGTGTGGATGGCATCGAGCCGCTGCAAAACGCTGAACTCCCCCAGCACAGCAAGGGAATAGAAGGGAAACATCTGCGTATCAAAAAAAGCGCCCAACACGGCAATTCCACACAGGAAGAGCAGCCCCATGGCAAGCGTCAGCCAAAGCGTCCATTTCACAAAGCCTTTCGCAAGGTGGCCTTTGATGCGCGGCGCAATCACAACTAGCGCCGCCGTTTCCGCCGTGCCGGCGAGGAACCCTGCACTACCGCGCAACACCGGCGCCATCCCGTCATAAAAGAGAGGGGTAAAATTCAGTACATCAAAATCCGGGATCAGCACAACAACGGCAAACCCCAACGTGATACTGACCAGCAGCACCGTCAGCCAGGCAAGCCGCCCCAGCGCCTCCAGCCCAAACGCCGCAGCCGAACAGCTGATCAAAATAATCAACAACAGAAAAATCGTAAAATCAGAATCCGGAAACAGGCGTGAGGTTGCAAATAGATCAAAACGCGTTACACTGAGTAGAGACGTAAACAAAAAAAATAATGCGTACAATACCGCCAGCACTCTTGACAAGAGCGGCGAAACGCAAAAAGCGCAGTCAAACAAATCCCAGCCTGGCCGCACCTTATAAAGCTCATACAGTGGAAGGGCGCTCACAAGCATCCCCAGCGGATACAGCGCCACCTGCATGAGCAGATCTGAGGAGAGCGTGACCTCCCCCAGCGCAGGAATATACGTCAGCGTAACAAGAAGCCGGCTAACAAATAGGATGGAATACAGCTGTGTTGAGCTGATCTGATGTTTGTTTGCCATATAGAGTCTCCCCTTCCGCCCTCAAAAGATCAAAAGTCCTCTGCTGCCCGTTGATCAGAGCCATTGAGCTGCTGCACCTGCATCTTGTATTTGCCGAGCTGCTTCCAGCCCATGCGCAAAACAAGATCCCGCAGCGCCCCTTTCTCAAAGGGCGTCACCGGAGCGGAATATGGCACGCCATACGGATTGATGGAGCAGGCGTTTAGAATCAGAAGCCCCAAAATCAACATAATCCCATAAAGCCCTGAAAGGCCGCCGACAACAATAAAGACAAACCGCAGCACCGCCGCCGGCTCATAGAGCGCAGGCACCACAAAGGAGCTGATTGCGGTCACTGCCAACACGATCAGCATCGGGGCCGCGATCAACCCCGCCGTGACTGCGGCGTCACCGATTACAAGAGCGCCCACAATGCTCACGGCGTGCCCCACGGTTTTGGGCATCCGAAGCCCCGCCTCGCGCATGATCTCATAGATCAGGTGGATTACAAGCGCCTCCAGCATAATGGGGAACGGTGTGCGTGATTCTGCCACTGCAACGTCAAACAGCATGCTCGCAGGCAGCAGCTCCTGATGAAAAATGGCCACTGCCACATAAATGCCGGGCAGCAGCATGCTGATGCCAAAGGAGAGGAATTTCAACGCCCGCAGAAACAGCGCATAAAACGGCCGGTTAGAATAATCGTCCATGGATTGAAAATTTTCAACAAACAGGTGCGGCACAATCAGCGCAAACGGCGTGCCATCCACCAGGACACCGATCCTTCCTTCACTGATTTTTGCACACAGCGTATCAGGGCGCTCTGTCACTCCCACCCCTGAAAAGAAGGAGAGTCCTTTATGGTCCAGAAAGGGTTGAATATAGCCGGATTCCAGCACCATATCCAGCTTAGCCCCCTGAAGCCGCCGACGCACCTCCTCCAGGATATCCGGATCGACGCGATCCGCCAGATAACAGAGGCTGACCATCGTCTGGCTCGTATCCCCCATATTAAGCATTTCAAATCGCGCGAAGGGGGTTTTAAGCCGGCGGCGAATCAGCGTTGCATTGACCTTCAAGGTTTCCACAAAGCCGTCGCGCGCGCCGCGCTCCTGCACCTCCGTTTCCGGATCGTTCACAGACCGGCGCTCAAACCCCTGCGCGCCAAACACCTCACAGCGTGTGACGCCATCAATTAGGATTGCCACAAAGCCCGACATAATCAGGTTCAGCAGCTCCTGCATCGTAAAAATTTCCTTATGATCCGTACCGGAGAGCACATGCTCACGCAAATAAATAAACTGCCGGTCCGGCTCCCGGGGGATATCCTTCGCACGCAGAACCGGCGTCACCGCAATGTGAGAAAGCAGCAGGTTATCACACATGCCCTCGCACATCACAAAGGCCATCCGATTTCCGTTAATGGGCAGCTCACGGATCATCAGGTCGAAACTCGCGCCAAACACGCCGCGTAAATAGACCAGATTCTCCTGCAAAGAAGCGGAAATCTCCGCCTCTGGCAGCTGCGTCGTTGCCCGGTTGACCGGCGCAAATTCTTTTTGGACAGCTTCCTTCAGCCACCGAAACATACAAAAATCACTTCCCTAAGCTTGGTTTTTCCATCCTCTGGCCGTTTATGCGGTGGAATATTCCGGCCCACTGTGCGCCATACTACTACCGCTAAAGGCGGAAGAAGCCTGAAAGGGCAATTACAAATGTCCTTTGGGGCCCGGGTCGCACTTTCAGCGCCTCCGCTCCTACTCTTCTTTCGCCTTTAGGCGGCTAAACCAAACCGTATTAAGGGGGAAAGCCGATGCTTATCACACTGATTCGCGCGGCAATTCTATACTTTTTAATTGTTTTTTCTGTGCGTATCATGGGAAAACGTCAAATCGGGGAGCTGCAGCCTGCCGAGCTGGTCATTACCATTTTGATTTCTGAAATTGCCGCCATCCCGATGCAGGACAACGGTGCGCCGCTGATTAACTCTGTGATCCCCGTCCTGCTGCTGGTAGCCTTTGAGGTGATCACCTCTGTGCTGAATCTGAAAAGCAGCAAATTTCGCGGCCTGATGCAGGGGCATTCCCTCATCGTCATCCGCAATGGGATCATCGACCAGACGCAGCTCCAGCGGCTGCGATTCTCAGTGGATGACCTGATGGAGGCGCTGCGTCAAAAAGATGTGTTTCGCATTGAGGATGTACAATATGCCATCGCGGAAACCAACGGCACGCTGAGCGTTCTGCTAAAGCCGGAAAAGCGCGTACCTGTAGCGGAAGAGCTAAACGTCACGTTGCCGGATGACGGCCTGCCCTGTATGGTGATCAGTGATGGACGAATTATTACCTCCGCCTTTAAAGATTGTGGGATGACAATGAAAAAGCTCCATACCCACATCAAAAAAAGCGGGTTGGAGCTTAAGGATATTCTGATGATGGAGATTGACCGCAGCGGAAACATGACGGTCATCAAACGGGATGAACGCCTCGGCGGCAGGCACACAAAGCAGTGAGAAATCGCCGGCCTCTTCCGGCGCTTGCGGTTATGAGAGAGCCGCATCCATTTTGATGGGAACCGCCACAACAGCTGCCCGGAAAAGCATCCAGGCCCACAGATCATCGATGCACTGCCGGACACGAATATAAGCATCAGATGAAACAAACGACGGGAGCACAGGGTTCGCGGCCAATCAGGCTATCCTTCCAAAGCGGCTCGCAAGCGCCCCTCCCCCGATAGCGAAAAAAGGAGCGGTACATCATGAAACGCCTGATAACAGCCCTTTGCCTGCTCATCGTAGCCGGCGCGCTCTGCGGCATCGGCTTTTACAGCATGAAAAAGGAAGTATCGGTGATGACGCAGCTCTTCGCAGAGGCTGCGGAAGCTGCCCGGGACGAAAATGAGGAGGCGCTTGCCATCTATACCGACAGCCTTCAGAGCGCGTGGGAGAAAAGTCACGTCGTCTTTTCCATGCTCATCCAGCACCATGATCTCGACGATCTGGAAACAGATGTCCGCAGCCTTAAAAACCTCCTGAAGGATCAGGACTTTCAAGGATACCTGCACACCTGCGAGGCCGGAATCATCGAATTGGAGCATATTTATAATTCAGAACTGCCAAAAGCAGGGAATGTGTTTTAATCAAGCCGCTTTGCCCCGAAACCGTTTTATTACCAGACGCCCAAGCGAAATAACCGAACGCATATTAATCACGGCGATTACAATACACAATGCAAAGCCTAAATAAAAAGAATACGATATCTGCTGACTAATGAGTAAAACTAAGATAAACAGCCCGATTTGGGAGCTAACCATCCGCTTTTGGTCAACATATACACGTAAAATCTTTTTAGAATCCATAACACGGGCAATCCATACGACAAAATGGCTGATACACGTAGCGATAGAAGCGCCGGTAACGCTCCAAAACGGAATCAAGATCAAGTTGAAAATGACGCCAATAATTGTACCTAAAATTGTTGTTGTAAACAAAAATTTTGTCTTTTTGCTTGCGGTATAGATTGTTCCATAAAAAGTGTTTAATGCACTATAATAAAAACCTAATACAAGCCATGGCACAAATATCCACGCTTCATAAAACTCCTTTTGAAATAGAAGTAAGCCAATCCACTTAGAAAACAGAATCAAAAAACAGGAAGCTGCTAAAATGCAGAGATGATACACTTCATAAATACGGGAAAAGAACTTGGAGCTTCCTTCGGATTGATATTCCTGAATCGCAGAAACACTCCATGCCTGCTGAAAAATCGACGTAATCATATTCAGCATAGAGGGCACTTTGCTGGCAGCAGCAAAAAGCCCTACTGCGCTCACCGAAACCATCGCTGTTAAAAAGTATCGATTGATGCTGCTGTTCGCCCACCAAAACAGTGCGTTGGGAATCATCGGGATACAGTATAGCAGCATCCTTTTCAGCAGCGCCTTATCCACATGCCGATAACTGATATAACGATAGTAACGTCCCCATATAAAATAGAGGATGCAACCGATCAGATTCCCAAAAATCAAAGACCAAAAGTACCCGTCCAAGCCTAAATGAAAATAAGAAATCAGCAAAATATTCAGGCCACAGGTGATTAACGTAGAAATAATCGACGCAACGGCGATGATCTTTACCTGATCAATCGTGCGGGCAAAGGTAGAAAATAAGGAGTTAAAAGCCGTGACAATATATACGCCGCACAAAAACAGCTTACAATTCTCCAGGCCCGGAATGAAGCCTAAAAGAGGAGAAATGGACAACATAATTAATGAACTGAAAACGGTAATGCACAAGCCGATTGAAAATACATTTTTCTTGTTCTCATTACGATCCAAAGCAAACCGCAGAACAGCTTCTATAATTGAAAGCGTTAAAATAGGGAAAAAAAGTTGAACTGTTGTATTAACTAAATCTGTTGTGCCATATTCTTCTGTCGTTAAATAATAAGTATAAAGAGGAAGCAGAAAAAAAGTAATTAACTTTGTAGATACGCTGCTAAGTGTAAATAATCCTAAATTTTTAATTAGATATTTATATTTACTCATTCTCCTGATTCCTCAAAATTACATCTCTTAATTCATCAAAATAACTTATTAATGCTTGATTATGATATTCTGGGTTTTGTAATTGTTTGAGCTCCTTTATCAAAGATGGAATCTCCTCTAATGAGTCAGCGAACTTAATATATGGTAAAGACTCGATCCATTCATAAGTACCGCGCACTTTATTATTGTAATTTGATAGAGCAATGCAAGGCGTAGAAGTAATCGCTGACAAGACCATACCATGCAACCTGTCTGTAACAACCAGTTCAGAGCATCTGAATTCATCTAATTTCGATTGAAAAATCTTATTCCGATTGGCAGGAAAAATATAGTTTGATTTCGATAAGGTATCTGAAACTCTGCACTCTCCAAACTCTTTTGCCACCATTTCATGTATCACATCTTTTTGCGCACCACTTAAGGTTCCTTCCACATCATTTCTTAAAAATAAGCTTGCTCCCTTACGAACAAGCGATAAATTCGTTTCATTCAGCATCAAAACCATATCGGGACATAAGTAAATCTTATTCCGAGGAAAAGCTGCCTGCATAGTGTCATAAGAATATTGTTCTCGCGCAAAAAGAACCAAGTGAGAATGCTGACCATATATTTTTTTTGAAACTTCAAGTTCTTGATTTCCCTTTTCCGTATTGCTGAAGCTCATTGTCTGCGGAAAAACAATCAGCGGAAAGTCCGGAAAAAGTTTTATTACTTTTCGGCGAAAAACTTCTTCCATTTCATACTCATCGCCTATATTTCCGCCTCCGTGACAGAGCAAAAGATCACCCGCCTGGACTTGATCTCTCAACAGATCTAAGTGATCGTCAAAAAAGGATTCTTTAAAGATAGGAATTTCTACAGTGGAATATTCTCGAAAATACTTTTTCAAAAAAGATAGTTCTGCACATGTAATTGCTTGATCACCAATATTATGATGCAGAGGCGTTCCCAAGACAAAGGCAACAGGTCTTTTTGAAGCTCTGGCCTGTTTAACCTGAGCTCGAAATATAATTGCCATAAAGCTCTTTATGCATTTTACTATCAATCCCTTTATGCCCACGCTAATCCCCTTTTTATCCAGCGTATTATATAGCCGCATAGATATTTTATAAATTCGAAATTTTAATAGCATCAACCCAATTTTATGCCTATTCGAAACAAAAGGGTTATGCAATAAAGACCCAAAGGAAGACAATATATCCCGCCGCACCTGTTGCCACAAATTTTTTTGATTTTTTGCGTACAGCAAGCTGTTTAGAATATTGAATTGCATCATCATTTCATAATTGTCTACTTGCTGAGTTAGCGAAAGCTGATGATCCCGAACAAAGTCTTTCGCCTCTTGTACTGCTTCTAAAAGATCTAGCCGCTTATAATTAAATTGCGCGTTCATAATGCTATCCGCGCGCTGCACATAATAATATAGAACCGCATCTGTGTAGACGATTTTTTGAGCGGCATAAAGCAATTTGTATGTTGTGAAATTATCTTCATGAATTTTATTAATTGGAAAACGAATGCCGTTTTCTTTGAACAGAGCCGCGCTATATAATTTATTCCATGTCATCACCTCACATAAGCTGGGAGAGGAAAAAACGTCCTCCATCGCCTCTATATTGTTCATCCGTTTAAAAGCAGCTTTTGTTCCTCTTTTTATCTCTCTGCCATCTGGAAAGACCCTGCAATAATTGCAAACAGTAATATCCGCGCGCTCATTAAGCGCCAATTGTAATAATGTTTCCACCATATCAGGCGCAACGTAATCATCGCTGTCTACAAAAGCAATAAAGTCTCCCTTTGCCATATCAATGCCTACGTTACGGGCATCTGAAAGGCCTCCATTGCTTTTGTGAACTACCTGTACGCGTTTATCTTGACAAGCATACTTATCGCAAATCATGGGACATGCATCCGGAGAACCGTCATCAACCAGAATGATTTCAAGGTTCCGATACGTTTGGCCGAAAATGCTTTCGATACACTTATGGATGTATGGCTCCACTTTGTAAACGGGTATCACAATGCTTACAAGAGCTTCCAAACCCAATCCCCCTTTCTCAATTCACACAAGCTTCTCTTCCTTTGCATAACTTATATCTAGTACAAACAAAATCAAAAAAACTGTAATCAGCCCTACATTACAGGTCAACGCCATACTTTTCACGTTGTATGCTATCATAGATATTCCCAAATATACAACCAAAGCTTTGAAGGGCCGGTCATGGACGTTTTTGAATACCCTTCTAAACAGAAGTACCAACACGCCATAAAAAAAGCCCGTTCCTAAAATTCCTGTAAACCACAAGTCGTTTACAAAACCTACATCTGAATGCACAAATCCATCCGCACCATATAGCGTATGACCAGAGCCAAAAATCAGTTGCAAGCCCTCTGGAAAATTCCAAAACTCATCTCCAAAAAGTTTTACTAATGAAGCGTCTACTTTATTAAGATTCAATATGTTCATTATCCATTGAAAGGTTGGTCTTGAAAAACAATATATCAATAAAAAAATCACAACAATTGCAAGCAGCAAAACTCCAACCGCCAGTAAAAGATTTAAAAAGCTTTTTTTGTTTCTCTTATCAAAAAACAAGGGCAATGAGATTACTACGCCGATTGCAAAAATCACCAATCCCGTTCTTGAATTAAGAAAGGATGGAAAGAACAGGAGCGGAGCAAATATTAAAAACTTTTTTGACCACTGAGCTGCACAAAAAAAGCAAAGTGCCAAAAATATGCCTGTCCCAAAGCCATAGCCATCATACATATTATTGGCAAACCCAAAAAAGCGCCTCTCGAGATGCCATTGATTTGCTAATAGCGGATCTTCCGTTCCAAACAGCATTATTTTAACCAAAATCTCTTTCACTTCAGGGAATAGTAAGCTGGCAAGAGATAAAATCCCTTGTAACGACGCTGCAATCAGTAGGCAAAGCATAAATTCTTTTAAAGTATAGTTTCTGCTTCGAGCCCACACCGTTACATAAAATATACATATTAATAATATGGGGCAAATCAAAAGGCATCGATACAATACAAAAAATGTTTGGCTAAGGTCTATGCTTCTTGATATTAACACATTGAATAAAATGACGACAAATACATATCCCATATAAACGAAAAAGCCTTTTATAAAAAAGTGCATTGCCGTTTTCGTAAACAAAGCTTTTAGCTTCAATAAATTTTTCCGGAAAGCCCACGCGAGAATAGCTAAGGATAAAATTGCTAACGGAATGATAAAATTAATCTTCGGAATCACTGGTGGGGAAAATAGTAAGCAAAAAAGATATAAAACCATCAAGCAGTGGTCTTTCGTAAAAAAATGTAAGTAATGGGTCATTTGCTCTTTTAAGGATTGTGATTTTATTTTTTGCATTTGGCCCTTATGTCCTCCCCTCGCAAAACTTTTTTTGCTAATAGCCGTAAATATGATACGCAATAAATCAGTGGAATACTTTTCAATCTAAGTACAATCCTATATAGTAAGAATTCCTTCTCCCCACACCCTTTACTCTCCAATGCCAGTTGTGTTGCGGGATGATTGATAAAAGACTTTACGGTCGCTTTCGGCCCCCGAAACGTATCCATAATCCGAAAACAATCACGTAAAAAAATATCCGAATCAGCGCACTTATCCATTTCGCTTTCGTGCATGTTGAGACAATCTCGTAAAAAAGAGTGAACCTCTTGATAAAGATACACTTTATTGTCAAATGCCTCTACAGCATTTTTGCTGCTACTTGATGTAAGCGATTGAACTGTTTCGTTTGAAATATAGTGATATAGTATTTCACTACAAAGATACATATTGCTTGTGTGGCGAATATAATCTAAATTAAAAAGTAAGTCTTCTCCATTATCAATATTAGCACGAAACCTGATATTATTATCTAAAATAATCTTAGTTAAATACAATTTATTCCAAACCAAATGGATGTAATTGTGCAAATACAGTTGATTAAAGCATTCTTTCAGTCGCTTCTGATCATTAATTTGCATACTAGGCAAACTCACCTTTTGAGAACGAACCAATTTTTCACTAGAAAAAAAATCCCTCTGATAACCGCACATCGTTAAATCTGAATCCGCATAAGACGCTGTTTGTATCAACGTTTCATACATATTGGACTCTAAATAATCATCCGCATCCATAAAAGCTATGTATTCGCTTTGGACTAAATCCAAAGCTGCATTTCTAGCCATGCTTGGCCCCATATTTTTTTGGTGCTTCACTAGGACTCTGTTATCTTTTTGAGAAAAAAAACGGCATATTTCCAATGAACGATCTGTTGATCCATCATCCACTAAAAATAAAATGAAATCCGAGAAACTCTGCTGTAACACACTTTCAACTGCCTTATAAAGTGTATTTTCAGCGTTATAGACAGGCATAATAATACTCAACTTAGCCATTATTATACTCCTCTTGCGCAATCTTGCGAGTAATCACACCATCATATGAACTTCTTAAATAGCGCTTATATATAAACTTACGTATTTTGTTTGGCATTACAGATACAACAATATGAGCAAAAAGAGTATAAAGATAGTCCTCTTTCGAACAAAATCCTGACCTTAGCATAAAGGTTCTAAACGATAATGCCTTTATAGCGTAGCTTACGCCACCACGTCGCTGATACATGTCACCATTTGCTCTCATCAACAGCAGGGGGGGGGATTGTATGTTGAATCCAATTGATCCAGATAATAACATTCTAACCCATAAATGGTAATCCTCGAAAAGGGAACAATCCTCATATCCACCTGCCTTTAAAACAGCTTCCTTTCTGTACATCACACATGGATGATTAAACGGACATCTCCGCTTTGCATAACTACGAATTTCAACATCAGTTTCCGGTAAATATTTTGCAACTGTTATCTGTTTTGGGTCACTTGAAAACTCCAAAATAGTACCGCTTACAATATCAAGTTTGTCATTTTGGTTGAATTCGAACAGTTCACGTTCACATCTATCTGGAAGTGAAATATCATCTGCATCCATACGCGCTATGAGATTATTTTTACAATACCTAATTCCTACATTCAAAGCGTTTCCTAACCCTTGGTTTTCTTGTAATCGAATAATCTGAAACAAAAAAGGCCGTTTTGTCACAAATTCATCTATCGTTTCATCCAATTCATCCGTTAACGGGCCATCACAAACCAGGACAAAATCGTTGGTCGGGACTGTTTGATCCAACATGCTTTGAATACTTGCCCGAAAATGTGATGGATTCTCTCCCCGATATACAGACATTAAAACACTGTAATCTTCCATCTTTTTAATCCCTCGTCCACATTGCCGCTTACACAATTTCCATTCTTTCCGCTCAATTATACCTTAACCCTACTGCTTTTTCAACCAAAAATAACATAAAGCCAATCTGATCTTTGCTTTTCAGCAAAATTATTTTATATTATGAATCTTTTATCCTTTTATGTAATTTATTTAAGCGGTTTCACCCCCTCTCCCCCTCCCCCATATACTAAATAACGAGAGCAGACCATGTTCAGCGGCCCGATTTGTCCGCTCCGGTCTGCTCTCGTTTTCCATCTGAAATCAGCAAAGGAGATTGTTCTCATGCACAACATAGATTCGCTTGACCGCCTCGGTATCGGGCAACAAGCCCGTGTAGAGGAGCTCCGGCTGAGCGGGGGGATCCGGCGAAGGATGCAGGATATCGGCCTGATCGAGGGAACCCCCGTGGAATGCCTGCAAAAAAGCCCTGCGGGAGATCCGGCGGCCTACCTGATCCGTGGGGCAGTAATCGCTCTGCGCCGGGAGGATTCCGGTCGCGTCATGGTACGCCTGAGCTGAACATTGCTTTGCAGGGCGCAGCCAGTTAAAGCAGGCGCTGATGGCAGAACACCGAGCGCATCAGCGCTCTCTGGAAGGAGCGGTTTTTATGGGATTAACTCGGAATTCACATCAGGGCGGGCCTGTAAATGGCCCGCTTCTCATCGCAAAAGAGGCGGAAAGCGACCGTGTCATTGCGCTTGCCGGCAACCCAAACGTGGGCAAAAGCACGGTTTTCAATGCTTTGACCGGTATGAACCAGCACACCGGAAACTGGCCTGGTAAAACGGTCGCAAGCGCGCAGGGCCGGCATGTCTACCGGGAACAGGGCTACATCATTGTAGATCTGCCCGGTACATATTCCCTCATGGCGCATTCCGCAGAGGAAGAGGTAGCGCGCAACTTTATCTGCTTTGGCAGGGCGGACGCCACCGTCGTGGTGTGCGATGCAACCTGTTTGGAGCGCAATTTAAATCTGGTGTTACAGGCAATTGAAATCACGCCGCGTGTAATTGTCTGTGTGAATCTGATGGATGAGGCGAAACGCAAGGGCATCCAAATCAATCTGAATCGCCTGGAAGAAATGCTCGGCGTCCCGGTCGTCGGCGCAAGTGCGCGCAGCGGAAAAGGGCTGGAATCCCTCTCCGAACAAATCAGCCGGTCTGTAAATGGCGAAACGTCCAAAGCGCCCATCAAAATTGTCTACACCGCACCCATTGAAGAGGCGCTTCAGACGCTCACGCCAGTAGTAGAGGAAAAGCTTATCTCACTCGAAAAACCCATCAGCAGCCGATGGGTCGCGTTACAGATGTTGGAAGCAGATGAGGGCCTCCATCAGCCGTTGACCGATTATTTGGGATTTGACCTGTCAAAAGACGAAGCCATCCAAAAAACACTTGCTGGGCTCTCTGCTATATTTGAGCGCTATGGTCTCCCGATGGCACGCCTACAGGATAAAGTCGTCTCCTGCATTGTGCGCACGGCGGAGCGCATCTGCCGCAGCACTGTATCCTGCCAACGCAGCGACTACAATGCCTGGGACCGCCGGCTCGACAGACTGTTGACCAGCCGCTTTACGGGGCTCCCCGTCATGCTTCTGCTGCTGGGATTCATCTTCTGGTTGACAATCACCGGAGCGAACGAGTTATCCCAATGGCTGTCCACAGGCCTGTTTTGGATTGGGGACCGGCTAACGGAAGGACTGCTCTGGCTTGGAACGCCGCCCTGGGTGGAGAGCCTACTGGTGCAGGGGGGTTACCGGGTGCTCGCCTGGGTTGTTTCCGTTATGCTGCCGCCGATGGCGATTTTCTTCCCGTTATTTACTCTCTTAGAGGATTTTGGATACCTCCCGCGTGTGGCTTTCAATCTAGACCATTCCTTTCAAAAGGCGCACACCTGCGGCAAGCAGGCGCTGACCATATGCATGGGTTTTGGCTGCAATGCAGCGGGCGTGATTGGCTGCCGGATTATCGATTCGCCGCGGGAACGGCTGATTGCCATCCTCACCAACAACTTTGCGCCCTGCAACGGCAGGCTTCCTACAATCATTGCATTGATCGCCATGTTTTTTGCAAGCGGCGTGATCGCCCCGCTGCAATCCGCCGTATCCGCTTTCCTGTTGGTTGGGGTAATCGTGCTCGGCGTTGGAATCACCTTTCTGGTTTCCCGGCTGCTATCGGGCACCATTCTCAAGGGTATCCCCTCCTCCTTTGCATTGGAGCTACCACCCTACCGGCGCCCGCAGATCGGAAGAGTCATTCTCCGCTCGGTATTCGACCGCACCCTATTTGTGCTTGGGCGAGCGGCTGCGGTCGCCGCCCCGGCGGGCCTAGTTATCTGGCTGTTTGCCAATATTGAGATCAGCGGGCAAAGCCTGCTGCTGCACTGTGCGCAATTCCTCGACCCGCTCGCACGGCTGATGGGGATGGACGGTGTGATCCTCTTCGCTTTTATCCTCGGCTTCCCCGCCAATGAAATCGTGATCCCCATTATCCTGATGTCTTATATGGCGACCGGCCATCTGATTGATTTTGAAAGCTATAGCGCTTTAAAGGAGCTTCTTGTGGCAAATGGATGGACCCCATTGACCGCAGTTTGCACGATTCTTTTCTCTCTGCTGCATTGGCCCTGCTCCACCACCTGCCTGACCATCCATAAGGAAACAGGCAGCTGGAAGTGGACAGCGGCAGCCATGCTGATTCCAACGCTCATCGGAGTGGGCGCCTGCATGCTAATCACCATGCTAACACGAATTATCTGTTGATCATCTGAAAGCCTTTGCAAAATTCGAACAAAGATATTTTTTATTTTTTTAGATGCGCCTTGACTTCACAATAGTAATTCTCCATTGTCATGCAGAGATAGAATTTGTTTCACCGTTTCCAGCGGGATATTTAACTTTCTGCAAGTTGTGATAATATCTAGTTGCCACAAATTTCGCAAGGAATAGTAACGGTACTGGTTATTCGGATCAATATGATCTGGTACAAGCAAACCGATTTTGTTATAGAAGTGAAGCGTATCCTTTGAAATTCCAGTGACCTGACTGACTTCACCGATTCTATAATAGGCGTGTTCCATTCGGAGACCTCCTGCTCTTTGGGTGAAAATTAAATTTCTCTCTATTTTATTATATTGATAAAGCAGGCATAAGGGAAGGACTTTCAGGATAACGTCACTCTTTTCATTGTTCTCCCAATAAAGTCCAATTCTAATATTAGTGGTTATCGGAGATGCGTAGTGGCACATAAAATAGCAATCCTATAACAACAGATGAACCCCTACCTTTTAATAATTGAGAGATAAGGGAATGATGAACTACTTATGCTGCAATCTCCGGTATTTCTCCGACAAAATTATAAACGATTCTGACCTCCTGTACCTTCTGGCCGTCCGCCTTTTTGACCTCGCCGGATGGATTCTCCTGCTGCTGGGAGCGTATACTACTGGCGGTGGATGCACTGTTGACATTTTCATCCGTGTGTGCTATTCTACCAATAGAGCCATAGTTGGTTATGGATAACGGCAATTGGAGCCTATTCTGAAGTAACCAGCGATTGGCTCTCTTTTTATCTGGCTCCACATACAGAATGCGGCTTCGATCGATCAGACTTTGCGCATTATCCTTTCCATATGCGCTTACAAGCTTCATAGAATCCATTTTAAATCCCTAACGCAGGAGGTATCACAATGTTCTATAAAGTACGGAAGGTGGAACCAATGGCTGGATTGAACCTGCGCGTACAGTTTGAGAACGGAACGGTCAAGAAGTACGACGTGAATCCCTTGCTGGCTAAATGGCCCGTTTTCCGGTCGTTGGAGCTGCTCCCAGGCCTGTTTGACTGCGTGCGTGTGGATGCAGGCGGTTATGGGGTTGTGTGGAATGATGATATTGACCTGTCTTGCAATGAGCTCTGGGAACATGGCGCGGAGGTGGAACCATCATGAGCACACCATTTGACGGCCTGTTATCCTCCAAGCAAGCAACCGATGCGTAGGGCCTGAGTGAAAGTGCACTATGCAAGGCTATCTCGTATGGCAAGCTGGTTGATGGAATTGATGCAAACAAGTACGGCAAACAATGGATCGTAACAGAAGACGCGATGCGCCGGGAATATGGCAATCCAAAAGCGAGGAAATAATTCCTAACCCTTTTGTTCGCCTATTGTTCACCCGAATGATCTCAAAATAAAAAGCGAATGGCGATACAGTATTTTTCAAATACTGTATCGCCATTCGCTTTGGTTGCGGAGGAAGGATTTGAACCAACGACCTTCGGGTTATGAGCCCGACGAGCTACCAGACTGCTCCACTCCGCGATATTTGCTTGCCCCTCACTTTTGAGTGCTTTATTATTATAACCGACTGGTCACAAAATTGCAAGTCCTTTTGAGTCTCTTTTTCTATAATCTTTCGTCCTATTATCACCCCTGTTTTAGCGATATTGATGATTTCTATTGTTTTTTTGCATATTCTGCTTTACCTTCCCACCCAAAGACCTCTATAATAGACACGGCGATGCAGTAAGAGCATTGCAAAAGGTCTGTCAGGCAGCTGTGCCAAGCAAGCGGTTTGACAGAATCCATTTAGATCGAGGGATGTGTCATGCTGCTGCGTCAACAGCATAAACGCGCTCCGGCCGCAAAGCAACAAAGCCGGCAAAGAGACTGGTTTAAAAAATCTGCCCATATTGTGCTCTGCTTTTTTTGCCTGCTACCCGCACTCAGCGGCTGCGGCCAGGAAGCCCTTCTGCCGGCTGAGCTTTCGACTCAACCGGCTGTCACCACGCGAGAGCCGCGCATAGATGCGCTCTCCAACACATCCTCCTCCAGCCCACCCACCTGCACAGCCTCTACCACCCCCGTTGCTCAAACTGTATCCAGCACAGTGGAAGCAGCGGCTGCCCACCTCCCTTCTCTTCCTGATGAGTTACTTCTCCTGCAAAAGGCCGGGCGCTCTATTGCACTGGAGAAACAATCGCTCGCTCAAACCGCAGCTGTGCTGACCTTTGCAGGGGACTGCACGATCGGTTCTTATCCCGAATGCCCGCCCCAAAAGCAGTTTAAGGCCCTATTTCAGGCCAGCGGCAGCCCCACTTATCCTTTTGACCTGGTAAAGCCTTGGTTTCAGGCGGACGATGGAACCGTTATCAATTTTGAAGGAACACTGACCACCGCTGAGCAAGCAGCGGTAAAGCAATGGCGGTTCCAGGGAGACCCGGCCTTTGCAAAAATACTGCCTCAAAGCGGCGTAGAGGTTGCTACGCTCGCCAATAACCACAGCATGGATTACCTGCAAGCTGGCTATGACGACACCCTGAGCGCCCTGACCGCAGCCGGAACTGCAGTGGGTGATACAGGCCGTCCCGTGCACTTTTCTGCCAAGGGGATGGATTTTGTGATCCTCTCCTATGATCTGCGGCCCGTTAAACAGGCCCAGCGGGGCGAAACGGAAATCACCGCTCACTGTGCAGAGATCGCTGAACAAGCGGCCACCGGCGCCGCCGTGATTGTATGCATGCACTGGGGAGTGGAGTATGAGCCTGTAGCTGCTTACCAGCAGGAATATGCACGGCGTATGATCGACGCGGGCGCAGAGCTGATCATTGGACACCACCCACATATTTTGCAGGGCATTGAATGCTATCGGGGAAAATATATTTGCTATTCCCTTGGCAATTTTGCTTTTGGCGGCAATGACGTTGCCAAAGCCGCCTCGCTGGAGACGATGCTCATCCGAGCATATTTTGAGCGGAGGGATGGCCAAACACAGTGCACCGGCCTTTCTGCCGTTCCATGCTACATCACCTCCCACCAGGATTTAAAGGTTAACAACTACCGCCCGCAGCCATTATCCGGCACACAAGCACAAAAGGTAATTGACCGGGTGCTTTCCCTTTCTTCTGCTCTCCCCAATGGGATCGATCATCTAGAGTTTTACACAGCTATCACATAAACCGCTTATTTAATATCGCAGCGCCCCGGCCGTCCTCCCTACAAAACGGCCGGGGCGCTTTGGGTTTTAGCAACATGGATAACCAGAGGGCGGTTAATTCTGCTCCTGCACAACCGCTGCTGTGCGCTGCCCTCTTCTCTGCTCCAGATCAGCGAGCATGCGCTCCTTCTTCTCCCCTACCAGGTCATAGAAGAAGTAGGGAATGACACTCAATACGCCGAACAAAGCAGGAATGATTGTAAACAGGGCAAACAGCCCATTGAGCGTGGCGGCAGACTGCGGCTGTTGGATGCTGACACCCATTGCATCCTTCACCGGCTGCACAAAATGGATGGCAACCAGCAACCAGTTGAGCACGGCAGAGCTCAACGCGCCTGCAATTTTATCAAACAGGCCGAGCACCGCATAGGTAGTGCCTTCCGTGCGCTTGCCCGTTTTCCACTCCATATAATCGATCGCATCGGCAGCAAACAGATTGGGCATAATATTTGTGTTGCCAAACCGCAGGCCGACTAAAAACAGGAAAAGATAAAAGACCAGATCAAACCGATTCCCCATAATGCGTTCATAGCCCAACAGATATAAAACAGTCAACGCCGCAGAGCCAAACAGGCTAAAGCCGATAAAAGTCTGCTTGGAGTTAAAGCGCTTGAGCAGCACTGGCACAATCAGCATGCCAAGCATGGTGCCGATTGCCGTCGGCAGCCCGAGCTGAAGCATCTTGCCGGAGGAGCCAAGCATATAGGTGGCTATATAGACCTGCACGCCGACCGCCAGGCCGCGCCCAAAACCGATCAGGTTGGAGGCACAGACGATTTGCAGCGGCTTATTGACCTTGAGCAGATACAGACAATCACGAATGCGCAGCTTTTCCTCGCTTTGCGGAACACGTTCCTTGTTGAAAAAGAAAATCAGCACGAACATCGCCGCCCCACCTACGCCGCAAATCCAGGCGCCCACGTTATGCACCTCATAGGCCGGGGCTGTGTCGGTATGGTTGACCGCTTTGAAGATCATCTCCAGCACAAGGATGATAACCAGTGGAGCTGAATTGCCGATGGCACGCAGGATATTCGCAATGGAGATAAAATCGGCCCGCTCCTTCTCATCCGTTGTGGTGCTGCAGGCAAGCCCACGCGCCGGAGAATCAGAAAGCGAGCAAAGTGAGCCATACAGAATATAGGTGATGTACATATAAACAATGCGTGCCGTCGTGCCCATGCTCTGAGAGGGCACGGTGAACATCAGTACTGTTATGATTGCCATAGGCGCCGCCGTCCAGAGGATATACGGGCGCAGCTTGCCAAAGCGTGTGTTGGTGCGATCAATGATAAATCCCTCCAGCGGATCGTTGACACCATCCCAGATCTTAGAGATGAGCATCATTGTGCCGATCGCTGCCGGCGGGATCAGAAACAAGTCCGTATAAAAATACTGCAGGTAGTTACCGATATACCCTGTGAGCATCGCGTAGCCGAACAGGCCGATGGAATAGGAGACATATTCCCGCGGCCGGATCGTTTTTCCCATTTTCAAAAAAACTCCCCCTTTGTTCTACGAAAACGTTTTCGTTTAGCAGTATACCACAAATTAGCGAATCTGTCGACTAAAATATGGGAAAAATATTCTTTGATCTGTAAAGTAAGCAAAATAAATCCACGCGTCAATTCCACACTGCAGCATGCATATCCTCATAGCCATGGCCCACGGGGAATTGGAAGCAGGGCAAATTATATTTGTAAATGCAATTGACAATCTGCATATTGATCCGTTACAATAAGAAAAAAGCGGAAAAATGGAGGCAGCAACAGATGAAAATCGCAGTAAGCAGCTATAGCTTTCAGCGCTTGATCCGGGAGGGGCAGGAGACCCAGCTCTCCTGCATCCGGCTGGCTAAGGAGCTTGGGTACGAGGGGATCGAATTTACAGAGCTCACGCCTCACGACGGCTCCTCCCCTGCCGAATATGCCAAAAAAATTGCGCGGGAATGCGAAAGATATGATCTCCCGGTGACGAACTACACCGTGGGCGCAGATTTTCTGACCGGCTCCGCCGGTGCGCTGGATGCGGAAGTGGAGCGGGTGAAACAGCAGGTGGATATCGCACAGGCATTGGGGACTGCCAGCATGCGGCACGATGCGACAACCGGCTTTGATCCAGCCACCCGCAAGCAACAGGGCTTTATGCAGGCCTTGCCCCGAATCGCGGAGGGCTGCAGGCGCATCACAGAATACGCAGCTGCCAAGGGCATCCGCACCATGATTGAAAACCACGGATTTTTCTGCCAGGACAGTGCGCGGGTGGAGCAGCTTGTCAATACGGTGGAGAATCCCAATTTCGGCCTGCTGCTGGATATGGGCAACTTCCTGTGTGCAGACGAAGCACCGGAGCACGCCTTCGGCGTGCTGGCGCCCTATGCGTTTTATCTCCACGCAAAGGATTTTCACGTCAAAAAGGGCGGATATAACCCAGGGAAGGGCTTTTTCCAATCGCGTGGCGGCAACTACCTGCGCGGCGCGATCATTGGCCACGGGGATGTGCCGGTGCTGCAATGCCTTGCGATTATGAAACGAAATGGATACGACGGCTATGTGGGCGTGGAGTTTGAAGGGATTGAAGAAAACCGGATGGCCCTTGCCTACGATCTGGAAAATTTGAAAAGAATGCTGGAGAGCCTGCCAGAGGCATGAAACAGATCTCAAATCCCAGACATTAGATATCAGACGTAGAGCCGGAAGGCAGAAGCCACGAAAAGCAGAACGTGCTAGGCCCCGAGAGAAACCCTCCGGGGCCTTCCGTCTCACTCTGAGGATACTGCTACCGATAGGCCAGAGGCAGCAGGCTCCACACATTCCCGGCGGGCTCGTAAGGGGATTTTTCCACCTTAGCGAAAAAACGAGCGCCAAACAGATTCCAGATATCAGATGTTAGATTTCAGATATGGTTACAATATAGCCCTGCCTCCGCAATAAAAAGCGAAATTTTTATCCCCTAATTTGCTTTCTGCCACCGCCTCCGAGGCAACCGCTTCTGCCTTTCACGTCTGATGTCTCATGTCTGAAATCTGATGTCTGAATTGGGCCCCCGCGGCCTGAGCGGGATAAAAAGAATTTTTTAAAATATGGTGCGGCCATGAGATTTTATTTTAACTTTTAATGACTGCCTGGTTTCGCTGTACGCGACTACCTTCTCTTACTTCTGTAAGAGAACCAGCATCGGCGTACAGGGGGAAGCAGCGCCGCCCGGCAGGCTCAGGCGGGCGCTCGCTGCGTTCTCGGGCACGGCAGGGC
>CASDTH010000029.1 GCA_949283655.1 uncultured bacterium
CCCGAAGGGCAAAAAGCGAACCTTCCCGCCTGTTTGAGCCGCCGTGAGGCGGTGAGTTCGGGAAGCGTTCGCCGAACGCGTTGTGGTGTGGCAAATTTAAATACCGCCGCCGCAGTGCCGTTTCTCCACGTCCTTTTGCATTCTTTTCCGACGAGGGAAAAGGATGGGCCCCCGCGGCCTGAGCGGGAAAATAAATCATGTTGTTTGTGGCGCGGCCATGAGATTTTATTTTAACTTTTAATGACTGCCCGGTTTCGCTGTACGCGACTATCTTCTCTTACTTCTGTAAGAGAAGATAGGAAGAGAAGCAGCCGAGGGGTGGAAACCCTTGGCTGCTTCTCTTCTCGCATCGGTGCACAAGGTGCAACAGCGGTTTTCAGCGCCATGGCCGCGATTCTGGCAAGGCAGACGACGCAGCTTTCCTTTCCGGAAGGCAAAAAGGATAAAGCAGCCAGGGAATCTGCCCTCGTGCTGAAAACCAATGGTTCCTTCTGTACACAGATGCTTTGCGTTTCTGTAAATCAAATGGCGAATTGCTTTACAACATCATCTGGCAAATTGTAAAAGAAAAAACCCTATACCGTTCTATAAAAAGCGGTACAGGGCAGCCTCACAAAGGACGCTTATTTATCTTTATTAATATTATCTTTCAGCTTATCAAAAAAGCTTTTGTGCCCTTCCGAATGGTTCTCTTGCGGGTCATTCCCGCCGCTTGGCCGGCCCCCAGATGCCTCCTCAAACTGGCGCAACAATTCTCTCTGCCGGGCATTGAGCTCTGTGGGCACCCGCACAAGAATGCGCACAAGCTGATCCCCTCTGCCACGGCCGTTCAGGTTTTGAATGCCGCGGCCACGTAGCTTAAAGACTGTGCCCGGCTGGGTACCTTTGGGCATTTCATACTTTACCTTGCCATCCAGTGTAGGCACCTGAAGCTCTGCGCCAAGCGCAGCCTGGGCAAAGGATACATCCACATCGCACCACACATCGTAGCCGTCGCGCTCGAAGAACGGATGCGGGCGGACGTTGACTGCTACACGCAAATCTCCTGCCGGGCCCCCGTTGAGGCCGGCGTTGCCCTGCCCACGAATATTGACAATCTGGCGGTCGTCAATGCCAGCTGGGATGCTGACCTCCACCTTATGCGCTTTGCGGATATGGCCACTGCCACGGCACTTGGAGCAGGGCTTTTGGATCACTGTGCCCTTGCCGTTGCAGCGCGGGCAAACTTTGGAGGTAGAAAACATGCCAAAGGGCGTGCGCTGCTGAGAGCTGACCTGACCGCGGCCGTTGCACTCCGGGCAGGTTTGGGGCGAAGAGCCCTTTGCTGCACCGGAACCAGCGCACTCATCGCAAACCTCAATGCGCATGGTTTCAATTGTGCGCTTGCAGCCCTTTGCAGCCTCTTCAAAGGAGATGGTGATGCTTGTTGAATTATCACTGCCGCGCTGGGGCGCGTTTGGATTTGACCGGCTGCCGCCGCCAAAGCCTCCAAAGCCGGAGCCTCCAAAAAAGCTACTGAAAATATCGCCAATGTCAAAATCAAAGCCGCCCGCTCCGCCAGGGCCGCCCGCCCCATAGTTCGGGTCAACCCCCGCGTGGCCGAATTGGTCATAGCGCGCTTTTTTCTCACTGTCGGAGAGCACCTCATATGCCTCGTTGGCTTCTTTGAATTTAGCCTCCGCCTGTTTATCGCCCGGGTTTAGATCGGGGTGATATTTTTTCGCCAACTGGCGGTATGCTTTTTTAATTTCATCCTCCGTCGCATTCCTGCTGACGCCGAGGACCTCATAATAATCTCGCTTTTCCGGCAAGTAAAACGCTCCTTTCAGGGGCCTTGGCCCATAGCTGCCGCGCCCTGCTGCAATCAAAGGGGCACAGCCCCGTCATGTAACGTCTTGAAGGAGCGCACTGGCGCTCCTTCCTTATCAGAATCATCGTCGCCGCCCCCTTCCGGCGGGCGGCGCCTAGCCTTGCAGTATATCTGCCCGCAACCTCAGGCGGTAAAACCACCTGAGGTTGCAGAGAAACAATACGCCGCTCAAGCAGGGCAATTTTTATTTTTTACTATCGTCATCCGTGACGTCGGTATAATTGGCCTCATAGTAGCCATTGGCATCCGGGCCGGACTGCTGGCCACCTGCCGCGCCGGCATCCTGTGCCCCGCCCTGCGGCTGCGCAGCCTTATAGAGTGTTTCGGAAATTTCATAAAATTTCTTCGTCAGCTCTTCCTGGCGGGATTTGATCAGGTTGAGATCCTGACCCTTGAGGGCTTCCTTGAGGGCGTCCGTCTTCTCCTGAAGCTCTTTTTTATCGGCCTCGGGGAATTTATCGCCCTCCTCGCTGATCACCTTTTCGCACTGATATACAAGCTGGTCGGCATTGTTGCGCGCGTCAATCTCCTCACGGCGCTGCTTATCCTCCTCCGCATACCGTTCAGCCTCCTTCACGGCCTTTTCGATATCCTCTTTGGACATATTGGTCGAGGAGGTGATGGAGATGGATTGCTCCTTGCCGGTGCCCAAATCCTTTGCGGAAACATGGACGATGCCGTTGGCGTCGATATCAAACGTGACCTCGATCTGCGGCACGCCGCGGCGGGCCGGCAGAATCCCATCCAGGTGGAATACGCCGAGCGTTTTATTATCCTTTGCCATCTCGCGCTCGCCCTGCAGCACATGCACCTCGACGGAGGGCTGATTGTCAGCTGCAGTGGAGAAGATCTGGCTCTTTTTGATCGGGATGGTGGAGTTGCGCTCAATGATCTTGGTGTTGACGCCACCCATGGTCTCAATGCCCAGCGACAGCGGCGTTACGTCAAGCAGCAGCAGGCCCTTGACCTCGCCACCGAGTACGCCGGCCTGCAAGGCTGCGCCGATGGCGACGCACTCATCGGGGTTGATGCCCTTGAAGGGTTCCTTACCCATATATTTCTGGATGGCTTCCTGCACCGCTGGAATGCGGGAGGAGCCGCCTACCATCAGCACTTTGTCGATCTCGCTATTTTTCAGGCCGGAATCGGACATCGCCTGGCGCACAGGGCCCATTGTGCTCTCTACCAGGTCAGCAGTGAGCTCATTGAACTTGGCGCGGGTAAGCGTTGCCTCCAAATGCTTCGGGCCGTTGGCATCCGCTGTGATGAAGGGCAGGCTGATGTTGGAGGTGGTCACGCCGGAGAGCTCGATCTTCGCTTTCTCCGCCGCTTCCTTCAGGCGCTGCATGGCCATTTTGTCGCCGCGCAGGTCAACGCCCTGCTCCTTTTTGAAATTATCCGCCAGCCAGTCGATCACACGCTGGTCGAAATCATCGCCGCCCAAATGGTTGTTACCCGCTGTGGCAAGCACTTCCTGCACGCCGTCGCCCATCTCAATGATAGAAACATCGAACGTGCCGCCGCCAAGGTCATAGACCATTACCTTCTGATCTGTTTCCTTATCGATGCCGTAGGCCAGAGCCGCAGCTGTGGGCTCATTGATGATGCGCTTGACCTCCAGGCCCGCGATCTTGCCGGCATCCTTTGTGGCTTGGCGCTGAGAGTCGGTGAAATAGGCCGGAACGGTGATAACAGCCTCCGTTACCTTATCGCCCAGATAAGCCTCGGCATCTGTCTTCAGCTTTTGCAGGATCATTGCAGAAATTTCTTGCGGAGTATATTTTTTGCCGTCGATCGACACATGATAATCGGAGCCCATCTGCCGCTTGATGGAAGCGACCGTGCGATCCGGATTCGTGATGGCCTGGCGCTTTGCAACCTGGCCGACCATACGCTCACCCGTTTTGGAAAACGCCACAACGCTCGGCGTTGTGCGCGCGCCCTCCGCGTTTGGAATGACGACCGGCTCGCCGCCCTCAATGACTGCTACGCAGGAGTTTGTCGTACCTAAATCAATGCCAATTACTTTTGCCATAATAAACAGCCTCCCAATGTATCGGTTGGATTTTGAAATCTATCAGATCAAGCGGTTGCCCGCTGATTTGCCTCATGCTTCATTTGCCGTGCTAATTAGCGACCTTGACCATCGCATGGCGCAGAACTCTGTCGCCAAGCCTGTAGCCTTTACTGAATACCTCTGCGACAAGATTTTCTCCAAGCGCCTCATCCTCCACATGCATTACGGCATTGTGGATGTTGGGATCAAATGGTTCCCCCGCAGCGCCGAAGGACTCTGCCCCCAGCTTTTTCATGATATCCATCATCTGCTGGAAGGTCATGGAGATCCCTTTTTGAAAATCCTCATAGCTTGCTTCCTTGTTCTGCGCGGCGCGCTCAAAATTATCGAGCACCGGCAAAATCTCCGCCAGGACAGACGCTTTAGAGTCGTTAAACGCTGCCTCCCGCTCCCGCTGTGAGCGCTTGCGGAAATTATCATACTCTGCGGCGAGCCGCAGATATTGATCCTTCTGGGCGTCCAGCTCCTTTTGCATTGCGTCAAGCTGCTCCTGCAGCTTTGCGGCCTGATCCTTTTTCTCCTTTTTGTCCTTGCGCTTGGAAGCTTCCTTTTCCTGCTCTGGCGCTGTTTCCTCCGGCTGCTGCGCGGCAGTTTGTTTTTCCTGCTCAGCGCCCTGCGTTGTGTTCATGGGATCAACCGTCCTTTCCTGGATTTTATCTGTGTTTTGCACTACGGCTCTCCTGGCCCAGAGCCCTCGCTGCCGCCCAGCGCCTCGCCAAGCAGGCGGCCGACCAGCTTCGTCAGGTACTCTACATTCGGGATAAGCTTTGCGTAATCAATGCGCGTGGGACCAATAATGCCCAGCACGCCGCCCCGCCGGCCCGAAATCGTATAGCGCGCTACAATCAGGCTGGAATTTTCCAGCTCATGAAATGGGGTTTCCCGCCCGATAATCACCCGCAGCGGCCCAGAAGGGGTTGTTGCGAGCAACTGGCTCATGGGCTCGCCGCTGCCGAGGAACTCTAACAGCTCATAAGCGTTATCCCCTAATTCGCGGTGGTGCAGGAGGTTTGTCTGCCCTTCCAGCAAAATTTCCTCCTTCGCGGCATCCCACGCAAGCTCGGAGAGCGCAATGAGAATTTGCTGCATCAGCGCTGCATCATCCCCCAGAAGCGGGGTGAGCCGTTTAATCAGCACCAGGTTGATATTTGCCACCGGTTGGCCGAGAAACGTATGCTCTGTAATTGCGTAGAAATTTTCAATCAGCTCAGCCGTTACTGGCCTTGGCAGCCGGCAGCCACGGCTGCGCACAACGCCGTTGGAGGTGACTAGCATAAGCATGATTGTGCGCTCCCCCATCGGGAGCAGATCTACCTTGCGGATTACAGCGGATTCATCCGCCGGCGTGGTGAAGACCGCCGCACAGTTGGTGATTTCGGCGAGCAGCTCGCCCGCCTGCTCTAAAATCTGCTCCGGATCCCCGGAGTGCGCGGCCATACTCTCCTCCAGCGCATGCCGCTGCCGGGCGCCCAATGCGCGGCAATTCATCAGATGATCCACATAGTACCGGTAGCCCAAATGGGAGGGCACGCGCCCTGCTGAGGTGTGCGGCTGCTCAATCAACCCGAGCTCCGCCAACGCTGCCATCTCATTACGGATTGTAGCGGAGGAAACCTGCATTTCAAACAAGCTGCACAGCGCCTTGGAGCCGACCGGATCGCCGGAGGCGATAAACTGCTCAACGATTGCCGCCAGAATGCGCTGCCTGCGCTCGCTCAATTCCATCTACCGGTCACCTCCATTCTCTTTCCAAAAAGAGCATTCATTTTTTGAAAGCGTTAGCACTCAATTACTATGAGTGCTAACTACCATATACTATACATCGCGCCTTACGCCTTGTCAACATTCCAATTATGAACACTTTGTAAAACCTTTCTGGGTGCTTGTTCATAATCCTTGCCCATGCGGAGGCTTGCTGTGGAGCCACTTGAGAAAGATGCATTGCGGGTTTCCCTGCTTTGGAAAAATTCCGTTCAGCGGATTGTAAAAATCAATCGGATATATTATAATATTCCCATATTCTTTGTGCTCTTGCACATATGATTTTTGTAAAAAATCATAGATAAAATCCGTATACAGGGGCACACATTGGTTGTCAGCGCTGTAGCCGCGCCTCTGACCGTGTGATCTGCCTTGCTTTCCTGCCGCCAGCCGGGCCTGAGACCGCCCAGCGTGCGTTTGGGCACGCCCTGACGGCGATGATTCCCTTGTACACGGATGCGAAAGGAGCGATTCTGTATGCTGCAAGCGGTGGTGGTGAGGATTTTATCGATCCTGCTGACGGCCGTTATCTCTCTGTGCAATTTGGCGGGAGATCAGATTTTTGGCATCCGGCCGCCCGAGGAGCCGGCCTATTCTCTGACGCAGGCGGATCTTACCTATCAAATTAGGTCTGATATCTCCGCAGTGCTTACCACCAACGACCAGGCGCATCTTTTGGAGCCGCAGGGCGTTGTGCAGCCGGGTGGGGATGCCGGTGAGCGGATTCAGATTTATCCCGCTCAGACCGGGCAGTCCATTGCTGGGTTCGGTGCGTCCATTACGGATTCCTCCGCATACCTGATCCATCAGGTTCTGGAGGGGCCAGCGCGCGGCGCGCTTATGCGCGCGCTCTTCAGCCGGGAGGAGGGGATTGGCCTCTCCTTTATGCGCCAGCCGATGGGGGCGAGCGATTTTGCGCGGGAGGCCTATACCTATGACGACATGCCTGCGTGGGAAAGCGACTATGCTCTGGAAAATTTTTCGATTGCGCATGATCAGGAGGATATCCTGCCCCTGCTCCGGCAGGCAAAGGCACTGAACCCGGAGCTTACGGTTATGGCAACGCCCTGGAGCCCGCCTGCCTGGATGAAAACAGGGCAGAGCCTGATAGGCAGCAAGGGCGGAATCCTGCGCCCCTCCTGCTATGATGCTTACGCCCGTTATTTTGTAAAATTTATTGAGGCATATGAGCGGGAAGGCATCCCGATTTATGCCGTCACCATTCAAAATGAGCCGAACTATGCGCCGGAGACCTACCCTGGCATGAAGATGAGCGCTGTGCAGCAGGTGGATTTTATCAACAATCACCTTGGCCCGGCCTTTGAGCAGGCGGGGATTTCTACAAAAATCCTCTGCTATGACCACAACTGGGATAACGCTGCTTATGCAAAAACAGTGCTTTCCTGCGCAGGGCGCTATGTCAGCGGCTCTGCCTGGCATGTGTATGGGGGCAGCCCCACCACGCAATCGCTGATTCAAAGCCTGTTCCCGGAGAAGGAGATTTATTTTACCGAGGATTCCGGTGGCGAATGGGTGGATGGCGGCAGCTTCTCCGGCGGCTTCCCCAGCACGGTTGGCATGGGGATTCAGGCGCTGCGCAACCATTCGCGCATCTTTGTGCTGTGGAATCTGGCGCTGGATGAGAATAATGGCCCTGTGCTCCCGACCTCGGAGCGGAGCACCTGCCGCGGGGTTGTAACCGTCAACCAGCAGACAAAGCAGGTTACCTATAACCTGGATTATTATGCGCTTGGCCATTTCAGCAAATTCATCCGGCCCGGAGCCGTCCGCCTGATGAGCGACTCCACCATCAACGGGATGAATAACGCCGTCTTCCGCAATCCGGATGGCACAGTCGCCATGGTGCTGATCAACAATAACAACACAGAAAAAACCGTCTGCGTCGCCTATGGAGAGGAGACGTTTTCCGCCACCGTGCCTGCACAGGCGACCATGACCTTCTGCTGGCAGGGGTAATATTCGGGCGTTTCGCCCGCAGACGATAAGGGGGATTTTTTGATGAATGAAACGGAACTCAAGGAACAAATCTGCGATGTCTGCCACAAGATGTGGCAGCTCGGCTGGGTGGCCGCGAACGACGGCAATGTGTCCGTCAAGCTGGAGGATGGCACCTTCTTTGCTACGCCAACTGGCATCAGCAAAAGCTTTATCACGCCGGAAAAGCTTGTGCGCATCAATGCGCAGGGCGAGGTGCTGGAGGGGCAGGAGGGCTACCGCCCATCCTCTGAGATCAAGATGCACCTGCGCTGCTACCAGGAGCGTGCGGATGTAGGCGCGGTCGTCCATGCCCATCCGCCGACGGCGACCGGTTTTGCGGTGGCGCACCTGGATATGGATCGCTATAACATGATAGAAACGGTGCTGACGCTCGGCAGCGTGCCTGTGACGCCATATGGCACGCCCTCCACCTATGAGGTGCCGGAGGCCATCGCCCCCTATTTACAGGAGCATGACGCGCTGCTGCTGATGAACCACGGCGCGCTGACGGTCGGCTGCGACCTCATCACCGCCTATTACCGGATGGAGACGCTGGAGCTCAACGCAAAAATCAGCCTGGTTGCGCATCTGCTCGGCGGCGAGCGGGAAATCTCCCGCGAGAATATTGACCGGCTGTGCTCCATGCGGGAAGGGTACGGCATCACAGGCCGGCACCCGGGCTTTAAGCATTACCGGGAGGAAAAATAAAACGGCATTTTGCGGCCCAGAGGCCGGCACCGCAGGAGCCGGGAGGGCTTCGCACCAGGCACGAGAGGAAGCATAACTCGGCTTTTGCAGTAGAAAGCGAAATGCCGCCGCGCCGCGAGCGATAAGCATCTTAATAAGAAAGGAAATTGTTCCATGTTAAAGGGAATACCAAGCATTTTACCCCCGGAGCTGTTGAAAATTTTGATGGAGATGGGCCATGGGGACGAGCTCGTCCTGGGGGACGGGAATTTCCCCGCTGCGAGCAATGCGCAGCGCTTGGTCCGCTGCGACGGGCACGGCGTGCCGGAGCTGCTGGACGCAATCCTGACGCTCATGCCGCTAGATACTTATGTGGAGGCGCCCGTCGCCCTGATGGAGACGACGCAGGGCGACCCCCGCCCGGTGATCTGGGAGAAATACCGCGCCATTCTGGACGCGCACCAGAACAATGTGCAAACAGAAAAGATGGAACGGTTCGCTTTTTATGAACGCGCAAGAAAGGCCTACGCCATTGTTGCCACGGGGGAAACCGCTCTCTATGCTAATCTCATTCTCAAAAAGGGCGTCGTCACAGAATAAGGGGGGATTGTATGCAGCGCAAAACACGCGCGCTGGCCTTTGATTTCGGCGCATCGAGCGGGCGCGCCATCCTCGGCGCGTTTGACGGCGAGCGCATCCAAATGGAGGAGGTGCACCGCTTCTCCAACGACCCTGTTGCAATGCGCGGGACGTTGTATTGGGATTTGCCGCGCCAGTTTTATGAGATCAAGCAGGGCCTGCTCCAGGCAAAGCAGCGCGGCGGCTTTGACACCGTGGCTATCGACACTTGGGGCGTGGATTTCGGCCTGCTGGATGCGGATGGCTGCCTGCTGGAAAACCCCGTTCACTACCGTGACCAGCGCACGAAGGGGCTGGTTGAGGAAAGCTTTCAAAAAATCCCACAGGAGGAGTTTTACCGGCTGACGGGGATTCAGTTCATGGAGCTCAACACAGTTTTTCAGCTCATGGCGCTGAAAAAGCAGCGCCCATCCCTGCTCGAGCGGGCGCAGACGCTGCTGTTTATGCCCGATCTTTTTAATTACCTGCTGACAGGCGAAAAGAAAACGGAGCTGACCATTGCCTCCACCTCGCAGCTGATGGATGCGAAAACAACCGGCTGGTCAAAGGAGGTGCTCGCCCGCCTCGGGCTGCCGGAGCGGCTGTTTACCCCCATCCTCCTGCCGGGCGCCGCCGTCGGCACGCTGGAGGAATCCATTTGTGAGGAGCTGGGGATACCCCCCGCACAGGTTGTGGCGGCTGCCTCGCACGATACGCAGAGCGCCGTTGCCGCTATCCCCACGCAAAAGAAGGATTTCCTCTTCATTAGCTGCGGCACGTGGTCACTGTTCGGCACGGAGCTGGAGCAGCCGCTCATCAACGAAACCTCCGCTGCCCTGAATATCACCAATGAGCGCGGTGTGGAGGGCACGGCCACGTTTCTGAAAAATATCATCGGCCTGTGGCTCATTCAGGAGAGCCGCCGTCAATGGCGGCGAGAGGGCGCAGAGTACAGCTTTGCCGAGCTGGAGCGGCTGGCGCTGGAAGCCCCGCCCTTCCAGAGCTTTATTGACCCGGATGCGCCGGAGTTTGTGCCGCAGGGCGATATCCCCCGCCGCATACAGGCGTTTTGTGAAAAAACAGGGCAGCGCATCCCACAGACGGTGGGCGAAATCGTGCGCTGCATTTATGAGAGCCTCGCGCTGAAATACCGGCTGACCGCCGAGAAAATCCGCAGCTGCACCGGCCGGGAATACCGGGAGCTGCACGTGGTCGGCGGAGGGACAAAGGACCGCCTGCTCTGCCAGATGACGGCGGACGCCTGCGGCATGCCCGTGCTTGCAGGGCCGGTGGAGGCAACGGTGCTGGGCAACCTTGCTGTGCAGCTAATCGCCTGCGGCGCAATCAAAAGCATCCGCCAGGCCAGGCAGATCATTGCGCAGAGCGAAATGCCCGCACGTTATGAGCCAAAGGATACGGAGCGTTGGGATAGCGCTTATCAGCAATTCATGCAATATATGATATAATTTATCAATTTGAAAGGGAGATGCTGAACATGGCAAAGGCAAAAATCGGAATCCGGCCAATTATTGACGGCCGCTGGGGCGGCGTGCGCGAGGGCCTGGAGGGGAAAACCATGGCAATGGCGCAGGCCTCCAAAAAGCTGATTGAAGAGAATGTGTTTTACACCGACGGCACGCCGGTCGAATGCGTGATCTCCCCCTGCACAATTGGCGGCGGCGCGGAGGCGGCAAAGTGCGCGGAATTCTTCGCAACGCAGAATGTGTGCGCTACGCTCTCCGTCACCCCCTGCTGGTGCTACGGCAGCGAGACGATGGACCTTGACCCGCTGACCATCAAGGCCGTCTGGGGTTTTAACGGCACGGAGCGCCCCGGCGCGGTGTATCTCGCTGCGGCGATGGCAGCCCATGCGCAGCGTGGCCTGCCCGCTTTTTCGATCTATGGGCACGATGTGCAGGATGTGGATGACAACACCATCCCCGCAGATGTGGCGGAAAAAATCCTCCGCTTTGCACGCTGTGCGGCGGCGGTGGGCCAGATGCGCAACAAGGCCTATGTGGGCATCGGCGCGGTGGCGATGGGCATCGCCGGCTCCAACTGCGACGCGCAATTTTTGCAGGAGTACCTCGGCATCCGCGCGGAATGGGTGGATATGTCTGAGGTGCAGCGCCGCTATCAGCTGGATATCTATGATAAGGAAGAATTTGAAAAAGCCTATGCCTGGACGCGTGCGCACTGCAGGGAGGGCTTTGATAAAAACGCCAACCCCCATGACCGGGAGCGCAAGGAATACGAGTGGGATTTCGTTGTGAAGATGACGCTCATTTGCCGCGACATCCTCTTTGGCAATGAGAAGCTCAACGATATCGGCCGCCATGAGGAGGCACTTGGGCGCAATGCGATCCTCGGCGGCTTCCAGGGCCAGCGGATGTGGACGGATTTCATGCCCAACGGCGATTTTACCGAGGCAATGCTCAACTCCAGCTTTGACTGGAATGGCAAAAAGGAGCCCATCACCTTTGCGACCGAAAACGACGGGTTAAACGGCCTTGCGATGCTCTTCGGCAAGCTGCTGACCGGAACGGCCAGCGTGTTTGCGGATGTGCGTACCTATTGGAGCCCGGAGGCCGTGCAGCGCGTGACCGGCAAAACGCCGGAGGGCCCGGCGGCGGGTGGCTTTATCCATCTTATCAATTCCGGCGCGGCAGCGCTTGACGCAACCGGCGTCTGCCAGGATGCGTCGGGCAAAAAACTCATCAAAAAGTGGTGGGATGTGACGGATGCGGACATTGAGGCCATGACTGCGGCGACTGACTGGTGCCCGGCCGACCTGGGCTATTTCCGCGGCGGCGGATTCTCCTCCCACTTTAAAACGCAGGCGGAGATGCCGGTGACGATGATCCGCGTGAATCTCATCAAGGGCATCGGGCCGGTGCTTCAGCTCGCGGAGGGCTACACCGTCACCCTGCCGGACGAGATCCATGACATTCTGGATAAGCGCACGGACCCCACCTGGCCGACCACCTGGTTTGTGCCCCGCCTGACCGGCAAGGGCGCGTTTAAGGATGTGTATTCCGTGATGGCAAACTGGGGCGCCAACCATGGCTCCCTGACCTATGGGCACATCGGTAAGGATTTGATTACCCTTGCCAGCATGCTGCGTATTCCGGTTGCGCTGCACAATGTGGCGGATGACGACCTCTACCGCCCGCACGCCTGGGCGGCCTTTGGCACGAAGGATCTGGAGGGGGCGGATTACAGGGCCTGCGCAGCCTATGGGCCGCTTTACCGCTAATCGCCTCAGTGCGCTCGTTCTGAAATGATTGATGCCGCCACAGAATGGCAAGCTCCATTCTGTGGCGGCATTTTAAAACGGCGGCAATTTTTGCCCGGAAAAAGCCGGGAGATCACCGTTATGTTTATGCGATACTGGGGCTGGAGGTGAAACAGATGGAGATGCTTGAGCATTGGAATGCTGCCATTGCATATATTGAGCGGAATCTGTGCACAGAGTGCGACCCCGGCAAGGCGGCAGGCATTGCGTGTGTGACAGAGGATAGCTTTCTGCGGTTTTTCAGCTATATGACCGGTATGACGCTGAGCCAATATATACGGCGCCGCCGCCTGACCCTTGCAGCGCAGGAGCTGAGGGAGAGCACGCTTCGCGTAATTGACATAGCGGTCAAATACGGCTACGACAGCGCAGATGCCTTTTCCAGAGCGTTTGCAAAGCAGCATGGGGCCACACCCGCAGCTTATCGCAAAAACGGTGGCTGGCTGAAAGTGTATCCCCCCGTTTCGTTCCACATTATGGTGAAAGGGGCAGTGGAAATGAATTGCAGAATGCTGGAGAGCCCTGGAGTAGAGGTCTTTGGAGTGCCAAAGCGGTTTGACGGGCAGGGCTATCCAACGAGGGAAGCGCTCCGCCACATCATGTGGGACCGAGATTGTGAGAATGTGCCCGGGCAAATTTGTGAGGGGGAATGGAATCAGCCCGGGAACACGGCCTATGACGGCGCGTGGTACGGTATATGGCGGGATGGAAACTACATGATTGCCCGCGAAAAAAAGGAGACGCAAAACGGACGGCTGGAAAAACAGCGCTTACCGGCAGGTACTTATGCGGCGTTTCGGACAAAACGCGGCGGGCTTGCGTGGGAGGAGATCCCCAAGCTGTTTGCATTGGCGTTTGACTCCTGGCTGCCCTCCTCGGGCTACCGGCAAAAAGGAGATTTGGCCATAGAGGTGCTACACCTGTGGACGGACCACAGCCTGCGCCAGGCAAACAGGTATTATGAGCTTTGGGTGCCGGTTGAAAAACTGCCGTAAGGAAATGCCTTGCCGCCAAAAGGAGAAAGGGACTTATCACCGCAGAATGGAACGCTCCATTCTGCGGTGTTTTTATATGGCGAAAGCAGAGCTAAAATAATTTGCAAAGTATACTTGACAAAAAATGCAAAGCAAGCTATACTAAATTTGCAAAGTTAACTTTACATTAAAAGGAGGCAGAGGGTTTGGAGAATCATATCGCCGCACTCCGTAAGGAACGCAGGCTCTCTCAGGAGGAGCTTGCGCAGGCGGTCGGCGTATCGCGGCAGACAATCACCTCCCTGGAGGTGGGAAAGTATACCGCGTCCCTCCCGCTGGCGTTTCGGCTGGCACGCTATTTTGGATGTGCGATTGAGGATTTATTTATTTTTGAGGAGGAATGAAGCTATGGAAAGAATCAACACGAACCAGCTGAAATCATACAGAAAAACGATGATTTTCAGGGGAATCCTCGTATGGGTTCCGTCTATTCTCTCCGCTGTGAGCATGCTGCTCTTCCGGTTTGCATGGAGTCCATTTCCCCAGCGACCTTTGAGCGATTTCGGCAGCGGGTTTCAGGCGGGCATGGTGCTGTCGTTGCTGGTGTGCAGCTTTGTCTCTTTGATCAGCACAATTCTCACCTGCCGAAACCCGGTAAAACTCAAAAAAGCTTATGTAGAGGAGATGGATGAACGCACGCAGCTGATTAGCCGAAAAGCGTTTTCTGCCGTTGGATGGGCGTTTTTCCTGGTGCTTCCGCCTGCTATGCTGACAGCGATGTTTTTCAGCAGCGCCGTTGGCTTGACGCTTTTGGCCGTTTTTCTCTTTTTCCTTGCTGTTTTGCTGGTTTCGCTTGTCTATTACAGGCGCAGGCTATGATCAAAATGGCAGGAGAAAAGGCTTGACGGAGTGGATGAAGTTTTCTATACTAAACCCATTGAAAAATAATTCTATTAGAAAGGCAGTTTTACACTGCCTGTGAAAGGAGTGATTCTATGCGGCTGACCACTGAGCAAATTACCAAAAGCTTTGGCGAGAAACAGGTGCTCAAGGGGATCGACCTGAGCGTTGAGAGTGGGCGCGCGCTTGGCCTGCTCGGGCGCAACGGCGCCGGCAAAACGACGATGATCCGCATTATCATGCAGGTTTTTCACCCTGACAGCGGGCAGGTGCTGCTGGATGGCAAGCCTCTGGATACCAACCGGGTGAAAATCGGCTACCTGCCGGAGGAGCGTGGCCTGTATCCCAAAAAGGTGATTCTGGAGCAGCTGCTCTACTTTGCAGCGCTACAGGGTGTGCCTGCCCGCCAGGCAAAAAAGGATGCGCTGCGATTGCTGGACCGGCTCGGCATGGGCGAATACGCTGGCAAAAAGCTGGATACGCTCTCCAAGGGTAACCAGCAGAAGATCCAGCTGGTTGCAACACTCATCTGCAACCCGCAGATTGTTATCCTCGACGAGCCGTTTTCCGGCCTTGACCCGGTGAATGCAATGCTTCTGGAGGAGCTCGTAAAGGAGTGCATCCAGCAGGGGAAGCTCGTGCTTTTCTCCAGTCATCAGATGAATTATGTGGAGGCGTTCTGCAATGAGATTGCGATCCTCAGCCAGGGGAAGATCGTCCTCTCCGGCAATATCCGCGAGATCAAGCGTGGCTATGAGCGGAACCGGCTGGTGATCTCTACCCAGCAGCTGGAGAACGTGCAGCGGTGGGCAGAGCAGCTGCCGGCGGAGGTGGTCACGCAGACGCAGCAGGAGGAGGGCGAGCTCGTGGTGACCCTTGCAGACAGCGGCAGGAAGGATGCGTTTCTAGCCGCGCTGACGGGCCAGGGCTTTGATATCGACGGCTTTCGCGTTTATGAGCCATCCCTCAACGATATTTTTGTTAACTTCACGGAGGGAGCGGTATGAGGCAGTTTTTTGCGGTATTTCGGTTTGAATTTAAAAATTATGCCAAAAACAAAGTATTCATCGCTATTACACTGTTGGCAATCCTCTTGCTCGGCGGTGTGCTGTTTTTTCCCCGCATTCGAGAAGCCTTTGGCGCCAGCGCCCCGGTAGAGGACCCCAGACAGGAGCGCGAGCTTGTGGCGCTGGCGGACGCATCTGGCGCGGATGCGCAGGCGAGCCTTGCCTTCTTCTCCGCCGCCCTTCCGCAGTATGAATGGGAGCTGGCAAATGCGGATGAGGCTGCGCTCAAGGCAGAGGTGGAGCAAGGCGGTTACCGTTTTGCCCTGATCCTGCAGGCTCCGTTGAAATACCAATATATTGTGGGCAATATCAGCATGACGGATACGGTCTCCCTCATGCTTGATGAGTTGATTGTTTCCAAATATCAAGCGGAGACGATGCAGCAGCTCGGCCTCACGGCGCAGCAATCGCAGCAGCTGCTTTCCGCAAAGGCGGAGGGGGAGACGGTCACCACCGGCAAGGATCAAATGAAGAGCTATTTCTACACCTTTATCCTGATGTTTGCCCTGTATATGACAATTTTGATGTATGGCCAGTTTGTTGCACAGAGCGTGGTCACAGAGAAAAGCTCCAAGGCGATGGAGTTGCTGATCACTTCCGCGAAGCCGGGTAGCCTCATGTTTGGCAAGGTGTTCGGCACAGGGCTTGCGGGGCTGGTACAGCTCGTGCTGATTGTGGGCTCCGCATTCCTGTTCTTTAACCTCAACCGCAGCTATTGGGACAGCGGCTCAGTAATCACCTCTCTGTTTGATATGCCGCTTGAGCTGGTGCTCTACACGCTCCTGTTTTTTGTGGCGGGGTATTTCCTCTATGCGTTCCTCTTTGGCGCGCTCGCGTCGCTTGCCAGCCGGATGGAGGATGTCAATACTCTGGTCATGCCGGTCATGCTGATCTTTGTTGCCTCCTTTATGGCGACGCTCTTCTCCATGGTCAGCGGGAATGTGGATAGTACGCTGATGAAGGTGCTCTCCTTTGTGCCGTTCACCTCACCGATGGCTATGTTTGCCCGCATCGCGATGAGCGAGGTGGCTGCGGCTCAAATCATCCTTTCTATCGTGATTCTGATCGCTTCGATTATCGGGATTGGTTTCCTCGCGGCGGGGATTTACCGCGTGGGGGTGCTGATGTATGGCAAGCCGCCGAAGCCAAAGGAGCTTGCGCGTATCCTGCGCGGCGCGAAGGGATAAAAAGCCAATCTGATTTTTGCGCACGAATTACAGCGGCCAGAGCAGCTAAAACAAGAGCATAAGCCCACAGCCCCTTTGCATGCATGCAGTGCTGTTTCTGCACGGAGAGGCTGTGGGTTATTCCATATTGCTTTTGGGTGCGTACGGAGCCATCTCTATCGGTCAAAAGCATTTTAGCCGGCCAAGCTTGCCGCGCGCAGCGGGCGCCTTTGCACGCTGGCGGGGTGTGGGCAGGTAGCGGGACGCAAAAAGAGAAAGGAAAACGCAGGGGGGATACACGCCGGACGCACCAGTTGCCCAGGCGGGGAAAAACAGCTGCTCGACTGGGCAGTTTTCAGCGAACTTTTCCAATACAAGTAAAACATTCCACATTGGTTTTTCACGGAAGAAGGGTATAAAAATTTCCACAGGGCAGATACTATTTTTGCTTTCACCAGCATAGAATGAGAGCTTTCACCCTGTTTGAAATCCCAATTTACCCGGGCTCCTCCCGGCGGTCAATGAAAAAATAATGGAGGCGTTATCTGTTCATGAAAGCCACTGGAATTGTACGAAGAATCGATGACTTGGGGCGCGTAGTCATCCCAAAAGAAATCCGCCGCACTATGCGGATTCGCGAGGGCGATCCGCTTGAAATATATACAGAGGCAGACGGCGAAGTGATTTTTAAAAAGTATTCCCCCATTGGGGAGCTTTCTTCCTTTACGGGGCAATATGCAGAGGTGCTTTCCCGCAGCACAAACCTGCCCGTCCTCATCTGTGACAGGGATCATGTGATTGCCTGTGCGGGCATGCCCAAGCGGGAGGCGGTGGACCGGCGTATCTCCGCCAACCTGGAAATGCTGATGGAGAAAAGAAGTAGCTTTATTTATTCCGGCTCCGGCGAAACGCTGCGCCCGGTAGAAGGGTTGGAGCGCATGGCGGGCATTGCCTGCCCCATCATTGGCTCGGGCGATGTGTCCGGCGCGGTCGTTCTTCTGCTCGCGGAGAATGCCGCCGCCCCCACCCAGACAGAGATCAAGCTGATGCAGGTTGCGGCCTCCTTCCTGGGGAAACAGATGGAGGAATAACCCCCTCGCGGCCATAGAGCGCTGCGGAAAGTGTGTTAAACCTTCCGCAGCGCTTTTGTTTTGCCGCTGCCTAGGCAGCGGCGGGGCGATCTATGATTTGATGCGCCCATGTTCCTCTCGGCCGCTGCCGGCTCCCCTGTGGGCGGAAGCACCGCCACCGGCTGCGCACAGGCGCTTGTTGTTCTCCCCGTTTACAGTCTATGCCCCTCCCCGCGCTTTAGCGACTGAGGCGGCATCCTCCCATCTGCGCAAATTTAGGGTTCGGGTCTTTTTTCGTTTGAAAGAAGGCGCGTATTTCTGATCATATCCCGTAAAGAAAAAATTCCTGCTGTGCGCCTGGCGATTGATTTCTCCTCCCGCTTCCCCTATAATAAAACAGATGATTTTAAGGAAGGGATGGATCAGGCTGTGGAAACGATATGCATTGGCGCTGTGTTTGCTGATGAGATGGAGTATGCGCCCTTTCTCGCATATGCGCAGCAGTTGGGCTGCCGCACAATGGATAAAAGGGGAAACACCGCGCTTGTTACGCAATTGAGCCAGGGGGAGCGCAGGCTGGAAATCCACGCGGTGCAATGCGGCATCGGCAAGGTGAACGCAGCGAGCGCCGCCTCCTTTTTGATTGCGGATGACGGCGCGCAGATGATTGTAAACGTCGGACTTTCCGGCGCGGTAGCGGGCTTCCGGCGGGGCGATCTGGTGGCGGGCACAACGCATGTGGAGTGTGATTTTGACCTGAGCGCAATCGGCCTGCCTGCCGGCCAAAAGCCGGGTCAGGAGTGGCTCTACCATGCTGATGAAACGCTGCTGCGCTTTGCGTTAGCCCATGAGGGGATCAAGGAGGGCCAGCTTGGCACCGGCGATTTTTTCCTAACAGACCCGGCGACAAAGCAGCTTTACCGGGAGCGCTTCCACATCAACGCCTTTGATATGGAAACCGCCGCCATTGCTTCCGTGTGCTATAAAAGCGGCGTGCCATTCCTCTGCCTGCGGAAAATATCCGACGATGCGGATGACGCTGCGGTGGAGCAATACCGTGAGATGAATGACCGCGCGGAGGATACGCTAACCAATGTGCTGGACGGCGTTTTCCACCGCATCCTGGCGGAGGACTCCCTCTGGTAAGTTGGATTCCGGATCGTGGGCACGAGAGGTTAGGCGCGGGAGCCAAAAGGGTTTCTCCCCAGAGGCAGCGGCAGGAAGCGTTTTGGCAAAGAAAATTTTTATCTTCCAACCGCTGAGGGGGTGGGCTTAGAGGCCGTCGCATCTAAGCCTTCCATTTCTCTCTCCAATTCAAACTCCAGCAAAAACGCCCCGGCTTCCCTCCGAAGAGGGAAGCCGGGGCAATTCTATTCGCTGATATTAAAAACCGATCAGGCAGAGTAGCTCTCCGCAACAGCCACAGCGCAGGCCACGGTGGCGCCAACCATCGGGTTGTTGCCCATGCCGATCAGGCCCATCATCTCCACATGTGCAGGCACAGAGGAGGAGCCGGCGAACTGTGCGTCGCCATGCATACGGCCCATGGAATCCGTCAAGCCGTAGGAGGCGGGGCCAGCGGCCATATTATCCGGGTGCAGGGTGCGGCCTGTGCCGCCGCCGGAAGCCACAGAGAAGTACTTCACGCCGTTCTCCATCGCCCACTTTTTATAAGTGCCGGCCACAAGATGCTGGAAGCGCGTCGGGTTGGTGGAGTTGCCGGTGATCGAAACATCGACGCCCTCCGCCTTCATGATGGCAACGCCTTCAAGCACATCGTTTGCGCCATAGCAACGCACCTTGGCCTTCTCACCGTCAGAGTAGGCCTTTTCCTCCAGCACTTTCAACTCACCGGTGTAGAAATCATAGTCCGTCTTCACATAGGTAAAGCCATTGATGCGGGAGATAATCATGGCCGCATCCTTGCCCAAGCCGTTGAGGATGACGCGAAGCGGCTCCTTACGCACCTTGTTGGCCGTGCGGGCAATGCCGATTGCGCCCTCCGCTGCGGCAAAGGATTCATGGCCGGCGAGGAACGCAAAGCACTTGGTCTTCTCCTCCAGCAGCATAGCGCCGAGGTTGCCATGGCCCAGGCCAACGTTGCGCTGCTCTGCCACAGAGCCGGGGATGCAGAATGCCTGCAGGCCCTTGCCGATGGTGGCTGCGGCCTCGCTTGCCTCTTTCACGCCGGTTTTCAGCGCGATGGCAACGCCCAGCGTATAAGCCCAAACGGCATTCTCAAAAGCGATGGGCTGCACGCCCTTGACAATCTTCTCTACGTCGATCCCTTTTTCAAGGCAAAGGGCGCGTGCGTCCTCCAGGCTGGCAATGCCGTATTCAGCAAGGCATTTCTCGATTTTGGGCATTCTTCTCTCTTTGCCTTCAAACATAATATCGTTAGCCATTCTTCCAGTCCTCCTTACGACTTATTCCTCACGCGGGTCGATGTACTTCACGGCTTCAGCAAAACGGCCATAGGTGCCGATATTCTTCTCATAGGCCTCTTTGGGATCCACACCATGGCGGATGTCCTCCAGCATTTTGCCGACCTTCACAAACTGATAGCCGATCACCTCATCATTTGCATCCAGCGCCATTTTGATGACATAGCCCTCGGCCATCTCCATATAGCGCACGCCCTTCAGCCCAGTGGAATACATCGTGCCAACCTGGGAACGCAGGCCCTTGCCGAGATCCTCCAAACCGGCGCCGATGGGAAGGCCGTTTTCAGAGAAGGCGGTCTGGCTGCGGCCATATACGATCTGCAGGAACAGCTCGCGCATGGCAACGTTGATTGCGTCGCAGACAAGGTCGGTGTTCAGGCACTCAAGCAGCGTTTTGCCGGGCAGGATCTCAGCGGCCATGGCGGCGGAATGCGTCATGCCGGAGCAGCCAAGCGTCTCCACCAGAGCCTCTTGTACAATGCCGTCCTTCACGTTGAGGGTCAGCTTGCAGGCTCCCTGCTGCGGCGCGCACCAGCCCACGCCGTGCGTCAGGCCGGAGATATCCTTAATTTCATAGGCTTTTACCCATTTCCCCTCTTCCGGAATGGGCGCAGGGCCATGATGCGGACCCTTAGCAACTGGGCACATTTTTTCCACTTCGTGGGAATAGTTCATAATCCGTGACTCCTTTCGATGTTCACATCCATTGGGATCAGTTCCTCATTGGAACAGGACTAAGGTTTATTATACTCAAATCCAGCTTTTTCCGCAAGCGGCGCAGCGGAGGTTTTCGCCTGATAAAATAGAAAAAGACCCTTATGGAGCATAGAGTTTTGTTAAAAATCGCATATTGCACGCCATACTTCAGAAAAATAGAAGAAAAGCAAACGAACCCCTTGTCTTTTTTTGCATTGTGTATTAGGATTTAGGATGATTTTCAAGGGCTCCGAAAAGGTGGCTCTTTTTCATGGGGTAGGAAGGTGTTAGTTTTGAAACGAGACAGAGAACACCGGCAGGTGCGGCCCTTTTCTCCGGCGCGTGTGATTGCCGCGAGCTTTCTGGGGGTTATCCTGGTGGGCACCCTGCTGCTGATGCTCCCGGCCGCATCCAGAGACGGGCGGATGCTGCACCCATTGACGGCATTGTTTACGGCGACCTCCGCCACCTGCGTGACGGGACTGACACTGGTGGATCCATACACACAGTTTACCTTTTTCGGCCAGGCTGTGCTGCTGCTGCTGATTGAGGTGGGCGGCATCGGCATCCTGACGCTGACAAATTTCTTTATGTTTTCCCTGCGGAAAAAGCTCGGCCTGCGCACGCTGCGGCTCGCGCAGGAAAACACGAACGCCAGCTCCCTGCACAACATCAAATCGCTGCTGCGCATCATCATTGCTACAACGTTGATCATCGAATCCCTTGGCGCGGTGCTGCTGGCTACCCGCTTTGTGCCGAAATACGGGATGCACGGGCTCTGGGTTTCCATCTTCACCGCTGTTTCTGCCTATTGCAACGCAGGGTTTGACATTCTCGGCAACGAAACGCCATTTGGCTCTCTCATCCACTATAATGGCGATGTGATTGTGCTTTATACGGTTATGGCTTTAATTGTGCTGGGCGGCATTGGATTTATGGTGTTTCAGGATTTACTGGCCTGGCGGCGGCACCGTCATCTCATGCTGCACACAAAAACAATGCTGATGATGACGGCGGTACTGATTGTGACTGGCTTCTTGCTATTTTTTATCGTGGAATATAGCAACCCGGAAACGCTTGGACCGCTGCCGTTATTGGAAAAAATCAATGCAGCGCTCTTCCAGTCCGTATCCGCGCGCACGGCGGGCTTTGCCAGCCTGGATCTGAGCAAGCTGCATGACTTCTCCAAAGTGGTAATGATTTTTCTGATGATTATCGGTGCGGGCAGCGGCTCCTGCGCCGGCGGAATTAAGGTGACGACCTTCCTCGTTCTGGCAATGACGGTGGTTTCCGTCATCCGGGGCCGGGAGGACACGGTTATCCTGGGGCGGCGTGTGGCAAAGCAGACGGTTTATAAATCCATGGCCATTGCGGCCCTTGGCATGGCCGCCGTGGTGATGAACGCTGCGGTGATCTTAGTGACATTGCCGGAGCTGTCGGGCGTGGATGGAATTTTTGAAGCCGCCTCCGCCTTCGGCACGGTGGGCATGACGGCGGGCGTTACGCTTCAATTTGGCGCAGCCTCTAAAATTGCGACGATCCTTACCATGTTTATCGGCCGGATTGGGCCGGTTTCCGCCGCGCTGGCGCTCGCAATCCGCGGCGAGGGCAAAGGCGGAGAAATTCTGCCAGAAGGGAAAATTATCGTCGGATAACTGGCAGATATCACTGTGCCTTGCCAGATGGAGCAATGAATACTCGTTCAAAAAAGTATCATTTTCCATTGACTTTTTGGCGCGTTTGCTGTAAAGTAATAACCAGAAATGCCGTGCCTTGCGGCGGCACAAACAGAGCAGGTAGCTACATAGCCAAATGATGCGGCTTGGGCTGTTTGTGCAAAATTAAGAAAGGGGCAAACCAAAAATGAAAAAGAACCTGACCAAGCTTCTTGCCCTCATGATGGCGTTGGCGCTCGTTTTCTCCCTGGCTGCCTGCGGTGGAGATCCCGCAGAAGAGGAGAGCACTGGTCCTTCCAACGCAGTTGTGGGCGAGAGCGACACCGACGCTGTTGTGCCGGATGAGAGCAACACTGACCCGAGCAACACCGACCCGAGCGCGGAGGGCTCTAGCGAGACGGCAGCTCCCGACGAGAGCGAGAAGGATACCCAAGCTGCTAATGAGCCGAGCACGGCGAAGCCATCTACTGGCTCTGGCACTTCCACCGGAACTGACATGACGAAGGCCGATAAGGCGACGTTAATTAAATATTTTAACGACGCAACTACAAAAGTATCCAAAGGCACAAAAACAGTCACAACAAAGGTGAATGAGGTGGATGCGGGCAGCATCGGTAGTCTTGCTGGCATGCTTGGTTTGGATATCAATGGTCTGGTCGGCGGCTTCCTTGGCGCTGGTACGCAGAATTACAACAATAGCACCATTCAAAAGTCTACGTTGGGCTCTGGCGATGTAAAGAGTGCTTCCTGCACGAAGAGCGGCAATAATTATGTTGTTACGCTTAAAGTGAATGGCTGCAAAAATCCAGAAACAACCGCTAACAATGCGTTAACCAAGTTTACGAAGGATTTCAAAGGCCCGAATGATGTTGTAAAAGCTCTTCAAAACGAGGGCGCAAGCGCTACTGTTTCTGCTAATTATGATCCGATTACCATTACCGCTACAATTGACGCGGCAAGTGGTAAGCTGGTAAAAGCAGTTTATGCGCTTCATTATACGGCGCAGCTGGATAACATTCAGTACAGTATTATCAAAGGCTTGTCCGGTAATGGTAATGCAGACACCACGATTACTTGGACGAATTTGAAATAACCGACAAAAGAACGCCATAATCGAAAGCCGCCTAAAAAAGGCGGCTTTCTGTATATATAAAATGTAGAGAGAACAAAATGGTAACCGATATCTGGGTTATATGAAAGTTAAATGAAGCCTTTTATTTAACTTTGGAATGCATAGATAATTATAGTGGATTCATAATTCAAGAATTTTGCTCGTTGACATCCGTCTGTTTTTTTGCTATCATTTTATCGTTGTCCAACACATGCCTCCATAGTTAAATGGATATAACAAGCCCCTCCTAAGGGCTAGTTGTAGGTTCGATTCCTACTGGGGGTGCCAAAAGTACATTGTTAGGCGGCCCGGCAAGAGTTTAAGCCGCGGGGACGCAACCATGTCTTTATATAAAAAGCCGCAGAAGGAAGAGGCTTTCTTAGCCGGGCAAAAAGGAAAATTGTGAGGCAGCCAGAGACGAAATTCAGTCTCTGGCTGCTTTTTTAAAGTTCTATACGAAAAGATAAAAAGCCTACAAGAAAAATATCCAAAGGAAATAAGCGGCGGCATCAGGTAGCAGGCTGTTTTTGTGGCCCTGTAGCGGAAACACATCGGATGCCTCCAGGAGATAGTCGTTTGCATTTTTACCCTGATAGCCGCTTCGGATATTTTTCGCAGGCGACGCATAGGCGCACGGCAAACGGAGCGAGGAGACTCAAGCTTCTCTACCTTTTGCCGCCAGCTGCATCCGTATGAAGGGGGGGGAAACATCGATTTTCAGCATATGGTATGCCCTTGGTCACGTCCGCTTCCTTGCCTTTCGGAGCATGGAAGGCAGCGCCTTTGTCTGCCTTACCAGAGAGCACAGCCCTGGGCCGAAAACGGTGAAGCATCGCGAAGGGCCCCAAACACGAGATGGCAAGGCCGCAGGGCAACGGCTGGCTATCGTCTTAGCCTGGGGATGCAGCCAGCATGCGCCGTGGCCGTAAATCCGGCGGCAATGTCCGGTTGTACACGGAGGCTTTTATGCACGATCAACTTTCACTTTCCGGCGCTTCGGCGGCTTCCTCCTTGGCGCGGGTCTGTGTATCCTTCACAATGCGGACCTCCCTGCGATGCACGGAGATCGGGGCGGCATCCGGCTTTTTGTTGAGTCGGATTTTCAGCATGCCGGTCAGGAGGTTCGAATCCACCACCACGCCGCGCCCCTCCTTGGTATCCACCGCTGTGCCATTTCTCGGCGTGACGCGCAGCAGGTGCTCATAGGCATTCTGCTCATATTTCAAGCAGCACATCAGCCTGCCGCAGGTGCCGCTGATCTTCACTGGATTCAGCGAGATACCCTGCTCCTTCGCCATTTTAATCGAAACGGATTGAAAATCCCCCAGGAAGGTGCTGCAGCAGAAGGGCCGGCCACAGATACCTAGGCCGCCGAGCAGCTTGGATTCATCCCGCACACCGATTTGCCGCAGCTCAATGCGTGTGCGGAAAACGCCCGCCAAATCCTTGACCAGTTCACGGAAATCCACGCGACCATCCGCTGTGAAATAAAACAGGATTTTGCTGCGGTCAAAGGTATATTCCACATCCACAAGCTTCATCTCCAGCTTGTGGGCGGCGATTTTCTGCACACAGATGCGGTAAGCTTCCTTTTCTCTGGCGTGATTCTCCTCCACTACCTTTAAATCGTCAGGTGTGGCGGCACGGATAATTATTTTCAGCGGCTTGACGATCTGGTCATCTGGCACCTCGCGGTTATCCATTGCCACTTCGCCGCATTCAATGCCGCGCGCTGTTTCCACAATCACCGGATCCCCCTTGGAGAAGGGCTTGCCATCTGGGTCAAAATAATAAACCTTACCGGCGCCCTGAAAGCGGACGCCCACAATTTCGGCCATATATCTCAAATCCTCCGTTATATACGATCGTTTCTCGCCCCGTGTGCGTTATTTCCCTGCAGCACGCCGCAGCGTGCTGCACAGCCGGGTGAGAAGCAGGTTTTGGTTTGCGTTGCGCAGCAGGCTGAGGCTGAGCGCGTCGATTGCCTCCATCACCGCCAGCAGCCGCTCCTGCGTGAGAGCGCCGGCCAGGTAGCGGGCATCCTCCTGTGATGACGCTACCCCGCAGCTGACGCGCAGCGCTTCGCGAAAGAGCAGCGCCATGCGCGCAAGGCATGCGGCGGTGAGATCCTTATCCTTTTCCAGCTTGCCCGTCAGGGCGAGCAAGGGAAACTCAGCGGGCGCCGCGACTGCGCGGGCCATCTGGGCGGAGAGCTCGTTTATCTTCTGCTCCTTTTTCCCTGTGGGAGCGGAAAGCTCCTGCCCCGAGGCCTCCAGCGGAAAAACCGCTACGCGGGAAAGGATCGTGGGCAGCAGCTTGGTTTTGGAATCGCAGGCAAGCAGGAAAAACGCATAGGCAGGCGGCTCTTCCAGCACCTTCAGCAATGCGTTCTGCGCCTGTGCGGACATGGACTGGGCATTGAGCAAAAGGTAGATCTTACGCTCCGCCTCGTTGGGCAAAACAGCGGTATCCTCCCGGATGGCGCGCACCGTTTCAATATGAAACGAGCGGGCGGCCTCCCCACCCTCTGCCTCCCAGATATCCGGGTGGGCCTGCGCAGCAGCCTTTCGGCACGCTGCGCACTTGCCGCAGGGGCGGCCCTTTGATGCAGTGCAAACCAGTGCCTGCGCAACTAACCAGGCCAGCGCCTTACGCTCCCCGGCAGAGCCGCCCTCCAGCAAAGCCGCGTGCGGAAAGCGCCCCGCCTCCATCAGGCGGGAGAGCTGCGCACAGGTATGCGCATTTGTCGGAAAAGAGGAGAAATTCATAGTGCCCTTCCTTGCGTCTTACAGCTTATAAAATTGTGCCACATCCAGCACAAATACGGTTGCGCCGCCTACCGTAATCTCCACAGGGGCGCTCATCAGCGGCTCATTGATGTAGGTGGAGGCAGGCTGGACGAGCTGTGTGCGCTTGCGGCTGAAGCGGCCAATCAGATCGATCAGCTCAGCAACGCGCTCATCCTCTACGCCAATGAGAAGCGTCACGTTGCCGGCCCGCAGAAAACCGCCGGAGGTGGAGAGCTTTGTGGCGCTGAATTCAGCGCGGGTGATTTCGGACAGCACGGTGTGGCTGTCGTCATTGTTGACGATTGCAACGACTAATTTCATATATAGAACCATCCTTTCACAAAATCAGTGGGATGCTTGCACCGGAAGATCATCACGCAGGAGAGGGCTACCTTTTAAAAACCGAACCTCCCCTCTCATTATAATGCACCATGCGCTATTTTACAACTTGAATTTCCGCAATCCCAGATTGCTCCAGAAGTAATGCACATTCCGGCGTAATGCGTTCTCCCGGCATCACAACGGGAATGGCTGGCGGGCACGGGCATGCGGTTTGGCCGGCAATCCGCCCGGCGGCCTGCTGGACGGGGAGGCGCTCCTGCGGCGCCAAAAGCGCCTGGCGCGGCGTCATCACAATGGGTGGCGGTGCGGGTATCCGGCAGGTGGGCTCAAAAGGGGCGCCCTCCGGCAGAGATTCCAGCGCCTCTTGCAGGCGAAGCATATCCTCCTGTGTGTGGATGGGAGAAAGCAGCAGGAGGAGAAACGATTCGTCTGCATACTCCACCTCGATTCCGCATTCCCGCAGGCGCTGTGCTGCCAGCTTCCCACTCAGACCTGCATGCGCCGTATTCCAGGCCAAATGCAATGGGTCGCACATCCCCTCCGGCAGAAGAAAGCCACGGCGCTTCGCCAGGCTGTTTAACCTGGATGCCCACCGGGCCGTTTCCGCCAGCGCGGCTGCACCCTCCTCCTCCAGCCAAGCACGGCACAGATCAAGGGATAGCAGAATCGGGAAGGATGGGCTGGTGGAGCCAAACAGGGCCATCGCCCCGCGCACATGCGGAAGATAGTTCGGCTCGCCGATTTGTAGGAACGCGCCGCCGGTCAGGACGGGCAGCGTCTTATGTGCAGAATCGGCGCACATGGCCGCACCCTGCGCAAGCGGATGCAGGCTGCGGTTTAAAAACCGAAGATGCGCGCCATGCGCGCTATCTACCAAAACGGGGACTCCATATTGGCGCGCCTGCTCGCAGACGCCGCGCAGATCGCTCATCACACCATAATAATCCGGCGAGGTGAGATACACAGCCTTTGCATCCGGATTTTCCCGCAGGGCGGCTGCCACATCCTGCGGGGAGATCCGCCCGGCCAAGCCGGGGCCTGCATCCTGCCGGTTCCACACCCAAACAGGGGTGAGATCCAGCAGTGCCATCGCGTGGATAGCGCTGCGGTGGATTGTGCGCCCCATAATAATCTTGCCTCCGGAGGGCGCGGCAAGGCGTAGCATTGCCTGGATGCACAGCGTGCAGCCGCCCGCAGAAAAAAACGTGCCTGCGGCGCCAAAAGCGCGCGTGGCTGCCTGTTCCGCCAGCAGAGTGGGGCCCTCCGCATCAAACAGGCTGCCAGTGCTGGGCAACTCCGTCACGTCGAACCCCAGCATCTCCCCCAGCGGAGCAAGACAGGCTGCACGCCCCTTATGCCCGGGCATGTGCATGCTGGTGCGCTCTGTGCGCCGGTGCCGCACCAGCGCCTCGTAAAGTGGTGCGTTTATCCCCATAACATCCTCCTGGTAAAACCGTATAGAAATCGCGTTATACGCGCTCTTCCTCCTCGCAAAGCAGGCGCAAATTCCGCTCGATCACCTTCCTGCCCCGCCAGGCGTAAGCACGGCCCTCTAACGGGCCGCCCGGCCCGGCGGCCGGCTGAAAGGTGGCAGTAAATTCCGGCAACGGCCGGGCGAGCGCGCCGGCATTCATCGGGCAGGCCGTTTGGCAGAGGTCGCAGCCCCAGACGCAGCCGGTGCCACGGATCATCGCGGCCTCCCGCTCAGTGAGCTCGCCCTTGCGCTGCGTCACCGCCGAGAGGCATTGCGCCCGATCCAACCCGCCAGCCGTCAAGGCCCCGGCCGGGCAGGCCGAAAGGCAGCCCCCGCAGTCCAGGCATGTAAGCGGCTCGCGCAGCGGGGGCTCCAGCGCGAGCGTTGTTACCAGCTCCCCAATAAAAACCCAGGAGCCATAACGCTCATGAATCAAAAGCCCATTTCGGCCAATCCGGCCGAGGCCGGCCAGCGCCGCCGCGCGCACCTCTGGAATGGGGGAGTTATCCGTAAAGGCCGCAAACTGCTCATCCGGGAACAAATCCTGCAATTGCGCTGCGACCCGGTTCAAATACTGCGGCACGATTTCATGATAATCCCCCACGCAGGCATAGCGGGAAAGGTTGCCCCCGGTGTAGGCTTCCGCTTCCATCGAATAAGGGAAGAGGGCAACGATCACGCTTTTGGCCCCCTGGGGCAGCCTTTTTTCTGCGCGGCAATGCAGCAAAAATGGGCGCAGGGGAGCAAAGCTACAAGCCCCGACGGCTGGTATCCCAGCCTGTGTAAAAATTTGCTTTATTTTTAAAAAAGTATCCACCATAAAGGCTCCTCCCGCTGGAACGAACAAAAAAAGAAACAGCCCCTAAAGCACCAGAGCTTTCCTGCAGGCGCACCAGCTACGCTTTCATGCGGCGCCGTTTAAACGGTTGCAGACAGGGCGATCATAGCCGGCATCGTCAGCACAGAGAGCAGCGTAATCACCGCGACTGTTTTAGAGGCAAAGCCGGTATCCCGGCCATATTTCGCAGCGAACATGACGGTGTTGTTGGCAGTAGGGGCGCTTGCCGAGATGATGCAGGCGGTCAGCAACGTCCCCGTAATGCCGCACAGGCGAAAAATCAGCAGCATAAGGGCCGGGAGCAGCAGCAGCTTTAAAAGGGCGGCAAGATAAATCTTTTTTTCGAGAAACATGGTTTTGAGATCGGTGTTTGCGAGATAGGTGCCAAACATAATCATTGCCATTGGCGTATTTAACCCGGCGATCATGGCCACAGGGCTTGCAAGCACGTTTGGCAGATCAATCTCCAGCAGATAAAGAGGAAGGCCGATGGCCACAGAGATCGTGCCGGGGTTCAGAAGCAGCTTTTTCCAGTTAAATTCTCGCCCACCCGACATGAGCGCGACGCCATGTGTAAAACAGACCACATTAAAGGGAATCAGGCAGGCGGAGCAATAAAAAACGCCTGGCGCCCCAAGCAGCGCCTGCGCCATCGGCAGCGCCATGTAGCCCACGTTGCCGTAGATACTGGCAAATTTGCAAATCGCGTTTTTGCCTTCACCCCCACGAAAAAGAGGGAGCGAAAGAAGGATCGCCACCCCATGCAGCGCAAAGCCGCACAAAGCGGACACAAAAAGCCCGATGACATTCTCCTGCGTGAGCTCCATGGAAAGAAAGGCCTGTGTGATAACCGCAGGCGTAACAATGTAAAAGAGCAGATCGTTGGTCATACGGGCCGCCTTCTCCCGATAGAGCCCGGTTTTATCGGCCAAAAAGCCCACTGCGATCATGAGATACAGGATGAGCACCTGCTCTGCAGCAGTAGCCATATTCGCTAAAAACAAAGAAATCCCCCGTTCCGTTTGGCGATCCAGGCGAAAAAACAAGGGCGGGCATACGCCCGCCCCCAAGTTTCCGTCATTATGCACTCTGCTGCTCCACCTTCCGGCGAGGGGCAAAGGCGTATTGTGTGAGAACAAAAAGGATAAAAATCGAAGCCATCAGGTCACAAAATGCAAAGGGAGACTGCTCTGTCAGCAGCCCGGAGCGGCCGATGACAATCAGCACCAATCGCGGCACAGAGCAAATAAACCCAAACAGCGCCGCCGGCAACCCAAAGCCGAACAGGCTCCAATGCACGCCGCGGCTATCCACCCGGGAACAAACGCGGGCAAAATTCAGGAAGAATAGAAGCATCGCGGCCAGCATAAACAGCTCCAGCAACAGCTCAGATACATTTTTAAAATTGATTGTACGGGAAAAGCGGAAAATCATCCGCGCCATCACCCAGCAAAGCGGCGCGACCGCCAAAATTTTAAATTGGGAATAATCCAACTTACCTGTGAGATAGTGATACCCGAAGAAGAGGAAATAGACGCACCCGATCACCGCGAAAAGAAGCTCAAACAGCAACGCGAAGCCGCCTGTTTTGATCAGATAAACAAAGAGGTTAGTGGTTTGCTGATAGAGAAGCGTGCTGCGCGTTGCCAAAAGATCCAGCAAAGCTTCGGTTTGCGTGATAGCGTCGGTCACCAGAGAGACGGCAAACAAGAGAGAGGCCACGCCCAGCCCAATATTTTTCCGCTTCCAAAGCCGGCCGGGCATCTGCCCACTGAGGTAGGATAGAAGTATAAGCGCGGCCGTCAACACCGCAAGCAGGATATACAGCGCCGGGATCGTCGCGTTGCTGGAGGCATAAAAGCCGCTTTTCGGCTCAATCAGACGCATGAGCTGATAGGTGCGCAGTGGCAGAGCGACCACCAGCCCTGCTGCGAACACGCACAAAATAAGCATGGGAGAAATAGCGCTGACTTTTCCTTTTAATTGCATCGATTATCACTCCTGCGAATTGATCGGTAGCGTCAAATGCGCTCCTCGGACGGGACGTAGACAGACGGCCGGGGCTGCGCCTCCGTGCGCTGCGCAATCGGAACGTAGACGCCGGGGAGAGAAACGCTTTTGTAGGCCGGGCGAATGATCCGGCCGCCGCTGATGAGCTCCTCCAGGCGGTGCGCCGACCAGCCGGCCACCCGGGCGACGGCAAATAACGGCGTAAACAGATCCACTGGGATGCCGAGCATCCGGTAAACCAGGCCGGAATAAAGGTCAACATTAGCGCAAACCCGCTTTTTATCGCCCTTTTCGCGGGCAAAAATTTCGGGGGTCAGCCGCTCCACCAGCTCAATGGAATGGAACTTTGCTTCAAACTCTGTGCCTGCGGCAAATTTGCGCGCCTGCTCCTTGAGCATAACGGCGCGCGGGTCAGAGAGGGTGTAAACCGCATGGCCCATGCCGTAGATCAGCCCGCTGTGATCGCCAGCCTCCTTGCGGATGATGCGCGTGAGGAAATCGGCCACCTGCCCCTCGTCCGTAATATCGGCCACCTCCCGCTCCATGCAATCCAGCATCTCCGTTACCTTGATATTGGCGCCGCCGTGCCGGGGGCCCTTGAGGGAGCCGATCCCGGCGGAAATAGCGGAGTAGGTATCCGTCCCGCTCGAGGTGAGCACACGGGTGGAGAACGTGGAGTTGTTTCCGCCTCCGTGCTCTGCGTGCAGCATCAGGCAGAGATCCAGCAGCTTGGCCTCCTCGTCAGTAAACTGCCGGTCAGAGCGGATAGAGTGTAGGATAAACTGGGCGGTGGAATGCTCCTTCCGAATCGGATGAAGATACATGCTCTTGTGGTAGTAGTGCCTGCGCTTGACCTGATAGGCATAGGTCATGATAGTGGGCAACTGCGCAATCAATTGGATGGATTGCCGCAGCACATTCTCAATCGACGTATCATCCGGCTGCTCGTCATAAGAATAAAGTGCAAGCACCGAGCGGGCTAGCTTATTCATAATATCCGGCGAGGGCGCTTTCATAATCATATCTTCAATGAAATCCTCGGGCAGCTCGCGGCACTGCGCCAACGCCTGCGTAAAAGCGGAAAGCTGCGCCTGCGTGGGCAGCGTGCCAAACAGCAGCAGCCATGCGACCTCCTCATAGCCGAAGCGGCCTTCCGCCTCACAGCCATGAACAAGGTCGAGCAGGTCAATCCCACGGTAGATCAGCCTGCCGGGAACGGGCACGCGCTCGCCATCGCTGACATAATAGCCCTGCACATTACAAATGCGGGTCAGCCCCGCCATAACGCCTGTGCCATCCGGGTTGCGCAGGCCGCGCTTGACAGAATAGCGCTCAAAGTCGGCAGGGTTGATGGAGTTATTTTTACCCAGCTCCTTGCATAAGCTGGAGAGAGAATCGTTGGAAAGGGGGGAAATATAATTTGCCACAGGCATCACCATTCTAATTCATATCTTTCATAATATTGTATAACGCCGGTCAAATAAAGTCAAGGTTTTCGGCCGGAAGGCGACGCCCGCCGCAGCCTACTAGACAAGCGGACGGGCCCCGCCAAGAGCCGGGGCGAACCACCTCAGAAATGAAAAAAGGGAGGATGAAACAATGCGCAGATATGGCGTTTTGTGTGCCGTGTTGCTTCTGATCATGGTGATCACACCGTTGCTCGCTATGGGGGAAGCCCCCGCTGGAGGGGCAAGCGCTCCAAAGGCACAGAGCAGCAGCCAGGCCGCCGCCTCCGGCAACACGGAGGGAACCATGAAGGTGCTGCGCGCTTCTAGCAACCGGGTAGAGACGATGAGTGACCTTGATTATGTCATCGGCGCGGTCAGCGCGGAAATGCCAGCGACCTATCATGTGGAAGCGCTGAAAGCGCAGGCTGCAGCCTGCTACACCTTTGCGGTGCGAAGCCGGCAGGAGCAGCTGCGGCAGCCGGATGAAGCACTTGCCGGCGCCTACCTCAATGACGACAGCTCGCAGCACCAGGGCTTTATCAGCAAGGAGGAATGCCGGGAAAAATGGGGCGATAAGTTTGACGCCTATTATCAAAAAATCAGCGAGGCCTGCGAGGAGGTTGCAGGCAAAACGATCGTGTACGAGGGCGAGCCGATTATCGCGGCCTTCCACGCCATTTGCAGCGGGCAGACAGAGAGCGCGCAAACCGTTTGGGGCAAGGAGATTCCGTACCTGCAATCCGTCCAGAGCCCTGGCGACAAGCTCTCCCCCGATTACAGCTCGACGCTGGCCCTAACGCAGGAGCAGTTCCGCACCATGGCGGAAAAGCTGGAGGGCGTAACCTTGGGGGATGACCCTGCAGAATGGTTTCACGATCTGGAAGCATCTGAGGCGGGCACGGTAACCTCCATTGCCATCGGCGGCCAAAAGGTAACAGGGCAACAGGTGCGGACAGCGTTCAGCCTGCGCAGCGCCTGCTTTACGCTGGAGCAAAAAAATGACCGGTTTATCTTCCACGTCAACGGCTATGGCCATTGCGTGGGGATGAGCCAGTACGGTGCGGATTATATGGCGCGTCAGGGAAGCAGTTGGGAGGAAATTATCAAGCACTATTACTCTGGTGTGGAAATCGCGGAGCAATAACCCCCCCCCCAAAGCGTCATTCTTTCGCCGTGCCCTTGATCAGATTCAGCCGGATCATCAGGCTTTTACGTGCGCGGGAGAGCTTAACACGCGCAAGCTCCTCTGAGCAATTGATTAAAGCTGCGATTTGTCTGTTGTTACAATTATAAACATATTTCAATGATAGAATATATTGATAATCGGAGGGAAGGTGGTGGATCGCCTTCACAATCTGCGACGCTTCCTCCTGATCAAGCAGGAGGGTGTCCGGCCGGTTCTGGTGATCCTCGGGGCCCGCATCCAGCTCGGCCAGCTCCTCCAGAGAGGCGGAAGGCTGGGTCTTATTCTGCTTGCGTTGAATATCATACGCAATATGCTTGATGATCGTGATCAGAAACCCGGCGGTTTTGCCCGGCTCTGATTCATCGATCTTATCCAGGCAGTCAATGATGCGGATGAAGGCTTCCTGCACGGCATCCTCCGCCAGATGCTCATCCCACAAAATTGTTTTCGCCGTGTATTTGAGGGTGCGCTCATATTGGTGAAAAAGGCGCTCAAATTTTTCACGATCCTTTTGTGTGCTGATCATAGCCAGATAGGCAGAAAGCATTCTCCGCACCCCCCTTTTTGCAGAAAACAGCCCTTTTCTTATGCGTGCAAAGGCTATTGATCTTATGGCTTATTTTATCATGCTTTCCGATGGAAGGCAAGTTTTGATCGAAAACAAGCCGTTTCGGCAAATATATGGAAAAACAGAGGATTTTTAAACCTGGATTTTACTCCCTCTTGCAGGGCTACGCCCGAAAGGCGGCCGGCGCTATTGGCGGAGTGCGCGGAATCGGACCCTTGGCAGGGACAGGCCCCGCCGGCCTCAGCTCCGAGCAATCGCCCTGCGGCATACGTTTTAACTTGTGCATCCCTCAGAGTTATGCTATAATTCAAGTGATTAGCAAGCAAAGCAAACCTTGATTCGGGTAAAAATAGGGGATTGGAAATGCCGGTATTAAAGCACGCAAAGCGTATTGTCGTGAAGGTGGGCACCTCCACGCTCACCTATGAAACAGGGAAGACGAATATTCGCCGGATGGCAAAGCTGGTCAGCGTCCTTTCTGACCTGCTCAATTCCGGGATGGAGATTGTGCTGGTCACAAGCGGGGCAATCGGCGTGGGCGTCGGGAAGCTCGGCCTGCGCGAACGGCCAGAGGATACGCCCGGCCGGCAGGCTGCCGCTACAGTCGGCCAATGCGAATTGATGTTTATGTATGACAAGCTGTTCGGCGAATACGGCCATACAGTGGGCCAGCTGCTGGTTACCCGGGGCGATATTGAAAACGAGTGCCGGAAGATGAACCTGATCAACACCTTTGAAAAACTGTTTGCCTACGGCGCAATCCCGATTGTCAATGAAAATGACAGCGTTGCGGTGGAGGAGATTGTCTTTGGCGATAACGATAGCCTGTCCGCCATCGTGGCCTGCCTGGTAAAGGCGGATGCGTTGGTGATTCTGAGTGATATCGACGGCCTGTATGAAAGCGACCCTCGCACGGATGCAGACGCCCGGCTGATTCCCGTAGTGGAGGAAATTGACGACCGGATTCGGGCGCTGGCGGGCGGCAGCGGAACACGGCGCGGCACCGGGGGGATGGTCACCAAGCTGCACGCGGCTGAAATTGCAACAAAGGCGGGCATTGACACGGTTGTGATGAATGGTAGCGCCCCGCAAGATCTCTATAAGCTTCTGGAGGGCCGCCAGATCGGCACATTTTTTAAAGCCGGGAGGGAGCGGGAATGACAGCATTGGAGCAGATTGGACGGCAGGCAAAGGAGGCGGAGCGCTTTTTGCGCACGGCTTCTACTGCCTGTAAGGATCAAGGGCTATCGGCAATTGCGGACGCATTATTGGAAAACTGCGGCGTAATTTTGGAGGCAAACGCCCTGGATATTGCAAATGGGGAGCAGGCGGGCATGAGCCCGGCGCTGCTGGACCGATTGCGTTTGAACGAAGCGCGAATTGCCGGCATGGCGCAGGGTGTGCGCGAAATTATTGCGCTGGCCGATCCGGTCGGCCGGGTACTGGCCGGCGGCAACCGGCCCAATGGCTTGCAAATCGTTAAGGTGGCTGTGCCGCTGGGCGTTGTGGCCGTGATTTTTGAGGCGCGCCCGAATGTGACGGCGGATGCAGCTGCGCTTTGCCTGAAATCAGGCAATGCGGTCATCCTGCGCGGCGGTAAGGAGGCAATCCATTCTAACCAGGCGATCGCAGGCATCATGCGCCGCGCGCTGGAAACAGCCGGCCTTCCGCAGGACTGCATCCAGCTGGTTGAGGATACCTCCCGCGATTCTGCCAATGCGCTGATGCGGATGAACGCGTATGTGGATGTGCTCATCCCGCGCGGCGGCGCCGGATTGATTCGCGCCGTGGTGGAAAACGCGACCGTCCCTGTGATTGAAACCGGCGTTGGCAACTGCCACATCTATGTGGATCAGGCGGCGGATGTTTCGATGGCGGCGGAGATTGTTTTTAACGCAAAAACTTCGCGCCCCTCTGTCTGCAACGCTTGTGAGAGCCTGCTCGTGCACCGCGCCATCGCGGAGCGGGCGCTCCCTGCCATCAAGCGCAGGTTAGATGAAAAAGGCGTAACGCTGCGCGGGGATGATGAAGCGCAAGCCATTCTACCGGGCATCGAAGCGGCGCAGGAGGCGGATTGGGGCACAGAGTATCTGGACTATATCCTTTCCGTCAAGGTGGTCGGCAGCCTGGAGGAAGCGGTTACGCACATCGGCCGCTATGGCAGCGGGCACAGTGAGTGCATCATCACGCAGGATTACAGTGCGGCGGAGCGCTTTCTCAACGAAGTGGATGCGGCGGCGGTGTATGTCAATGCCTCTACCCGCTTTACGGATGGCGGCGAATTTGGCTTTGGGGCGGAGATTGGCATCTCCACGCAAAAGCTGCACGCGCGCGGGCCGCTCGGACTCAATGAGCTGACCAGCGTGAAATATAAAATCTATGGCGCGGGGCAGATCCGGTAGGGAAGCCTAGCGCGTTAAAAAACAGGAGGAATCGCCCGTTATGGATAAAAAGGCAAGGCCCGCCCGCAGCAAAAGAAGAGCCTGGGCTTTCCCGCTCGGGCTGCTGATTATTCTATTGGTCATTGCAGGCGTCATCGCGATTGTAGGCGCCGGCGTCAATGGAATCAAAAGTATCGCAGACAAACGGGAAACTGAATTGAAAGAGGAGTATCAGGCGTTTATTGCCCCTTTGATTATGAACGACCCCGCCCCCTTTGACGATTTGAGCCAGGCGGACATCGGCCAGCTGATGGAGGCTGCCATCTGGTCCCTGCTGCGCAGCGGCCTGGAGCCGGATGAGTATGTATACGACGAGAGCGGATATATGTTAATCCCTCAGGCTGATGTTGAAAAGCAATTTGTATCTCTATTTGGCACAGAGGTCGAGCCGCAGCACGAAACCATCAGCGGATATGGGTACGAATTCGCCTACGACGCGGCAACAAAAACCTACCGGATCCCCGTTACAGGGATCGATCAGCTGTACACAGCGCAAATTTATGATATCGAGCAAAAAGGCTCGGTCACTTATCTAACGGTTGGATATATTGCAAGCGGCCAGTGGTGGCAGGATGCGCAGGGGAACATCGTAGCGCCTGAGCCGGATAAATATATGCGGATCACATTGCGCGAAAATGGAGACGGCTATTACATTAGCGCGCTTCAGGCGGCCGACCCGCCCGAGACGGCCGTTCAGCCAGAATCACAGCCGCCGGAAACGCAGACAGAGCCCGCTACGGAGCCATCTGATCTCACAACGCAGGCAGCCTCCTCTACGGCTGCCCCCACAACAGCCCCCGCCGCTACTTCGGTGCCGGCCGCCTAACGAAAACAGAACAACACGCTTTTTTCAGCCGCAGCCCGCCGCCGGGCTGCGGCTTGTTTTTGACGCTGAATAGGCATGATAAAAACCCCAGTTGAGCTGGTAAACCACCCCAGGTTGTGCGGACAGCACAAAAATGAACCGCCCATATTGTGCAGACAGTACAAAAAAGGCCCCTGGTAGGAAATATCATGTTTTAGGCGGAGAGGCGTCGCGTCAGTGGCGCCTCTCCCGTTTTGATCTGGATGCGTTCGTGGTTGTAAAAATGGATGTACCGGTCAATCATTTCGTTGGCTTCGGCGAAAGAGGCGGGTTTATGGCGGTAAATACAGATAAGGTACAATAAGTTTCGCAAAAATAAAAGAGACAAGGTTTGCAGAACTCTGGTAGAATGAAGTTGCAACATACCATTCTGAAAGGAGACAGCAAACCATGTCTGATAAAATTGTACAACTAAACGAGGCCGTAATCAAGAGC
>CASDTH010000030.1 GCA_949283655.1 uncultured bacterium
GCCACACCACAGTGCGTTCGGCGAACGCTTCCCGAACTCAGCCGCTCACGCGGCTTCAAACAGGCGGGAAGGTTCGCTTTTTGCCCTTCGGGCCAAAAAGTCCCCTCACGTGCACGCATTGAGTGACAGCAGCTGCCGCCTAGGCCTATCGTTACGTTTTAAGACTCCGAACGACTTACAGCCTCCCGGGGCCTTCAGTCTGGCGCGGAGGCAGGGCCTATCAATAGGCCAGCAGCGGCAAGTTCCACAAACTTGCGGCGAGCTCGTGAGGGGACTTACCTGCTTGCAGGCAAGCGAGCGCACAAACTGTTTGAGCCGCCGTGAGGCGGTGAGTTTTTGTGCGTCTCGCCGAACACGTAACAGAGATACATGAGCATCTCAGTGCCGCCGCTGGCCGTACAGAACGGCCCCTTTTGCCTCCTTTTCCGGCCGAGCGGAAAAGGAGGGGCCTCCGCGGCCTGAGCAGGAAAATACATCATTTTGTTTGCGGTGCAGCCAGTAAGTTTTCTCTACAGACGAAAGCGCACAGGGTAACGATTCTCCCTGTGCGCTGTATTGCTATGTTTCTTTCTTCATTCAGGCTAGCGGAATAAAATTCAGCTCAAACGCCAGATGATCCTTTGCAGAGATCACAAAATTCTTCCACGGCTCCGGGCCGCAGCTGTTGCTGCCCGCGCCGCGCGTAAAGCCATCGATCGTAACGGCGGTGGTATGCTCATCGTGCAAATCCTCACGGTGGCCCGCCTTTTGCAGCAGCTTTTGCGTATACGGATGCACGTTAAAGGTAAAATCCTGCTCCATGCGGCAGATCATCCAGCCCGCACCGGACTCATCGGTCAGCTTCAGCCAGCGTGTGCCGGTGTGGTTGCCGTTATCCTGTGGGCGAATATAATCCTCGTGCATGTCGGGCACCTCTGCCTCAAAAAGCCCCATGCGCGACTGCGCTTTGAAATCGGGCAGGTTTTCCTTTTCCCCCATGCCATAATAGGCAACCTTGCGGAAACACTCCGGCATTTCAAACAGCACACCAAACCGGGCGATCTCCGGCTTGACATGCGGGCCAAAGGCCGGGTCAAGCCGTGCGCGCAGGGTAAAGGCTCCGCTGGAGGCAAAGCAGTAGCTTAGCTCCACACGGAATAGATCGCGTCCCTTGGCACGTAGCTGTAAGCACGTGTCCACTGTCACATGGTCGTCCGGCTGCTCCGATCCCTTGGGCACAAGTGCATCCGTCTTGGTTTTTATGGAGAGGAGCACAGCCTCATACGCATCATAGCCCGCCTTTTCCCAAGCCTTCCGGATGTTCATATCATTATCAATCGGCGCACGGTAGATGTTGGGGAAAAAGCCCCGCTCGCCAGAGGCAGGCGTAGAATGGAGCAGTTCCCGTCCCTGATAGGTGAAGCGGAGCATGCGCCCTGTCGCCATATCGAACGCCGCCTTGCCATTGTCAAAGCAGATCTCGAGCAGGCCGGCCTCCTCCCGCGCGCCGAGCGTTTTACCGCGCGGCAGGGTGAGCGGTAGTTTTTGCGCGCGTGCAAGGCAAAGCTGCTCCTGCGCCATTAGCTCCTCCGCCTCATTATAATAGGAGAAATTCATAAACCAGTCGCTGCCCGCACTGGGGCTGGCATGGCGCAGCGTGACCGTTTCATCGCTCTGCGGGGCGGCAGAAAGCCCAAATGAGCCCTGCTCCACTGAGGCGCCATCCTTTACCAGCTCCCATCGCACGGTCACATAGTCGGCGGAGCGGAAATAATTCAGGTTTTTAAAGGTGTAACGCCCCTCCCCTGCAGCGCGGGCGCGTACCGGGCGGTAAACCGCCTGCATCTCATAAGCGCCCGTATGCGGCGTACGGTCGGGGTAAACCAGGCCATCCACGCAGAAATTCCCGTCATGGATGAATTCACCGTGATCCCCGCCGTAGGTATAGCGGTATTTCGCCCCCTCCGGATTCAGCACGGCGTGGTCTGCCCACTCCCAAATGCAGCCGCCCATGAGCCGGTCGCTGGCATAAATCGTCTCCCAATACTCCTCCAGTCCACCGGGGCCAGCGCCCATGGCATGCGCATATTCGCACATAAAATAGGGCTTTCCATTGAGTTTCTTCTTATCCCGGCGCTCGCCCAGCTCGCGCACATGATCCACATGCGGATACATTTCAGAGAGCACATCGTAAGCCACGCGCTTGGTGCGAATAACCCCCTCGTAATGCACCGGGATCTCCGGGCAGACCTCGTGCAGGTAGTGGTAACAGGCATCCTGGTTCTTCCAGCCGCCCGCCTCATTGCCCAACGACCAAAGCACGATGCATGGGTGGTTACGGTCGCGCAGATACATCCGCCGGACGCGGTCCAGGTAATGGCTAGCCCACTTTTTATTGTTGCTAATGCGGTTTGGCCGGTAGGAAGGGCCGCTGCAGGTGCCGTGCGTTTCAATATCCGCTTCGTCCACCACATAGAGGCCGTAGAGATCGCACAGCGTTAAAAAGAGTGGATCCGGCGGGTAGTGGGAGGTTCGCACCGCGTTGACATTCAGCCGCTTCATCAGCTGAATATCATGCAGCAACTCCTCCGGGCTCATCACATAGCCGTTCACAGAGGTGTCATGATGATTGACGCCCTTGAGCTTGATCGCTTTCCCATTCAAGGTGAACACATCGCCCTGGATTGCAATGCTGCGGAAGCCTGTGAAATTGCGCAGGCTCTCCACAGGGGCGCCATCCCTTTTCAGGGTGATATAGGTTTCATACACCACCGGGCGCTCGGCGCTCCACTCCTGCACCGCAAGATTCTGGAAGGAGAAGGCCGTCGCCCTCTGCGCCGTAACCTCCTGCGTAGAGAGCATGGTACCCCGATCCATCAACGTGACCTGGATGGTATAGCCCGCCGGATCACCCATAAGCTCTACTTCGCCGGAGAGGGAATAGGTATTCCCCATCCTTCTGGTTTTCAGGCGATAGTCATTGAGGTAAGTGGCGCCGCAGCGGGTCAGCAGCACATCGCGGAAGATGCCGTTTTCCCGGAACATATCCTGGCACTCGAGGTAGGTCCCGTTGGAATATTTAAACACAACGGCAACCAGCTCATTTTCCCCTTCCTGCAGGAAGGGGCGCACATCAAACTCCGCTGAATTATGCGCGCCCTCGCTGTAGCCGACATAGCGTCCATTCACATATACGTCGAGCGAGGAGATCACGCCGAGGAATGTGAGGATCATATTGTCATCCAGCGTTTCCAGGGTGAATTTTTTGCGGTAAACGCCCACTGGAATATCCGTGGGGATTTTAGGCGGCTTGCAAGGGAACTGGTAACGCGAATTGACATAAAACGGCGGCTCATAGCCGGTACGCTGCCAATCGGAGGGCACAGGAATCTGGTCGAACGGCTCAGCCTCCGTATCCAGTACCTGCGGGAGCTTGGAGGCCTTATCATAATAGTGGAAATCCCATTCCCCGGAAAGGACGGTCACACGGTCACTCTGATACCGCTCCTCCAGCGCGGAGGTATTGGCCAAAGCCTCCCGGCTGGAATACGGGATAAAATAAGCGCGCCCCGCACGCTTGTTTTCTTCAAAAAGCGGAAAGGTTTTGTAATGTTCTCGGTTGAGTCTGTACTGCATACCACACATGCCCCCTGACGGTTTCAAATTTGTTCGCCATCATACTAGCATATCTGCAAAGGCATTGCAATCCAATTACTCAATTCTTTCGATTACCGTAGAACGAATTGTCAATATCTGTAGTTTTATATCGCAGTTTTTGTTTAAATTTAATAATCTAAATTCGTTTTTATTTCTTTATGGAAATAAATGCAAAAAAACTGTGCTATACTATACCCTGTATGAAAATACTGGCCGCCAATGAACCGGTGGCCGGCAGAAAGAGCGAAAGCAAGCGCTTTCGCCGGTAAAAGGAGGAGAAGTATGAAACGACATCTAAAAGGAACGTTGGCCGTCCTTCTGGCAGTTGTGCTGATCGCGGTTGCCGTGCCGTTCGGCGCGTTTGCGCGCACGGTGGAAGCAGCACCGCTGACCATCGGCGTCATGTCCGATACGCACTATTATCCGCGCTCCCTTATGCCAGCGGATGGGGATGAGCAGGGATGGGAGACGTTCAACGATTTCTGTCGGGTCAAGGGCAAGCAATTCCCGCAGACGGGAGGGCTTGTAGACGCTGCGCTGGCCGCCATGGCCAGGGATGTGCAGGAAAAGGGACTTAAATATGTGCTGATCCCCGGCGACCTGACGAAGGACAGCGAGGTAGAAGCGCACAAAAGCATTGCCGCCAAGTTGGAACAGTTTGAGGCAGATACGGGCGCTCAGGTGCTTGTAATCAACGGCAACCATGATATCAACAACTATGACGCCGCCTCCTTCACCACCGGCAAGGAAGTGAAGGATGCAAGCCTGGTCACCACGCCGGAGCAGTTTAAGGAAATCTATCAAAACCTCGGCTATGATTTGGCGACGGATGTTTACACCCCGCCTGAGGGCAAGCAGGCAAACGGCCTCTCCTATGCGGCCAGTCTGGAGGGCGGCTATCGACTGATTGTAATGGACGGCGGAAAATATAGCCCCGATAATATGGCAGCCGACGCCTCCGGCGGGCATGAGACAGGCGGCAATTTCTCCGCAGAGTTTCTCGAGTGGGTGCTCGGCCAGTGCGCCGAGGCGGAGGCCCGGGGCGAAACCATCATTGGTATGACCCATTTCAGCCTGGTGCCGCACCTGTGGCTGGAGGCCACTATCGCGCAGGATTTCGTGCTGGATAACTACCAGAATGTCGCCGAGGCGCTGGCGGACGCCGGTATGCACTATGTATTCACCGGCCACATGCATCAAAACGACATTGCCAAAGCGGTTTCTGACAATGGCGAAACCCTCTATGATATTGAGACCAATTCGCTCGCCGGCTACCCAAACTTTTTCCGCGAGGTACGCCTGGACAATACCCAAAGCGGCCAGATTACCGCACAGGTGGAAACCTATCCGGTGGATCGGGATCAGATGGTCAACATTGATCCGAGCGACCCGGATGCCGCCATCGTCACACGGCCGGAGAATGGCGATTACCGCTATGAGTTGGATGGCGATTTCTACCCAACTTATCAGGATTATTCCTACGCTTTCTCCAACAAGAAGGGGGACGCTGAGGGCTTTATTAAAACCATGGCGGAGGGCTTCCTCTCCGACGGGCTGGAGACCATTTCCGCTGCCGGCGGCCTGATGAACCTGCTGAAGGCAAACGGAATCGACCTGGAGGAGCTGCTTACCGGCTTCCTGGGCGACGGGGTAAGCATTCTCGGCTATGATATTTTCACCGTAAACAATGTGATGGCGTTTTTGGAGGATCTCTTCGGCCAAATTGAGGAGAGATATCTTTCCGATCCGGAAAAGACGATGGAAATCCTTGACGGCGCCATTGACCGGATTGTCAATTTCAAGGTGGCGGATACGCCGCCGAGCGCAGAATACGCCAAGCGCTACCATATCGGCGAGGGCAAGAGCTACGGCACGCTGGGCGACTTGGTGCTGTGCATCATGCACGCCTACACGGCGGGTGATGAAACTGGCGTCTCCTTCCGCGATGGGCACTATATCGCAACGGGCGACAGCCCGGATGCATTTGTTGCCGAGGCGCTGGAGGGCTTTGAAAACGGCGATACCGCACAGCGGCTGATCGACGAGCTGATTGACATCCTGCTCAACGATCTGGTGCAGGGCGAGATCCTGACGAATCTCGAATTCCGCATCAATGCCCTGTTCCCGGATGGCTCCTTCGGCTCTCACACAGCCGACGCGCTTCAGCTGCTGCTGGAGCTGGTTATGCAGGGCGACCCCAGCTATCAGAAAATTGTGGATTTTGCATTTCAGCTGCTCTCCGGGCTGGGCATCATCCCCTATGACAGCATCAACGCGATTCTCGACCACTATATTGAGGAATATCTGACAGCAAGCCAGATTGAATCCGTGGGCCACGAGGTCGCCTATATTGTAGACGATTTCCTGATTGATGAAAACCCCGCCGAGCAGCTTGATCTGCATGCAACGCTGACCTACAGCGGCAAGGTAACGGTGGAGGCCACAGCGGAAAATTACCGCCTGCCCTCCAATATCGGCATCACCTTTGGCGAGGATGCGGCAACCTCACGCAACATTAACTGGTATACCAAATGCACGGTAGACGGCACGCAGGTGCTCCCCTACAACACAGACATCCAGATTGTTCCATACAGCAAAAACCCACAATTCTCCGATGAATTGCCCGACGGCGTGAAGGTAAAAGCAACTGGGGAGCCCGTCAAGCTCCAATTCCCGGGGATTGACATCGGCGTATTCGGCCTGTTCCCCTACTATTTCGACGCCACACGCCACACTGTGGAGATCACAGGCCTTCAGCCCGGCGAGAAATACTGCTTCCGCGTGGGCGATGCGGAAAAGGGCTGGTGGAGCGAAACCGGCGTGTTGGAAATGGCAGACAACTCCGACAGACTCACCTTCTTCCACATGAGCGACAGCCAGTCGCAGAGCGAGCGGCAATACGGCCGCTCCTGGGCCAAGGTGCTTGACACAGCGTTTACCATGTATCCGGATGCCGACTTTATCATGCACACAGGCGACCATGTGGATGCGGGCGATAATGCCAACCAGTGGCAGTGGTTCTTCAACACAGGAGCCTCCAACCTGATGAAGACTGTTTTGATGCCTACCGCAGGCAACCATGAGGAGAGCAGTGAATACGCCATCGATCAGAATTTCGTTCTCTCCAATGTGCCGGAGCAGGACCGTACTACCGGCGTTTACTATTCCTTTGATTATAACAATGCGCACTTTATGGTGCTTAACACCAACAACCTCTCTGAATCGGAGGGCCTGAGTGAAGACCAGCTTGAATGGCTCCGCGAGGATGCCTCCGCCAGCGACGCACAGTGGAAGATCGTGGCGCTGCACAAAGCGCCTTACTCCAACGGTTCTCACTTTGACGATGACGATGTGATCCAGCTGCGCAAGGAGCTGAGCACGTTGATGCCGGAGCTGGGTATCGACGTTGTCCTTCAGGGGCATGACCACGTGTACCTGCGCACCGGCGTGATGGATAACAACGCCGTAGTGAAAACACAAACAAAAACCATCTCCTACGGCGGTCGGGAATACACCGCAAAGCTGGACCCCCAGGGCAGCATCTATGTGATCAGTGGCTGCTCCGGCGTGAAATCCTACGTAACGAAGGATCCTTCGGAGACTGACGAGCTCTTCCCGCGTGCGGAGAAGCTTGCCGACGCCACTGACCCGATTTTCTCCGCCTTCCAAATTGATGGCAATACGCTCTATTTTGATGCCTACACCGTGGGTGCGGACGGCGCGGCCCGGATAGACTCCTTTGCCATTCAGAAGCAGGCAGCCGAGCTCCCTGAGACCAGTACGGACACCCCGACTCAGGATCCCACAACAGCGCCTACTACCCCACAGGAGACGGAACCGGACGATACGGAGCCAACCGTAACCACAACGACCGCCCCCCAGGAGGAACCGGAATCCCAGGCCCCCGCCGGGGAGGATACGACGGAAACCGCCGCTGGCACACAGACGGCTGAAGATGCGGACAACCCGCCTACAGGGGACAATCCCTCCCTCCTGCTGGCTGCGGTGCCCGTAACCGCATTGGCGGCGCTTGTGTTAACGCAATCCATGAAGCGCAAAAGAACACGCAACGTGCGGTAACCATCCTGAATAAACAGAATCTACCGTCAACAGACCGGGCCTCTGCAAGTTGCAGAGGCCCGGTCAGCTTGTCGAAAAAGGCTAGTAGATGCGCACAAGGCTTCTATCCGAAGGCAAAGGGTCGGAGAATTCTTGACCGTTTCGGCCTGAGCACTGCAGTGAGAAAGCATCACACAACCAAGAAGTAACCAGAACTAGGTCTACCCTCGACAGATTTAAACAGAGTATAAGCTCCCTTTAACGCCATTTTAACATGAGAGGGGTATGATACAAACCGCCGGTGGAAAAATAGCATGGTATGCCGATGCGGCTGACAACATCATTTTCTCTGCAAAAGCAGGTCACCTGGCCTGTTAGGAAATTCGGTTCACAGCCGCAATGCATTTGCTTCCCTTTTCCGCCAGTAAATCCACCAAATGATTCATAAAAAAGGAGCTGCAAATGATGAAGAAAAAATGGCTTACGCCCGTTTTATGCGCCGTGCTTGTGTGCGGCCTTCTGCTCGCGGCTGGTTGCTCAAATAGCGCAGTGGAAGGGGAAGACCTCTCCAATCAGGCAGGGGCATCCACCGCGCTCAGCGGCACGCTGAATCTCAACGGTTCTACCTCCATGGCCGAAATCTCCAATGCACTTGGAGAGGCCTTCATGGCAAAACATGAGGGAGTAACCGTCACAGTCGGCGGCAACGGTTCTGGAGAGGGCCCAACCTCTGTCACTTCCGGAACGGCGCAGATTGGCCTGCTTTCCCGCGAGGTGAAGGAGAGCGAAAATCCGGATACCTTTGACATCTACACCATTGCCTATGATGGCATTGCCATGGCGGTAAACCCCAATAACCCGGTCAGCAACCTTACCCAGGAGCAGATCGGCCAGATTTATACCGGGGAAATCACCAACTGGAGCGAGGTCGGCGGCAAGGATGCCAAAATCGTCGTTGTCGGCCGCGAAGAGGGCTCCGGCACCCGCGGCGCCTTTGAAGAGCTGATTCAGGTCAACGGGGAAACCGTTGAGGGCAAATGCCAATATGCCAACGTCTACAATTCCACCGGCGCCGCTAAGCAAGCCGTGGCCGGCAACGAAAACGCCATTGCCTATATCAGCCTAAGCGCTGTGGACGATACCGTCAAGGCGTTGCAGGTAGACAATGTGGCGCCCAGCGAGAGCACCGTTAAGGATGGCTCCTATCAGGTGCAGCGCCCCTTCCTTATGATCACCAAAAAAGGCACAACCAACGAGCTTACAAAAGCGTTCCTGGAGTTTGTCAACAGCGATGAGGGGCAGCAAATCATTGCGGAAAACGGCGCTGTGCCGAACCAGGCCTGATTACCTCCCTCGCTTCCTTCTTTCTATAAACACACACCCGGAGCACCCCGCGCAAATGCAGCCTTGTATTTGCGCGGGGATGTTTCGGGCCTTGGGGCATGAGATGTTCCCGCTTTTTTATCTGCATAAGCCTTGGGTGAGCTGGATGTTTTCGCAGAGAATCCACAATCGCTACCCATGGCAAATGAACTGAGGTGACCGAATGAACGCTCAACCGTCGGGCATCCTGCGCCAACCGCCGCGCAGGCAAACGCTGGCCAGAACGCTTTGCATCATTGCGTTCGCGCTGGGCCTTACCGTTTTGTGCGTGTTATTTTTGCCGGTTCTAAACGGCGTTTTTAACAACATATCCTATACGCTTACCGGCTATCAGCTCCTAACTGCCTCTTTGCGTGTGAACAGCACAGTGCTTGCCCTCCCACTCTCCCTGCGGCTGCCGGTCGCCGGCGTGCTGCTGTGCTGTGCGGCAGGCTGTGCTTTGCTTGCGCTTAAGAAGGCACAGGCCGCCGGAGCGCTCTATGCCGGCGGCGCGTTGTGCGCTGTGATGCTGCTTTCCGGCAGCGCCGCCTTGCAGCAGGCAGTCGCATCTGCCGGTGTTGACAATATTGCCCTCACCATGCGCGCAGGCTTCTTGCTCGCGCTGATGCTGCCTTTGCTTGCTGCGGCGCTGAGCCTGCTCTCCACTGGTTTGCAGAGCTTTGCCAAGTCTGTTTTCCTGGCTGCAGCCTGCGTCTCCATTGGCGCGGTTGCTTTGATCTGCATCTATATGGTCCTGCAAGGGGCGCCGGCCATCTATCAAATCGGGCCAAAGGAATTTCTGTTCTCCACCGATTGGAGCCCCACGGCAGAGCAACCCTCCTACGGCATCGCCTATATGGTGCTGGCCTCCGTTTTCGGCACAGCAGGGGCTGTGTTGCTGGGGGTGCCCGTCGGCCTATTGACGGCGGTCTTTCTCGCAGAGCTTGCTCCGCGCTGGCTGTGTGGAATTGTCCGCCCCGCTGTTGAACTGCTTGCAGGCATTCCATCCGTCATTTTTGGCTTTTTCGGCATGCGGGTGATCGTGCCGGGGCTGCGCAGCCTGTTCCCGGACCGTACGAATGGAGACAGCCTTCTTGCCGTGATCCTAATTCTCGCCATGATGATCCTACCGACCATCATCAACGTCTCGCAAAATGCGCTGGAAGCGGTGCCTAGCGCTTATAAGGAGGCATCCTTAGCGCTGGGCAACACACACATCGGCACGATCTTCAAGGTTCAGCTCCCGGCTGCCAAATCCGGCATTTTGGCCGGTGTAATCCTTGGAGTAGGCAGGGCGATCGGAGAAACCATGGCGATTATTATGGTTGCGGGCAACACCGTATCCTTCCCCCGCCTGTTCGGCGCTGTGCGTCCGCTAACCTCAGGCATAGCCTTTGAAATGGGCTATGCAACCGGGCTGCACAGGCAGGCGCTGTTCGGCATTGGGCTTGTCCTGTTCCTGTTTTTAATGCTTATCAATATTCTGTTCACCTGGATCTCCAAGAAAGGGGTGGGCGAGGGTGAAAAATAATCGCCATGCACACGTCGCCAGCACATTGACTGGGAAGCGGTTCCGCCCCAAGGATACACTTTTGCGGGCACTGATTTATCTGTGCGCCTTTTGCACGGTCGCCATCCTGATCGCGATTCTGGGCCATATTCTCTGGAACGGCCTGCCACACATCTCCTGGGAATTCCTCACCAGCACCTATTCCGCCAGCCGGACGGGCAGCAAGGGAATCCTCCCCATGATGATTAACACCCTATATGTCGTCGTTATTACGCTGCTTATCGCCGTGCCCACCGGCGTGTGCTGTGCGGTTTATCTCACGCAGTATGCCAAAAAGAGGCGGCTTGTGCGTACCATTCGCTTTGCCACGGAGGTGCTCTCCGGCATTCCCTCTATCATTTTCGGTCTGTTCGGCTATGCTGTGTTCTGCATTAGCTTTCAGCTGCAATACAGCATCCTCGCGGGTTGCCTGACGATGGCAATCTGTATTTTGCCCACAATTGTGCGCACCACGGAGGAAGCGCTGATTGCTGTCCCACAGGGGTATCTGGAAGGGGCGATGGCGCTGGGAGCCTCCAAGCTACGGGTCATTTTCTCCATCCTGCTGCCCTGCGCCATGCCCGGGATTGCCACTGCTGTTGTTCTCGCCATGGGGCGCATCGTCGGTGAAACGGCGGCGCTACTCTTTACGGTAGGTGTTTCTGGCTTCCGCCTACCAGAGGAGATCTTTGGCCATGTAATGGGTCAGGGCTGCACACTTTCCCTCTTCCTTTATACCTCTGCCATGGAGGCGCGCGACCCGATCTCTGTCCCCTATGCCACAGCGGCAGTGCTGCTGATCCTGGTCTTTCTGCTCAACCGCGTGGCGGGCCTCACAGCCCGTGCGCTGCGCAAAAAGCAGGTCTGACCCCATTGACGAAAGGAACTGAACGCATGAACAATCCAAAAATCGCCCTGCGTGACTTAAACTTGTATTATGGAGCGTTTCACGCCCTGAAGGGCCTGACAATGGAAATTCCAGAACGGGAAATCACCGCCTTTATCGGCCCCTCCGGCTGCGGGAAATCCACTTGCCTAAAAACGCTTAACCGCATGAACGACCTGGTGGAGGGATGTCGGATCACTGGCGACGTTCTCATCGACGGGGAGGATATCTATGCCCCGCAGACGGACGTCACCCTGCTGCGCAAGCGTGCAGGCATGGTCTTTCAAAAGCCGAATCCCTTCCCCATGTCTGTCTATGATAACGTCGCTTACGGGCCACGCGTGCATGGCATCAAAAAGAAGCACCTGCTGGATGAAATTGTGGAGCGCTCTCTTCGCGAGGCCGCACTTTGGGACGAGGTGAAGGACCGCCTCAAGAAATCGGCGCTCGGCCTCTCCGGAGGCCAACACCAGCGCCTGTGCATCGCCCGGGCGTTGGCCGTAGAGCCGGATATCCTGCTCATGGATGAGCCTACAAGCGCGCTCGACCCGATCTCCACCACCAAAATCGAGGATTTGATGGCAGAGTTGAAAAAGAAATATACTGTTGTGATCGTTACCCACAACATGCAGCAGGCTGCCCGTATCAGCGACCGTACCGCTTTCTTCCTGTTGGGAGAGCTCGTGGAATATGATGCGACCCAGATCATGTTCAGCATGCCGCGTGATAAACGCACGGAAGATTATATCACCGGGCGGTTTGGCTGAGGCAAAACCGCCCGGCACAGGCCGGCAAATCACACAACCATTGAAAAGGAAGGATTGAGAAGGATGCCAAGGAATCTTTTTGAGCGCGAGATGCAGGAGCTAAAGGAAAGCCTTGTCGATATGGGCCATTTGATCGATACCATTTTGGCGGAGACACTTCATATGCTCCACCAGCCAGAGGCCGGCACCGCAGCCGGGGTAGCAAAACGGGAGGAATCCGTCAACACGATGGAGCGCCGCATTGAGGACAGCTGCGTCAATATCATCGCGCTACAGCAACCGTTAGCCCGTGACCTGCGCACCATTACCGCCGCTTTAAAGATTGTGACGGATATGGAGCGCATCTCCGATCAGTGTTGCGATATCTGCGAAATCTTGCGTGCTCTCGTCCCTGTAAGCGATGGGGCCAAGCCGCCCGCCCATCTGGGCGAAATGCTGGAGCGGGCCAGGGGAATGTTTGACGATGCGCTCTCTGCATTCGTCGCGCATGAAATCCCGCTTGCCTACCAGGTATGCGGCCGGGATGATGAGGTGGACGCCATGTTTTCCCGCACGATTCTCGAAATCTGCGCCGCCATTGAGGGGCAGCCCGTGGTGGTGCCGCGCGGTGCAGATTATATGTTTATCGCCAAATATATTGAGCGGATCGCCGACCACGCCACCAACATCGCGGAATGGACCATTTTTATCGAAACGGGCGAGCACCCGGATTTAAACCAGGGAAATTTCCCGCGTTAGCCGGAGATGTGGGGGAAGGCCATTGCATTTCATCCGCTTTGTGGTAGAATGGGCCTATAATCTTCACGAAAATCCGGATGAGGTGAACCCGATGAAACAATACCGATTGATGTATCGTACCCCTGCTCTCGCGGACCGGGCCGGCGAGGCGGATGCCTGGGAGCGGCACTCCCTCCCTCTGGGCAACGGCTATTTTGGTGCGAATGTGTTCGGCCGCACCGATACGGAGCGCATCCAGCTAACGGAAAAATCGCTCTCCAACCCCTATGGAATTGGGGGCCTAAACAATTTTGCCGAAATTTACCTGGATTTTGGGCACACAAAACCCGAGCAATATGAGCGTGGGCTAGTGTTAAACGAGGCTGAGGCCTATGTGAAATACCGTTATGCCGGCGTGCGCTATGAGCGCACCTATTTCACCAGCTATCCGGATCAGGTAATGGTCATCCAGCTGACTGCCTCTCTCCCTGCGTCGCTGAGCTTCACGCTGCGCCCCACCATCCCCTACCTGCGGGATTACAGCCTGAGGCCGGGCGATCACGCCGGCAAAAGCGGCCGCGTCACCGCCAGCGGGAATACGCTGACCCTCTCCGGCATGATGCATTATTACCGCATCCTGTTTGAAGGGCAGTTGCGGGTGCTTCCACAGGGCGGGCAGCTCTCCATCCAGCAGGATGCGCAGGGGGAGCACGCTGCCATCCGAGTGGAGGGGGCGGATTCTGCGCTCATCCTGATTGCGCTTGGCACCAATTACCGGATGGAAAGCCGCGTCTTCCTCGAAGAGGATCGAGAAAAGAAGCTTGCCCCCTATCCACACCCGCACGAGCATGTTTCCGCTGTGTTAAACGCCGCCAGCGAAGCGTCCTATGAAACGCTTTACGCGCGCCATCTGGCGGATTACAAGCGGTATTTTAACCGCGCGTCGGTTGATTTCGGCGGGGATGGCCTTCATATCCCTACCTACAAGCTGCTGCGGCATTATCAGAAATATGCTTCCGAGCTTAAGCAGCGCCGCCGGCTTCGGCTTGCGCCAAAGGAGGATGCGGCGGCGCGCTATTTGGAGGAGCTCTATTTTCAATATGGCCGCTATCTTCTGATCGCCTCCTCCCGTCCGGGCACGCCGCCCGCCAATCTGCAGGGCACCTGGAATTGCCATGATAACCCGCCCTGGAGCTGCGGCTACTGGCACAATATCAACGTCCAAATGAACTACTGGCCCGCATTCTCCACCAACCTGGCGGAAATGTTTTCCGCCTACGCGGATTATAATCGCGCTTATCTCCCGCTGGCAGAGCGCATGGCGGATGAATATATTGAGCGTCTGCATGAAAACCACCTGGAAGCGCCCGGGCAAAACGGATGGACGATTGGCACCGGCGGCTGGCTTTACACGATCGATGGCTTCAGCTTTCATTCCGGCCCCGGCACCGGGGCTTTCACCTCGATGCTGTTTTGGGATTACTACGCTTTTACAAAGGATCGGGGTATTCTGGAGCAAATTTACCCCGTTTTATATGGGATGGCGCGCTTCCTCTCCAAAACGCTGGAGGAGCGCGGCGGCAAGCTGTTGGTGACGGCCTCCGCCTCTCCTGAGCAACAAAAGGACAATGCGTATTACATGACGGAGGGCTGTGCCTTTGACCAACAAATGGTGTGGGAAAACCACAAAAACACCATTCAGGCCGCGCAGGAGCTCGGGCGTGAGGATGCGCTCATCCAAACATTGCGGGAGCAGCTCGGCAGGCTTGACCCCGTTTTAATCGGTGATTCCGGGCAGATTAAGGAGTTCCGGGAGGAGAAAAAATATGGCGAGATCGGCGAAGCGCATCATCGCCACATTTCACATCTGGTGGGCCTATACCCCGGCACGCTGATCACCAGAAACACACCCGCATGGATGAAAGCGGCCAAGGTGACGCTCAATAAGCGAGGCGATCACTCCACAGGCTGGGCCATGGCGCACCGCATCAACCTATGGGCGCGCACAGGGGATGGCAACCGAGCCCACAAGCTCTACAGCGCTCTGCTGCGCTATGGCACGCTGCCAAACCTGTGGGATACGCATCCGCCTTTCCAGATTGACGGCAACTTCGGCGGCACAGCGGGCGTGGCTGAGATGCTGCTGCAAAGCCACACCGGGGTGATTGACCTCTTGCCCGCTTTGCCAGATGCCTGGCCGGACGGCTCCTTTCGAGGGCTTGTGGCTAGAGGGAACTTTGTAGTGGATGCTCAGTGGAAGGGCAATCGTTTGACGTGGGCGCGCATTGTAGCCCGTGTGGGTGGGGATTGCCGTATTCACACTCCGGATGAAGCGGAGGAGGTCTTCTCCCTTCAGGCAGGCGAGGCACTGGATTATACCGCAGCAAACGGCTGGCAGAAAATTGTACGCTAAGCAACGGAGCCGGCCGCCCTTGCAACGCAATTGTGCCTGGGCCGCGCTCTAAGAAACGGGCTGCTGATCCTCTTGAGAAGGGAGCAAAATGAAAATGCCTCTGGTCTATATTGTGGACGATGAAGCCAATATCCGCCAGCTCGCGGCCTTTGGGCTGCAGGATGCCGGCTTTGAAACGGAGAGCTTTGCCTCTGGCAGCGAGGTGCTGCACGCAATCCATCAAAGAATGCCAGACGCTCTGGTGCTGGACTGGATGATGCCGCCGCCGGATGGGCTGAGCGTCTGCCGCAGCATCCGGGAGAATCCATCGCAAAGGCATCTTCCTATCCTTTTGCTCACGGCCCGCGGCGAGGAGGGGGATCGGGTATTCGGCCTGGAATTCGGCGCAGATGATTATATGACCAAACCCTTCAGCGTGAAGGAGCTGGCCGCCCGCATCAAGGCATTGCTGCGCCGCGCGGACTACCTCAACAGCGTCGAGGAAACGCTAACGCGCGGCGCACTCACCATGGATCTCGCCCGGCACCAGCTCACCAAAAATGGCGCGCCCATCGCACTCTCCCTGCGGGAATTCGAGCTGTTATATGAGCTGATGAAAAAGCCCGGCCGCGTGTTGACGCGTGAAATGCTCCTGGAGCGCGTCTGGAAAACTGCTTTTTTTGGCGATACGCGCACAGTGGATGTGCACATCCGCTATCTGCGCCAGAAAATAGAGGATGAGCCGGAGCGCCCGCAATATATCCTAACCGTCCGCGGAGTAGGCTACTGCTTTGCTGAGGAGAAAGGATGCTCCGCGCCAGAGGAGGCCCGCTGATGAAAAAACATTTGATTCGACTGTTTTCTCTTTCCGCCGTGATCAGCTTGATTGCGGCGTTTCTGCTATCTATGCCGCTTGTACAGCGGCATAATCTGCGGCAAACGCAGGCGCAGCTGAAAAGTATTCTGCTTGTGCTCAGCAGCGAACCGAATCATATGCTTGCAGAAGCACCGGATACTTTCTCTGACCGCTGCGCCGCTGCCCTGGCCGGGAGCGGAATCGATATCCGCCTCACGCTCTTGGATGCAAACGGTTGCGTCATTGCGGATAGCAGTTCGGATGCCTCCATCGGCCAAAGCCACTCTGACCGTCCGGAGGTGCAGCAAGCGCTGGCAAACCAATGGGGGTTTGATACACGTAAAAGTGAATCCACGGGTATTTCATATTCTTACGCGGCCTATTCTGCCGGCGGGCTGATTTACCGGGCCGCCATGCCCGTGGCAAATGTTTGGCGCTCTGCCCTGTTGCTGAGCCTATATTCCTTGATTGGCCTTTTGGCCGGGGTTGTGATCGCGTTATTTCTCTCCCGCATATGGGCAGCGCGCTCGGCCAAGCCAGTGGCAGACTTAACAAAGATTGCTACTCAGGTTGCGGCCGGTGATTTTTCACAGCGAGTCCGCCCGTCAGGGGATTTTAAAGAATTGGGCAATGCGCTGAACAGCGTCACACAAGAGTTAAGCGACACTAGCTCTGAGCTACACAGAAGCAATGAGCGGCTGCATACGGTCCTGCAAAGCCTGGATGAGGGCGTCATCGCAATTGAAGATCAAAAAATCACCCTTTTGACCAGCCGTGCGGAGCGGATGCTGGGTAAGGTACCGCAGGGCGCCAGCACCTTACCGGCTTGCGGCGCAAACTATCTCTATTTGCAGCGGGTCATTGCTAAGGCGATGCAAACACAGGAGGAAATCGTTGAGGAGATCTCGGTTTCCTCCCCATCTCCCCGCGTTTTACAGGCATACGCAGTCCATTTGGGGGATGACCCCAACAGCGCCCTTGCCGTCGTCCGGGATGTCACAAAGCTGCACCAGCTGGAGGTAATGCGGCGGGATTTTGTGGCCAACGTTACCCACGAGCTCAAAACGCCGTTGACCTCTATCCGGGGTTACGTCGAGCTTTTGCAGGATGAGCATAGGGACGCAAAAACACGCGCCAAATTTTATGAGATCATTTGCATTGAGGCAGACCGGCTCCAGCGTTTGATTGACGATCTGCTGGAGCTCTCCAAAATTGAAAACAGCGAACCAAAAGCGGCGGAAAACCAAAAAACGGATTTAGAAAAAATTGCCCGTGAATCGCTGGAGCGCCTCGCCCCGATGGCTCAAAATCATCATATCACACTTTCATCCGAGCTTGCCCCAGGGCTTGCGATCCAGGCGGACCCAGAGCGGATCATTCAGCTTCTGACCAATCTGATTCAAAACGCAATCAAATACAACCGGCCTAACGGCAGCGTAACCGTATCTACACAGGCCATGCGAGGCATGGCGGTCCTTCGTGTGCAGGATACAGGCATCGGCATTCCCGAAGAGAGCCTGCCACGCATTTTCGAGCGATTTTACCGCGTGGATAAGGGCCGCTCACGGGAATTAGGCGGCACAGGGCTTGGGCTCTCCATTGTCAAGCATATCGTGCAGCTCTATGGCGGCGATATCAGCGTAGACAGTGTACTGGGGCAGGGCACCGTATTCCAGGTGCGCTTCCCGCTGGCGCGGTGAGGGAACGCCCAACAGGCGCAAAAAATCCGGCCTTGAGGCACCATCTTCTCAAGGCCGGATTTTTCGCAATCTACAAATAGCCGCAAGTAACCAGCTTCCCTCCCGCAGGCACAGCCCTCACCACGCAGAAATCCCTCCGCACTTACCAAACCATGGTGTAATCCGTCCGCATCGTCAGGTCAATCTCGACCGGGAGCGTGAGCAGCTTTATGTCATTGGCCTGCATCGTCGCAGAGCCCTGATCCTTCAAAATGTAGGTGGCGGAGAGCATGTTGCCCGTTTTCGCATCCACCACACAGGTGATGGTGCTGCCCCGGAAAGAGTTGGTAACATTTTGGATATCAATCCCCTTCTCCTGCGCTGCGTCCTTAAATTCATTCAGGTCTAATACCGTAAAGGCCTGTCCATGCACGCTACCGGTGGCGTCGGCCACCTTGTTTTCATCCTCCATCACGATTTGGATGGTGTATTTCCCATCCTGTAATGTCCGCGTCGCGCTCTTCACTGCAGAGGGGGAAAGGCGGCTGGCCCACGTTTTCCCGCTGACGGGGAACGCGCTGTTGAGATCGCCGCCCTTGGGAATTGTCCCCTCCGTGGTCTCCTCCTCCATCGGCACCCCTCGGCCATATATGCTGAAATTCATCGAAAGCGCCATGCGGTAGCCAAGCTGCGGCCTTCCGGTTTTCACCTTGTTGGCCGCTGTGTTGAAATAGCTGATAATCTCGGCCTTGCTGGGCTGTGTAGAGCTGCCGCCGGAGGGCTTCGTCGTGATTGGCTGTGTCGCTGAGCCGCCGGAGCCCGCAGGCTTTGTCGGATGGAGCGAATCTCCGGCGTGCGAAGCTCCTGCCCCGCCGGAGCCGTTTTCCAAGGGCCCCGTAGCCGTGCCGGAAGCGCTGCCCCCGGCAGCACCGCCCGCCTGGCCCGCAGCGCCGGATTCGTCCGCGTTTTGCATTTCACTTGGAAGCACAGCCTCCGCACCGGTCACATTGCTCTCCCCAGTCAGAGCGGAAGTGTTGAACGGATCATCTGCCCCCTTACCACCGCAGCCCGCACAAAAGACCGCGATCAGGCATACAGCTGTCAGGATGACCAAAGCCCTACGATACATGATGAAAATCCTTTCCAGTTAAAAAATACATCCGCTTTTTCTGCTTTTGCGCTTTTCGCACGCCATTCTGAATTTCAGGAGACACCCATGCCGTCCCTTCTCAACGGACCTGAATTTATGAATGGTATTTTCATTATAATCGGTCATTCCGTTTTGTCAATGCGAAAGGAATGGTAAGGCAAAGCAGCCTCAGAAAGCCAGCGCCCTCTGAGGCTACTCCTTACTTCCCTATAAGGCCTGTCTTTCAGCCGCCGGCCTAATGCATCGTCAGCATGACGACAAGCGCCGCGTAAACAGTAAGCAGGCCAATCGATATGTTCTTCCAAATCCGCCATTTCCCTCCTTGCTTCATTTCGTAAATTGCCTCAAACCCACAAGCTAACCCGGCGATGAAGAGCACGGATAAAATCAAAATATTGTGCGCCACGCTCCAAAAGTCCATAAGCACCTCCAAAACGTCAAGCGATAGCCCAATTATACGTATTTATAAGTTGTTTCCATGTCTATCCAAATCCATTGAATACAAAAAGGTTCAGTTTATCCCATCAGTTTATCTCCTCATATCCTCCAATTATGCTCGTCACATTTTTGCGTGTAAGCCCACGCAAAACCAAATGTCATGGAGAACCCACCGCTAAAAGGCACGTCAAAATGAAAAGATGGGTCAAACACAATTTTTATATTTTGATGGGCATAGGTCGCCCAATGGTTCACCCCCCGGACATCCGAAGAAGCAACATAGCCGTCATAAGTAACAAAAGCAGCTACTTGGGTGTGACGAGTTGTGGGGCGAAGCGCATCATCACTCGAAGGGATATCGGAGAGCAGGCGAAATTCATACGCATACCCATGATTATTTTTATCCTGCGCCAAATCCACATAAGGTACCTCATGAAATTCTTCTCTATCCTCATAGGTGTTGTCGGGCCTTCGTATCTGATAAAAATAACTATAGCCGCCGCTTGCAGATTGTTCATTCACTTTTGTATCGGTATCCCTGGTGAGCCCAAATGCATCTTTCCCCCGGAATAGAGGCAACGATTCCCATTGGGCAATCGCCATCATCACATAATTCACGCGATCAGCAGAGCCCAAAAGAAGCATCAAATTCAATTTTCCACCGTTCACGTCTGTAAACAGGCCCTCAGACGGATCTAAAACAATGGAAGCCTGGCTCGCCGCGCCAGCCTGCAGCCGCCGCTCGGATTCCGCTTTCGCAATCTGATCTTTTTTTAACGCTGCCCGATAAGTCGCCTGATCCACCTGCACCAGCGGTTGATAGGGCAAAAGCGGCTCAATATAATAGGAAGACTGCACAGAAATTTCCGTTGCCTCACTGAGCTTTTGCAATTTACTCTGTGGTAAATGGCGAATCACCGCTTCAGGAATATCAAATGGTTTCAGCTTTTCTTTCACGGCCTCCAAAGGTTCCTTTCCCCGATAGTCAGAAGGAGCATATTGAAGCGATTTAACTACGGAAAGCTCCTTGGGCTGAACCCCCTTGGCCTGTGCAGATGGAAAAGCCGTACAACAAAGGAATATAGCCATTATGACAGACAGTATCGTTCCCTTTTTCATTGAATACTCACCTCAATCCCTACAATTAACATTTATAATTAATAAATGCTAATTTTATTATAACAATCCACTCTATTTTGTCAATATTTCCAGCAAAATTATAAATAAAAAAACTGTTTGACATCTCTGTCAAACAGCCTTACAAATCTTTTGCTCAAACTATTGCGCCCTGAAAACTGAACAAAGAGAAAAAGAAGGGAGGAAAAACCAAAGTACCTAGAACCAACCGCTATGGTCAAGCCCTCGACCGATTAGTACTGCCAAGCTCAATGTCTCACAACACTTACACATGCAGCCTATCAA
>CASDTH010000031.1 GCA_949283655.1 uncultured bacterium
CCCAATTCAGACATCAGATTTCAGACATGAGACATCAGACGTGAAAGGCAGAAGCGGTTGCCTCGGAGGCGGTGGCAGAAAGCAAATTAGGGGATAAAAATTTCGCTTTTTATTGCGGAGGCAGGGCTTTATTGTAACCATATCTGAAATCTAATATCTGATATCTGGAATCTGTTTGGCGCTCGTTTTTTCGCTAAGGTGGAAAAATCCCCTTACGAGCCCGCCGGAGATGCGCGGAGCCTGCCGCCGCTGGCCTACTGGTAGAGAGTTCCTCAGAGCAAAGACTGAAGGCCCCGGGAGGTTTCTCCCGAGGCCTGTAAGTCGTTCGGAATATCAAGCGTGGAGATAGGCCCAGGCGGCAACAGCGGTTTTCAGCGCCATGGCCGTACCACAAGCAAGATTATAGTGGTTTGCGAATAAACATTCGGAAGGCTGCGTCTTGTAACGCGCTCACGCCCCCTATTTTTGAGGGAAACGAACTTCGAATACACTGCCCTTACCCAGCTCACTTTTTACGTTTATGGTAGCGTTATGCGCCTGTGCAATCCACTGCACCATGGAAAGCCCCAGCCCGGCGCTCCCATTTTGACCAGCGCTGCGCGATGGGTCAACGCGATAAAACCGGTCAAAGATGCGCTCAAGATGCTCGGGCGCAATGCCAATTCCATTGTCCTCCACACAGAGCACAATGTCGCCCTGTTCCCGTGTCAGCCGGATCGTGGCCTCTCCCTGCTCCTTCCCATAGGCGACGGCGTTAGAGACGAGGTTTATAAGCATGCGGGTCAGCAGTGTTTGATCTCCCGTCAGCACAATATCCGGTTCCAAAGCACACCGGATGGTGATGCCGCGCGCCCGGGCCTGCCCCTCCAGCTCTTCTGCCACAGCCTCACACAGCGTAGTCAGATCGACACGTTCCATCTCCAGATGTAGCGTGTGGTTATCCGCGCGCGTCAGCTCCAGTAGCTGCGCAACCAGCGTGGCCATTTTATTGCCCTGTGCCTGAATGGCGCGCATGGCATGCAAGGCCTCTTGCGCATCATTCTGGCTGAGCGCATAATCCGCTTCCGAAAGGATCACGGCGATTGGGGTGCGAAGCTCGTGGGAGGCGTCGGAGGTAAATTGCTTTTCCCGTTCAAAGGAATCCTCCAGCCGGTCGAGCATCGCATTAAAGGCCTGGGCGAGGTGCGCAATTTCATCTTTACCGCCGTCCGGCAGGCGGGCGGAGAGGTCGCTGCCGCTGCTGATGCGGTTCGCTGCCTGTGTGATGCGTTCTACCGGACGGAAGGCGCGCTTGGTAATCAGGTATCCGCCCAGGGCAGAAAGCAGTAGTACCAGCGGGAAACACACCGCTGATATGACGGTGACAAAATTGATGACGGAGTCGCTGGTGCTCAGCGAGTAGATCCCCCGGGCCCACACACCGGTTTCCCCATAGCCGACATACATATCATATACCTGCCATTGCCGGCCCCCGCCCTCTACATTCTGGTGGGTATCTGCAATCAGCGGCGTTTCCACAGGAAAGCCGGCCGGCGTGCTGCCCAGCAGCAGCGTCCCGGCCGGGCCGTAAAGCACGAGCGTGATCCCGTCATGGTAGAGGTCAATCCGGCTATCGATCTCCAATTGCCCGCCGCGAAAGTCAATATCGTCAAACGCACCCTTAACCGCCTCTTCCAAATTGGCTTTGGAGGAGTAAACAAGGCGCAGGTCGAGCGCGAGAAAGACAAAGCCCAGCACCAGAGAGAGAATTACCGCTAAAATCGCCGTATAAAAGAGCGTAACGCGTAGCTTGATAGAAAGGCGCCGTTTCATGAAATGCCCCCTTTTGACGTATTACTCGGCCCGCAGCACATATCCCATTCCGCGCACGGTATGGATCAGCTTTGGTTCATGCCCTGCGTCGATCTTTTTGCGCACGTAACGGATGTAAACATCCACTACATTGCTGCCGCCTTCAAAATCGTAGCTCCACACATGCTGTTCGATTTGATCGCGCGTGAGCACTGCGCCCTGATTGCGCAGCAGATATTCCAGCACGGCGTATTCCTTTTGAGAGAGCGGGATTTCCTGCCCGCCGCGGGTAACGCGCCGGGTGTTGAGATCCATCGTCAGGTCGGCGGCCGTCAGCAGGCTGGATGCGGTATCCTGCGCAGTACGGCGCAGCAGCACACGGATACGCGCGGATAATTCGTCAAAAGAGAAGGGCTTGACCAGGTAATCGTCCGCTCCGGTATCAAGGCCTGCCACACGGTCCGCAATGGTGTCGCGTGCAGTGAGCAGTAGTACGGGAGTCTGATTGCCTTGGGCGCGCATCTGCCGGAGGACCGACAGGCCGTCGCGCCCTGGTAGCATGATATCCAGAATGATGGCGTCGTAATCTGTCATCTCAATGAAATCGAGCGCTTCTTCGCCGTCCATACAGGTATCCACACCGTAGCCCTCCGTTTTCAGCCGTTTGGCCGTCACCTGTAGGAGCGCGGGCTCATCTTCTACATATAATAACCGCATATGGTTGCCCCTTTCCATTGAAATGAAGTGGCTGACTTGCAGCCGTAGCGTGTGGGATGCTACTATGCATAGATTATAGCATGAAAACCGGCGGAAGATAAAAAAATAAAATATTTTCAATCAATTGTGTTTTTTAATCTTCCTCTCATTTTCGGTGGATATAATGAAGCCACGATAGGAGATGACGGGACGCCGCTCTCCATCAGAATAAATCAAAACCTGAAAAAGGAACCAGAATGAAGGAGGCATTTCCTATGAAGAAGAGCAGAAAAATTTTAGTAGCGGCTGGCGCGGCAGCGCTTGTTCTGGCGGTTGGCGCCGCATCCGTGTTCGGTGTTTCCGCCCATTCCAGAAACGAGGCGAGAGAAACAGCGCTGAAGTATCTCCCCGCCGACGCCCAGCTCATTGCACAGGAGCGGGATGACGACAGCTATGAGTTCAAATTCCACAGTGCGGAGCAGGCGGAAAAGTACGAGCTTGAGGTTGGCCGGCAGACCAAGGAACTGACAGAGTGGAAGAGCCAGGCGGACAATTCCGCAGGCGCAAAATTCGTGAAGCTGACGCAGCAGCAGGCGGAGCAGATTGTGACCGGTGAGATCGAGGGCGCCAGCATTACGAAAACCCAGCTGGTGGAGGATGACGGCCTACAGGTCTATGAGGTTTCCTTCCAGAGCGATCAATGCCGCGGCAGCTATGATATCCATCCAGAGAGTGGCTTGATCCTGGAGCGCGAAATTAAGATTGGCGCGCCAATCGTTGTGCCGCTGACAAACGCGCCGGCTGCGGATACTGCGGACCCAGGCAGCAGCGAGCCCAGCCAGCAGGCATCCGGTCTCATCGGCTTTGAAAAGGCGAAGGAGCTTGCGCTCGCCGAGGTCTCCGGCGCAGTGATTACAGATTTCGACCTTGATCGCGAGAAAGACGTATATGTCTATGAAATCGAATTGTATAAGGATGGTTATGAGTATGATCTTGTGCTCAATGCGCAGGATGGATCAAAAATCTCCCTGAAAAAAGAAAAAGATGACGATTGGGATTGGCATTACCACGGCGACCGCACACCCGTAACGCAGACGACGACACAGGCTGCCCAGACTGACACCGCAGGCCAGACGCAGCAGGCAAAGCCTGCCGGGAGCACAACATCCACGTCGGGGAATTCCAACGCCTATATTGGCCTTGCAAAGGCGAAGGAGATCGTGCTGCAAAAGGCGCCCGGTGCGACAATTTATAAGATCGAGTTGGAGCGTGACGACGGCCGTGTTTCCTACGAGGGTGAGGCACGTAAGGGCAACGTAGAGTATGAATTTGATATTGACGCCTATACTGGCACAATCCTCTCTTGGGAGACGGAGCAGAAGGGCGTTGGCACTACGCAAAGTGATTCCGTGATCGGTCTGGAGAAGGCAAAATCCATCGTGCTCAGCAAGCTGCCCGACGGAAAAATCGTGGAAATCGAACTAGATTATGACGATGGCCGCAAAATCTATGAGGGCGAGGCCCGAAAGGGGAATATGGAATACGATTTTGAAATGGATGCCAGCACCGGCACGTTGCTGAAATGGGAGGCAGAGCGTATCGGCTAAAGCAAAAAGGGCAACCAGATAGCAAGAAGAGACAGCAAGCCGTTCCTTTGTGAGCAATGCATCAAATTCCCCCTTGCGGAAGGCGCAGTACGCCATCCGCAAGGGGATTTTGCTGATACAATCGTTTTGTGGGCCATGCGGCGTATCGCAAAGCGATGAGCAGATAGACAAAATTTTATATATGAAAACGGAGCAAATATGCGTTATGGGCTATTGACGGGTGTAAAGGCAGATGATACAATAAACTCGAAACGATACGGTTTGGAGGGCGCCATGGCAGCGACGATTAAGGATCTTGCACGTGAAACAGGCCTCGGGTATGCGACGATCAGCGCTTATCTCAACGGGGCGAACGTGCGCCCGAAAAACAGGGAACTGATCGAAGCGGCAGTGAAGAAGCTAGGCTACGTGCGCAATGAGTATGCGCGTGGCCTGAAAATGCACCGCTCCATGACAATCGGCGTGCTGATTCCGGAGCTCTCCAATACGTTCAGCACCACGATCATCAGCGCAATGGAGGATGAGTTGCGCCGCCTTGGGTACGGGATTCTGGTGTGCGACTGCCGTAGCGACCGGAAGTTGGAGGCAAAATCCTTACAGTTCCTGCAATCCAAAATGGTGGATGGGGTGATCGTGATGCCTGTATCCACGGACGGGGAGCTTTTCGACGCGCTGGCCGGTGCAATCCCCGCCGTCGCCATCGACCGCTTCACCCTCAGCGGGCGTGTTTCCCATGTGCTGATTAACAACCGGGAGATTAGCGCGCAGGCCGTGCGGATGTTAACAAGTAAGGGGCACCGCCGTGTGGCGTTGATTTCCGGCGCACGCGGTATCTATACGGCGGATGAGCGCCGCAAGGGTTATGAAGAGGCTATGCGAATTGCCGGCTGCTACGAGCAGTCCATGATCTATCAGGGGCATTTTACGGTGGATGGCGGTTATCTGGCCATGAAGCAGATCATCCAATCCGGTCGGGGGATCACAGCCGTGTTCGTCACGAATTACGAAATGACAGTCGGCGCCATCATCGCGATCAATGAGATGGGGCGTAAAATCCCGGAGGATTATAGCTTTATCGGGTTTGATAACCACGATCTGAGCAAGGTTATCACACCGAGGCTTGCCATGGTCAACCAGCCGGTGGAGAAGATCGGCCGTGAAGCGGCCAGCCTGCTGATCCGGCAGCTCGAAGGCGGAGAGCGGCAGGATATCATACTGCCGGCCACATTGGAGCTCGGGGCGTCTATTCGAACCATTTAAAGGAGAGGAAAGGCAAGGATTTTTTGTCCCGAAAATCGAAACGTTTCGCATTTAAATTTCTTTAACAGGAAGGGTGAAAAAATGCTAGATAAAATTGGATTTGGGACATTTGGTTCCGATCGATATGATGAGCAGACCGTCGCGCAGGCTGTATACGAGGCGATTCAGTGCGGTTATCGCACCTTCGACTGCGCCAGTGTTTACGGGAACGAGGCGCAGATCGGCAAGGTTTTTAAGCGGGCGTTCGATGAGGGCCTTGTTACCCGAGACGCGTTGACCATCATCAGCAAGGTGTGGAACGATATGCACGGCGAGGGCCAGGTTATCGCTAGCTGCAAGCAGTCGCTGCAGGATCTGGGGCTTGATTATCTAGATCTTTATATTCTGCACTGGCCGTTCCCCAATTATCATGCCAGAGGCTGCGACGGCGATAGCAGGAACCCTGACAGCCGCCCGTTCTTCACAGAGGACTTCATGGTGGCGTGGCGCCAGATGGAAGAGCTCCGGCGCTCCGGACTGGTGCGTGAGATTGCCATGAGCAACATGACTATCCCGAAGTTTGAGGCCGTCCTGCCGCTGTGTGAGATTCAGCCCTACGCCAATGAGATGGAGCTGCATCCCTCGTTCCAACAGCCGGAGCTGTACGATTACTGCAAGGCGCACGGCATGGAGGTCATCGGCTTCTGCCCGCTGGGCAGCCCGAACCGCCCCGAGCGCGACCGCACGGCGGACGATGTTGTGGATACCAAGATGCCGGTCATCCAGCAGCTGGCGCAGGAGCACGGCTGCTCCCCGCAGGAAATCTGTCTCAAGTGGGCGGTCACACGCGGTCACACGCCGATTCCGTTCTCGGGGAACCCGCGCAATATTGCCGCCAACCTTACCGCTGTGCAGGAGCCGCTCACCGAAGCGGAGATGGAGCGGATCGCCCAGGCGGACTGCAACTGCCGCCTTGTCAAGGGGCAGGTATTCCTCTGGCCCGGTTCCGACGATTGGAAAGATCTCTGGGATCTCAATGGTAAATTGGATCACTGGATTGATAAAGATAACAAATGGATAAAGGAGAATGTGTAATGGAAGGTAAAATGATTGGAGCGACGCTCCCCGGCAACAGCACGGTAGAATTCAAGGAGTTTGACATCCCAAAGCCTGGCCACGGCCAGGTTCTGATTCAGACGATGGCTTCCACCATCTGCGGCAGCGATATCCGCTGCATCTATCGCGAGCACACCGGTAAGGGTGCGGAGGGCTACATCGACGGTACAATCGCCGGCCATGAGCCATGCGGGATTATCGTGGAGGAGGGCGAGGGCCTGCGCCGCTTTAAAAAGGGCGACCGCGTCATTATCTACCACATCAGCGGCTGCGGCCTGTGTTATGACTGCCGCCGTGGATACGCCATCTCCTGCACGTCTGAGCATCGCCAGGCATACGGCTGGCAGCGTAACGGCGGCATGGCGCCGTACATCCTCGCCGAGGAGAAGGACCTCATCCCCCTGCCCGACGAGCTAACCTATGTGGACGGCGCGCAGGTTGCCTGCGGCTTCGGCACCGTTTATGAAGCGTTGGAGAAGATCACTGTCGGCGGAGACGATACCGTACTGGTCGTCGGCCTTGGCCCGGTCGGCCTGGCTGCGCTTCAGCTCGCCCGCGCCATGGGCGCCGATAAGCTCATCGGCATTGAGTACGATGATTCCCGCCTGAAGATCGCACAGGATCTGGGCCTGGCGGATTACGTCTTTAAGTCCGACGATCAGGCGCTGGAGAAGATCCTCTCCGTCACCGGCGGCAAGGGCGCGGAAAAGGCGGTTGATTGCTCTGCGAACGATCAGGGGCGTCAGCTCGCCATCCGCGGCACCAAGAGCTACGGTAAGATCGCGTTTGTCGGCGAGGGCAACACCTGCACCTTCAACCCGTCCCCGGATATCATCCACGGCCAGAAGACCATCTACGGCAGCTGGGTCACCTCCCTGTGGCGCATGGAGGACCTTGTCGATAAGCTGGTCCGCTGGAACATCCATCCGGAGGATCTTGTCACAGACCGCTTCCCGCTCGAGAAGGCCGGCGAGGCATACGCGCTCATGGCCAGCGGTAAGTGCGGCAAGGTCGCTGTCGTCTTTGACGAGGAGAAATAAGCGGATTTAACCACAGCTGATCAAACGATAGGAGCGTGCTGTGATGGCATTTGAATGCCTGATGCGGAATGAAAGCCTGTGGAAAACCCCTGGCCTGCCGGCAATCCCGGCAGGCCTTGGCGGGGGTGCGGAGACGTCCGTCCTCCTCACTCGCCGGGAACCGGGCGAATGGGAGTTTCTCTTTCGTGAGATTACAGTGATCCCGTCCGCCTATGCGGAGAATCAGGATTATGACTTCGGCACGGTTCCGGCGGCGGAATGGCGGCCGGTTGTAGCGCCCGGTTCGCTGATCATGCAGGGGTTTGACATTGCGAACAATACCGAATACTACTACCGGCGCAGCTTGACTTTGCCCGAATCTTTCGGGGGCCGCCGCGTCTTTTTGCGCTTTGAGGGCGTTTATTCGCACGCGCGCGTCTGGATCAACAATCGGTTTGTGCAGTCCCATGTTGGTGGATTCACCACCTGGGATTGCGAGATTACCCCCTTCGCCGGGGATGATCGGATCACGCTTGTGATCGGCGTCACGGATGCAGAGGGGGAGCGCAGGGGCCCATGGAACCCGGGCGGTGAAAAGATCAGCAGCGGCGCGTGGGCGAGCTATTACGCGCACTGCAATATCGGCGGCATCCTGCGGGATATCACCGCCTTTGCCCTGCCGGAGCACCACATTGCCCGCACGCACATCGGAACCCACCTGTCCGGAGAGAGTGGCGCGTGCGTCGATGTGGAGTGCGAGATCGTCACAGAAAACGCGGGCGATACGCTCTGTGCGCAGTTGATCGATGCGGACGGCGCCGCCGTCGCGGAGGTTTCCGGTACGCTGGAGGGGTTCCGTATGCCCGAGGAAGATTGGCATCCCAATACGATCACGCCGGATGCCAAGTGGTTGCGCAGGTATCCCAAAAGCTGCGCGAACGACCGGAAGTACAGCCCGCTCTACCGCCAGGCCCCGCCGCCTGCGCAGGGGGCGCGGTACGGCATCCGTTTTTCCCTGCCTGTCGCCCATGCGAAGCTGTGGGATGCGGAGCATCCGAACCTCTATCAATTAAAAATTTCCCTGATTTCTGGTGGACAGACCGTGCAGGAGAATTTTCACACTGTCGGCATCCGCGAGATCACCTACGGCGGCAAGAACGGGACGGACCGCAATAAGGTCTACGTCAACGGCAGGGAGATCAAGCTGCGCGGCCTCTGCCACCACGATGTCTCCCATCTCTATGGCCGATCGCTCACCCGCGAGGATATTGCGTATGAGCTGCGCACCTATAAGGAGCATAATATCAATTTTATCCGTACCTCACATTATCCGGCCGACGACTATCTGCTCACGGTGTGCGACCGGCTCGGGCTCTACGTGGAGCAGGAGAATTCCGCCTGCTTCAAAGGTGCAAATGGCTTCGATATTTATAATCCGCCGGAGGAATTCCTCTCCACCTTTGCAGAGATGATCGAGGGCGCGCGCAACCACCCGTCGGTCATCATCTGGTCTCTGGCCAACGAGTCTGGGTTTGAGGAGACTTACGCCTTCCGCGCGGAGTATGATTACGTCAAGGCGGTGGATCGATCGCGCCCTGTGATTTTCAGCTATCCATTCACGGCCCACACCGAGCCGCTGCCCTATGATATCTACAGCAAGCATTATGAAAAGGTAACGCACAACCCCGGCAAACGCGAGATGCCCATCCTGCACGACGAGTTTGCCCATGTCTGCTGCTATAATGTGGAGCAGCTGCGCGAGGACAACAGCCGCCGGGAATTTTGGGGCGAGAGCATCGCACGCGGCTGGGACGGCATCTTCCGCGCCGATGGTGCGCTCGGCTGCGCGATCTGGGCGGGAATCGATGACGTGTTTTATCTGCCCGCAGGCACACAGGAGCGCCATCAGACCCATACGGACGGCCGGTGTGCCGGCTACGGCGAGTGGGGCTGCATTTTTGACGCCTACAAGCGCTTAAAACCGGAGGCCTATCTGACCAAAAAGGCCTTCACTCCCGTGCTTGTGGACGAGCGGAAGTCGTCCGTGGGGAAGACGGCTAAACTGTATATCACCAACCGGTTTGACCACACCGATCTGTCCGAGGTGCGCGCGGTCTGCGCCGATGCGGCGGGGAATATTCTGTTTGGCGGCAATATCCCGCAGTCCATCGCGCCGCACCGCAGCGGCTATGTGGAGCTGCCGTGCACTGCCGGTGACGGAAAAGTAAATATTCGGTTTTATCAGAACGGGTATGAGGTGGACGAATATGCGTTTGGACGGTGGGAGCCGGAACCAGCGCCGCATAGTTGCGCTACGCCTGTCGTGGAGACCGGGAGCAGCCTTGCCTTTACCTACGGTGGACGTACCCTGTTTGGCAATCCGCGCCTATCTGTGCGTGGGATTAGCGGTAAAAAAACACAAGAAAATATTCAGGTGAAGAATATCCGGCGGCGAGGGAATCACATTTTAGGCGTTTTCCGCGCCGGTGGATTCAAGGCGTTCGGGCTGGATGTGGAAAAAAAGGAGCAGGAACTGGAATGCCATCTCTATCCGAAAAATATTTTTGCCTGGTTCATGGATTCCAGCAGGCTTGCGCTGGAGTTTGACCTGATAGAGGACGTGGAATCCGTCAGCTGGCATCGGAGGGCGTTCCACTCCGTCTATCCGGAGGATCATATCGGCCGGCCGTCGGGCACTGCGCGCGTCGCGCGTGCGGGCGGAACGGTTCCAGATGCTTACGGTGTAAAGCCCGATTACAGCTGGGCGCAGAGCATGACCGATTATTTCCTCGCCAAGGAGGACCGGGAGACCAATTCCATCGCGACGAACGACTTTAAAACGCGGCGGAATCATATCCATGATTATACGGTAAACCTCAAAAACGGCGGAAGGATCCGCGTGGATGCCCGCTGCCGCGGGTTGAATGCATATGTACGTCTGTATCGACAAGCGGAGGCGGTCGCCGCCCGGCTGCAACTGACCGTTGGTAGCTATTACCCCGACCTTCAGTGGGGGAACTACTTTGGCAAAAGGGTTCAGTTTCGGGGCGGGATCAAATTTGCCGTCTCGCTGCTGGATTGAAGAGGCGGCACATAGTGTAACTAAAAAGTGGGGGTAAAAAGATGTACGAGCAGGCGTTGGCACGGATCGATCAGGTGATTGCCGGCGGAAAATATAAGGATAACTGGGAGAGTCTCTCCGCCTACCCGGTGCCGCAGTGGTACCGGGAGGCCAAGTTCGGCGCGTTTATCCACTGGGGCGCCTATGCGGTGCCCGCCTATTTCAGCGAATGGTATCCGCGGCTGATGTACTATCATCAGAACCCCGTCTACTGGCACCACAACCGTAAATACGGCAGAAATTATCCATACCGCAAATTCATTGAGCAGTTTACCGCACCCAAATTTGACGCGGGGAAAATTGTCGCGGAGCTGAAAAACGCCGGCGTCCGCTACGTGATGCCGGTGGGTGAGCACCACGACGGGCTCAAGATGTACGATTCCGATCTCTCGGAGTGGACGACCGTCAAGCAGGCGATGCACCGCGACGTGCTCGCGGAGTACAAGCGCGCCTGTGCGGAGCAGGGTGTAACCTTTGCCACGTCCAGCCACCGTGCCGAGCACTATTGGTTCATCAACGGCGCGCGCACCGTGGGGTATGAGACCGAGGCGCTCGATCCCAAGTACCGCGAGCTCTACGGTGAGTGTGTCAACGTGCACCGGCACAATAATCTGTACACCCTGCTGCGGCAGGAGCACGGGATTGATCCCACCCCTGAATGGTGCGAGAACTGGCTGGTTCACACGGTGGAGATGATCGACCGCTACCAGCCGGAGACGCTCTTCTTTGACTGGTGGGTCTCCAACCACAGGTTCCGGCCGTATATGAAAAAGTTTCTGGCCTATTATTTTAACCGCTCGCTCGAGTGGGGGAAGGAGGTCTGCGTCCAGTATAAGAGCGACGCGATCATGTATAACGCCTCCATCTTTGACCGCGAGCGCGGCCAGCTCCCCGCAGTTAGCCCTTACATCTGGCAGTCGGAGACCTCTACCGCCTATAACGCGTGGAGCTATTGCACCACCAACCGCTGGAAGACCCCGGAGGAAATCGCCCGTGTCTTTGCGGACGTCATCTCCAAAAACGGAAACTTTGTGTTGAATATTGGCCCCAAGGCGGATGGAACGCTCTGCGAGCAGGAGCTCAATATCCTCCGCAAGCTCGGCGCGTGGACACAGCGCAACCGCGAGGCCATATGGGGGACTTCTCCCTATAAGGTCTACGGCGAGGGCAAACGGAAAAAGTCCGGCAGCTTCCAGGAGCACAATCACTATTCAAGCCGTGATTTCCGCTACACCTACCGGCCGTGCCACATCTACGCATTTGCCCTCAAGCCCAACCGGAAGGGCGTCTATGACCTGAAATCCCTGCGCCACAGCATGGATGGGTTTCACTTTGATATTCAGAAGATAACCGTATTGGGCGGTGGCCCTGCGGAGTGGGATTTGAACAATAAACGGCTGCGCATCCACGCACAAGATGCGCCGGATACGCAGATGCCGTTGGTTTTTGATATAGAGGTGGATTGATTGTATGATTAGACAGCTTATTTATGACCGCCCGGCCCGCGCCTGGAAGGAAGCACTCCCTGTGGGCAACGGCTTTACTGCCGCCATGGTCTATGGCGGGCAAAGAAAGGAGCGGCTCGCCTTCAACGATTGTACGTTGTGGTCCGGCTATCCCAGGGATTATGACAGTGCGGAGAGCTTAGAGCAGCTCGGCCGCATCCGGGAGCTTGTGTTCAGCGGCAAATATCCGGAGGCTGTGCGCATGGCGGAGAAGCATCTCATTGGGGGATATAGCGAATCCTTCCTGCCGCTTGGGGACCTTACGCTGGAGCTGACCGGCAGCTGCGGTACATACACCCGCTCCCTTAATTTGGACGACGCTGTTTTAACAGTGAAAAGCGGCTCTCTGGTGCGGGAGTGCTTTGTTTCCAACCCGGCCCGTGTGCTTGTCTACCGGGTCACCGGGCCGCAATTTAACGCCGTGCTGAGTGCCCAATCACAGCTGCGGAGCACGGCCTGCGTCCGGCAGGGGTGCCTGTTGCTATCCGGCAATGCGCCGGATCACGTGGCCCCCAATTATCTGCATGGCGAGCGCCGGCCTATCGTCTATGAACAGGCGGGGAAGGGCATGGCGTTTGCGCTCTTTGTCCGCCCGGTCACCGATGGCCAGCTCATCCCCAAACAGAAAAGGATCGTTGTGAAAAACGCGACCTACCTCACGCTCATCGCCGCCACGGCAACCGGCTTTTGTTCCTATGGTCAAATGCCGGATACGGACTGCGCCGCTGTGGGCCGAAAGGCGGAGCGCCTTGTCATGGATGCGGGCACAGATGTAGGCGCTTTAAAGGCGGCGCACATGGAGGATTATCATACCCTATATCAGGGGCAGGATTTTTCGCTCCACACGTCTACCTCATCCAAAACCACGGAAAAAATGCTAAAAAACTCGGAGGATTTCAATGCACTCAGCGAGTTGCTTTATCACTATGGGAAATATCTCATGATTTCCGGCAGCCGTGAGGGTGGCCAGCCGCTGAATTTACAGGGCCAGTGGAATCGTGATATTCGGCCGCCATGGAGCAGTAACTACACGGTCAATATCAACACGCAGATGAATTATTGGGGTGCGAGCATCTGTGGCCTTCAGGGGTGCCTGGAGCCATATATTCGCATGGTGCATGAGGTTTCCCACCGGGGTCAGAAAACGGCGCGCGTCAACTACGGCTGCCGGGGCTTTGCATGCAACCATAATGTCGATCTCTGGCGCAAGACCGCGCCCGTCAAGGGCGGCAGCGAATATATGTATGCCCCCATGTGCGGCGTCTGGCTGGCCAATGAGATCTATGAGCACTACTGTAATGGGGGGCTGGAGGCATTCCAAAATACCGTGGAGGAGATTGTGCGCGGCGCGGCAGAATTTATCATGGACTACTTGGTGGAGCAGGATGGATATTATGTCAGCTGCCCTTCCGCTTCACCGGAGGCTGTGTTTGAAGCGAATAACACCCACTGCGGCCTCGGCTGCCACAGTGCGTTTGAAAACGGCCTGATCCGGCAGGCGCTCGCCAATGCGATGGAGCTGGAACAGGATAGCACTGCGCGTGAAAAGCTTAGTAGCGTGCTGGAGCGCTTAAAGCCGTTTGAATCCGGTGAGGATGGCCTAAGTGAATGGAGTGGCGGGATCGCTGCTGCGGAAAAGGGTCACCGCCACTTTTCCCCGCTGTATGCGCTCTACCCAGGGCGCGTGGCCGGAATGTACCGGACGCCAGAGCTCACGCAGCAAATGCGCCGCCTGTTTGACTGCCGCCAGAGCCACAGCAGAGGTCAGATCGGCTGGAGCACGGCGTGGGCCATCTGTCTCTCCGGCCGGTTCCACGACGGGGAGTCTGCCCAGAAGAATATCCGGCTTCTGTTCAGCAAGGCGCTATTTAAGAATCTGTTCAACGTCCACTTCCCGTTCATTTTCCAGATTGACGGAAACTTTGGCTATGTGGCCGGTGTCAATGAGTGCCTGATCGGCTGGGAGGACGGCGTGGTGGAGCTTTTGCCAGCGCTGCCCCCGCAGTGGACGGAGGGCGAGATGACCGGCGTCCGGCTTCGCGGGGCGCGGATCCGTTTTGAGTGGAAAAACGGGCAGGTCATCCGGGTTGATAGCGACCGTGAGATCACCCTGTGCACATCGCATCTCGCGCCCAACTGCCAGCTCAGTGCAAATATTCAGCTGAAAGAGGGAGAATCATGAAAAAGTCTGCCAAAAAAGGGCTGAAAATCGTGGGGATTATCATTCTGTGTATTGCTTTCATTCTGGCGCTCGTGAGTGGGCTGCTGTTCGGCGGCGTGTTCACGCATAAGCCGGGCGGCGCGGGCGCCGTGCGCAAGGTCTTGCAAATTACGGATGTCCACATTTTAAACGATGAGAAAAAGGATCAAAAGGCGTTCAGTACCATCACACAGATGATTGAGGCGTCTGATCCGGACGTCATCATCGTCACCGGAGATATCACGAGTGAAGATGAGAATATGCAGGCGTTCCAGACCTTCGGCAGCTTTATGGAATCCTTCCAGATTCCGTGGGGCTTTGTCTACGGCAATCACGACGCGGAGGATCGCCGCACCCACACCAAAACGCAGCTCTCGGAATATCTGGAATCGCTCGAGTACTGTTTCTTTGAACGCGGGCCGGAAAACGTGGACGGCGAGGGGAATTACTATTATAATATTACGGATAACGCAGGGAAGGTCATCATGTCCCTAATTATGATGGACAGCAACATGTATTACTATGATCCCGAGCTCGGCAAGGACGACGGCTATGACTGCTTCCATGAGAATCAGATCCAGTGGTATGCGGATACGGTGAAATCCATTGCCAAAGAGGTCAATGGGGATGAAACGAAAGTGGTTCCGTCACTTGCCTTTTTCCATATCCCCATGCGTGAGTATCTGACAGGCTATGAGCAGGCGAAGAAGAATGGCGGACTTCTCGATGGCGTGAAGCTTGAGCAGGTCTATTGCAGTAATCACGATGATGAGATGTTCGAGACCATGCAGGCGCTCGGCAGCACAAAGGGCTGCTTTGCCGGCCACGACCACATGAATAACTACACGGTCGACTATCAGGGCATCCGCCTGGCCTATGGCTACTCCTGCGATCATAATATCTACCTTGTTCCACAGAAGGGCGGCAAGCTGATCTACATCTATGAGGATGGCAGCTTCACCCAGCAGGGGCTCTATCGCTGGTTTGGCCTCGGAAAGCTGTGCTATGGGAAGGAATTTTGACCATGTTCAAAAAGTATGATTACACACATACCTTAATGATGAAGCTGGGCCTCGCGCATCCCGATCCCAAGCTTGGCTGCAAGGTGCTGTGCACGTTTGATCAAGCGCTGGAGATCGTCAAAAAAATCGACCGCATCACCCCTGGGTATACCAAGGTGCTCTACTTGGTCGGCTGGCAGTACAACGGGCATGACGACCGTTACCCGGAGTTTTTTGAGGTGAATCCAGGGCTGAAGAGCCCGCAGGACGCGACTGCTTTGGATAGTCTGCTGCGCCTGGTGGAGGAGGCCAAAAAGTACAATACGGTTATCAGCTATCACATCAACATTTCCGACGCTTATCAGGAGAGCGCGCTCTGGCCGGAATACATGGCGAATGATCTGATCCTGCTGGGGCGCAACGAGCAGCCCAAGGTGACCGGCGTCTGGGGCGGCCGCAAGGCCTATCAGGTGCGCCTGGAGCAGGAGTGGAAGAGCGGATACTTTCAAAACCGGGTGGACCGCCTGCTGGAGCTGCTCCCAATTGAAGAAGCTGGAACAGTACATATTGACGCCTTTTTCGTCCGCCGTGGCAGAAATACCACCATTGCGCGGGAGAAGGAGGCCAGGCGGAAGATGATTGCGTATTTTAACAACCGTGGCGTCGAGGTGACGAGTGAGTTTATCTATCGGGAGCAGAATTCCGGAGTGCGCCTTCACTGGGGCAAAAGTGATGTAATCGGATTCATCCCGGCATTCTGGAACCCGGTGCTCAGTCCACATGAGATCCTGAAATACCCCGCCGCCCTCGTCGGCTTCGGTGAGCAGTGCAAATCGCTCACGCCGTACAAGCAGCTTGAGTGGCTCATCTACGGCAATCTGCATGGAGAGGAGCTGTTTCATCCGGAGGATAGCAGCTGGCCGCAAAAATTTCTGAAGCGGTTTTTGACCTATACGGTGCCGCATTATTATTTGAATCAATTTTCCCGGGTAAAAATGCGCGGCGTTGGGCGCTCCCGGCGGCTCTACCATAGCGGCGGCGTTGTATCGTTTATAGATGGCCGCCGGATTGAGCGAAATGGGAAAGTCCTTAAGCATGGCAACGAGCTTTGCCTGCCGGAGGCCATCCGCCCGCATTCATACCTGGCGTATTCAGAATCCGGCGGGGAACAGACGTGGCATCTGGATGGAAAGACAGCTCATATTCACAGGCTGACACCGGAGGGTGTGTCTGATCAGGCGGAAAAAGTCCCCATTATCAACGGCACAATCTGTTACCATGCGCAGCCAGAGAGCGCTTACCGGATTGAGGTGGAAGTATGATCATCAAAGCAAAAGAGTTTGGAGTGGTACCCGGACAGGATGCGGCGCAGCCACTGGTCAAACTGGCGGAATATCTTCAAACAGTTGATCAGCCCTGTACCGTAACGTTTGATCCGGGAGAATACCCGATATATGCAAAGAATCTCCCGCTGCGGAAAATGTACGTGACAAACACGATCGGTGACAACGAGTGGAAACCGGGAGAAGTACCGCATGAGAACCGGGCGGGTTTCCTGCTGGAGAATGTGTCGGATGCCACACTGGAGGGGAACGGAGCGGTCTTTATTCTACACGGTCAGGCGACCAATATGGCACTGATTGACTGTCAAAACGTGACGGTGAAAAATCTCTGCCTTACAGCGGAACGCCCCGACATGCACGAACTAACCGTGACGGAAAAAGGCCCGTTCTGGGTTGATTTTCGATTGGATGCGGAGAGCCAGTATATCCGCCGCAGCCGCGCATTTGACTTTGTGGGAGAGGACTACTGCACGCCCTTCCTCGCCGAGCGGGCAGCGGGTTGGATCGGTCATATGGATGCTGCCGATCCCGGCATTTTAAAGCGGACGGGGCATCCGTTTTTCAGCGCCTGGCGTATAGCGGAGCGGGGGGATCACCTGTTGCGTGCGTATATGCCGAATGCGCTGCGTTTTCACATCGGGGAGCGGTATGAACTGTTTGATGTTCGCCGCAAATACAATGGTATCTTCATCGACCGTTGCCAGAATATCACCCTTGAGGGGATTGAACAGAATTTTAATTACGGCCTGGCGCTCGTCGCGCAGGATAGCGACACGCTCACCTGTTCCGGCCTGCGTTTTGCGCCCCGGCTGGGTGGACCGCGCCTTATGGCGTCAGTCGCGGATTTTATGCAGATCTGCATGTGCCGCGGGCAAGTCATCGTGCGGGACAGCTTTTTTGAGGGCGCCGGGGATGATTGCCTGAATGCCCATGGCATTCACTTTAAAATTGTGAGGACGGATGGCGACGCCATCACGGTACGTTTTATGCACCCGCAGTCCCACGGATTTAATCCTCTGCGCCCCGGCGACCGGATTACATTTGTCAACCCGCATACGCTGCTCTGCCGTGGCGAAGCCGTCATTCGGGGGAGCGAGCTGTTGGATGAATATACGATCCGCCTGACGCTGGATGGAGAACTTGTGGGCGCCGCTGGCGATGTGATTGAGGATATCGACGCGAGCCCGAGCCTCACCTTTGAGCGCAACACAATAGACCGGATCATCACGCGCGGGCTGCTTCTGACCGTGCGCGGCAAGGTGCGAATTCGGGAGAATGTTTTTAAGCACACGACGATGAATAACATCCTCATCAGCGACGATGCAAAGAGCTGGTATGAGAGCGGGTGTGTCCGTGATGTTGTGATTGAAGGAAACACCTTCCAGTATTGCCCGGAGCATACGGTGTGCATCAAGCCGGAAAACAGAAGTCATGCAGGCCCCGTTCATTCTGGGATCCTGATTCGGAACAACACCGTGCGTACGCCTTCCTATTTCGTCAAGTCGGCAGACGGCGTTGTCATCGAGGGCAATCACGATGCGCACCGGCCCAAACTACGTATGATTAACAGCCAGGTTCAATTTTGAAAGGAGCGTTAAACATGGCGAAGAAAATCAGTGGAAAGGGCAAGAAGGCCATCATAGCCATCGTGGTGGTGGTTGCCGTGCTTGCGGTGATCATTTGCGGGTTCAATTTTTATTTTGCTTATCTTGGCAAACAGGAGCAGTATGGCGTTGCTACCGGCGATCCGGCATGGAGTACGCAGCAAGCGTTTGATCTTTCCCAGCTTCAATCCTTTGATATGGGTGACGGCGATTATAAGGTGCTCGTTATCACCGATATTCACCTGAAAAACCATGGCTCATTTGCGGCGGAGCTTGGGGTGAATTACGTGCTCGACTGGGCGGGCAAGCTTGCCCTTGACAGCTTGGTGGAGGATGTGGCCCCTGACATGATCCTTGTGCTTGGGGATACGACGCTCTGCGACCGCAATGATATCGAATACGAGCGCTTCGTCAAGCAGATGGACAGCTACCAGACCCCGTGGGCATGCGTGTTCGGTAACCATGACGACGAGGGCCGCGCGAATAAGGCGAAGCTGGTTGATATTCTGAATACAAGCGAATACGGCCTGTTCCAATACGGCCCAGAGAACCTGCACGGCGCTGGGAACTATGCCCTCCGCCTGACCCGTGATGGCAAAACGGAGCAGCTGCTCTTTATGATGGATAGCGGTAGCAGCCATGAATTTGAAGCGAAAACGGATGGCATCAACGCGCAGCAGGTGGCGTGGTACAAGTGGAATATGGAGGGAGTAAAAGCGGCTGAGGGCAGCTACCCACAGAATATGGCGTTTTTCCACATTCCGCTGCCGGTCTATTCGGAGCTGGATACGTTTGAGCAGGGAGAGCGCGCCGAGGATTCCTGCCCGAGCAACACGGATGGCGGCCTGTTTGATGCAATGAAGCAGTATAACGGCACGCACATGTTTGCTGCGCACGACCATAATAACAATTTCATTGCGGATGTGGATGGCGTTAAGGTTTGCTATGCCATGAAGAGTTCCTATAACTGTTACTTTAAATTTGGTATGACGGGCGGTACACTCCTAACCATTAGCCCGGAGAATCAGGTAACGGAAGAGTTGATCTATTTTTAAAGGTGAGGGTTGGCAATGAGAGCAGCACGAGTCACTGAGAAAAAAGTGACGATCCCAACATATGGTGTTGGCAAAGAAGAAAAGAATCCCATGTTTTTTGAAAAACGGGTGTATCAGGGCAGCTCCGGTAAGGTCTACCCCAATCCAGTGATCGAAAAGATTGAGGATGAAAAAAAGGATCAGATCTACAACGCCGTGATTTTGGAGAATGATTATATCGAGGTCATTGTGCTCCCGGAGCTCGGTGGGCGTATCTACGCGGCGCGCGATAAGACGAATGGATATGATTTTGTCTATCGCAACCATGTCATTAAGCCGGCGCTTGTCGGCCTGCTGGGGCCGTGGATCAGCGGCGGCATCGAGTTCAACTGGCCGCAACATCACCGCCCCTCTACCTATATGCCGGTCCATCACCAGGTGCGCCTCTATCACGACGGGAGTGTCTCCGTCACCGTCGGTGAGACGGAGCACATGTTTGGTCTCAAGGTGCTTACGGAGATACGCCTTTATCCGGATGCCGTGTACATGGAGCTGAACACCCGCGTGTTCAACTACGGCGCGCTGCCGCAGACCTTCCTGTGGTGGGCCAATCCCGCCTATGCGGTTAACGACGATACCGCAACCATTATGCCGCCGGACGTTACGGCAGTCATGGATCACGGCAAACGCGCCGTGAGCGAGTTCCCGATCGCCAGGGGCATGTACTATAAGATGGACTATTCCGCGGGTGTGGATATCTCCCGGTATAAGAATATCCCGGTGCCCACTTCCTTTATGGCGTATAAGTCCAACTTTGACTTCATCGGCGGCTACGATTACGGTAGGCGCGCCGGTCTGCTCCACGTGGCGGATCACCACATCTCCCCGGGCAAAAAGCAGTGGACCTGGGGCTGCGGCGACTTTGGCAAGGCGTGGGATCGCAACCTCACCGACGAGGACGGCCCCTATGTGGAGCTGATGACCGGCTGCTTTACGGATAACCAGCCTGACTTTACCTTTATTCAGCCGCACGAGCAGAAGAGCTTTACCCAGTATTTTATGCCCTACCGCGAGGTCGGCCGCATCAGCAATGCGAATAAAGACTTCTGCTTCGGCACGGAGAACGGCGCCTTCAGCCTCTATACCGCCAAGGCGCACCGTAACGTCACCATCGAGGTGGCGGACGGCAGCCGCGTCTATTCCCAGACGGCGGACCTGGCTCCCGGTGAGGTCTATCGGCTTGAGAATGTCAGCGACGACGCCAAAATCTGCATCACCTATGACGGGCGCCAGCTGCGCTATGCTCCCGACATGGTGGAGAAATTTGAGATTCCCGAGCCCGCCACGGCCTGCCCGCCCCCGGCGGAGTGCGCCACCACGGAGGAGTTGTACCTCTTTGGCCTGCACATTGAGCAATACCGCCACGCCACACGCCTGCCGGAGGATTACTACCTGGAGGGCCTCCGTCGCGACCCGACGGATCTCCGCCTCAATAACGCGTATGGATTGTTGCTGCTGCGCCGCGGTATGCTGGAGGCGTGCAAGCCGTATTTTAGCAAGGCGATCGATAAGATGACCATCAAGAACCCCAATCCGCCTACGACGGCCCCGTTCTTTTACCTGGCGGTGGCGGAGCTGCTCACCGGCAATTCCGCCCGCGCCTATGATTTGTTTTACAAGTGCCTGTGGAGCAACGAGCACAAGAGCGCCGCGTACTACTACCTGGCGGCGATCGAGTACACACGCGGCCGCTTCGATGCTGCACGCACTTTTGCGCAGGAGAGCGTCAGCTTTGGGGCGCACGATGTACGCGCACGCCTGGTAGACTGCCTGACCCTCAAAAGAATGGGGATGGAGGATCGGATGGAGGAATGCCTGCGCACCATCATGGCAATGGATCCCTTTGATCTGATCTCCCGCTTTGAGGCCGGGGAGGAGGGAGAGGTGCTGCGCAGTGCAAACGTGACCGAGATCACGCAGGCGGCCTCCACCTACCTGCTGCTCGGGGAGTTTGACCGGGCGGAGGAGATCCTGAACGCGTGGCAGGAGTCCAACAGTGCGAATCCGCTCGTCCATTTCTATATCGCCTATGCGCGCTATAGCAGCCATAAATCCTTTCGTGCGGAGATCGCCCGTGCAGTCGCCGCCGGCGATGCCGTCTATTTCCCCAATCAGCTAATGGATATCGTCGTGCTCAACTGTGTGAACACGATTGGGGAAAACGCGCTGGCACACTATTATCTGGGTAACCTCTATTACGATAAGCGCCAGTACGATATCGCGCGCGATCACTGGCTGGCTGCGGAGCGACTGGATCCCAAGATGCCCACCGTACAGCGCAACCTCTCCCTGTACTACTATAATAAGGCGCACGACCCGGAGAAAGCCGTCGCCTACATGGAGAGCGCATGGTCGCTCGACCACACGGACGGCCGCGTGCTGCTGGAGCTGACGCAGCTCTATCAGTTGACCGGCAAGAGCGACGAGTTCCTGCTCCGCCTGCTGGAAAATCACCTGAACGTGGCGCAGGAGCGCGACGATCTGTACGCAGAATATATCCGCCTGGTGCTTGCGAGCGGCGACGCCGCGCGCGCGGAAGAGCTGATCCTCTCCCGGAAGTTCCATCCGTGGGAGGGCGGCGAAGGTAAAGTCACGCGCCTTTACAAGGAGATTAAGTGCGCCCGTGCGGAGGAACTGGCAGCCGCCGGTAAGGTGGAAGAGGCCATGCAGAAATATAACGACGCGCTCACCTTTCCGGAGAATCTGGGCGAGGGCAAGCTGATTCTGGATACAAGCAACGATATCTACTACAGGATGGGCGTGCTCGCCGAGCAGATTGGTGATCCCAGGGCCACGGAGTACTATCGGCTGGCCGCCCGCGGCGACGATACGGTCGCGGACGATATGTATTATAACGACAACCCGGTGGACTACGTGTTCTATCAGGCGCTGGCGTTTCAGAAACTGGGCATGACAGATCGGGCGGAGAACATCAAACAGCAGTTTGAGCGCTACGCCCGCACGCACGAGAATCAGGAGGCTGTGATCGACTACTTTGCAGTCTCCCTGCCGGATATGTTGATCTGGGAGCAGGATATCAACCGCCGCAACCGGGAGTTCTGCCAGTACATCCGCTCCCTCGCGGAACAGATTTAAGGAGTAGCTATGGAAATCAAGAAGGAAGGATTCTATATTGGCGGCAAGCCGTTTCGGCTCTTTTCCGGGGCGATGCACTATTTCCGTGTTCCACGCGCCTATTGGGGCGACCGCTTTTCTAAGATGAAGGCGGCCGGTTTCAACTGCGTAGAGACGGTCATGTGCTGGAACCTGCACGAGCCGAAGGAGGGGGAATTCTGTTTTACGGGCAATCTCGATATCGCTCAGTTCTGCCGCACGGCTGCGGAATATGGGCTGTACATCATCATTCGCCCCGGCCCCTATACGTGCGGGGAGTGGGATTTCGGCGGCTTCCCCGCGTGGCTGCTTAGCGATCACAACATTCGTCTCCGCTGCGACGAGCCGGTCTATATGCAAAAGGTGGAATCGTATTTTAAGCGCGTATTTCAGGAGATTGCACCGCTTCAGGATACGCGGGGCGGGAACTTGATCGCCCTGCAGATCGAGAATGAGTACGGCTCCTACGGCGATGACAAGGAGTATCTGGAGCACCTGCGCCAGATCATGGTCCGCTGCGGAGCGGAGGTTCCGTTCTTTACTTCGGATGGGAATAATCGCGATATGCTCTCCGGCGGCACGCTGCCGGATGTCTATAAGACGCTCAACTTCGGTTCCCATGCCAAGACAGCGTTTCAAAGCTTGAAAGGATTTCAGGAGGGCCTTCCTAACACCTGCATGGAGTTCTGGTGCGGTTGGTTTGACCACTGGGGCGAGCGCCATCACCGGCGCAGCCCCGGCCAGGTGGCACAGGAGGTGCAGGCGCTGGTGGATAGCGGCGCCAACCTGAATATCTATATGTTCCACGGCGGCACAAATTTCAACTTCTGGGCTGGGGCAAATTATGACCGGAAGTACCAACCCACCGTCACTAGCTATGACGACGCCGCGCTGCTCAATGAGTATGGGGATTATACGCCCGCCTACCATAGGGTGCGCGAAATCCTCCGCACGGCGCGGCAGCTCCCCATGGGTGAGGCGCTTCCGCCGCGCCCCAGGCTGCAAAATGTCGGCGCGGTCCAGCTGACCGAGTGCGCCCCGCTGTGGGAGACGTGCTATCAGATCGGCGAGCGCCACTACTCCGCACACCCGGAGAGCATGGAGCGCTTTGGGCAAAACTTTGGCTACATCCTCTACCGCAAGGTGTTAACGGGCCACTATTCCGCCCAGACGCTCTGTGTGGAGGGCGTACATGATATCGCCTACCTGCGCGTCAATGGCGAGCTCGTTTACCGCTATGACCGCACAAAGAACGGGCGCATGAAAAATAACGATGGATTCACCTGCAAAATTCCGGCGTTCAACGGGGAGTGCATGATCGAGATCCTGGTTGAGGGCATGGGCCGCGTCAACTACGGCCCGCACATGGTTGACCGTAAGGGGATCGTACGCGTCCGGCATGGGATGCAGGCCGTGTTCGGGTGGGAAATCTATACCCTGCCGATGAATCATCTGGATCAGGTTTCCTTTCAGTCCGGAGCGCTGAACGGTGCGCCCGGCTTCTTAAAGGGGACGTTTTCCGCGCGCACGGATGCGGACTGCTTTGTTGATATGCGCGGATTTACCAAGGGCTGCGTCTTTGTCAACGGCATCCACATCGGCCGCTACTGGAGCCGTGGCCCGCAGCGCACGCTTTACCTGCCAGCGCCGTTTTTAAAGGAGCAGAATGAAATCATCATTCTGGAGCAGGAGAAAACCCGGCTCCGGTCGGTGAATATTATCGATCGTCATTTGCTGTAACCGGCATTACGATGGCGGAGCGGTCGTTTGCAAAAAGAGAAAACAATTAATTAATGCGGAGGGATTTATGATGAAACACACGCGAATCATTGCCGGCGTTCTGGCGGCAACCGCGCTCACCGGCGCCTGCCTGACCGGCTGCACCAAGACGGATGACGAATATTTTAACAGAGTGTCCCAGTATTCTTTTTGGGACAACACGGGGGCACAGTCCATCCCGCAGTACCAGTATTATCACATCATGGATGAATTCCTCTCCGGCGGCACGGTTCAGGATGGCCAGATTGTTGACGGCGAGGGGAAGATCCGCAAGGTGCTCTTCCTCGGCTGGGATGGCGTGCGTGCGGACGCTATGACAAACCTGTTCTATGATGCAAACAATTTTGACACCAACGGCTACAATTATGAGGCGGCCGATTACAGCGGCCTGCACCGGATGAAGGAATCCGGCGGCCTGTATCTGGCCTATGCAGGTGGGGAAAAAGGATCGGACAGCGAGCAGGAGACCTCGACCCATCCCGGCTGGACAAGTGAGCTCACCGGCGGGTGGAGTACGCTGCACGGCGTCAAGACAAACAGCGACGTTAAGAACGCTGCGGCGGAAACCATCATGATGAAATACGCCAAGCTCGGCGTGGCGACCGGCTTTGCCTTTGACTGGGGCGAAATATTTGATATCGCTTGGGAGGACGAGGTAGGGTATATTCTGGAGCATCCCGAACTGCCAATCACATACCGCGATATCGACCGCCCGCACGCCGCGAGCACGGAGGATATGCTTAAAAATGAAGGGAAGGAGAAGGAGGAGGACCTCAATGCGCCGCTCGACTATTACAATGCAGTTGCCATGGAGGATGGAACCATCTCCGAACAGCACACATACGATATCGCCACGCGCGACTATTTGCTCGGCCGCATGGATGCGGGGGATACGATCGTCGCTGGCGTTTTCCACCGCCCGGATACAAACGGGCACAACACCGGATTTACCAATGAGAACCCGAACTATGTCAATTCCGTCCGCAATGCCGACCTCTATCTGAACGACCTGCTCAATGCGATCGAGATCCGGGAGCAGCAGTATAACGAGAAGTGGCTGGTGATCGTTGCGGCAGACCACGGCGGCAGTGAGACGGGTCACGGTTTGCAGATTCTGGAGCACCGCACCATCTGGATGGCCTGTAATATTCCGGTGGATAAGAAATATTATGGCGTCAATTATGACGGCTTTCGGGAGAATGCATGATGAAACGAATCTTTGATATCCGCTATATCCCCGCTGATACGGATGGCGGATTCTCTTTTAGCAATATGGATACGGATTATTCTGCCACCTCCCGTTATTTGACGCGCGGCGGAAAACCCATCCTGCCCATCTGCGGAGAGATTCACTTTTCCCGCTGTGAGCGGGAGGACTGGAAGCGCGAGCTCTTAAAGATGAAGGAGTGCGGCCTGACCGCTGTGGCCAATTATGTGTTCTGGAACCACCATGAGCAAAAGAAGGGCCATTTCCGCTGGGACGGCAACCGCGATATCACTGCCTTCCTGTGCGTGTGCCGTGAGGTCGGCCTGGGCGTTTTTTTACGGATCGGCCCGTGGTGCCACGGCGAGGCACGCTTCGGCGGCTTTCCGGACTGGCTGATGCCCCTGCGCGGGAAGCGGAAGGATACCCCGAAATATCTACAGTATGTGGAGCGCTATTGGCGCGCGCTGTATGAGCAGGTGGCCGAGTTCTGCGACGGCGAGACGGTGCTCGGCCTCCAGCTGGAGAACGAGTACACCGGTACCATCGACCACATCCATACGCTCCGCCGCATCGCGGAGAAGGTGGGGTTCAAAGTTCCATATTTCACCATGACCTCCTGGCCGACCAACACGGTGGATAAGTGCTTTTTGCAGATGATGGGCGGCTATCCCGAGGCGCCGTGGACGCAGCATAAGAGGCCGCTGGAGCCGGCGGGCCGTTTTGCAATCTGCGAGGGGCGCACAGAGGTCGAGATCGGTGAGGATCTGATCAAGGGTCAGCGTGAAAAGGCGACCTTTGATGAATTTCCCTATGCGGGATGCGAGGTTGGCACCGGCAACCAGGTCACGCAGCACCGCCGCCCGATCATCAGCGGACGGGATGGCTACGGCGTCGCATTTGCCAAGTTTGCCTCCGGAATGAACCTGATGGGGTACTATATGTTCCACGGCGGCCGCAATCCGCGCGGGGAACTGCTACAGGAGAGCCGCCGTACCTTCTATCCGAACAACTATCCCATTGTGGATTACGATTTCCAGGCGCCGCTCTCCAAGGACGGCGTCTGCCGGGAGCACGGCGACCGCCTGCGATTGATGCACCTGTTTATCAACACGTGGGACAGGGATATCGCCCGCAAGCAGGCCTTTTTCTCCGGCGAACCGGGGCTGCCCTACTGCTCCGTGCGCTGCGGCGAGAATACGGATGGATACCTCTTCATCGGCAACTATGAGCGCGGCGTAAAGGCTGCTCCGCTCGATTTCTGTGCCCAGCTCAGCGGTGACCTGGACGTTACTCTCCCGGCGCTGAAAATTGCCGCCGGGGAGATGACGTTTCTCCCGTTTCGGTTTCGGGTGCGCGATGTTTTCTTCGATTACGTGACGGCGCAGCCGGTTGCGCGCGCGGATCACGGCGACCGGACGGACCTGTATTTTATGCGCATGGAGCGTCAGCCAGCGATTGCATCTGTAAATGGGAAAGCCTTTACATGTAAAGACGCGACTTGTGATGCGGGCAATGGCGTTGTGCTGCACTTTATGGATCAGGCACAGGCGCTGCGCTTTCACCTGATCGATGGTCAGCCCGTGTTCAGCGATGGAACCACATGGGCGGAAGGGAATACTCTTTACACCCTGCTCGGTAACGCCCAAACAGTCACGGTCAATGGGCAGACGCAAACCTGCTCCTTCGCGGAGCCGGAGGACGTCGTGCGGTTTGAGCGCATCGGTAAAGTCAAGCTGCCGTATGACTCCTATCTCTATTCGCGCGGGGACCGCGGCTACTACCGCCTGACGGTTCAGCTGGAGAAGCTGCGTGAATTCGATGATGTCGTGATGGATATCCGCTTTAGGGGCCTGAATTTACAGGTGTTCTGCGGCGGCGTGCTGGTGGATGACTACTTTAATACGGATGGCGTCTACCACCTCCACCTCCGCCACTTTCGCGACCTGCTCGCACGCAGCGGCGGCGAGATTGTGATAAAGACGGCTGCTCCGACCGCGCACGGCGTAGGCCATGTGTACAGCGAGATCGAGATGAAGCCCGGGTTTGAGGATTTAACGCTGGAAAAGGTGCGACACATCCGGCTGGAAGCGTTTAAACTCGTCTCCCAATAAGAGTAGTATTTACGGAGTGGAGAGAATGGAACAGTATTCATTTCAATATGACTATACGGAATGTATGGTCATGAAAATGCCCATGGCATTCCCGGAGAAGGACGGGCGAAGCAGCCATGTGATCAATACCTTTGCCGATGCGTTGGAGATGATCCGGATGGTCGATGCCGTCACGCAGGGGATCACCAAGATTATCTATTTGGTCGGCTGGCAATACCTCGGGCATGATGATAAGTATCCCGACTTTTTTGAGGTCAACGAGGCGCTAAAGTGCCCGCAGGATCCCACCGCGCACGAGAGTATGCTCTGGCTGATGCGGGAAGCGAAGAAGTATCACACCGTCGTCAGCGTCCACATCAATTTTAACGACGCCTACGATAACGCACCGTCCTTTGAACGCTACGTAAAAGCGGGCGCGCTGATTCGCAATAAGCACGGTCAGCCCGACCCGATTGAGCGGTACAACGGGCGCAGGTGCTATAAGGTGTCCTTCAAGGAGGAGTGGGAGTCCGGCCTGTTCCGGGAGCGGTTTGACCGCCTGCTTGAGTTGCTCCCCCTACGGGAGGCCGGGACGGTGCACGTGGATAATTTCCAGTGTTATCACAATTACCACCCCGATATCACCATCCGGGAGATGCAGGAGTACCGCCGCAAGATGATCGAGTATGTGACCGGAAAAGGGATTGATATCACCTCGGAGTTTACATACCGGGAGGATGAGAGCCTGCCCAACCGGATGCCGTTCGGCCTGCCGCGCGAGCACCATCCCGCCGCGCCGCTCGATACGTTCGGATTGATCCCGGTCAGCTGGTGGTGTACGCGGATGCGCCGCGAGGAGTATGTGACCATCTCGCCTAAGCTGTACGGCGGCGGGATATATAAGGATAAACGGTATGCAAACTACCTCTATGGCAACATGCACGGCGAGGAAATCTTTCAGGATTACCATAAGCCGGATGGGAACTGGCTGGGCCACTTTGTGCGCGACTTTGCCACGGTTCAAGTACCGTACCGTTACCTGTGCCGCCACGAGCGCCTCGCCATCGAGGGACGCGGCAGGAATGAATACTGTGTTTTTTCAGACGGGATTGTTTCCTACAACCGCGATCGTAGGATCACCGTTAACGGCGCAACATTTAAGGAGGGGGACAACGTCTTTCTCCCGTTCGATGCGCAGGAGACGCAGTGGATTGCGTACAGCGCGAAGGGCGACTCGCGTGCCTGGCGCTTTCCGGCCGGGAAATCCGCCGTCATCTACCGCGTGGAACCCACCGGCAACCGCTATCTGGAGCGTCGCGAAAATCTCAACGGCTCAATCTTCCTGACGCTTGCACCGGGGGAGATGCTGCTGGTTGAGGCCGTGGACCCCGAAAAGACCAGAATACATTTTGAGGACGGAGGTGTATCAGAATGAGGATTGCCAATAAAGATTTGTCCGTCACATTCTCCCCAAACAGCCGGAAATATGAGATCAGCTACAGAGGCTTCTCCTGGGTGAATGAGGGCCGTCCGCCCTATCCTATGTTGTAATCCGCAAAAAAGTTGGGGGTAAATACATCGGCACTGTGCGCACCTTCGGCATGGCGGCGCAGAAGAGCGTCGCCTGCACCGGGAACCGCATCATCGCGCGCTATGGCGGCTTTACCGCCTTTGGCAAAAAGCTGCCCTTCACGCTCGTCTGCACGGTGGCGATCACCGGTGAAAACACCGTTGAGTTCTCCCTCAAGGCGGAGCATGAGGAGGGGCTGGATATCGTTGCAGCGTACTTCCCCGGCCCGTTCAACGCGAAAAATCCGGACGGATATACATACGCCGTGGACACCATGCGCCAGGGGTTCCTGATGCCGGACGGATACCAGAAGAATTTCCTCTCCACATTCGGCTTTGCCAACTATCTGCGCAATATCAATACGGGCGACTGCTATCTCCCGTTCTGGGGGCGCGTGAGCGGCCGTAACGGCTTCTGCGCCATCGTGGAGACGCCGTATGACGCAGCCATGTTCTCCTGCTTTGGAAAGCGCGGCTCGTTCCTCAATTCCGTCCACTGGCGTTCCTCGCTGGGCAAGCTCGGCTACGAGCGGAAAATTCGCTTCATCTTTCACGATAACTGCGATTACAACACGATCGCCAAGGATTACCGCGCCTATGTGATCGAGCAGGGGCGTTTGGTGACCATGAAAGATAAGATTGAGAAGAACCCCAATATTAAAAATATTGTCGGTTCGCCCATCCTGCACTGCGGTATTTTCTCCAACGTGCACCCCGCCTCGGATTTCTATGAGAAGGGCGGCCAGAACCGCAAGCTGATCGCCTCCTTCTACAAGCGGTCGGAGCAGTACCGGCATCTCAAGGAGCTGGGGCTGGATGAACTCTACATCCACACCGACGGCTGGGGCGAGCAGGGCTATGACAACAATCACCCCTATGTGCTGCCGCCCTGCCCCGAGGCGGGCGGTTACGAGGGGATGCGCACCCTGTCCGAGGAGTGCCGCAAGCTCGGCTATGTCTTTGCCATCCACGACCAGTACCGTGACTTTTATCATACCTGTAAAAAGTTTGACGAGCAGAAGGCCGTCACCAAGATTGACGGATCGCACTTCTACTGCGACACCTGGGCGGGCGGCCCACACACCTGGCTCTGTGCGTCGCAGGCGCCGTCCTTTGTCCGCGATACGTATGATGCACTGGCAGAGCACGGCGTAGATATCCAGGGCGCGTACCTCGACGTGTTTTCGATTGTCGCCGGGGATGAATGCTTCCATCCGGAGCACCGCATCACCCGTGAGCAGAGCATCCGCTATCGCGCGGAGTGCTTTGATATCCTGAACGAGCGGGGGATTATCCCGTCCTCCGAGGAGCCGGGCGACCTGCTCATCGATAAGCTAGCACTTGTCCACCACGGCCCATACACCCTGCGCCCGCAGGAACGCGGCCAGGCCGTCGGCATCCCCGTCCCGCTGCTCAGCCTCGTGTACCACGACTGCATCATGATCCCGTGGCTCAACAAGGGCGTCGGCGGATGGGGCATCCCCGACGGGGACAGCGCCGGACTTCACTGTGTGCTCAATGCCGGCATGCCATATTTTGAGCCGTTTGATCGCCGGGATGACCTTCTGCCAGACGCACACCTGCGCAAGGAGATCGCTCATGTGCAAAGGTTGGCCAAGATTCAGGCCGCCCTTTTTGATCAAGAGATGGTGTGTCACCGTTTTTTGGATGGCAGCGGCCGTCAGCAAGAGGCCAGCTATGCAGATGGAACGGTCATTCGGGTAGATTTTGCTCATGGAACCTATTCCGTCAAATACAATCAATAGACAGAATTTAATTTCAATGAGGGGCGTGAGAAAGATGAAACGTGTCAATAAACGGTGGGCAAAAATCCTCCTCTCCGTCATCGCTGTCATCCTCGCGGCAGTGCTGATCATCGCCGTTGTGCTGTTTTTCCCGCTTATGGGCAAAAAGCATGTGGAGATTTGGAGCGCTGGGCAGGATTTCGACTTGAGTAGCATCCGGACGGTGGAAAAAAAGCCGGGGGAGGATTTTAAAATCCTTTTGCTCACCGATACGCAGCTGTGGGCAAACCCGGTAGATAATCAGGCATGCTATGACCAGATCGCCCAGCTCGTAGAAAGAACCAATCCGGATATGATGGCAACCGTTGGCGACAATGTCTCCGGCGCGACCTCCCGTTTTTTGCTTCGGAAGTGGATTCGGGTGGTGGATTCCTTCCAGATACCGTGGGCGGCGGTGTTCGGCAACCACGACCCGGAGATCCCAATGACCACGCTGAACTGGCAGGGCGATCAGTTGATGCGCTCTGAATATTGCCTGTTCCGAAAGGGCCCCTCCAACCTGTATGGTTGCGGGAATTACGCTGTAAATATTGTGGAGAATGGGGCGCCGGTCTACACGCTGTTTATGCTCGATAACGGCCGGTATACGGAATATGAGGATGGCTCCAAGAGAGAAATTTATATGGGCTATGAACAGATTGCCTGGTATGAGTGGAATGTGCGCGGCATTGCGGGTGCAGTGGGCCATACCGTCCCTTCCATGACGTTTTCCCATTTCGCCCTGCCAGAGATGAAAGAGACGATTGAGCAGGTCGGCGTTTATAACGAGGCGGATGGCAGTTATACGATCCCGGAGGAATACGGCTTTGGCAAGTGCGCCTATCTGCCCGGTTGTTCTCCGGTCAATTCCGGCTTTTTTGAGAAGTGTGTAGCGCTCGGCTCCACCACACATATCTTCTGCGGCCACGATCATGAGAATAACGCCAGCGTTACGCGTGATGGAATCACCATGACCTACGGTATGAAAACAGGCCCTTCTCCGGCGCCGTGGAATTTTGCAGAGGAAACCGGCGGCACACTCATCACCATCCACACGGGTTCTGACGCACAGGCTTCCGTCACGGTAGAGCATGTGCCCCTTGCTGCGGCCGCGCAGTGAGAGAAGGCCACCCTACACCTAGCGGCTGTGCGTGCCGGGATGGCAATGCTTCCCCCTGCATATGACTTTATATGACTTTGCCGCGCTCCATGCCTGTTCCGGCATGTGGGCGTGGCTTTGTTTATAGCGTGACCGGCTTTTTTGCCGCAGGTAGCGCTTGCTTTTTTTGTAATCCTGTGGCATAATAGTTATCGACATATGACGGAAACGGTGGGGAGGTGCTTTCATGGCGAGGCCAAGCAGATGCAGGCGTATTTGCAGGGAGCCGGATTACGATGGCTTTCTGCCGTTGGGCATTCCGTCCGGGGAGCCTGTTACCCTGACGGTGGATGAATATGAAGTGATCCGCCTGATTGATCTGGAGGGTTTGACCCATGAGCAGTGCGGCAGGCAGATGGAGGTTTCCAGAACCACTGTGACCGAAATCTATGAATCCGCAAGGCGTAAGCTGGCAGACAGCATCGTGCATGGCAAGCCGCTTTTGATCGCGGGCGGGCATTACCGCTTCTGTGATGGGAATGCGGTCTGCCGCCAGAGCGCATGTGGGCAATCGGGCCGCACAGCTTCCAAACAACCTGTGCAGGCGAAAGGAGCAAACGGAATGAGAATTGCAGTTACCTATGAAAACGGCAAGGTGTTTCAGCACTTTGGCCATAGCGCCCAGTTTAAACTGTATGATGTTGAAAATGGGCAGATTGTTAACCAGCAGGTTGTGGATACCAACGGGCAGGGGCATGGCGCGTTGGCGGGCTTCCTCACCGGGGCAGGCGTGGATGTGCTCATCTGCGGTGGCATCGGGGGCGGGGCGCAGCAGGCTCTGCGGGAGGCCGGCATCCGACTGTTCGGCGGCGTATCCGGCAATGCGGATAGCGCCGTAAATGCTTATCTTGCAGATGCGCTCCCATTTGACGCCAACGTGCATTGCAGCCATCATGAGCAGGGGCACTCCTGTGGCGAGCATACATGCGGGGAGGAGAAGCATGGATGCGCTGGCAGCGGTGGCGGCTGCCAGTAAACGAAGAGCGCCCTTCCAAACAAACCCGGGCCGGTGCAAATGCGTTGCATTCTGCACCGGCCCGGATATTTTTATGTAAATTTACTGCCGGCCCATCCGGGCGCTGCTGTATAAACAGCGCGCTTTACCGAGGGTAACGGTCCTTATCTGCTTCTGTAATTTCCCGCAGTACCCGGCATGGCACGCCGACTGCCACCACATTGGCTGGGATATCCTTTTTCACAACGCTTCCGGCGCCGATCACTGCGTTATCTCCGATGGTGACGCCTGCCAGTATGGTCGTTCCTGCGCCGATCCAAACATTGTTCCCAATCGTGATGGGCTTTGCGACCTCCAGGCCCTGAATGCGTTGCTCTGCGTCAATTGCGTGCTCAGCGGTGGTAAGGCAGCAATTGGGTGCGATAAATACGTGGTCGCCAAAGGTTACTTTGGCTCCGTCTGTAATCACAAGATTATGATTGGAGTAAAAATCGTTCCCAATTGAGATATTGTAGCCGTGGTCACACCAAAACGGCGCTGTGATCACCACGTTTTTTCCCATATTGCCAATGATTTGCTTTAACAGGTTTTGTTTAGATGGCGTGTCGCTTGGGATGCAGTGATTGTATGCATGGCATAAATCGATGCATCGCTCGATATCTCTGGCATTTTGCGGGTCTGCGCCGGGGTCGAATAGATACCCGGCGGCTGCCTTTTCTTTTTCTGTCATATGTTGCGCTCTCCTTCGTTTTGATTGGGAAGCGGCTTCATCATCTCAATATTTCGAGGCGCATATCCGTTGCCGCCGTAAAACCGCAGGGCAGTTTGATTGGGTGCGAATACGTCAATTGCAATCTGTTCGCAGCCTTGGGCGGAGAGGAACGTCTCCATCTCCCGCAGCAGTTTTTGCCCGATTCCGGCTCCGCGCATGCTCTGCTCCACAACCAATTCCGTCACTTTCCCTCTTTTGGGGCAGCGGTTTGTGAGCCGGTCGACCTCGTCCTTTGCTTCGATGATGCCGGCAACCAGCCCGATCATCCGCTCCTTTTCCACTGCGAGCAGCAGTTTCCCCTGATGCGCCGCGAGCGCTTCCATTGTCAACTGGAAGTATCGTTCCCTATATTCCTCGGGGAGGGCTTGTATTCCCAATGGGTCGATTTGGACCAGATAGGTTTGCAGTTGAACCAGCAGGTCCTTTACGGCCTCCGCATAGCGCTCCTCATAAGGTATGATTGAAATCATTCTGGCGCTCCTTTCGTTTGACCTTCGGAAGTAGATGAAACTTGGATGTTACGCGCTGCTTCCCACGCCAGAGGAATTTTTTTGCGCAGAAATCGTGCATAGGAGCAATTTGGATTTTGCAGCAGATGTAGGCTTTGAATCTCCTCGCCGATCTGCTGATACCATTGCTCCAATTCCGTCTGCTTTTTTTCATAAAACCGGCTGATACGCAGCCCGTGCTCTGCCTCTGCACACAAAAGATAGGCGTATACATCTGAAAGCGCTTCGCAACCAGTGACCGCAAGGGGAATGGTAGCGGTATAAGCACCCGGGATCTCTGGTAGCGGGACAAGGCGATTTTCTACTGCTTCCACATGGTAGAGATAGCCTTGCTTTCCAGAGTAGACGTCGAGGAGTGCATGGGGATACAGCTCGTGATAAACGGGAGAGCCATTCTGGTCAAACCCGTAGGGCACCCAATAATGCGGCGGATCAATTGCCTTTACCGTATAAAAGGCTGCAACAACGGCGTTTGTCGTTAGATAGAGATACGGCCTGCCGTGATCCGCAAGGCGAGGTTCCAGCATTTGCAGGCCGCCCGTGCCGGAGCCATGATAAAGTTTCACTGATGTTGGTCCCCTTTTTCTGTTTCTGCCCTGATACGAAAAAGCGCGCCGCGGATGGAACATGCCGGTTCCACGCAGCGCGCTTTGCTTCAGCGTATGGTTTAGCGATAGGCGTAAGCGCGCACATAGTCCACCGTTAACTGTGCGGGCAGGGCGCCCTCCTTGTTATTCGCCATGTTGCCGGCCCAGCTGTCGCCCGCAACGCCGTTTTTGCCGCCGACCTCGCAGGAGACGATCATGAATTCCGGCACAACTGCCGGGCCCTCAAAGCTGGTGCGCGCCGCAACACGGCCGTTAACGTAGAAGATGTATTCCTCCTCATTCCACTCAAGGCCATAGGTGTTGAATTCGTCATACGGGCGGTTGGCCAGCGTGTTGCCCTGGCCCTCGCTCTTGAGCGCGCTGCCATAGCCATCCACATGCACCGCGTGGGAGACGCTGTTACGCACCTGCCAGTTGTGATAGTTGGCGGATTCATAAATATCGATTTCCGCACCGTTACGGCCACCGTCTGTCTCGTCGCCCATGGAGTCGCACAGCATCCAAAAGGCGGACCACATACCCTCTGCCTTGGGCAGAATGCAGCGGATCTCAAAATAGCCGTGCGTCTGTTCAAACAGGCCTTTGGTATTGATCATGCCCGTGTAGTAGCCGGGGCCGTATTTGCCATCTTCCTTATATTCTGTGGTGATTTTCAGCGTGCCGTCGCTGACGGTCAGCTGCTCCGGATCCCAGAAGCCGCCCTGGCGGATGTAGTCGTGGTCATTGTTCCAGTATTTTGCCGTCGTCCACTTTGTGCGGTCAAGCTCGTTGCCGTCGAAATTGTCCTCAAAAGTCAGCTCAAATTTATCTAGGTCAATTTTAGGCCCCCAGGCCAAACGAACACCGGAACAGATGGCGATGAAATTCCACACGCCCATAAACAGGGCAAAGAGAAGCGCCAGAATACGTTTGATCATTTTGATAACCCCTTTTCCTTATTCTTCTGGCTCTATTGTATAGAAACTTTGCATCATTGTAAAGCGCTTTTTCAAGAGGCCGTCGAAAGCGGCCCTCAGATCGCTCCGTACAATCGACGCTTTGTTTCGGCGGGCGGAGTGAGAAAATAAATTTTCAAAAACGCTTGACAAGCGGCCGCAAATTGTTATATAATCTCTCTTGCCGATGCGGAATTGTGTAAGGGTAGCACGACAGACTCTGACTCTGTTTGTCTGGGTTCAAATCCTAGTTCCGCAGCCAGCAGGCCGTCTCTTGTGAGGCGGCCTTTTGTTTTCTCTTTATTTCAGTGCGGAAAGGGCGGATATTTTGTGTTCCAGAGAAGCGCCGGTGTGCTGATGAATCTTTCCTCTTTGCCCTCGCCGTTTGGAATCGGCGATTTTGGCAGGGGAGGCGAGCAGTTTGTGGATCTCCTGCGCGAAATGCGGATGAAGTGGTGGCAGATCCTTCCGCTTTGTCCGGTTGGGGAGGGAAACTCCCCCTATTCCAGCGTGAGCGCGTTTGCGCTCAATCCGCTGTATGTTGACCCCTACGGCCTTTTGGAGGAGGGGCTTGTTTCCCAGGCGGAGATCGATGCAGCTGTTTACAGCGGCTCCCCGCATCAGGTGGATTACGCTTGGGCGGCCCGCGCAAAAACGGCGCTGCTACACGCGGCCTTCCAGCGCTCTGCGCAAAAGGTGAAGGAGCTCGAGGCGTTTTGCAAGGAGCAGGCCTTCTGGCTACAGGATTACGCACACTACATGGCCGCGCGGGAGAAAAACGGCGGCCGGCCCTGGCGTGAATGGACCAGCGAGGGGGAGGGAGCCGCAGCCGCCTATTATATCTTTGAGCAGTATATCCTTTTTACCCAGTGGCAAAAGCTAAAGGGGTATGCCAACGCGCACGGGGTTTCTATTCTTGGGGATATGCCGTTTTATGTTTCCGCTGAGAGCGCGGATTTCTGGGCGAACCGGCAGCTGTTTGAGACAACGCCGGCAGGGGAGCCCAAGCGCGTGGCGGGCGTGCCGCCGGATTATTTCTCAGAGGATGGGCAGCTCTGGGGCAATCCGCTTTATGACTGGGAGCGGATGAAACAAGATGGCTACCAGTGGTGGCTGCATCGCATTGGCAGCAGCCTGCAGGTTTATGACGCAGTGCGCATTGATCACTTTCGGGGCTTTTACCGCTATTGGGCGGTCCCCGCTGAGGCAAAGACGGCGCGCACCGGCGTGTGGGAGCCAGGGCCGGGCATGGAGCTGTTCTGCGCGGTCAACGCGGCTTTCCCGGAGCCCCAGATCGTGGCGGAGGATCTCGGCTGTGAGGAGGAGGGCCTTACCCAGTTCCTTCGGGAGACAGGGTATCCTGGCATGAAAGTGATGCAGTTTGCCTATTATGGGTGGGACAGCGCCCACCTGCCCTATAAATACACTGAAAATTATGTGGCCTATACCGGCACGCATGATAACGACACGATGCTCGGTTGGCTGTGGGCTGCCAAGCCGGAGGAGCGCAGGCAGATGCTCGAGTATTGCCGCTTTGCCGGCGATTGGGGCGCGGGCGGAGAACAAAGCCCGGTGCTGCGCGCGATCATCGAAACGCTTTGGCAGACGCCTGCCCGCATGGCCATCCTGCCTGTGCAGGATATGTGCGGCTATGGCACGGATACGCGCATGAATTTGCCCGGCCAGGCGGAGGGCAACTGGGGCTTCCGGATGACAGAGCAGGCGCTGCAAAAGATGGATATCGCCTATTTCCGGCGGATCAACGAGCGCTATGGGCGGGCATAAGCATCTGTGCCCCCCTGCACACGCATGCAAAGATACCATTAGAGGAGAAGCCGGCGTTCCTGTGGCCCAAAAGGCTGTGGAAACGCCGGCTCTTTGCTGCTGTTTTTTGGTTGCTCATGAGAATGCGGGGCTAGGCAGGCTTCGCCGTTGTTCGCGCAGAGCGTGAAAATCGAGCCCTTCATAGAGGAAAACTCCTGCCGCGGGTCTGGAAGCTTGGGTGAGCTGTGCAGGATGGAGATCAACAGCCCCGCTCCCTTTTGATCTTGTAGAGGCGTGGCCGTGATGCGGCGGCTCTCATAATCCGCGCTGGTATAGGCTTGATCCAGCTGAAAAGCGGCGAACGCGTTTTACAGGATCGTAATCCCATGGTGTGCAATCGCATAGCTGACCCTCTGCAGGTCATATTGTAGTGTCAGGCTGTCAACGGTGTAGGTGTGCTCATCAGGTAGTAGGTCGGGTAAGGAAATCGGTTTAAATTGCTGCCCCTCAGTTGAGCAAAGGCGCTGACAGCAAGGCGATGCATTTTTGAACCAGCGAGCTATCACTCTTGACCAATATCTTTCATCCCATTTTATTTATTCCCAAAATAGCCCGAATTCCACAAAGCGATAGTCATCCGTCCAATCCGGGTTTTCCCCGTGCCTCCAAATGCGGGAGCGGCGGTAAAAGCTGCCGGGGGATACGCTGTAGCTTTCTTCCTTTTTCAGATGATGTGGGCCAAGCAGGTTGCGTAGGGAGCCGGTGAGTGTGATTTCAATGCGGTTTTCTCCCTCTTGCAGCAGCCCATCCAGCGGGATTTCATAGGGCCGCCAGAAAATTTTACCGGAGCGCTTTCCGTTTACGCGGACACTCACTACGATTGCGCCCCGCTTAGCAAGCCGCAGCCTTCGGCCCACGCACTCCTCCCCCGTGAGCTGGAAGGTGTTAGCCAGTGTGATCTGGCCGCTGAAAAAAGGGAAGCCCTGACGCACCAGATCACCGGCGCGTACGGTGACAGCCGGCTCCGTTAGAGCAAAGCCGCCGTGATACAGGCAGTCCTCCCGCCGGCCCATTTGAAATGTACCAGGCGTTTCCACACGGAAGCACCCCGCCAGATAGACCGCTTCAACCTCTTCATGATAGGTCAGGCGGTTGCGGATGGCCTCAAAGCCCTGCGCCGCCGCCTGGAAATCCCTGTAAACAGAGCGGGGTTGCTGAAAGCAGGTTTCCATACAGAGCTCGTTGCAGCCTGTCTGCACATATTTGGTGATGTTCAGCTTGACGAAGGCCCGATCCCGGTAAGATCCGCATGGCGCCAATCGTGCCGGCCGACCGTTGATGGTGAAGCGGTAGTTCTGCGGTGCTTCGCAGAGCAAAAACAGCGGGCCGGGAATCGGCCGTGCGATCTGGAAACGGTAGAGCAGGCGCAGCTCGACGGGGCGCCCCAGAGCACATGCAAGCTCCGTTGCCTCAATGGCGGGGATATTCTGCTCCACTAGCTTTCCATCTATATAGCAATCGCACCGGTCCAGCGTCAGGGTGTTGAGATCGCAGCGGACGATTTTCCAATCCGGTGAAAGGCTTGGCGTGAGCGGGCGAAGCGCTTCCTGCCCGGGGCCGTCTAGCTGGCGCTTGCGCGGGGCGTGCTGCGGATGATCATAGAGAAATACAACGGCGCTGCCTTTTTCCTCCAGATGAAGCGCTAGCTGCAATGAGCCGTTTACTCGCGTGGGGGATAGTGGCATTACCCTCCCGGTTTCCGCATCCAAAAGCGCTGCATCCGCGCCAGTGACCATCAGGCGCACGTCGCAGGCAGGGCGGGTGGAGTTGACCAGATAATACATGCGAAAGCCCGCCTGATCAAAATAGCGCATGGTGGCGGTAATGCCAGCGGCGGGGGCGCCATCTGCCAGCGTGAGCGAGAGCGGTTGACAGCATGCGGGGAGAACGCTTGGCAGCTGCTCATCCTCCGTGCAAACAGAGGCTGCGGCCAGCCTTTGAGGCTCCGCGTTCGGAGTGCCGTCTACCAGAGAGGGGATGCCGTTCCCCATTTCATCCTGTACCCAAAAAAGCGAGCCGCCATTCTGGGCAAATTGTGTGAGCATCTCGAGCACTCCGGCGCTTAAAGAAAGGCAGGGCGGGATGATTACAGCGCGGTAGCGCTGCGTTCCTACGCAGAGGCGATCCCTCTCCACATAGCCATGCTGTATGAGAATGTGGTCATCCCCCAGATGAAACGGGATTTGTGCATCCTCCAGTGTTTTGATCACATGGAGGAAGGCGAGGTTGAACACCTCAATGCGTGCCTGCCCCAGATCGCTGCCATCATAAAGCGACCATGCGGATTGCTGTGGGTGCAGCAAAAGCACCTCAAACCGGACGGCTCCAAGTGTGAGCAGCATGCCGATACGGCTGACGAAATCATTGAATTTCCGGTATTCCTTCCACCATGGCTGCTGGAAAAAAAGGGCCGCAGGATAATCCCGCTTGCGAATCCCCGCCAGGCTATAGGGCTCCAGATGCTGGCAGAGCAGTGTGACGCCGCGCACCATCTGCCACTCCAGAATCCAGCGCAGCTCTTCAAAGCTGACGTTCCAGCCGCATAAGGCGAAGGACTCGCTCAAAATTTGTGGCTTGCCGAGCTGATGCGCCACACAGGAGGCCTGCAATATGGTCAGGCCATCCCCAAGCCCGCGCCCGAGCCAATCTACACCCGGAATATCGAACCATTCATAGTGCGGCATGCAGGCGCCGTTTGCGGTGATTTGATCGCCAAGCGATTCCTCACAGGCCAGATGCCCAGTCAGGCGCACGCCGTTTTCATGGCACCAGCTGGCGAGCGGCTTCGCGTAGTTGTGAGCGAACAGATCGGTGACCAACCGCCAAAAGCGGATGCGTGTGCGGCTGGCGGTATCCGTTTGAAAAAACAGATCTGGCAGGCGTTCCAGTAGGGATTCCCCATATTCCTGTTGATAGGCGTCGGGGAGAGTGAGCGACCAGGGGTAGCCATCTCGCGAAACCTGCGGTTCATCTGTAAAAAAGCCGGAGAGCCCGCCCATTTGCGGCCCCAGCCGCCGTTTATATTGCTGATGAACATCGTGCAAAAAGGCCTTCGTTACTTTGGGATCCAGCAGGTCAACATAGTCGGGGTTTCGTTCGTAATAGAAAAAATAGAGCGTTCCATCTACCGGAATTTTGGCGAGCAGGGCGCCGCTATCTGGTAGCGCCGGTGCACAGCGCAGGTATTTCTGCTGATAGGCCTCGCCCCTTTGGCAAACGGTGCCGCCGTTGGAGCCGCTTGGCCATCCGTTTTCATCATATCCCCAGGCGGTTATGCCGCGCCTGGAGCATTCCTCAAGCGTTTTGCGGACGTTGGCCATCCATTCGGGCCCCATATATTCGCTCAGCAGGCCGCCGCGCGCATGCATAAAAACGCCGCCGAGTCCAGCCTGCTCCATCAAAGCAATCTGCCGTGCCGTTTCATCTACACATAGGCGTGCGTTCCAGGCCCAGAAGGGGATTGGACGAAATTGTTTGGGCGGGTCCTTGAGCCATTGCTGCAGTTCCTGTTCCATGCTTCCTGTTCCTCCTGTTTGCTTTGCATTTTGAGAGTGGGCCATGCCCGGTTACGGTATGTCCACTGAATTCTTATACCCGGTATGAAATTAGTATTATCATACATGGATTTTATCAAAAAAGCAAGGAGAAAGGCAGAAATCAGGAGGATGGCGGCATAGCGCCACCGCCCTTTCAAGCGGATGCAAGCAGCGCGAGAGCGGGTGGCGGAGCTGTCTGCTGCTGAAGCCAACGCGCTTTTTCAGGCGGCAGGGAGGGACGCTTTGCAGTTGCCCACGCCCCCTTCAGAAGGGCATGGAAGAAGGCGCCCGACGCGCTGTTTGCCTTTGCCAACTGTTCCTTTTGCGTTTCGGCGGCTCTGAAGGCATGGCGCCGGGAGCATCTGAGGGCATTTGTGCCGATACGATCAAAAGGGCCTCTCGTGCGAGAAGCCCTTTCTCAGATCCCTATGTGGACGGATGCATTTCTTTCAATTTTGTGCCCCACGTCTCGGGGCGGAAACCGGTCAGCACAAATCCATCGCCAACGAGAATGGGGCGCTTGACGAGCATGCCATCTGTTGCGAGCAGCTGGAGCTGCTCCTCCTCGCTCATGCCGGGAAGCTTCTCTTTGAGCGAAAGCGACCGGTAGGCCAGCCCGCTGGTGTTAAAAAAACGCTTGAGCGGCAGTTCGCTTTGCTGAAACCAAGTGCGCAGCTCGGCGTCTGTTGGGTTTTGCAGTTTAATATCCCGTGCCTCGTAGTCAATGCCGCGTTCATCCAGCCATTGCTTTGCTTTTTGGCAGGTGGAGCATTTGGGGTACCAGAGGAAGAGCATGGCTTTTGCCTCCTTGTATTTTTTAGGCGCCAGCCGTTCGCAGACTGGCGCCAGAAGCTGTTAGGTCGGGCCGTTTACAGCAGCTTTGCCGCTGCGGGATCGAGGAAGATGTGCGCATCCCTGTGGTTTTGTAACACGCTCGCCGGGCAGTGGGGAGATACCTCGCCGCGAATCATATCGTGCACAGCCTGCGCCTTTGCCTCGCCTGTGGCAATGAGGATAATCCGCTTTGCCTGCATGATGCTGTCGATGCCCATGGTCAGCGCGTAGCGTGGCATCTCAGAATCCGGGAAGAAGCGCTTGTTTGCTGCCAACGTGCTTTCGGTGAGCGCCACCTTATATGTAGTGTGGGTGAATTCCCCGGCAGGCTCGTTAAAGCCGATGTGGCCGTTATTACCAATGCCGAGCAGTTGCAGATCAATGCCGCCCGCTGCCTGGATACGCGCTTCATACTGCGCGCATTCCGCCTTGTCATCCGCCGCATTGCCATCCAGGAAGTTTACGCGCGCTGGGTCAATATCCGTGTGGCGGAAGAGGTTTTCAAACATAAAGGAGTAATAGCTGTTTACGTCCTCCTGCGGCAGGTCACAGTATTCATCAAGGTTGAAGGTGGTCACATTACGGAAGGAAACATTGCCCGCCGCATATTCTTTGGCCAGATATTGATAGGTCGGGATAGGGGAGGAGCCGGTCGCAAGGCCCAATACGCTCTCCGGCTTTTGCTGTACCTGCTCAATAAACATGCGGCCCACTGCGGCCCCGATTTCCTGTGCGGTTTCCAGAATTTTTACTTCCATTTTTTCGCCCTCCAGTTTGAGATCGTCTAATTCATATTATAGCATAGTTCTGCAAAATAGAAAACCGGTTCACAAAATTTCTAAGCATTCGCGCTGCCGTATTTGGTAAAAAAGGATTTCGTTCATTTTAATTTTTGTGCAATTCTTACATTGATGTGCTTGACAAAGCCGGATGCGGCATTTATAATAAGGCTGAAATTCATAAATCGGGTTGAATATATTTTGCTTGGATGATGAGGAGGAATACGATGAAACACAAAGTATTAAAGGGGCTGAAAATCACAGGGATTACGCTGGTATCCATCATTGGCGCGGTGATCCTTTTGCTTGCGGCTTTGATCGGTATCATCAGCCTGTGCGACAATCCGGACTGGATCAATGAAGAGGATTACAAAAGTGAGCACTTCTATGCCGGTACCGCACAGTTTTTAGATGAGCCGGCTGAAGGGGCCCAGTGGAGCCTTGGCTATTCGCAGCGGATTCTCACGCCGGATGATTTGGGCGAGCGGCCCTATTACATGGGCGGTTATCTCACCTTCCCGGCAAAGGAGATTTATGAGAAGTTTGACGATATGAAGGTGCGCACGATCGTTCTGGATGATAACAGCGGCCGGGGTAAGGTGGCCTTTGCGGTGATTGAATCTATCGGCCTTTCCAACGCGGATGTGCGCCAGATTCGTGAGATGCTTGCAGAGTATGCCGCCGAGCAGAGCATTGTCAGTATCAACGTGCTCACCACGCACGTACATAGCGAGATTGATACGCAGGGCATCTGGTGTTCCCTGCCCAAGGCGATCGCCAAAAATGTGTTCACCACCAATAAGGCGGAGAAGGAGCCGTTTTCCGGCCGCGATCCGGCCTTTATGCAGTCTCTGTTTGAAAAGACCGCCGCATCTATCCGCGAGGCCTGCGAGAGCATGCAGCCTGGCCGGATGTTTTATGCGGTGAAAAAGGCGGAGAATTATTTCACCGATAAGCGTGAGCCGCAGACGATGATCGAAGAGGTTTACCGCCTGCGCTTCGTTCCGGACGATACGAGCGCAAAGCCGACCTGCATCGTCAATCTCTCCGCTCATCCGGAAGTAAGCGGCCTGACCACTGATAATAATCCGGGCGATATCATGACCTCGGATTACACGGCCTATATGGAGCAGATCATCAATGAGGAAGGGTATAACTTCATGTTCTTCCAGGGCGCGATCGGCGGCCTCATCGGCGTGAACCGGGGCGTCAGCGACGATGGGCTCCAGATGGAAAAGCTCATTACGGACGGCGTGACGCCGCGCCATGAGCAGACCCGGCGCTGGGGCTGGGAGATGGGCAAATTCGTTAGCGCCATGACGATGACGCAGGAGCAGATTCTGGCGGACCCGGTGCTTTACAATCAGGCGCAGGAGGAGAAGGAGCTCGCTCTGGTGGAGGACCCGGCCAACTACACCAAGTGGTATGAGGATTGGGCACCGGTGGAGGAGACAGAGGTTGAGCCGCTGCTCAATATCACCCTGCAGGAAGTTAAGCTGCCAATGACGAACTTTGTCTTTAAGCTTGTCGGCAAAATGCGCCTGATTGATAACACTGTGCTGAAATCCACAGAGGATCGCGGTGATCTGATGGCGATCACAGAGGTCGGCTATTGCGAGATCGGCAGCCAGATCAAGGTCGCCCTGATGCCGGGCGAGCTTAACCCGGAGCTCGCGATCGATGGGCCGAATATGCACGCCTCCGGCTCCTATTCCGGGGAGGAATTTGCCTTCCCGCCGATGAAGGATATGATTCGCTCCGGTGATCTGCTGGTGTTCGGCATGGCGAATGACGCAGTGGGCTATATCATTCCGGATAATGATTTCGGCCCCTTCTATAAAAAGGATCATTATGAGGAGCTGCTCTCCTTTGGCGAGACGGAAGCTTCCACGCTGGTCAGCGTGTTCCAGGCTCTGGCGCAGAAATAAAAGAGGGGCAGGCTCCATATCATCTGGAGGGGGCGACGCGCCGCATCCCTCCAGACGCTCTGAAAGGCATGGCTCAGGTGCGGGGGCCATGAGAAGGGCTGGGGCGATGCAGGGCGGTTCATTTTTCACCAGCCCTGTCGCCGCAGAGTCTCCTGCAGAGCGGCCAGAGCTTGGCGGCGTGCCCGCCAATCCGGAAGAATGGCCTCCACCAAAGCCCAGAAGCGCGGGGAATGATTGAATTCAATCAGGTGGGCGAGCTCGTGCACCACAACATAGTCAATTGCCTGCGGCGTCGCAAACATCAGCCGCCAGGAGAAATTGAGCCCGCCCTGCGCAGAGCAGGAGCCCCAGCGCGTCTTAGCGGAGCTGATGCGGATTTGCGCGGGTTCCCGGCCCACAAGCGGTGCATAGCGCGCGGCAATCTCTGGAAGGAGCCGCTCGGCCGCCTGGCGGTAGAACGCTGCCACAGCGGGGCGCAGCGCCTCCATGGGGGCGTCCGGGATGAGAAAACGCTCGCCGTCAAAGGTGAGCCGGTTGGTTTGCGAAGGCGCCAGAGGGTGTTCACGGCCCAAAAAGAGAAGACTGCCGCCCGGCTGCAAGCAGTAAGCCTCCCTTTGCCGGTTGCGCTCGCGCACAGCGGCCTGATGAGAGCGGATCCAATCCTCTTTTTCCCGGGCAAAGCGGTCAATTTCCGCCTCTGGCACCCCGTAGGGCGCGCGGATCTCTACGGAGCCATCCTCGGTAATATAAATGCCCGTGGTTTTGCGCCGCATGCGTTTGACGTGATATTGCATGGCAAGGCCTCACATTCATGATTGCTATAGGCGGGTTGAATATGCCGCCCGCTTTAGACCGTACAGCACAGCCCTTGGAGAGGGGCTTTAATCACTACTACTCTATCATAGCAAGGAGCATTTTTATGTTGGCAAAGCGCCCTCCAATGGGTTGGAATTCCTGGAATACGTTTGGGGAAGATATCTCTGAGCAGCTGATCTTTGAAATTGCGGATGCAATGGCGGAGAAGGGCTATCGGGATGCGGGCTATGAATATCTTGTGATCGATGATTGCTGGTCCGAACGCTCGCGGGATGCGCAGGGCAGGCTGGTTGCTGACCCGGTCAAATTCCCGCATGGGATGAAGCACGTGGCGGATTATGTCCACAGTAAGGGACTGAAATTCGGCATGTATTCCTGCGCCGGCGTGATGACCTGTGCGAAATATCCCGGCAGCTTTGGCCACGAGTTTGAGGATGCGCGCATGTTTGCCGATTGGGGTGTGGACTTTTTAAAATATGATTTTTGTAATTTCCCAAAGAGCGCACACTGCAAGACGATGTACCGCCGCATGGGGATGGCACTGAAGGCATCCGGCCGAGAAATCCTTTTCTCTGCGTGTAACTGGGGCGTAGAGGAACCGGGCGAGTGGATGCGTAGCGCCGGTGCGCAGATGTACCGCTCCACGGGCGATATCAACGACAGCTTCGCTTCCATCCGCGATATTGCGCAAAGCCAGGTGGAGCGGCTGTGCCTCTCCGGCTACGGCTGCTTTAACGATATGGATATGCTGGTCACCGGCATGTATGGCAAGGGCAACGTTGCCCTCACAGGGTGCAGCGATACGGAATATCTCACTCACCATGCGCTTTGGTGCCTGTTTGGCGTGCCGCTGATGATCGGCGGGGATGTGCGTTCGCTCTCGGAGGAGAGCCGCAGTATCCTTCTGAACCCCGGCCTGTTGGCGATCGATCAGGATGAGGAATGCCGCCCACCCTATCAGGTCAACCCGGGGGAGGAGGCTATGCCTATCTTTTTCCGCCATCTCGCGGATCGCGCCTTTGCTCTTGCGTTTTTTAATTTTGACGATGAGCGGGAGCGTACGGCGGACTGCATTCTTGAGGATATCGGCCTGCCCTATGGCTCGGGCCTTGGGCTGGAGCTGACGGATGCAGTCTCCGGCAAACTGATTGGCGTGCGGCGGGATTATTTCTCCGTCACCTTGCCAGCGCATGGCTGCCGGGTCTTTCGCGCGAAGATCGTGAAAGCGTGAGCGCTATGGACTGCTGCCGGCAATGTGGCCGCCTCCTGACGGCGGATGAAATTGGGCTTTATAAAAAGCTGGTCAACCGTGGCGCGCAATCGTTTTTGTGCCTGACCTGCCTTGGCGCACATTTTCAGGTGGAGGAAGCGCGCCTGCGGGAAAAAATCGACCAGTTTCGCCGCAGTGGATGTAGTCTGTTTGTGTAGTTGGATTGTAGATCATGGAAATGGAAGGTTGGCAGAGGGAGCCGGGAGGCTCCCTCACAGCTTGTCTGATATCTGGAGACGTGTTTATTTACTTACGCCGCAAACAGACGTTCGCTTCCAGAAATAGCAACTAAACGGCTTCCTTGTTTAAAATCCAGTGTGGTAAAATAATCTGGAGATTTTGCGGATCACTGCTTCGCCGCTGCCGGTCTGGCAGCGGCATGTTTCTTTCACGCAGGCTTCCGTGTCTTCCACAGCGTAGCTGCGATCTGCCAAACGCAGCAACGGCAGGTCGCACACGCTGGCGGAAAACACGATGGTGCGGTCAGCGCCGGCCTGCTTTTTCAGAAGCTCAGCCGCCCTGTCCGGCGTGGCTTCAGCGCTGTATATCTCTAAAATAGAATAGGAGGGGTGCGATGGAGCGCTGCGGCAAAGGCAGCGCAGCGTGTGGGAGAAGGGCATGCGGGAGATTTCCCTGTGCAGCAGCTCAATTTTGCTGCTATCGTCAATGGCGGTCAGGCAAATGGCTTCATGCCCCTCCGGCAGCCCTGCGCAGACGTAGGTTTCATACCGCCCCCCATGGCAGGCACGGTAAAGCGCCTGCTGCGCCTCGTTGGTAAACGCATCGTAATAAACGTGTAACACATCGTGGATCACGGCCTTGACAAAGCAGCCGGAGCCATGCTGTTTCAAAAGGGATTGCAGTTGCTGCGTAATCTCCCCGGGGAGCGTTTTACAGCGGGAGTAGGTGTTGCTGGGAATATGGTAAAGCGCAGCTCCGTTCATCACAATCACTGGCAGAGAAAAGGGAATGTCCTTCAGCACCGGTAAAAAGGAGGCGGGGGTAAGCTCCGTCAAAGCCGTAATCTGCGCGCCCTGCCTGAGTAGATGCGTCAGCCGGATTCTTGAAAAGGCGGTCATCGCTTTCCCCCGTTCCCAGAGTACACCCTCCAGGCCGGTGATAAATAGGACGCGTGTATCCTTTCTGCGCGGCAGGTGCGCGGCGTTTACCGCAAGCGAAACGCCAATGCCGATGAGCGTATCCAGAATGCGGTTGACCGCAAAGAGATAGGGAGAAACATCCGCGCCATGGGAGATGGTAACGCTTAAAAACACAACACAGGTGATGTAGGAGGCGGAGGATTTTTTCAGCAGGACGGTGAGGTAAATTAGCATAATGATGCACAGCGACACAACCAGATATTGCAGCACAGGCATATCCTTTGGCAACCAGGCCCGCTCTGCCAGCAAAACCAGCATGCCGGCCAGGCCGCCGAGAAAGGTGCCGGCGCTGCGGTTGAGCGCAACCTTTACACTGTTGGGCACGTCAGGCTGCATGCAGAGAATTGCGGCGATTGCCGAATAAAAGGGGACGCCCTGATGATTGCGCAGCAAATCAATGAGAAAGCATAAAAAAACCGCAACAGCGGTTTTGATGATACGCATGCCGATTTTGGGCGTTTTCATCGATAGACCTCCCTTGCATGGGTGAACAAAGGGCAGCAGCGGTGTTTTTATCACTGCTGCTGCGCTCCTGGCTGTATATACACCTTGCTTTTGGGGAAAAGCGGTGTTGCTTTCTTTTATTTGTCTGCGCTTTCCTCAGCGTTTCCCCATCCTTCGGCATGATAGCCCTCGGGGTACACCCAGCTGCGGCATAGATTTTCGTAGCGAGAATAGGCCATTCGGACGGCGTCCTCCCAGGATAAATAAATCTTTTCGCTGGCGTTTTGCCCAACCCGCTTCATCTGATCCGGATCGTTAAGCATGGCCTCCAACGCTCTGGCATAGTCGGCGGCGGTTTCCCGGCTGAGGTAGCCGGTCACGCCGTGCTCGATTCCTTCGGCGGCGCAGCTGCCTTCAATGAGCAGGCTCGGGCAGCCGCAGGCTGCCGCCTCACGGACGACGAGTCCATTCGTATCAAACGTGGAGGGGAAGAGAAATGCATCGGCCCGGCTGTAGAAGGCGCGCAGCTGCTCTCGGTCGCTGATTTTCCCCGTAAAGGTAATCTCCTTTGAGAGGCCGAGTTTGGCGGCATATTTTTCCGCTGCCCGCATATCTGTGCCCTTGCCGATCATAAACATGCGAAAGGCGTGGCCGGATTCTTTATAGATGCGCAGAGCGTCCAGCAGCAGGCGCAAATTTTTATACCACATCATGCGGCCGACAAACAGCAGCACCGGCACATCGTCCCGCAGCCCGTATTGTGCGTTGACTGCGGAGGTATCCACCCGGCCGCGCGGGAAATCTACGCCGTTGGGCATCACGATATAATCGCCCTGATACCCCAGTGAGCGTAGGTTTTCGCCCGCTCCCTCGCTGACCACCCAAACCTCGTCCGCGATGCTGACATGGTTGACGATAAAGCGGATGAAGAAATCCTGCAAAGGCTTGGTGGGCGCACGCTTGCGGATATCATAGTCATATTTTGTGTGATAGGTCGCCACAATCGGAATTTTTTGCTCCTGCACGATCAGCTTTGCAAAATGTGCGGAGGCGAGCGGGCAGTGGAAGTGTAGGATATCCAGCTTCTTGCTGCGCACATAGTTGCGGAATTCGTGCTTAAACGGCCAACCAAACCGGTATTCATCCTTTTTGCTCAGCGGGAAGGATTTGTAGCGGTAAACCTCGTAGGGGTAGCCGGTATCTACCACGCCGGGCACGCGTGGCGTAATCACCATCACTTCGCCGAGCTTTTCCTGAATGATGTTGGCATAGTTCAAGGTAGCCGTTGAGGTGCCGTCCAGCGTGGGCGGGAAGGCGTCGTTCATCAATCCTACTTTCAGTCTCAGGGCGCTCACCGCTTTCTCTTGTCGGTTTTTATTATGCTTTATCATACAACATCTGCTGCGAAAACGCAAATCTTTCTTCTTTGGCCGCACCGAACGGAAGGAAAAGCCATCTTATCCTTTATAGACTTTTTTTACAAAAAGACAGGCCTTTTTAACCGCTTTCTGGTTGGATGAGAACGGCTGAAGAGATTTTTTAAAAAGTTTATCAAAGAAAATCCCAAGCAGGTATTGGAACTTTGCAAAGAATGCTTTATAATGACAATGAGTATGGCCGCTTTCGTGCGGCCGCCGTGTAGAAAGCTTGCGCGGGCGTGTGTGTCCGCCGGATAGAAAGGGATGTGTGGATGAGCTCGAAATATTCCGTTTCGCTTGAAAAGGTTATACGGGATCACTCGCTGGAAGAGCTTTATTTGCCAAAGGCATCTTCTGATCTTTATATTTCCTCCTATGATGTCAACCGGCCGGGCCTGATCCTCACAGGGTACAATGATTATTTTGACCCAAGCCGCGTGCAGTTTCTGGGGCTGACGGAGCTTGCGTTTTTAGAGAGCCTTCCGCAGGAAGAGCGTGCAAAGCGGGTGGAGAACTTTATGTCCCGCCAGCCGTGTGCTGTGCTGATCACCCGCAACTTGGAATGTCCGGCTGAGGTGATGGAGAATGCTCGCCGCTATGAGGTGCCGCTGCTTCGCACTGCGGAGACGACGTCTAGCTGCATGTCCACCCTGATCTCCTACCTGAATGTGGAGCTTGCGCAGCGCGTAACGCGCCATGGCGTGCTGGTGGAGGTCGCAGGCGAGGGTGTCCTGATCCTGGGGGATAGCGGTGTGGGCAAGAGCGAGACCGCTATTGAGCTTATCAAGCGCGGTCACCGCCTGATCGCGGATGACGCTGTGGAGATTCGCCGGGTATCCTCTCGCACGCTGGTCGGCTCCGCGCCGGATAATATCCGCCATTTCATTGAGCTGCGCGGCGTCGGGATTATCAACGCCCGCCGGATTTTCGGCATGGGCGCTGTGAAGATGACGGAAAAGATTGACCTTGTCATTCAGCTGGAGCCGTGGGATAGCGAGAAGTTTTACGATAGAATGGGCCTGGATGACGAATTTATCACAATCCTCGGCATCAGTGTGCCTGCGGCGGTGATCCCTGTCAAGCCGGGGCGCAATCTCGCCATCATCATTGAGGTTGCGGCAATGAATAACAGGCAGAAGAAGATGGGCTACAATGCGGCGCGTGAATTGATGCACAACCTCGGCATGGATGACGGCGGCCCGTCGGAGCCGGTGGATACGGAGGTTTGGCAGCGTTTTTAAGAGGGCGTCGTTTATTCCATTACCTGATGGCCAGTTGAGCCGCCAGCGTGATGGGATGTACGGAGCTGCTTGGGTTTGGCTTTTTGCGCGGGCGGGCAGGAAACGGCTGTGTGGCTCCCGGGGGAGCGCAAAGCGGGCTTTCAGGGGGGCCTGCCCTGCAAGGCATTTAATATAGAGTTTGAAAGACGGAGGACTGGAACATGTACAGAGTAGGCGTTGACTTAGGGGGCACAAACATTCGTTCGGGCGTGGTGGATGACAATTACAAGATCATCGGCGTTGGGGAGCTAAAGACAAATGCGCCTCGCCCGGCGGCAGAGATTTTTGATGATATTACCAGAACGGTACATATGGCTGTAGAAGCGGCCGGGCTGACGATGGAGGATATTGCCTCTGTTGGCGTTGGCACGCCCGGCACCGTGAATAAGGCGACGGGTGTCATTGAGTTTTCCAACAACCTTGATTTTCAAAACGTGCCTGCGCAGCAGATGCTGAGAGACCGGATTGGCAAGCCCGTTTATCTGGAGAATGACGCGAACTGCGCGGCCTTTGGCGAGGCGAAGGCAGGTGCGGGCGCCGGTGTAAAGGATTTTATCGCCATCACGCTTGGCACGGGCGTGGGCAGCGGCATCATTGTGAATGGCCGCATTCTCAACGGCGCAAACTTTGCAGCGGGCGAGATGGGCCATATGGTGATTGTGGTAGATGGCGAGCAGTGCAACTGCGGCCGCCGCGGCTGCTGGGAGCGCTACGCTTCCGCGACGGCGCTCATCGCTCAGACAAAAGATGAAATGCGCCACGCACAGGATAGTAAAATGTGGGATCTGGTGGATAATAACATTGATGCAGTTACCGGGCGGACGGCCTTTGACGCTATGCGCGAGGGCGACGCTGCGGCAAAGCGTGTGGTAGACCGCTATATCTACTATGTGGCCTGCGGTATCATCAACGCGATTAATATCTTCCAGCCGGAGATTATCTGCGTGGGCGGAGGCATCGGCCATGAGCGTGAAACGCTGCTGGAGCCTCTGCGCCAGCATATTCGCCGCGAGCGTTACAGTATGTATTCCACAAAGCAGACGCAAATCTGCTCTGCCGTGCTTGGCAACGATGCAGGCGTCATCGGTGCTGCGTTGCTGGAGGAATAACACCTTTCTCCGCCAGCCTGCGGCCCAGTCGAAGCCCCGCCCTTTGCCTGTGGTGAGGGGATAGGATCCGTGTGCTCCTGTACACGGATGTGAAAAAGGCCATATATCAAAACGTGTTCGCCTTCCCGTTTTGCTGCGGCTTCGGGGAGGCGAATTCAGAAAGGTATGAGATTTGCATGAACGGTCTTGAAACGGTGTGCAGGCTTGCGCAGTCCCTTGAGTGCCCTGTGCAAAGGGATATGCCGATGGCGGCGTATACCTCTTTCCGCACGGGAGGGCCGGCGGATGTATTGCTGGAGCCGCGCAAAGAAGAGCAACTCGCCCTGCTTCTGCGTTGCTGTCATGAGCAGGGGATACAGCCTGTTGTGCTGGGCAACGGCAGCAACGTTCTGGTTGCGGATGCAGGGCTGCGCGGCGTGGTGCTGCGCCTTGCCCCGGGCTTGGATTTTCTTGGCGAGCAGGGCGGTGTCATTACCTGCGGCGCTGGAGTGAGCCTGAACAGGCTGTGCCGTTTCGCGCTAGAGAAGGGCCTAACGGGCCTGGAGTTTGCCTTTGGGATTCCCGGCAGCGCGGGTGGGGCCGCTTTTATGAATGCGGGCGCCTACGGTGGCGAAATGAAGGATGTGCTGGTGGAATGTACGCATCTGACGCAGGTCGGTATGCCTGGAAGCCTGCGGGGAGAAGGGCTGGCGCTTGGCTACCGCCGCAGCGCCTACCGGGAGAACGGCTGCCTGATCACATCGCTGACGCTCCGTCTGGCCCGTGGCAATCCCGATGCGATCCGCGGCAAAATGGAGGAGCTGATTGGCCGCCGCAAGGCAAAGCAGCCTCTGGAATTTCCAAGCGCGGGCAGCACCTTCAAGCGGCCGGAGGGGTATTTTGCCGGGGCGCTGATTGAGGAGTGCGGCCTGAAGGGCAGAGCGGTCGGCGGCGCGCAGGTCAGTGAAAAACACGCTGGCTTTGTTATCAACAGGGGGAACGCCACCTCGGCGGATATTTTGGCCCTGATCCGGCTGGTGCAGGATACTGTTTATCAGGAAAAGGGCGTTCGCCTTGAGCCGGAGGTTCGCCTCCTGGGCTTTTAGGCCGGAGCAAAAAGGGGAATAAAGATGGATTTTATCATTATCACCGGTATGTCTGGCGCAGGCAAATCCCGCGCGGTGGATGCGCTGGAGGATATCGGCTTTTTTTGTGTGGATAATATTCCGCCCAAGCTCATCCGTACCTTTGCGCAGCTGATCCTCCAATCGCAGGAAAAGCGCGATAAGGTGGCCGTGGTTACAGATATCCGCGCGGGGAACTTTTTTGACGATTTTCTGGAGTCGCTGGATGAGCTCAGGGCGATGGGGTGCGATTATAAGCTGCTGTTTATTGAGGCGAGCAATGAGATTATTCGCCGCCGTTATAAGGAGACGCGGCGCAAGCACCCGCTCTCTGACAAGGCGAACGGCTCGATTGATGGCGCGATCGAGGCGGAGCGCGCCATCTTGGCGCCGGCTCGCCAGCGCGCGGATTACATTGTGGATAGCTCCCAGTATACGACGGCACAGTTCCGCGAGCGGATTGCGGGCATGTTTCTGGAGGATCCCGCCCGAATTATGCAGATTCACTGCGTATCCTTCGGCTTTAAATATGGCATTCCGAACGAATCGGATCTTGTGTTTGACGTGCGCTGCCTGCCCAATCCCTTTTATGTGGACGAGCTCAAGGCCCATACCGGGCTAGAGGCGCCGGTGCGGGAGTTTGTGATGAAGTGGCCACAGGCGCAGGGCCTGGTGCCAAAGCTGTTGTCGCTGGTAGATTATCTTGTGCCGCTCTACCGCAATGAGGGGAAGAGCCAGTTAGTCATCGCGGTGGGGTGCACGGGCGGGCGCCATCGCTCCGTTGTGTTTGCAGAGCTGTTATCTGAGCATTTTGCACAGCAGGGGATGCGTGTCAGCATCCAGCACCGGGATATGAAAAAATAGCGTTCGGACGGTCTATTGCAGATATCAGCGTAAAAGGAGGTGCTTCCATCTTTGCACGGCAGCGCAAAGATGGAAGCGCCGAATTGGGCAGGCTTTTTCCATCGGGCGAGGGCGTGTCAAACGAATTGATTTGAGAGAAATAAGGAGCCGATTATGTCATTTTCATCACAGGTAAAATCGGAATTAGCCGCTGTGGAAAACACGCCCTGCTGCGCGCATGCGCAGGCATATGGCCTGCTGCTGTTCAGTAGAGCCTTTTCATTTGCAGAGATTTCTATGCAGACGGATATGCAGCAGATTGCTCATTTGTATCACGAGGGCCTCCTGGCGCAGACTGGCGTGGATGCGCAGCTGACGCAATCCGCCTCTGGGAAATACAAGGTTTCTGTCCGCACGGCCGCGCAGCGGGAGCAGGTGATGCACGCCTTTGGGCATGAGCGGGGAGCGCTCACTCTGCGGCTCAACCGGGCGAACCTGGCGAACGACTGCTGCATGGCGGCGCTGGTGCGCGGCGCTTTTCTGGCCTGTGGGACATTGACGGATCCGGAGAAGGATTATCACCTGGAGTTCGTTGTGCCCTTCCGTTATATCTGCCGCGATCTGGCAAAGCTTCTGGATGAATTGTCGCTTGCACCCAAGCAGCTGGAGCGTAAGGGCAGCCATGTTGTCTACTGCAAGGATAGCGAGCGCATTGAGGAAACGCTTACCTTCATGGGCGCGCCGAGCGCCGCGCTGGAGCTAATGGGCGTTAAAATGTATAAGGATATGCGCAACAACATCAACCGCAAGACGAATTTTGAAACCGCAAATATCTCCCGCACCGCCAACGCGGCAGCGGAGCAGGTGTTTGCCATTGAAACGATCCGCGACCGCGCGGGCCTGGAATCCCTTCCGGAGGAGCTTCAGGAGGTCGCCTATCTCCGGCTGGAGAATCCGGAGATGAGCCTGCGGGAGCTTGGGGAGGCGCTTTCCGAGCCGCTTTCCCGTTCCGGCGTCAATCATCGACTCCGACGGTTGGTCTCCATTGCACAGGAGACAGCGCCCGGCCTTTTTCAACAGAAAAAAACGCAAAAGGATGGATGATCGTTGCATACATTGATTGAGCAGCTCGTGCAGGCCGTTGGCGGCGCGTTTGCCGCCTGTGGGTATGAGGCGAAATATGGGGTGGTGCAGGAGTCGGATCGGGCTGATTTAAGCCCGTTCCAATGTAATGGCGCGTTTGCTGCGGCCAAGCAGTATCACAAGGCTCCGGCGGCGATCGCCGGCGAGGTTGCAACCGCGCTGGCGGGTAGCCCCGTTTTTTCAAAGGCAGAGCCGGCGGGCCCCGGTTTTCTCAACTTGACGCCGCGAGAGGAATGGCTTGCTGCCTATGCGGCAGAAGTAGCGCAGGATCCCTGTATGGGGATACCGCAGTTCGGGCAGGGGGAAACGATTCTGATCGATTATGGAGGCCCAAATGTTGCGAAGCCTCTCCACATTGGCCATCTGCGCTCTGCAATCATCGGGGAGGCGCTCAAGCGCATTGCACGTGCGTGCGGTTACCGTGTGATTGGTGATATTCATTTGGGGGATTGGGGGCTCCAAATCGGTTTGGTGATTGCGGAGCTTGCTGACCGGCATCCAGAGTGGCGCTGCTTTGCTCCTGATTTTGATCCGGAGAGGGAGCCGGCGCCGCCGATTGACCCCGATATGCTCAGCGAGGTGTATCCCTTTGCCAGCGCACGCAGCAAGGAGGAGCCCGCTTTCCGTGAGCGCGCGAGGCAGGCAACCGTAAGTCTGCAGGAGGGCCACGCGGGTTACCGCGCACTGTGGCAGGAGCTGATGCGCGCCTCCGTTGCGGATTTGAAGCAAAATTATGAAAAGCTTGGCGTCAGCTTTGACCTGTGGTATGGCGAGAGTGACTCGGACCCGTATATTCCGGAATTGATGCGGATATTGGAGAAAAAACATCTTCTGCGGCTGAGCGATGGCGCTCTTGTGGTTGATGTAGCGCAGGAGGGGGATAAGGCGCCTGTCCCTCCCGTTATCATCAAAAAATCAGACCACTCCAATATCTACGCCACAACGGACCTTGCCACGCTTTTACAGCGCCAGCGGGATTTTGCGCCGGATGGCATCTGGTATGTGGTGGATAATCGGCAGAGCCTGCATTTTACGCAGGTGTTCCGCTGCGCCAAAAAGGCCGGAATCATTCCGCAGGATACGCAGCTGCAATTTTTGGGCTTTGGCACCATGAACGGCCCGGATGGGAAGCCTTATAAAACACGCGATGGCGGCGTGATGCGGCTGGAGGATCTCATCCATACGGTTGTTGCGGCGGCGCGGGATAAAATGGAGCCCTCTTCGTTTTCCTCTGAGGCAGAGCGGGAGGAATGTGCCCGCAAAATTGGCGTAGCCGCCATCAAATTTGGCGATCTCATCAATCACCGCACCAAGGATTATGTTTTTGATCTGGAGAAATTTCTCTCCTTTGAGGGCAAAACCGGCACCTATCTGCTCTATACCATTACAAGGATTTGTTCTGTGCTCAAAAAGGCCGGGGCCGTTCCGGCACCCGTGCCTATGCATTTTTACAGCGATACGGAGCGGATGCTTGTCACGCAGCTGCTGCTGAGCGGGGATGTTTTTAGGCGTGCAATGAGCGAGAGGGCGCCCAATGAAATTTGTGAGCATGCTTATCAAATCGCCTCTCTGTTTTCGCGGTTTTATCATGATAGCCATGTACTGAGCGAGCCGGATCTACAAAAGCGCGGGGATTGGCTCTCTCTGATGGTGCTGACCAGGCGGGTTTTGGAGCTTCATTTAAAGGTGCTGGGTATCGAGCCGGTCGATCATATGTAGCGATCAGCAGTGGAAAACGCTGCGATGGCGCGCGGCTTTGTGCTCAAATTTCACAGAGAAATAATGGAAAAAGGCGGCCAGAAGAGGCGGCTGTGCAGCGCTTTGAGAGCGCTGGCGCAGCCGCCCGTCTATTTCCAGTGAAAACAGTGGACGAATTCGAAAAAAACAGGTAAAATAAAAGATGAGGAACTTAAAAAAACGCCAAGCGGAGCTGGCGATTTTGATATGGAAAAGAGGCTTTTGCATATGGAGACGGCGCATCTGACAAAAGAGTGGAAGCAATTCAAAAGCGGAACGGATATTCGTGGTGTGGCAATGGAATCGCCGGGCGGCGAGCCCGTCAATTTGACTGACGAGGCAGTATACCGTATGGCAATGGGATTTGCCTGCTGGCTGGCGCGGCGGATGACAAAGGAGCGCTTTACCGTTTCAGTAGGGCACGATTCCCGCCTTTCCGCCGGGCGGATTCAAAAGCAGGTCGTGTCGGCCCTGGTGGATGCGGGCTTTACCGTCAAGGATTGTGGGCTGTCCTCCACGCCGGCCATGTTTATGACGACGGTGCAGCTTGGCTGTGACGCTGCCGTGCAGATCACAGCCAGCCACCATCCATGGCCGCGCAATGGTCTGAAATTTTTTACGCGCGGCGGCGGCCTGGAGGGCGCGGATATTGAGGCGATCCTGCTTTCAGCTCAAAATGCGGAGCAGTTGCCCGCTACCGGCCAGGGCTCGGTGCAGCAGGTCCATTTTATGAATGATTACGCTGCCTCCTTGCGGGAGATCATCTGCCAGGGCGTGAATGCGGATGATTATGAGCGCCCCCTGCGCGGCTACCACATTGTTGTAGATGCTGGCAACGGGGTGGGCGGCTTTTATGCAGAGAAGGTGCTTGCCCCTCTGGGGGCGGATATTTCGGGCAGCCAGTTCCTGGAGCCGGACGGGCATTTTCCGAACCACATTCCCAACCCGGAGAATGAAGCGGCCATGCAGAGCATTTGCAAGGCTACGCTGCAAAATAAGGCGGATCTCGGTGTGATTTTTGACACGGATGTTGATCGCGCGGGCTGTGTGGATCACAACGGCAGGGAGATCAACCGCAACCGCCTCGTCGCTCTGGCCGCCTGCATCGCATTGGAGGAGAATGAGGGCGGCACAATCGTGACGGATTCTATTACCTCCAGCGGGCTGAAGCTGTTCATCGAGCAGGAGCTGGGCGGCAAGCATCATCGCTTTAAGCGCGGCTATAAAAATGTGATCGATGAAGCGCAGCGCCTGACGGCACAGGGAGTCAACACCCCACTTGCAATTGAGACCTCGGGCCATGCGGCGCTGCGGGAGAATTATTTTCTGGATGACGGCGCTTACCTGATGACTCGCATCATCATCAAAATGGCGCAGCTCGGGAAAACCGGTAGGCATCTGGAGGATCTGATCGCCATGTTGGAGGAGCCGTTAGAGAGCCAGGAGTTCCGCATGCCAATCCTGTGCGAGGATTTTAAGGCCTATGGTGAGCAGGTGATCAGCCAGGTGGAAGCATATGCGCGCAGCCAGCCGGATTGGCAGATCGCGCCGGATAATTATGAGGGGATCCGCGTCGCCTTTGACCGGGCGCATGGAGACGGCTGGTTTTTGCTGCGGCTGAGCGTGCACGATCCAATCATGCCGCTGAATATCGAGAGCGATTCCATGGGTGGCGTGATGATGATTGCGCACAGGCTGTATGAAGTGTTAAAGGATTGCGGCGAGCTGGATTTGACGCCGCTGAAAAAGTTTATGGAATAATAAAGTGAGGCTGACTATGCATTCTTTTTTGCCTGTGACCAAGGCGGAAATAGAGCGCTGCGGCTGGGAGCGGCCGGATTTTGTCTACGTTTCCGGCGATGCTTATGTGGATCACCCGAGCTTCGGCGCGGCGATTATCACCCGCGTGCTGGAGGCGGCAGGCTTTCGGGTGGCAATGCTTTCCCAGCCGGATTGGCGCAGTACAGCGGATTTTATGAGGTTTGGGCAGCCGCGCCTCGGGTTTCTGGTTTCATCCGGCAACATTGATTCTATGGTCGCCCACTACACGGCGGCAAAGAAAAAGCGCAGTGAGGATGCTTATACGCCGGGCGGCAAGGCTGGCAAACGGCCGGATCGTGCGGTGATCACCTATTGCAGGCGCATCCGGGAGGCCTATGGCAATGGCCTCCCGCTGGTCATTGGCGGGCTGGAGGCCTCCCTCAGGAGGTTTGCCCACTATGATTATTGGGAAGATGCGGTCCGCCCCTCTATCTTGCTTGATTCCGGTGCGGATCTGCTGATCTACGGCATGGGAGAGCGGCAGATTGTAGAGATTGCCCGGCGGCTGGATGCCGGCGAGCCGGTCTCCTCGCTGACAGATATCCGTGGCACATGCTACGCAGTGGATGTGCGCAAAACGCCGCTTTATGGGAAGGAGTGCCCCTCCTTTGAAAATGTGTGCAGCTCTAAGCGGGAGTACGCGGTCTCCTGCCGCATTCAGCAGGATGAGCAGGATCATATCCGCGGCAGGCTGCTCAAGCAGCGGCACGGCGGGCGGATGCTGGTGCAGAATCCGCCCGCAATCCCGCTCTCTCAGGAGGAGCTCGACCGCGTTTATGCGCTGCCGTATATGCGTACCTACCATCCCTCCTATGAGCCGCTCGGCGGCGTGCCGGGGCTTCAGGAGGTGGAATTCTCCATCACACATAACCGTGGCTGCTTTGGCGCATGCAATTTCTGTTCGCTTGCCTTTCACCAGGGGCGGTATGTAACCACACGCAGCAAGGACTCTATTCTAGCGGAAGCGAAGCTGCTCGTGCGGCGGCCGGGCTTTAAGGGCTATATCCATGATATCGGGGGGCCGACGGCGAATTTCCGCCGCCCCTCCTGCGATTTGCAGGAGAAAAACGGCTTGTGCAAGGGCAAAAAGTGCCTTGCGCCAAAGCCCTGCCCGCAGCTGAAAGCGGATCAGAGCGAATATCTGGATATTCTGCGCGCCGTGCGCTCGCTCGATGGTGTGAAGCGGGTGTTCATCCGCTCCGGCATCCGCTATGACTATCTGTTGGAGGATCGGGATGACAGCTTCTTCCGCGAGTTGGTGGAGCACCACGTCAGCGGGCAGCTCAAGGTAGCGCCAGAGCACTGTTCCGCCGCCGTGCTGGATAAAATGGGCAAGCCGCATATCGAGGCCTATCTGCGCTTTGCAAAGCGGTATTTTGCCTATACAAAGCAGATCGGGAAGGAGCAGTATCTCGTGCCGTATCTGATGTCCTCCCACCCTGGCAGCACGCTGAAGGATGCGGTGGAGCTTGCGCTGTTTTTAAAGCGGGAAAAGCTGCGCCCGGAGCAGGTGCAGGATTTTTATCCTACCCCGGGCACCATTTCCACCTGCATGTTTTATACGGGGCTTGATCCTTATACGATGGAGGAGGTTTATGTGGCGCGCACGCCAAAGGAGAAGGCGCTCCAGCGCGCGCTGCTGCAATATTTCAAGCCGCAGAACCGTGCGCTTGTGGAGGAGGCGCTGCGCCGCGCAGGGCGTGCCGATCTCATTGGAGATGGGGAAAAATGCCTGATCCGCCCACAGGCGGCCGGCGGAGCGCGCCAGCCCGCCGACAGAGCGTATTACGGGAAAGGAAGAAGTAAAAATGGCAAAACGAAAAAGCCGGTCAAAACGCAGAAAACACGCCGCGCTTAAAGCGCTTGGCGCGCTAATTGCGTTGGTGTGCGCATTCATCACAGCTGCGCCCCGGCTGAATCTTCCGTTCGCCGTGCCCACCTGGCAGGAGATTTTCAGCGGCGTGCAGCTGACAGAGCTTTCCCAAGCGGCGCAGCAGCCGCTCTCTGTCCATTATATTGACGTAGGGCAGGGGGATTCGATCCTCATCAAAGCCGGGGACTTCAATGTGCTCATTGACGCGGGGGAACGGGGTAACGGCGATAAAATTGTCGCTTATCTCGCAGCACAGGGGATACAACGTCTGGATTATGTGATTGCCACGCACCCGCATTCCGACCACATCGGAAGCATGGCGGAGGTGCTGGAGGAGATTCCGGCGGAGCATGTGATCCTGCCGGAGCTCTCACGGGAAAACACGCCTACCACACAGGTGTATGAGGAGCTTCTGCGGGCAGTGTCAGCGTCGGGCGCACAGACGATTGCGGCCAAACCCGGCGAAACGTATGCTGGTAAGCAGGCGGTGCTGACGGTTCTCAGCCCGTGGCGGCAGGATGACAATTTGAACAACATGTCCGTCGTCGTGCGGCTTGATTTCGGCTCCACCTCTTTTTTGTTTACCGGCGATGCGGAAACTCCGGTGGAGAACGATTTACTGGAGCGGGGGCTGGATGTGCATGCCGATGTGCTGAAGGTAGGCCACCATGGCAGTGATACCTCCACCGGCACTGATTTCCTTGCGCGGGTGCAGCCATCGTTCTGTGTGATTTCATGCGGCAAGGGCAATGATTATGGCCATCCGAACGAAGAAACGCTTGAGAAGCTGGAGAAGCGTGGGATCACACCCTTCCGCACGGATGAGGACGGCACCATCGTGATCGGCAGCGATGGCAGCACTTTGTATTGCGCGACAGAAAAATCAGAGCAGGAGCTGACCGCCCGGCGGGCCGCCTAGGCGGAGGCTTCGCTGTAAAAGGTGCGGGAGAGGGGATTGGAATGGAAACGCTGATAATCGACCGGTTTGAGGGGGAGCTTGCCGTTTGCGAGCGGGAGGATTGCTCCATCGTCACGATAAAACGAAACCTTTTGCCCCCAGGCGTGCGGCCCGGAAATATCCTGAAGGTAGAGGATAACGGCGTAATTCGTCTGGACGCAGAAGAAGAGCTGCGCCGCCGGGAGATGATCTTTCGGATGCAGGAAAACCTGCTAAAACATACGGACGACTAGCAGCTCAGCACATAAAAACGGGCGGCACAAACGTGCTGCCCGTTCGTCTGGTTTGAGGCAGAGGCCCCTCGGCTTTCTCATCTAACATCTAATGCCTACAAAACCCCCATAAAAGGGTTCAATCGCCTTGGGTAACCCCAGGCGATTGAAAAAAGAGAGAGAGAAGAAAACGAATCCACAGTGTTTGCTGACAACCACTTCAGCTACACTGTGCCTATAGTATAGCCGTGATTCCTTAACTTCATACAAAAAAAACATTAAAAAAATATAAAATATTGCTATGTGAATTCTTAATTTGGCTGCTACAGCTTAAACCGGTAACCGGCGCCCCACACGGTTTCGATGTATTGTGGGTTGGAGGTGTCATCCTCAATTTTTTCCCGGATGCGGTTGATATGCACGGTCACTGTAGAGGTTTCCCCGATCGCGTCAAAGCCCCAGATGCGGTCAAACAAGGTGTTTTTGCTGAAAACAATGTTGGGGTTTGAGGCGAGAAAAACCAGCAGGTCAAATTCTTTGTTGGTTAGCACAGCCTCCTTTTTATTGACGTAGACGCGCCGTGCGTTTTTATCGATATAAAGGTTTCCAATCGAGATGAAATCATCCGCCGTGCCATCCCCCCTTGCCGTCAGCCTTTCGTATCTGGCGATATGTGCATGTACGCGGGCAACCAGTTCTGATGGACTAAAGGGCTTTACAATATAGTCATCCGCCCCGATGCCGAAGCCGCGGATCTTATCAATATCTTCCTTTTTGGCAGAAACCATTAAAATAGGAATATCTTTCTCCCTACGGATGGCGCGGCAAATTTCAAAGCCATCAACACCGGGCAGCATTAGGTCCAGCAGAATGAGGCTATAGCCTTTTTTCAAGGCAGCGGCCAGCCCGCTTTCACCGTTTAACTGGGTGTCAACTTCGTAGCCATTGGCTTCCAGGTAATCCCGTTCGAGTTCGGCAATATTTTTATCGTCCTCAATGATCAGGATGGATTTTGCCATGTTAATTCTCCTTTTCTATGAAAGATGTTGAGGCGCTGCGCCGTATGCGAAAGCAATCGGGCGCCTATTGCTCCTGTTTGCTCTCAGGCAACAGGATGCAGATCGTAAGCCCCTTGCCAATGCTGCCGACGGCCCAAATTTTACCGCTGTGGCGGTCGATAATCTGCTTGGTAATGGCTAGCCCCAAGCCGCTGCCATTGCTGACATTGGTGCGTGCACGGTCTGTGCGGTAAAAGCTGTCAAATATTTTGGTCAGATCTTCCTCTGATACGCCCATGCCGTTGTCCGCAATCTCAATTCGGATGGAAGAGCCGTCGCGCCGCAGTGTAATGCAGATCGTACAGATGCCCGGCTTTTTGTATTTGACGCAGTTGTTAACGATATTCATAATCGCGCGTTTCATCTGCGCACGGTCAACGCTTGCATAGGCGCTTTCGCCACACTGATTGTCAAAGGAGAGCTCCGTTTCCTGTGTGGCGAATTTGGGACGCAGTTCCTCACAGCAGTCCTCAAAAAAGCCCACAAGATCTACATGCTCAAAATAGAAGGGGATACGGTCCAGATCAAGTTTTGAGAAAGTGAAGAGTTCAGTGACTAGGTTATCCATGTCACAGGCGGTGCTGTAAATGGTTTTCAGGTAGTGCGCTTGCTTCTCCGGCGTGTCTGCAATGCCGTCGATCAGGCCGGAAACATACCCTTTGATCGCGGTCAAGGGCGTGCCAAGATCATGTGAGATGCCGGCGAGCAGCTCCTTGCGGCTGTTTTCATACCGCTGCTGCGCTTCCACGGAGTCCCGCAATCGTAGGCGCATTTCCTCGAAATCGGCACACACATCGCCCAGCTCATTTTTTCCCTCATAGTTGACGCGGTAATCCAGGTTGCCATCGCGAATCTCGTGGGTGGCCCGCCGGAGCTTATCCAGCGGCACTAAAATACCGCGTGATATAAACACAACGAGCAACACATCCGTCGTCAACGTCACCAGAATTGCAAGGCCAATAAAAACCCAGCCCATCGTGTCCATGTATTCAAACGCACGCTTTGGCAAATCCTCTGTTGTGCTGGCTACCACGCTGACAAGCGTTGGATCGCATACGAGGATGCAAAGATGCCGCCCATCAGCGGTACGTGTGACCGTGGAAAGAATGGTACCGCGGGAATTGGTGTAGAGCAGGGAGTCCTCGTCAAAATTAATGCTTCTGGCAATCCGTTTGATCTGGTTGCTCCATTCCTCCATGGAAAAGCCGTCCGTCGCATAAACCGGCTCTCGCTCTACCAAAATGGCGACCAATGCGCCGGTGTTTTCAATATCCCGGCACATGGCCATAACAGTTTCATTGTTGCTCGCTGCATCGCCGGCTTGGAGAACTTCCTTTTCTAGCTTGTTCACGTGGTATTGCAGCTGAAAAACGGAAATGAAACCGAGCGAATCTGTCAGCTGGGTGCGGACGTCTCTCCCATCAAAGCGGTAAACAAGGCCGGTAAAAATGACGGCCGTAATCATAATCACAAGGGAGCAGGGAATAATCAGCATGAGGATATTGGAAATAATCAGCCTGGTCTTAATTGAAATATCCTTTAGATGAAAGCGCAAAGAACCCCTCCTTTCTCTGGCGAACCCTCTTTGTATTCATTTATTATAGCATTGATCTTGTAAAAAGTTAAGCCCCGTCCCGCTGCTTTCTCGAGGCACGCGCGGAGGGGTGTATAAGGAGGGAGAAAGGGGAGGAAAAGTGTAGGTTTGTCAAACATATTGTACAGGGAGAGGAAGAAAGAAAGCAGCAAGTTTTTCTTTCGGAGAGAGCCAACCAAGAGGGCGCATAGGTAAGTTGTTGGAGCGGTTTTGGTGTGCAGCGAGCTGCACACCAAAATCG
>CASDTH010000032.1 GCA_949283655.1 uncultured bacterium
CTCCTTTGCCGCTCTTTCCGCATCCGCCTCCAGACGCTCCTCCATCCCGTAATACATGATGTTCACGCCACAGTTCCAGCAGTTCGGCCGCCAATCCGTCTTTTTGATCTTTGCTCCACATTTCGGGCACACCGCCATTGTCAACCATCCTTTCCCGATCCGGTTCTCAGGCTTCCCCATCCTCTTTCGGGCTTGCGGCCTGAGCTATTTTGTCTGCGTCATCCAGCGTAAGGTCGGAGGCGATCTTGGCGATTTCACGCCTGCGCTCGATCAATTCCTCATACATTCTGTTGCGTTTTTCTCCGACCAGATCATAAAAAATCATGGGGATCAGGCCCAAAGAGCCAAGGATAATCGGAGCTACAGACCACATTGTGAAAATAGCACGCTTAGTGCGCAGTGTCTGATTGGTACCGGCGCCTGCTGTGTAGCCTACAAGACTGACAACAGCTGTGCTAATCGCGCTTTGCAGGGTATTCACCGCTTTGCTGGCTAGGCCCTGCGCCGCACCGGTCATTGCCTCTGTGCGTTTACCTGTTTTCCACTCCGCATAGTCAATGGCCTCCTGCCGCATCTCCTCCGGCACCACCTTACGTGTAGCGTAAAGAACGTTTGCGAGCGTTTCCTGCAGCATAATCAGCGGGATCATGACCTTCCAGTTATCGCAGAAACCATAGCCCAGCACGAACACCATAATCCAAAGGAAATCCGGCACCAAGTTGCAGATGAACCAAAGCTGTTTGTTATTAAAATGCCTGCGCATCCATGGCACCAGCGTATAACTGAAGTAGGACACCGGCGAGCCGGGGATGCCAACGATCACTTTCGCGGAGGCAATGCCAAGCACATCTATGTAATAAAGTGTTTCAAACGGACCGCCCACATTGCCGAACGCCGCTAAGAAATCCGAAATCATCAACAATAACAGCGGTTTGTTGGCAAACACGTTTTTGAAGCCTTCAACAATATTCGGTTTTTCAATGGATTGCACAATTCGCTCCCGTGACCAGATCGCGTAAAAAGCTACCATTCCGTTACCAATCAGCGTCGTACCAACGCCCATGGTGATAAAGACTGTGCCCATCGAAGCGCCGATTACATTGCGCGTGCTCAGATCAATCAGCAGGCCACAGATCTGCTGCGGCAGGTTGGCAAACAAAGAGGAAATAAACCGGCCAGAGGCAATCAGCGTGGTGCGATCCTCCGGGTTCGGCGAGGCTGTGGCAAGCAGGCCGCCATAGGCACACTGTACAAGTGTTTCCAAGGTTTCCATCGCGGTATAAATGACCATATAGGTCAAAATCTTCTGCCAGGATCTTGGATCATATTCCCCGATAAACAGCGGCGAAAGCCAAAAGGTAATGTTCGCAAGCGCGAATGGGCCGACGCAGGCCAGTAGCCATGGCCGGAATTTTCCAAAGCGCGTGCGGGTACGATCCACCAGCGCGCCAAGCACCAGATCGTTCACAACATCCCAGAATCCTTCCAAGAAAAGGATCAACCCCATAATCGCCGGATCAAGCTGAAATACATTGAGCATAAAATAGCTCATATACCCCTTGATCGTAAAATCCCTGCCGCCTTGTGCAAGACTGTAGGCCGCAATTTCCGTTGTTCCGATATACCGCTTGGTATAGGCAGATTTTCCTCCCAGCGGCGCCGGATTCGGCTGTTTGGCCATTCGGTCCTCCCCCTTCCAGATGAATTACAGCATTTACAATAGATTTTTCACTTATCCGGTTTGTTTTCTGTTTTATTTTATCACATCCCTTCAATTTAATCAAGTGGGTTTTAAAATTTGCCATAAAATTCTCCTTGCTAAATAAAGCACATCCTCTTCATGGCTAAGAATTTGGCCGGCGCCTTCTAGGCGCCGGCCTCATAAGCGGCAAAAAACTGCCTATTCCATTGCATTTTTACGGGAAGCCACAGCAGCAACGCACGCCGCCCAAGAGAGCTCCACCTGCAAGCCCTTACTCCTCATCTCGGTCGATCCGCTTCTTCCGGTCGCTGCCCGCCTTAAGCAGGCGTTGCAGCGTATCCCGATCGCCCTCCGCCAGCGCGAACCGGTACTCCTGCAGATGCCCGATGATACAATCGAGTTCCTCCATCAAGGCCTCCCGGTTGCAAAGAAACAGCTCTGACCACATCACCTCATTGAGGCGTGCGACCCGCGTCAAATCCTTATAGCTTCCCGCACTGTAACCATCATGTTTTTCTGCCTCCGGGCTCTTGACATACGCATTCGATACCACATGCGCCAGTTGAGAGGTAAAGGCGATCATTTTATCATGGTTTTCCGCCGTTGTAATCACGATTTTTGCAAACCCCAGCTGCCGAAAAAACGGCGCAAGGTCCTCAGCCTCTGCCGCATCTCCAGCCTCGCTGGGCACAAGCAGCATACTGGCCCCTTGGAACAGCTCTGCTTGTGCGGCGCCATAGCCAGAGAATTCGCGCCCGGCCATGGGATGCCCGCCGATAAACCGAATACCCTGCTGTGCACAAAAAGGGCCCAACGCCTTGCAGACATAGGTTTTTACACCGCATAGATCGATCACCATGCAGCCCTGCCGCAAAAGCGCCGCCTGCTCGTGGATAAAGCGCACCGTCTGCTCGGGATACAGCGCAATCAGCAGCAGATCCAGTGTGCCAAGCAGCGCTTCTGTGCCAATGCAGTCAATCGCACCCTCCTCCTGCGCCCGGTGCAGAACTTCACCTTCAATATCATAGCCAATCACCGCATGGGCTGTGTTCGCCTTAATCGCTTTGGCCATGGAGCCGCCAATCAGCCCCAGGCCCACAATACCAATACGCACGCGCCATTCATCCTTTCCTACCGTACCGTCAACAACCGGCGACATACTGATTATGCCTCTATCAAAAAGCCCGGATCCTATACGCCTATTCCACGCTTCAAGCGGTCAAACGATGAGTTTTACTATAACATGCCTGTTTTAAAAAGACAAGAGGCCTCGCTACGTAGTAGAAGAAGGATATCGACTGTGCCTATATATGGATTCTATCTGCCGCTTTGCCGCCCATCCAGGCATGTTCTGCTTCGTAGATTCATAAAAATAACCGAAGGATAGGGCTACCCGGACCCGGCCCTTTTCAAAAAACGAATGAGAACGGGCGGTGGCATATACGTTGCAGACCAAGGAAACCAGCCGGCTAAATATCGCACTCTCTATTATCATTTGCCTAGCGCTGGGGGCACTGAGTGTTTTTGGCGCCGCACAGGGGGCGCAGGAACATGCAAGAAGAGCGCAGGCTGCTCAGGCATCTCAAACCCAGCCTTCCGACAGCCTCGCCCCCGCAGGCACGCAGAGCACAGCTACGGCTACAGAAACAACGACCGCCTCCTACATTAAATGGGTAGAATTCAACGCCCCTTACACCGCGCTAAACGATACGCTGGCCCTTGATATCAAGACTCATGAGGAGGGAACCCATATTAGCTGGATCGATTCACTTGCATGGCTTGCCTGCAAAAACGGCGGCAACTGGAAGAGCTACCGCTCCAGCCAATTGCAAAAGCTTTTGGACACACTGGAGGAGGGGCAGACGGTTGACGAGCTGATGCAGGAAAATCAATACTATCCCTACTATAAAGAGGCATATACCGCCGTATTGGGCGGCATGGTTGGGGAATATGAAAAGGAGGCGCCGGACAAGGAGCGCGAGGGGCAAAAAACCATTGTAAAAAAATATGGCTTAAAAGCCTATTGCCCCATCGCAGAGGGGTTCGGTTACAGTCATTATGACGATTTCGGTGATTCGCGCTCCTACGGCTACCGCAGGCGGCACCTTGGCAACGACCTGCTGGGGGCGGTCGGCACGCCGGTCGTCGCCGTAGAGGGTGGAGTTGTGGAAGCATACGGCTGGAATCAATACGGAGGGTGGCGGCTCGGCATCCGCAGCTTTGACGGCAAGCGCTCCTACTATTACGCGCATCTGCGCAAGGGCCATCCCTATCAGACCGGCCTTCAGCTCGGCTCCAAAGTAAAAGCCGGTCAGGTCATCGGCTATCTTGGCTCCACCGGCTATTCCACCAAGGAGGATGTCAACGGGATGACTAAGCCGCACCTGCACATCGGGTTGCAGCTGATTTTTGACGAATCACAAAAGGAGGGGATCAATCAAATTTGGATCAATCTCTATCCGCTGATGGAGCTGTTAAACCGAAACAAGGCGACGGTTGTGCGGGAGGAAGAGTCAAAGGAATATTACCGGAAATATGATATCTTCGACCCCGCTTACCCAAAGGAGCTGCAAGAAAAGCCAAAAACAACCGCGCCGCCCTCTACCACGACGCGGCCGCAGGCGCTGCTGAAAACCACTGCCGCGTCGTAAAGCCCGGTCCTCCTGCCCGCCAGGGTTCTCAGCAGATATTTCGCCGCCACTTGCCGGTCTGATCACAGCTTTTTGATAAACAGCGCTCGAATCGCATTGAGCACCGCAATCACCATCACGCCGACATCCGCAAAAATTGCAAGCCACATATTGGCAACGCCTAACGCGCCTAAAACCAGGCAAATGAGCTTGATGCCAATGGCAAAAACAATATTTTGATAAACGATCCGTAGGCACTTGCGAGAAATTCGAATGGCCTTGGAAAGTTTCATCGGGTCGTCATCCATCAAAACGACGTCCGCCGCCTCGATTGCCGCATCAGAACCCATTACGCCCATAGCAATGCCGATATCCGCGCGCCTGAGCACCGGCGCGTCATTGATCCCATCCCCGACAAAGGCAAGCTTTGCCTGCTCCGGCTTATACCTCATAGCCTCCTCCACCTTTTCCACCTTGCCGGCAGGGAGCAGCTCGCTGAACACTTCATCAATCCCCAAGGCGCCCGCTACCTGACCGGCCACAGCCTTCGCATCGCCGGTGAGCATCACGGTTTTCTGCACGCCCGCCTTTTTCAGTGCGTCAACCGCCTCTTTTGCATGCGGCTTGATTACGTCAGATATCACGATATGCCCTGCATATGCACCATCGATTGCCATATGAATAATGGTGCCCGCCTGATGGCAGTGAATATATGGTATCTGCAGGCGCTCCATCAGCTTATCATTGCCTGCGGCAACTTCTACTCCGTCCACCTTGGCGGTCACGCCATTTCCGCTGATCTCCTGAACGTCGGTCACTCTGGAGCGATCCAGTTCTTTGCCATAGGCACGCTGGATGCTTTTGCTAATCGGATGGGAGGAAAAGCTTTCCGCCAGCGCTGCATATTCCAGCAGCTTGGCATTTTCCAGCGCATTGTGATGAATTCCATTCACCTCAAACACACCCTGTGTAAGCGTACCGGTCTTATCAAACATCACAATCTTTGTGCGGGAGAGGGTTTCCAGATAGTTAGAACCCTTCACCAGCACGCCCGCTTTGCTGGCGCCGCCGATCCCGGCAAAGAAACTAAGTGGAATGCTGATAACCAACGCGCAGGGGCAGCTGATAACGAGGAAGGTTAGCGCGCGATAGATCCACACCTCCCACCCGGCGGAAAGCCCTAAAAGGAATAGCCGGGTAAGCGGGGGCAAAACCGCCAGCGCCAGCGCGGCAATGCAAACCGCAGGCGTATAAATTCTGGCGAATTTTGAAATAAACGCCTCTGATTTGGACTTACGGGAACTCGCGTTTTCTACCAGATCAAGGATTTTGGAGACGGTGGATTCCCCAAATTCCCTGGTAGTGCGCGCCCTTAAAACGCCAGTCAAATTTACACAGCCGCTGATAATTTCATCCCCGGCCTTAACATCCTTCGGCAGGCTCTCCCCTGTCAGCGCACTAGTATTCAGGCTGGAAGTACCCTGCACAACGACCCCGTCAATCGGCACCCTTTCACCGGGTTGCACCACGATTACACTGCCAACAGCGACTTCGTCCGGCTCCACCTTTTCAAGCTTCCCTTCGCGCTCTATATTTGCGTAATCCGGTCGAATATCCATCAGGCTGCTGATGTTGCGGCGGCTTCTGCCCACCGCATAGCTTTGAAACAGCTCTCCGACTTGGTAAAACAGCATAACGGCGATTGCCTCGGTATAATCTCCGCTTTTTTCATAAATCGCCAGTGCGATTGCACCGACCGTCGCAATCGCCATGAGGAAATTCTCATCAAAAACCTGCCGGTTCCAAATTCCTTTGCCTGCTTTGATTAAAATATCATAGCCAATGGTCAAGTATGGAATCAGATATAAAACAAACCGCAGTGGTCCGCTCACCGGCGCAGCAGAAAGCACAGCCAGCATAACGGCCGCCACAAGAATACGCGCCAGCATCTTCTTTTGTTTCCGGTTCATGTGTATCCTCCTCTCCCGTGTGGGCTGCACAACCTACAAGGATTCCCAACCAAAGGATTCTGCCCTTGATCAAAGGAAGCGCACAGTCCCTAGCCGTCCAGCAGTGCGCCGCGTATCAAGCCTACACATCTCATGCACACCCACACGATTGAAACGGCTCATAAATAAATTTCACAATCATCATCAATCCGCTTGCAGTTTTTGCGAACCTGCTGCATGATGGCTTTTGAATCCTGCCCCTCTTCAAACTCCACAGTCATTTTGAGCATCATGAAATGAACGGTGGCATCCTTCACACCAGGAGTGCGCTTTGCAGCCTCCTCCATCTTGTTGGCGCAGTTCGCACAGTCAACCTCAATTTTGTATGCTTTCTTCATACTCTCCAGCTCCTTTCTCTTACAGGTGGCATTCGTAATTGGCAAACAATTAAATAATTGCTTAATTGTTTAATTATATGATATGCTGCTTTTCTCACAAAGTCAACCCTTTTTCAAAATTTTTTCGCCCGCCTAAAGCGCCCTCCAAAAGGAAACGTCTCCCTTTCCATCAGGTCAAAACAAATCAAAACCACCGCCCACCAAGATATACTTTTTGCGCTGACTGTGATAGAATATTCAGAAAGGGGGGAATTTCATGCCGGATTACCCATTGCCACATAACCACGGGCAACGTATCGAAAAAGGGCTTGACCATATGCCCAAGGATGAGGATTTCCAAACAGTCGCCTATATGTTCAAGCAGCTGGGGGATGAGAGCCGAATTCGGATTTTCTGGCTGCTTTGCCATTGTGAGGAGTGCGTGATTAACTTATCGTCCCTGGTTGGCATGAGCAGCCCCGCTGTTTCCCATCATCTGCGCCAATTAAAAAGCAGCGGCTTAATTGTAAGCCGCCGCGATGGGAAAGAGGTATACTACCGCGCCGCTGACACGCAGCAGGCGCAGCTGCTACATGTGATGATTGAAAAAATGGTGGAGATCTCCTGCCCCTCCCCATAACCGCTCAATCCAGTAAAGCTTCTCGCCCTGTTTCGGCAGGCTGTATCTCCTGACAAACAAAAATCGCGCCCTGCGCCGGTGTCTTCCGGCGCAGGGCGCGATTTTAAGCTCTCTTCGGTTTAGGGCAGAGGCTCGTAGGCAAACTGCCACCCACACTCGGTTAATCAGGCCTTGCTTGCCTCTGCCAGGCGATCCAGCACCTGCTGCTCAAAAAAAGCATCCGTATCCGCTGGAAGAAGGGATTGCACCGGCCCGTCATCCACACTAACCGATACACCCTCCTGCCCGCAGTTGCCCATGCAGAATTTAGCGCGCACCTCTACGCGCTCGCCAAGTTCATTCTTTGCAATCAGGGCTTGCAGCCGGTTAATCACGTCATAAGAGCCTTTCAGATGGCATGCACTGCCGATACAGACATAAATCGTGGTCATCTGTCATTCATCCTTTCACAGGCCAAATCCATTTGGATTTCGCTATTAAAACCGCTGTATTCTTTTGTTCTATCATGATTGCACGGCGTTTGCGCAATGCGCGGCACAACCACAGGGCAATAGTCCCAATCAATGATACACTTAACGCCCCAGAATCGCCCAAATTTTTAATTTGACCGCAGCTGAAGCGAGATTATTATAACGTACTCCAGTCTTCATTTCGGTCCCAAAGGCAACTATTCAAAATCATAAACGCTGATTGCATCCGTCATCGTTTTCTCCTTGGCGAGCTGGCCGTACTTATCCACATCGAGCTTATTCTTGGGCCCGTGCGTCAGGCAGGCCGCGCCACCGATGCAACCGGATTCGCAGGCCATGCCCTCAATGAAATTCTCCTGCAGCACACCTTTGGAGGCTTTGAGCAGAGCGGTGCGGCACTCGCGGATACCATCACAGGAAACCGGTTTATAGCTGAAATCCCCAAGGCCATAAAGCCCCTGCTCCTTGAGCGCCTGCTCGACCGCGCTTGCCAAGCCACCGCTACGGGCGAAAATGCGGCCATAATAGGAGGCATTGTTGAGGTGCTCGTCAGGCAGGGAGGCAATGTCAATATCGCGCGCGTCAAACAACGCCTGCAGCTCCTCGAATGTAATGACACAGTCGATATAGGGGCTCACCGTTTCCCACTTCTGCTCCATTTTTTTCGCGATGCAGGGGCCTACAAAAATAATTTTGCAGCCCGGATCAAGGCGCTTAATATGCTTGGCAATCTGCGCCATGGGGGAAAGGTTGTGCGAAACGTGCTGCGCAAGGTTCGGAAAAGCCTTGCGGACATAGGTGACAAACGCCGGGCAGCAGGAGCTCGTCAGGAACCCTTTCTCATACAGCTCATTCGCCTCCTGGTAAGCGACCATATCCGCGCCGAGCGCCGCCTCGACAACGCTAAAAAAGCCAAGCTGCTTGAGACCGGATACCACCTGCTCCACCCGCACCTGCACAAATTGGCTGACGATGGAGGGGGCGACAACGGCATACACATTGTATTTTGTGTTATTCTCCGATTCCTTGAGGAGCCGGATCGCATCCAGAATATAAGATTTATCCGCAATTGCGCCGAACGGGCATTTATAAACGCAGGCGCCGCAAGAGATGCACTTGTCATTATCGATTTTCGCCTTTTTGTCCTCCCCCATATGAATGGCCTTGATATGGCAGGCGTTTTCACACGGGCGCACACACTGAATAATCGCGTTATATGGGCAGGCGTTTAAGCACCGCCCGCACTCCACGCACTTCGACTGGTCGATCACAGAGCGGTGGTTCACGATGCTGATCGCGCCCTTAGGGCAAACATCCACACACTGGTGGGAGATGCACCCGCGGCAGGCCTCGGAAACACGCATCCCCTCCACCGGGCATTCATCGCAGGCAATATCCAAAACCTCTACCACATTGGGGTTCTCCTGATTACCGCCCATCGCCAGCTTAATGCGCTCGCCGATGATGGCGCGCTCCTTATAAATGCAGCAGCGCATCGTCGGCTTGGGGCCGGGCATAATCTTAGCCGGGATATCCAGCAGCGCGCCGCTGTCAAGCCTATCCTCAAAAGCGAGGCGGGCAACCTCCCGCAGCACCTTATATTTCAGCTTCTGCACTGCGGTATCAAACAGTTTTTGCATTGCGTCACTCTCCATTCAAAACGGGAAATCATTCAGGCGTTTTATCATTTCATATAGAAATACATCTCATTGGAAGCACTGCTGCATTATGGAGGTATGCTGCAGGGGCGGCCTGCACATTCCTAACCACTCGCTTAATAATAGGTTTTATCTACCCGCTTGCCGAGCTTTACCATAAGCTCCGCCAGGCGGTCAATCAGCTTTAATTTAATGCTCAGATCAGCCGGCAGGTTCGGATTCTGGTGCGCAGGGTTGATTGCCGTGCCGATGAACAGCTTCAAATGCGTGCAATCCTCCAAAAACATCCGTGCGAGCATGGAGGCTCCATTTTCCTCATCAATGCGATGGAAGTAGTAGGAATCCGCGTCCTTCTCGCAATATTCCTGCAAAATATCCAGCGTGCGCGTCAGCGTCAATACGCCCTCTGTGACAAGATCGACGCCCTCTATGAAGCCAATCGGCGGGATGGATGGGTCGGAATACGTCAGGGAGGTGCGGATCTTGCGGTTGAGCACCCGTGCAACAATGTTGGCGCTTGTGCCGCCGCAGATTACCTTTTTGCCCGGGGATCGCATATAATCGCGCACCATACGCTCGTCATCCGCTTTATCCTTCGGCGGGCCCGCAAGCATATTCACCACCTTGTGCGCCGTAACCTCCGCCACCAAAACGGTGGAATCATCCCCCGGCTTTTTCATATACAGGTCGTTCACGGTATCGGAGAGTGCAGCAGCCAGACGCGGGGCGGACATTTCCAGCGCCGTGGCGTTTAAAAGCCACTTCACCACGTGCTCCCACGTCCAGCCGAAGTTGAGCGATTCGCCCACCCCTGCGTAGATTACACCGTCGCTGACGATGGTGATGACATCCCCGGGCAGCGCCTGAAACCGGGTTTCATAAACGCCTTTTCCGGAGTATTCGTTATATTCACATTTGAATTCCATGCGCTTGCCATCGCGGATATAGATGCAAAAGGGATTATCAAACTCTGCAAGATAGCCCTCGCCGCTATCCTTAATCTCCAGAATGCTGAAGGTTGCATACGCCACCTTGCGCACACTGCACACAGGCAGCGTATTGACGATGGTGGAGACCACATCCGCAACGCTCGCACCCTCACGCACCATAGTCGCACAGATCGTGCTTGTGAGAGTGGCGAGGATATTCGCCTTGACGCCGCTGCCCAAGCCATCCGCCAATACAGCGATAGTGGAATCCGCCGTCCGCACGGTGACGACCTTATCCCCACACAACTCCTCGCCTTTTTTATTCAGGCTTTTCCAGGCAACATCGATATGTACGCTCATTCCGGGTTCACGCCCTTCCTTCAAGCTTGCGCGTCGTCGCGCGCGATCATATCCTTCAGCTTCGTCAGCGTGACCTTTGTCTCGGCTGTTGTTTCCCCGAGCAGGCTCGCGATCTCCTGCGCGACAACCATCTGCTTATCAATTACCTTCTGCGCCATTTCAACGGTTTCCATGCGCAGCTTCTGGCCCTTCTCCTTCATGGTCTCTTCCTCGGTGATATCCTTAAAGATACCCATGCAGTAGTTGCCCTCTTTGATGTAGACAATGCTCTCCAAGAAGGTTTTATGGTAAGCTTCCACCGTGATTTTCTTGTCGAAGATCGGCTGCCTGCTGTCAAACACGGCAAGCGTATCCGCCGGGTCGAGAATTTCATAGAGCCCCTTGGTCAGTGCAGCGGCACGGCTGACGCCAAACGCCTTTTCTGCAGCGGCATTGTATTCCACGATATTCAAATCCTCATCCACGATGATCGTGATATTCGGTGTTTCCGTGAGCACCACGTTCGAGAGGGATTCCGCGCGCTGGCGCATAAACGGCATGCACATCGTCAGCTCCGCCTTACCCTGATAAACGGCGATCGCCTTATCCCGGCAGGTGGCGTAGCCGCATGAGCCGCAGTTCAATTCCTGCGCGGGGGAATCCTTGCCGATTTTTTGCAGAATGGAGCGAATGACCTCCTCGCTCGGGATCTCGCGCTTATCCGTTCTGTCCACAAAGCCCTTGTGCATCGGAATCACATTGGTAAGCTCCGGGTAACCGTCGCCCGTCTCCTGCACATGCTCCTTAAGCCGGATGCGCCCTGTAAAGCGGTCATGCGCGGCGGCCACGCGGGCCGGACCGTTGATGCAGCCGCTGACACAGGCGTTGATCTCAATAAAGCTGCCGGTGATCTGCCCTGCGCGGATGGCCTCAAAGACATCCTTGCAGTTGTCAATGCCGTCAATGCACATCATGTTATAATTGGGCAGCTCGCCGCCATGCCTTCTCTTCAGGGTTTTGATGATGCCGCCTGCAATCGGGTACAGGCGCAGGATCTCGGAATCCCCGCGCAAAAAATCCACCGGGGAGCAGCTGTCGATTGCGATGTTTTCTTCCCGGAGCCAATTTGCCATATCCTGAAAGGTGAGCACCGCGTCGATCTCCGTCTCGTGCCGGATATCGTCGGCCTCCGCCTTTTTTGCGATGCAGGGCCCCACAAAAACCACCTTGCTGTCATGCCCGTAGGTTTCCTTGAGCAGGCGGCCATGCGCGATCATCGGACTAACCACCGGAGCAAGGTAAGGAATCAGCTCCGGGTAATATTTTTCCACCAGATCGTTCACCGTGGGGCAGCAGGTGGTGATGATGTTTTCCATCTCATGCGCCAGGATGAGCTTATGATATTCCGCGGTCACATAAGCCGCGCCGTCCGCCGTCTGCGCCGTGCCAAAAACGCCCAGCTTCTGAAACGCGCCCAGCAGCCTGCGCTCATCCTGAAAATCAAAGGAGGTGTAGTAGGATGGCGCGAGGGAAAAGATCACGCGCTTCCCGTTTTTCAAAAAGCCCTTTACTTTATCCAGATCACTGGAAAGGGTTTTCGCATTCTGCGGGCAGGCATTGAGGCATTTCCCGCAGAGAATACAGTCCGCATCGATAATCTGCGCCTGCTCGCTAATCAGGCGGATTGATTTGACCGGGCAGACCTTGATGCATTTATAGCAGTTTTTACAATTTGCCTTTTGCAGGCCAATGATGCTCATGTGACCGCTCCTCTCCTCTTTTTATTCGCCCTGTACTGGCGCCAGTTTCTCCAAAACCTCCTGTTTGAAAAAGGCCGGGACATCTGCCGGCGTCAACGAAAATTTCTGCCCGCCCGTGCTCACGCAGACGCCGCCCTTTGTGCACTCTCCCATGCAGAAGGAACCCTTGAGCTCCACCTGCCCGGCAAGCCCATAGGCAGAAACCAGCTTTTCAAGCACCTGGATTACATCGCGCGAACCATGCAGGTGACAGGAGCTTCCGATACAAACCGTGATCTCCAAGGAAAAGCACCCCCAAAAACTTCCGACTTCAGATGTCAGATTTCAGTTGATACCTGTATCATACCGCATTTTGCAAAAATACGCCAGAGCTAAAATTTCACATCCGCAGTCGAAATTCGGACGAAGGGCCCCACCGCAGGCGGAGCCCTTCGCTTTTTACACGATTTCCGATTTACCGCAGATTACCGGCCGTAGTAAGCGTCCGTATAGAGCTGCTCAATCTCCGACACCAGCGGGTAACGCGGGTTGGCCGTGGTGCACTGGTCGGCGTGCGCATTGTCAGCCAGGCGCGGCAGCTTATCGAAGAACTCTTTCTCATCAACGCCGCACTCCTGAATAGAGGCGGGCACATTGAGGGAAGCACGCAGATCTTTAATCGCCTTCACCAGATTTGCAACGCTCTCCTGCGTGGTCTTACCGGCGATGCCAAGATGCTTTGCAATCTTCTCGAACTTCTTATCCGCAACAAACGTCTCATATTTCGGGAAGGTAGCAAACTTCGTGGGCTTCTGCGCATTGTAAGCCACGATATAAGGCAGCAGGATCGCATTGGCGCGGCCATGCGGGATGTGATACTCACCGCCGAGCTTATGCGCCATGGAGTGGTTCAGGCCAAGGAATGCGTTTGTGAACGCCATACCGGCGATGCAGGATGCATTGTGCATCTTCTCACGGGCCTCCACATCGGAAGAGCCGTTCTGATAGGCGCGGGGCAGGTATTCAAACACCATCTCAATTGCCTGCATGGCAAGGCCGTCCGTATAATCGCTGGCCAGGTTGGAGGTATAGGCCTCGATCGCGTGCGTGAGCACGTCCATGCCCGTATCCGCAGTGGCGGATTTCGGCAGGCTCATGACGAACTGCGGGTCAATGATGGCAACGTCGGGCGTGAGAGCATAGTCAGCAAGCGGGTATTTGATGTTGCCGTTCTTGCGGTCGGTGATCACGGCGAAGCTCGTCACCTCGCTGCCCGTACCAGAGGTCGTCGGGATGCAGACCATCTTCGCCTTGGTGCCCAGCTTCGGGAACTTGACGGCGCGCTTACGAATATCAATGAATTTCTGCTTCAGGCCATCGAAAGAGGCGTCCGGATGCTCATAGAACAGCCACATGCCCTTTGCAGCGTCCATCGCGGAGCCGCCGCCGAGCGCGATGATCACATCGGGCTGAAACTCACGCATCACGGCTACGCCGCGCATGATCGTATCTACATCGGGATCGGGCTCCACGTCGGAATAAATCTCGCTGTGGCAATAATGCTCGCGCTTGCGCAAATAGTAGAGGATCTTATCCACATAGCCGAGCTTCACCATCATCGGGTCAGTCACGATAAATGCGCGCTCGATATCCTGCATCTTCTCAAGATACTGGATGGAATCCGACTCGAAGTAGATCTTCGGCGGGATCTTGAACCACTGCATATTGACCCTCCTCTTTGCCAGGCGCTTTTTGTTGATGAGGTTGACGGTGGAGACGTTAGAGGTCGTAGAATTGTGGCCATAGGAGCCGCAGCCGAGGGTAAGCGACGGCGTATTGGAGTTGTAAATATCGCCGATACCGCCCTGCGAGGAGGGGGAGTTGACGATCACGCGGCCGACCTTCATCTCTTCGCCAAAGGCCTTGATGATCTCTTCATTTGTGGAGTGAATCACAGCGGAGTGGCCAAGGCCGCCCATCAGCAGCATCTCCGTCGCGCGCTGGAAGCCCTCTTTTGTGCTATTGACCACAAAGTAAGCGAGCACAGGGCTCAGCTTCTCGCGGGAGAGCGGGTAATCCGGGCCGACAGCCGGAAGCTTCGCAATCAAGATCTTGGTCTTCTCCGGCACCTGAATGCCTGCATGCTCCGCAATCCAGTTTGCGCTCTTACCCACTACGTCAGGGTTGACGGCCTGCTTCTGCGCGCTGATGACGTAATCAGAAACCTTTTGCGTTTCTTCCTCATTCAGGAAATAGCAGTTATTTTCCTTCATGATGCGCTCAAAATCCTTGTGGATTTCCTGATCGACAATAACCGCCTGCTCAGAAGCGCAGATCATGCCGTTATCAAAGGTCTTGGAAAGCATCAAATCGGTGCAGGCGCGCTCAAGCTTCGCGCTCTTTTCAATATAGCAGGGCACGTTGCCGGGGCCAACGCCCAGGGCAGGCTTACCGGCGCTGTATGCGCTCTTGACCATGCCTGCTCCGCCCGTAGCAAGGATCAAAGAAACACCCGGATGATTCATCAGAGCCATCGTAGCCTGGATGGACGGCGTTTCAATCCACTGGATGCAGTTCTCCGGCGCGCCCGCCTTGATGGCCGCCTCATACAGCACCTTTGCAGCCTCCACAGAGCACTTCTGCGCATTGGGATGGAAGCCGAAGATCACCGGGTTGCGGGATTTCATGCAGATCAGGGATTTAAACATCGTGGTGGAGGTTGGGTTCGTCACCGGCGTGGCGGCAGCAACAACGCCAACCGGCTCCGCGATCTCCACATAGCCCTCCAGATCGTTCTCCTCCACAATGCCGACGGTCTTCTCATTCTTAATGGAGTGCCAGATATACTCCGTGGCGAACATGTTCTTGATAATTTTATCCTCATATACGCCGCGGCCGGTCTCCTCAACCGCCATCTTCGCCAACCGGGTGTGGTTCTCTTGGCCGGCAACAGTCATTGCCTCCACAATCTTGTTGACCTGCTCCTGCGTCATGCTCATGAATTGCTCCAGAGCCTTGAGCGCCTTTTGCACATGGTTGTCTACCATTGCTTCGACGTCAACTGCGGGGGCTTTTTTTTCCTGTTTTTCATTTGCCATTGCAATCGCTCCTTCATCGAAATAATGATCGGGTTTCATGCGGTTTGGGTTGTTTGTTAATTATTTAACGACATCAGTATAACCGACTTCACCCGATTTTTCAACTAGAAAAAACGGCGCTTTTTCCCGTTTTTTTCATACGAAATCGCCAATACGGAAGGCTTATTCCTCCTATTTTACGATCAAGCATACGCATTTTCATAATATCCTATAAAAAAAGTGTGAAAAGGCCCTCTAAAGCATCGATATTGTACGTCCGTCATTCGCTCAGCCGGCTTCGGCCGCACCGTGCGCTCTCAAATTCGGCAAAATGCCGAAAAACGCACAGAAACACCGCCCTGTTTTTAGCCTTGCAGGCAGGCTCTAGCTACGCCTGCCGCCTCTCCCCTTTTTGGGCCGTTTCAAAATTTCCCGCCTGATATAGGCAAAGGCCGCAGCCTCTCCTTCCTCCCGCAGGCGGAGCAGCAGCGATTCCAACAGCGCTGCCGTGTTGGGATGGATCAAGTAATGGCTGCGGGAATGTACATAATATTCATACGGATCGCTGTCCCGATACGCGGCGCCCCGGTAGGTCTTGCTCGCGGCCACACGGTCGCAAAACATCTCCACCACATAGTTCACTGGCATCTCCATCCCCGCGAGGCCGGTGCCTGTCGGGGAGTAATCAATCCAGTATTCCAGATGATGGCGGTTGCGGCCCTTGTGATGCAGCCAGGCGCTGCTGTATCCCTTCGCAGAGCGCTCCGCCTCATTTGGGCTGCGGTTGCCCTGATAGTATTTTACGCCCGGAAAAAACTCCACGAGTGAATATTTAGAAAGATCGTGCGTCAGCCCCTGCCAGTAGAGCCCCACCTGAAAGCAGTGCTTGCGCACAAGCGCCCTGTGATGATGAACGGTTTTCAAATGTCCGAGCAAATTTGCCATGCTTCAACCCCAGCGCTTCTCCTATGATTTTTTAATCTGTTATATCACAATTCCGCCGTTTACGCCCAGCACCTGGCCGGTAATAAAGGCGGCTCTACCGGAAGCCAAAAAGGCGATCGCCTCAGCCGCCTCCTGTGCTGTGCCTATGCGGCACAGCGGCGTCTCCTCACGCAGGGCGGCCAGCGCATCATCCGTCAGCGAGGCGTTCATATCCGTATCGATCACACCAGGAGCAACACAATTGACCGTAATCCCACTCGGCCCAAGCTCCTTGGCGAGCGCCTTTGTCATGCCGATCACCGCCGCCTTGGCCGCTGAATAGTGCACCTCGCAGGAGGCGCCCACCTCGCCCCACATGGAGGATACGGTGACGATACGGCCCGCCTTCTGGTGAATCATATGAGGCAGCACCGCCTGGCAGCAGTGGAACAGGCCATCCACATGCACGGCGAACATATGCCGCCACTCCTCGAAGGTCAGATCGGTAAAAAGCTTTTGCTGTGCGATACCCGCGCTGTGCACAAGGATATCCACCCCGCCAAAGCGCTCCTCAACCCGGCGCACCATCTGGAACACTTGCTCCCGGTCAGCCACATCGGCCTGAAAAGCGGCGGCATCCACCCCCTGCTCCCGCAGGAGCCGAGCCAGCGCTTCTGCCTGCTCCTTTTGAATCCGGTAGTTGATGGCGACACGCATCCCCTGCCGCGCAAACAGCAGGGCGGCTTCCCTGCCAATGCCGCGGGAAGCGCCGGTGATCAGCACAGTTTCAGCCATTTGCAGCCCTCCTTGAGCTCTTTTCAAAACTCCCGCAGCGGCGTAAAGCAAGTACCCGCCGGCTGCGCAATCCCTGCATACAGCATACCGTCATGCTGCCCCGTTTCAAAATAGTGGGTCAACACACATTTTGCAGTAAAGGGCATCTCCAGCATCAGTGCCTGCGCAACCGGCACCCATTTCAAGAGCCCCTCCTCACAGGGAGGCAGCACAAAATCCGTTCTCTTTAGCTGCGCAAAAAAGTAATAATTCTGCCGGATCTCCTCGCTTTTTTGTCGGAAGGTAATATAACGCAGCTTTGGGGATGTAATATCCTCCGGCAGAAGGCCGGTTTCCTCCCGCAGCTCACGCAGGATACAGAGATCCGGACGGTTGAGCTCCTCTTTCTCCAAATGACCGCCGATGCCACACCAGGAGGGGTCCACAACACGGGAGCCAATTCGGTAAAGCAGAAGCAGGCTATCTCCTCTCTGAATATAAATCGAAGTCATATTTCGAAGTTTCACTGCTGTCTCCCTCCATTGCTGCGTAGTTATCAGAGAACCGAAAGCCGTTTTTAGCCCCTTATGAAAACAGTCACATCCGTGTACGGGCGTACACATCGGTTTTCAGCGCCGTGGCCATGCCCGTCCGTTGCCGCCGCACATACCGCTGCACGAAAGAGAGCAGGAAAGTCTCTGCAGGTTTTCCGTCAATCATCGCTTAGCCTTTCCTCGGAATATAAATTTCAAAAAGCGATTTTAAAAATCCATCTTTATCATATCGTTTTCGCTGCTTAAAGTCAAACAGAAAGTTCCAGACGAATTATATAATTTGGAAAACTGATCAAAAAAATTTTTTATATGAATTGACCTGAGGCGGAATGAAAGTTATAATAGTATAGTTATTAGGTCTTGGGAAAGCGAGAGAGATTTTTCAAGAGCTTTATTCAAAGAAAGGGATGGTTTCCGGAATGAAAAAACAGCGCAGCCTCACCACCTACACGCCCAAGGAACGCAACATGTACCTGTTGGGTATGATCGGCCAGAACATGATTTACAACATCATCAACACTGGCCTGGTCTACTATTTCCAAAGCGTAATCTTCATCCCTGCCATGGCGATGAGCATTATTTTTGCCGTCGCGCGTGTTTGGGACGCGATCAACGACCCCATGATGGGTACAATCTGCGATCATACCCACTCCAAATGGGGCAAATGCAAGCCCTATCTGATGTTTGTCCCCGGTATTGTGGGCATCATCACGATTCTGACCTTTGTCAACGGCCGCTACACTGCATATGAGGGGAATGTACCCATGCAGGTTCTGATCGTCGCCTGGGCCGGAATTTCCTATATCCTGTACGGCATGTCCTACACGGCGGGGGATATTCCGCTGTGGGGCGTTACTTCCCTGATGACGGATAACGAAAAGGATCGCGCCAACATCCTCTCTCTGGCCCGCATTGCAGCAGGCCTTGGGGGCGCTGTCGTTTTGCTCAGCATTATCCCCGCCTCTCAGGCGATCGGCAACGCAATCACCAAGGCTGTGGGCAACTCTGAGATTGCGATGCAGTATGGCTTCATCATCATGGCCGTTGTGTTGACGGTAATCTCCACCCTCCTGTTCCAGTGCGCGGGCGCTGTAAAGGAGCGCGTTCCCCAGTCGGAGCGTCACTACACGCTGAAGGAAAACTTCCAGGTGATGTGGTACAACGTACCTTTCCGCAAAATCCTGGTCTCCGCTGTTTTGCGCAGCCCCTTCCAGCTGCTGACCTTGATCGCTATGACGCTGCTCTCCTATTATTATGGCAATGCCGGGCGCGATAATTACATTATCTACATGCTGTTCCTCGGCGCGGCCATTTTTGGCGGCCAGTTCCTGTCCATGGCGTTTGCGCCGGCCCTTGCCGCTAAGTTTGAAAAAAAGCGTATTTTCAACTTCTGCAACTTTATCAGCGGCGTGCCCTTCGCTTTGATCTTTGTCGTTTACATGATCGCTCCGCAAAATTTGGATAATTGGGGCTGGCTGTGCGTCCTGTTCGTGCTGTTCGCCCTTGCGGGCGCAGGCACCGGCGTAGTCAACGTGCTGCAGTCCGTCATGATTGCCGACTGTGTGGACTATGAGGAATACCGCACCGGCATCCGGCCGGATGGCGTATTCTTCTCCGGCCAGTCCTTTGCGACGAAACTCGGATCCGGTATTTCCTCCATCCTGCAGGGGGGTGTCTATGCAGCCATCGGGTTCAGCGACGCGCGCGTGGCAGAGGTCAACAACCTGCTGTTAGCGGAGGGCTCTACCCTTTCGTTTAAAGCAGATTTCCCGGAATATGCGGCGGCTATGTTTTTCCTGGTTTCCATCCCGCCAGCGATTGGCTGCCTGCTCTCCATCATCCCCACCTGGAAGTATCCGCTCACCAATAAGGAGCATGCCCGCATCTTGGAATTCCTGCGCGTCCGTCGCACCGTGGCGGAAAAGAAGGGCGTCGATGTCGCCAGCGTGACAGAGGCCGAGGTTATGGAGGCCGCAAAGGCCTCAGGCATCTCTCTGGCTCCCGCCTCAGATAAGGCAAAAAAATAGCGCTGATCCACGATAACCCCATACGCTAACTTTAAAAGCAGCCCGGAACCAGATACACTGGCTTCCGGGCTGTTCGTTTTATTTGATTCTTGAACCGGCTTCCCAAGCCGGTTCCCGTCTCCGTGCTTGATCAATCCATCCGGCGGCGCTCCCGGACAAGCTTCATGGAGATATCAAACGCCTGCACCGAATGGGTCAGCGCCCCGATGGAGATAATATCCACCCCGGTCTCCGCCACCGTGCGGAGCGTTTCCAGCGTGATTCCCCCTGAAGCCTCGATCTGCGCCCTGCCGTCCGCCATGCGCACGGCCTCGCGCATCTGCTCAAGCGTCATGTTATCGAGCATAATGATCTCCGCGCCTGCCTGCAGAGCCTGCTCCACCTCGTCCAGATTGCGCGTTTCCACCTCTATTTTCACCATATGCCCAAGCTTCTGGCGCAGCTGTGTGATCGCGTTGGCAATGCCGCCCGCCGCATCGATATGGTTATCCTTGAGCATCGCGCCGTCGGAGAGATTATAGCGGTGGTTTTTGCCACCGCCGCAGACTACGGCATATTTTTGCAGGGAGCGCAGCCCCGGCAGCGTTTTGCGGGTATCCGTGATACTCGCGCGCGTGCCCTCCACCAGCTTGACAGCCTGCGCCGTAGCCGTGGCGATGCCGGACATATGCTGGATCAGATTGAGCGCCGTACGCTCGCCCTTGAGCAGCATAGCAGTCTTGCCGCTGAGCTCCGCAATGATCGCGCCTTTGGCGATGGCATCGCCATCCTGATAAAAGCACTGCGCGCGAAACGTAGGGTCCAGCAGCTCAAACACGCGCAGTGCAACCGGCAGGCCGCAGAGCACACCATCCGCCTTCGCAAGGAACCGGGCCTTACCCGTCTGCTCTGGCGGGATCAAATAATCCGATGAGGTATCAATGTAGTTGATATCCTCTAAGATCGCCTTCCGGATCAAATCATCTACATAAAACTGGGGAAGTGTCATCATGGACAAACCATCCTTTCTCTCTCAAATCCATTTATGGGATACTCCTTATTTCACTCCCGATGCGTTATCGCTCGTCTACCTCCCGCAGAATAATCGCCGCCACAGTGGCAAGGCTCAGCGCCTCGCAATAATTGCGCGTCACGGCAAAATGGCCGCTCTTGAGGCGGCGGCGGATCTCCTCCACACGGCGCAGCCCTGTATGGACCGCCGCCGGGTTGGGGATGACAAAATAGGCCCGCTGCATAATATCGCGGATTTCCGTGCGAAGGCCGTGTGGCAGAGGCGCGCCCCCAAACATGGGCGGCTCGATATGCGCGGGCGGCTCCACCTGCGCATAGCCCTTGGCCATGCAGCGTAGGATATCCTCGGCCGCGTGGCGGCCAAACACAAGCGCCTCCAGCAGGGAGTTGCTGGCCAAGCGGTTTGCTCCATGTACACCGGTATTGGAGCATTCCCCTGCGGCGTAGAGCCGTGGTACAGCCGTTCGCCCAGTGAGGTCCACCGCGATTCCACCCATAAGGTAGTGCTGGCAGGGGAAAACGGGGATCAGATCCTGCGCGATATCCACCCCCTCCTCCAAGCAGCGCTGGGAGATTGCCGGGAAACGATTGTATAAAAACGCCCGTTCCTTATGTGTGATATCCAAAAAGAACTGGTTGCTGCCTGTGCGGCGCGATTCCAGAATGATCGCGCGTGATACCACGTCGCGCGGGGCAAGCTCCAGCCGCTCGTCATAATGCGCCATAAAGCGCTGGCGCTCACAATTGAGCAGATAAGCGCCCTCCCCGCGCACCGCCTCGCTAATCAAAAACTGCTCGCGCTCATTCTCCGAGTGGAATGCCGTAGGGTGGAACTGCACATAGCTCAAATCCTTGATCTGCGCCCCAAGCTCATAGGCTAGGCGGATACCGTCGCCTGTCGCAATCGCAGAATTGGTGGTATAGCGGTATACACGCCCGATGCCGCCTGTGGCCAGAATGCAGTAGCTGCAAAAGACGCTGGCAGGCTCTTCGCCGCAGAGCAGATCAAGCCGGAAGCCGCCTCGCGCCTGCTCCATTGCGCACACCATGGTGTTTTCAACCAGCTCGATATTTGGCCGCGCACGCACCTGCGCCAGCAGCTTCACCACGATCTCATAGCCGGTCTGATCCTTGTGATGCACAATCCTGCGGCGTGAATGCCCGCCCTCCAGCGTTTTCTGCGGGCGGCCGTCAGGCGCTTTGTCAAAATCCACGCCCATTGCCATGATGCGGCGCACATCCTCCGGCCCTTCGTGCACAAGGATATCCACGCTGGCGGGGTTGTTTTTGTAGCCCCCGGCAATCAGCGTATCCTCATAGTGCAGCTCAAAGCTGTCGTTGTCAAAATCCAGCACAGCCGCCACACCCCCCTGAGCGAGCGAGCTGTTGGAGAGGGTATCCTCCCGCTTGGAGAGCATCAGCACCCGGACGCTTTCGTTGAACTGAAGCGCCGCATAGAGCCCCGCAGCCCCGCAGCCGGCAATCACAACATCATAAACCTGTTCTTTCACCATACCTGGCATCTCTTTTCCCTGCGGCGTCAGCCGCCGTATTTCAACATATTGTCAAGGCTGCGCTTTGCGGCGAGGCGTAGCCCCTCCTCCAGCCGGATTTCCTCACCTGCCGTACCGGCCACTGCAGCGTAAACATCCTCCAGCGAAGTCATTTTCATATCCGGGCAGACGAGCTTGTCTCCTCGCAGCTGATAAAAATGCCGGTTGGGGTATTTTTGAATCAGATCATTATACACGCCGCACTCCGTGCCAAAGAGGATGCTCTCCTCTTCGTTTTGCAGGGCGTAGCGGATGATCTCGCTCGTAGCGCCGATCATATCCGCATGCGCCAACGCCTGCGGCGGGCACTCCGGGTGCATTGCCAGCTTTGCGTGCGGGTGCTGCGCCTTGGCGCGCAGGATATCCTGCTCTGTGATGCTGCTGTGCACAGGGCAATACCCATCCCACAGGATGATCTCCTTCTCCGGGCACTGGCTACGCACCCACGCGCCCAGGTTTTGATCCGGGATGAATAAAATTTTCTTCCCCGGCAGGGCGCGGACGATGCGCACCGCACTGGAGGAGGTTACGCACACATCACACTCCGCCTTGAGCGCGGCGGTCGTGTTGACATAAGCCACCACCGTCACATCCGGATGCTCCGCCCGGAAAGCGCGCACCCGCTCGGGCGTGATCTGCTCTGCCATTGGGCAGGTAGCCCGCCGCTTGGGCAGGATCACGCATTTTTCCGGCGATAAAATCTTAACGGTTTCCGCCATGAAGCGCACGCCGCACACCACCACCCGCTTCTGCGAATAAGCGGTCGCAGCCTTGGCCAACGCATAGCTGTCGCCACATACATCGGCAACTGCAAGGATTTCCGGCGCTTGATAGGTGTGCGCTAAAATCAGCGTACCGCTTTTTTCCCTTGCCTGTGCAAGCAGCCGCCTGTATTCTTCCTGTTTCAAAAACGTCCCCCCAAATCAACCCGGCGGGCCCCAGCGCCATTTCCCCCCGCCGTTTCGTTTTATTGTACCACCATCCGGTTACGCGCACAATATTTTTTCCAACGTTGTTGCATAAAAAAGAGAAGTGGGATATGATACAAAATAAAGAATTTTTCTTTGCCCACCTGGGAAAAGGGAGATGTTTATGGCCTATTTTGAAAATATCGAGCGCCCGGAGCGTGCGCTTCTTGTCAGTGTGGATACCGGCGATTTTGACGCGCAGGCCTCCATTGACGAGCTGGAGGAGCTTGCGCATACAGCGGGAGCCGAGGTGCTCGCTAAAATGGTGCAAAAGCGTGCTGCTCCGGATGCCGCCACCTTTATCGGCTCCGGTCGGATTGCAGAGCTGCGGGATTTCTGCCGGGATCACGAAGCGGACCTGCTGATCTTTGACGGTGAGCTGACCCCTTCCCAGCAGCGCAATATTGAAAAGCTGACGGATGTGCGCGTGATCGACCGCACAACGCTTATATTGGATATCTTCGCCGCACGCGCACGCTCCAGCGAGGGCAAACTGCAAGTGGAGCTCGCGCAGCTGAAATACACCCTGCCCAGGCTCGGCGGCAAGGGCACAGAGCTTTCGCGACTGGGCGGCGGCATCGGCACGCGCGGCCCAGGTGAAAGCAAGCTGGAAAGCGACCGCAGGCATATCCACCGGCGCATTATAGCGCTGGAAAAGCAGCTGGAGGCCGTGGAGCACCGGCGCACAAGGCTGCGGCAGCGCCGGCAGAAGACTGGCGTGGAAACTGTGGCGATCGTCGGCTATACCAATGCTGGCAAATCCACCTTGATGAACGCGCTCACGAATGCTGGCGTGCTGGCGGAGGATAAGCTCTTTGCCACGCTCGACCCAACTGCCCGCGCGCTGACGCTGCCCGATGGGCGCACTGTGATGCTTGTCGACACCGTCGGCCTTGTGCGCAGGCTGCCGCACCAGCTGGTGGAGGCCTTCAAATCCACGCTGGAGGAGGCCGCCAGCGCCGATCTGATTTTAAACGTGTGCGATGCCTCCAGCCCCGAATGCGCGGAGCATCTAGAGGTAACCAAAAACCTGTTGGATGACCTCGGTTGCGCGGGCAAGCCCGTTGTATCCGTGATGAACAAATGCGATCTGGCGGGCGATGTATACGCGCTGCCAGCCATTGGGCGCACTGTGATGATCTCCGCCCTGCTGGGCCGGGGATTGGAGCAGCTGCTCCACACGATTACAGACGCCCTGCCCGCCTCCCGCCGCAGGGTAAAGCTCCTGCTGCCATTTGATATGGGCAGCTTTGCCGCGCGGCTGCGTAAGGAGGGCGTCATCCACGCGGAGGAATACCGCGAAAGCGGAATCTACCTAGAGGCTACAGCTGAACTCTATCTATTAGATCGAGTGAAACAATATATTCTCGAATAACCGCACGGTAGAAAAAGAGGCGATGGCGAGATGACTACACAATGGTATCACGGCTCCAACCGGCGTTTCACCATTCTGCGCGCAGGGAGTACTGTCACCCCCAACCGAGCGCTGGCAGAATCTTTTTCACACAAGCCGTCTTTGCTCTCCTGTGAGGAAGATGGAACGATCCTGCATAACGGTCGAAGAAGAGGTTTTCTCTATATCGTGGAGCCTTTTCATGCAGAAACAGATTTCATCCCACACCCGCGCACAACACTTCCGCCAGGCGCAGAATATCTGACCACAAGGCCGCTGCGTGTGCGTTTGATTGCCGAATTGGGGCGGCCGGATGCAAAAAGAGCACCGCTCCGCCGCCAGGCGCCTCAAAGCCAAAGCGCAGGCCAAATGGAACGAAGCGTAGTGCGTAGACTCTCTTTCTGATCTCCCTTCCGTCGAACCCCAAAAAGCGAATCGCTGAACAGGCATCTTTTTCTGATACAGCGCTCTTTAGAGCGCTGTTTTTATATTGAAAATGAGATTGCAAAGGAGTGGCCAGCCAGCCCTTGCCGCAGAGGAAGAGCGTCAAAAATTCCCTCCCCCTAAAACGATCTCTGCGATTCCCTCTGAGGCAAAGGCTTTCCGGTTCCCAAATCCAACGTCTCATTTCTATCATTCAAAGGTTAAATTTGTGTTGACACAGTGTCAAAATAGTGCTATAGTGTGAATGATGACATTGTGTCAGAATGAGTATGAAAATCATTCCTACCCATAAAGCAGCACATCATAAACGATTTCAGGAGGGCTTACGATGCAATCAAAGGTCTATTTCACACGGGAAATCACCCCGGAAGCGGTCGTAAAGCTGTACCATGCTTTGGGGATTCAGCTGACTGGCAAAGTGGCCGTAAAGGTTCACTCCGGCGAGCAGGGGAATCAAAACTTTCTGCGTCCGGAATTTTGGCGCCCCATGGTCGAAGAGGTCCACGGTACGGTTGTGGAGTGCAACACCGCCTATGGCGACGCCTCCGGCGGCGTGCGGGATCACACGGAAACGCACCGGAAGCTTCTGGAGGAGCACGGCTGGATGCGCTATTTTGACGTAGATTTAATGGACGCCGAGGGCCCGGATGTCGTCTGGCCGGTTCCCAACGGAAAAGTCCTCAAAGAGAATCATGTGGGCAAAAATATTCTTCACTATGATTCTATGCTGGTGCTGGCGCACTTCAAGGGCCACCCGGCGGGCGGCTATGGCGGCGCGCTCAAGCAGCTCGCCATTGGCTGCGCCTCCCGCGCGGGCAAGGCGTTGATCCACTCCGCAGGGAAAACGGACGACCGGTTTGAAACCTGGCGGCAGCATGCCAGCAACATCGCATTCCCAGAGGCTATGGCGGATGCTGCTTCCAGCGTAATAGAGCACTTCAAGGGAAAAATCGCCTTCATCAACGTGATGAAAAACCTCTCAGTGGATTGCGACTGCTGCGTTGTAGCAGAGGATCCCTGCATGCAGGATATGGGCATGCTCGCCTCCCTTGACCCAGTAGCCATCGATCAGGCATGCATCGACCTTGTCGTCAACTCCGATGATCCTGGGAAAGAACACTTCATGGAGCGCGTCAACAGCCGCAACGGGATTCACACCATCGAAGCTGCCGCCGCGCTGGGCTTCGGCTCCCGGGAATATCAATTGATTGAGCTGTAATATCGCCAAAGGAGGCAACTACCATGAGCAAAATACTGATCGCCTATTTTTCCGCCAGCGGTGTAACCGCCCGCGCAGCGCAGGAAATGGCAAGCGCTGTGGGCGCGGCGCTCTATGAGATCCGCCCGGAACAGCCATACACCCCTGCGGATCTCAACTGGATGGATCAAATGAGCCGCAGCTCGTTGGAGATGAACGACCCCGCCTGCCGCCCAGCCATTGCGGAGCCTGTGCAGGCAATGGAGCAGTACGATACGGTTCTGATCGGCTTCCCCATCTGGTGGTATGTAGAGCCCCGCATTGTGGATACCTTTCTGGAAAGCTATGATTTTTCCGGCAAAACGGTGATCCCCTTTGCCACCTCCGGCGGCAGCGGCATTGGCAAGGCGGAAAAGAGCCTGAAAGCGCACTGCCCCAACGCGCACTGGAAAGAGGGCCGTCTTTTAAACGGCGCCGGCGCGGCGGACTGGGTGAAACAGGCGCTGAATCTCTAAATCCATAAGAGAAGGGGCTTACCATGCCAAAAGGCTCAGAAGAACTGACAAATGCCAGGAAAGAAGAAATCATCAACGCCTGTGCCGCCCTCTATGAAACAATGGGGTTTAAGGATATCACCATTCGGGATATTGCGGCCAAAACCTCCTTTACCCGCACCTCCATCTATAACTATTTCCAGACGAAGGAGGAGATCTTCCTTGCGCTGCTGCAAAGAGAATATGAGGCGTGGATTGCGGATTTAAAATCGATTCCACAAAAGGACGCCGCCCGTTCCGCCGCAGAGCTCGCAGATGCGCTTGCCCACACGCTGGAAAAGCGCGGCTGCATGCTTAAACTGCTCTCCATGAACCTCTATGATATGGAGGGCAACAGCCGTATCGAAAACCTTGTGGCGTTTAAAAGCGTTTATGCGTGCGCCATGCGGGCGATCACCCATTGTTTGGAAGCCTTTTTCCCCCGCATGACAGCAGGCGATATTCAGGGCTTTCTCTATGCCTTTTTCCCGTTTTTATTCGGGATTTATCCTTACACAACCGCAACGAAAAAACAGCAGAAAGCCATGGAGCTTGCCCATGTGGAGTACGCCCGCTATTCCATCTATGAGATTACAAAGGCTTTTGTCACAAAGCAGCTGCAGGCCTTTCAGTGACAGAGCCAATTACAAAATGGAAGGGAAGGAAACGCGATGCAAAAAGCAAAAAGAATCCTTGGTTTGTTTCTGACTGTCTGCCTGGTGTTCGCTTTATCCGCCTGCGGAGAGGGCGGTATCCCGGCAGAGGGGAACACAAACGGGCTGCAGACTCCCAGCGCGGCAGAAACGAATCCCCCGGCCGGCAGCCAGACGGTAGAACAAAACCAGCCATCACCGGCAAACACCGGCGCTCTGGTCGCCTATTTTTCCGCAACCGGCAACACAAAAGCGGTGGCGGAGCAGCTGGCGAATATCACCGGCGCAGAGCTCTATGAAATCCTCCCGGCCGACCCATACACCTCAGAGGATTTGGACTATGGCAACGAGCAGAGCCGCACCTCGCTAGAAATGGATAACCCGGATGCCCGCCCTCAAATCGGCAGTGAACCGATTGCGATTGAGCAATATTCTACCCTGTATCTCGGTTATCCCATCTGGCACGGGCAGGCACCCCGCATCATGAGCACTTTTGTGGAAAGCTATGATTTTGACGGGATCACAGTGATCCCCTTCTGCACCTCCGGCGGCAGCGGCATTGGGGCCAGCGGAGAGCAGCTGGCCGCGCTGGCCGGGAGCGGCACATGGCTTGCCGGCGAGCGATTCAGTGGCAGCGCCTCAGCCTCCGATTTGCAGGCGTGGCTCAACGCAATGCAATAAGCGGCAAAGCATAAAAAATAAGCATCCCTGCACATGGATGCCATCCTGAGAAGGGAGAGATCCTTTTGAAAATCGCCGTTTTAAAGGGCAGCCCAAACAAGCATGGCTCCTCCAACCTGCTGGCAGAACACTTCATCCGAGGTGCGCAGGAGGCTGGCCATGCAGTGGAGATTATTGATGCGGCCCACGCAAATCTTCACCCCTGCACCGGCTGCATCCACTGCGGTTATGAAGGCCCCTGCATTCAAAAGGATGATATGGAGCGCTTTCGGCAGCAGATTCTTCATGCGGATATGCTGGTGTTTGTGACGCCGCTGTATTATTACGGTATGTCCGCTCAGTTAAAAATTCTGGTTGACCGGTTCTGCGCCATCAACAGCAGCATCAACCGCAAGCATATGAAATCCGCCCTGCTCGCTACCGCGTGGAATGCTGACAGTTGGACCTTTGACGCATTGGAGAGCCACTATCAAACACTGGTGCGGTATCTAAATTTAGACGATCAGGGCATGGTGCTGGGCTATGGGTGCGGCACGCCCTCCATGACGCAGAGCAGCCGGTATCCAGAGGAGGCCTATCAACTTGGGCGCAATTTGAAGCAAGCTTAAAAACAACCCCGTGGCCAAACGAACCTGTTTGCGCCATTTAACCCGAAACAGATCCAGATTGCTATCGTGGAGAATCGTGCTCCATCTCCACCGTGTCCACCCGTATACCGGTAAAACAACCTCATCACTAAGAAGGGCGGATGCTGCCAGCATCCACCCTCCTTTTTATTCTGCTTCTTCACAGTTTTGCCTCGCCGATAGGATGCATACCGTCTCCACGTGACCAGTACGAGGAAAAAGGTCTACAGGCGTTGCTTCCCGGGCGAGGTAGCCCATCTCTGCAAACCGCTTTAAATCCCGCGCGAGCGTTGCCGGATCGCAGGAGACATAGACCACCCGGGCGGGCGCCATCTCTGCAATCGCCCCAATCAGCTGCGCATCACACCCCTTGCGCGGCGGATCAATCACAATCACATCTGGGCGGATGCCCTCTTCTGCCAGCCGCTGGGCTGCCATTGCAGCATCCCCACAGAGAAAGCGTGCATTGCGCACACCGTTCAGCGCAGCGTTGCGCTTGGCGTCCTCCACCGCCTCCGGCACAACCTCCACGCCGATCACCTGCCGCGCCCTACCTGCCATTGTCAGGCCGATTGTCCCAGCGCCGCAATAGAGATCGAGTAACGTTTCCTCCCCTGTCAGCGCGGCATATTCCGCCGCTTTCCGGTAGAGGCGCTCCGCCTGTGCACGGTTCACCTGGTAAAAGGAGAGAGGCGAAATGAAAAAACGCATCCCGCAAAGCTCATCAACAATTCCATCCGCCCCCCAGAGTGTTTTGCAGGTTGGGCCCAGCACCACGTTCGTCCGCGCCGTATTGCTGTTGAGCATCAGGCTAGCAAGGCCCGGCACCTCCCGCAGGAGTTCCCTCAAAAGCAGCTCCTGCGCCGGGAGCGCATCGCCGTTTACCACCGCACAGGCCATCACCTCGCCTGTTGCCTCCGCCTTGCGCAGATAGATGTGCCGCAGCAGCCCCAGCCCAGTCTCTTCATGGTAAATCGATACGTGGCTCTCCGTGATCCAATGGGCGAACGCCCGCAACGCCCCTGTAAACTCCGGCGGCTGAAGGCGGCAGGCGCGGCAATCCACAATCCGGTGGCTGCGCGGCGCAAAAAAGCCGATTTTTAACTCCTGCGCAGTGCCGCCTCCTACGGGATACTGCGCCTTGTTGCGGTAGCCCTCCGTCCGCTCCGCCGCGAGAATCGGACGAGGCATAATGGCAAGCCCTCCAATGCGGGCAAAGGCATCCGCCACCAGCCGCTCCTTGAGGCGGCACTCCGCTTCATAGGAGATATGCCGCCAGGCGCAGCCCCCGCACTGCTGAAAGGCCGGGCAATCCGGCTGGATGCGTTCAGGGGATGGCACAGCGATCTGGTGAATGCGCGCCACGGCATACTTCTTTTTCACTTTGATGATGTGTGCGATGATCCGGTCCCCCACCGCTGCGTTGGCCACAAATACCGCCAGGCCCTCATATCGTCCGACGCCGCTTCCCTCCGCCGTCACGCTGGTAATCTCCAGAGGAATCCGGTCGTTTTTGTTTAACTGCTTCTGCATACCATTCTCCTGTTCCCCACCGAAATCCCCGGCAGAGCTCTTTGTTTCTCCACTTCACAGTATAGCACGCGGGCGCTTTAGCCGCAACGCCGGAGGCCGGCAAGCTTTTGGCCGCAAGTTTTACCAATTGCCCAATTGCGCATATCTCGCAGTTATGCTATCATATAAAAGCTTTAAAGCATTGATTTGCGTGGGGCGCCGCTTTGGCCCTCTGCGCACGGATGCAACCCTGATTTTATGCTTTGGCGCGGAAGGAGCTTATAATTATGAAAAGGGTTCTCGTCCTTTTCGGCGGTGTATCAAGCGAGCATGAGGTCTCTCTCCTCTCTGCACGCGGCATCATTCAAAATATCCCGCGGGATCGCTATGAGGTGCTGACGCTCGGCATCACCAAGCAGGGGGAATGGCTGCTCTATGAGGGCGATCCAGAGCAGCTGCCGGGCGATGGGTGGCTTGCCTCCGGCAAGCGGACACCCGCCGTACTCTCTCCGGATGCCTCCCACCACGGTCTGCTGGTCTTTGAAGGGGAAAGAACGCGTATTGAGCGGGTGGATGTTGTGTTCCCCGTGCTGCACGGCAAAAACGGGGAGGACGGCACGATGCAGGGCCTACTCCAGCTCGCGCAGCTTCCTTTCGTCGGCTGCGGCTGCGCCTCCTGCGCCGTCACAATGGATAAGGCGCTCACCAACGCATTGGCCGATGTAGCGGGCATTCCACAGGCAAAATGGCTGCCGGTCACCCGCCGGGCGTATGAAAAGGACGGCGCCGCACAGAGGAAGCTTGCTATTGATTCGCTTGGGTTCCCGATCTTCGTAAAGCCTGCTAACGCGGGCTCCTCCGTCGGTGTGGGGAAGGCCTGTGATGAAGCGGCGCTGGATGCTGCGATTCAAAACGCCTTTCAGCACGATGAAAAGCTGGTGCTAGAGGAAGGCATTGAGGGCATGGAGGTAGAGTGCGCAGTGCTCGGCAACGAAACGCCTCAAGCCTCCACAGTGGGCGAGATCGTGCCTTGCAATACGTTCTATGACTATGAGGCCAAATACATCGCGAACGACAGTGAGCTGCACATCCCTGCCCGCCTGCCGGCGGAGCAGATTGACGCCGTGCGCGCGGCGGCTTGCCGTGTGTTTCAGGTGATGGGCTGCTCCGGCCTTGCGCGCATTGATTTCTTTGTGCGCAAAAAAGATGGAGCCGTGCTGCTAAACGAGCCAAATACCATCCCTGGCTTCACCCCCATCAGCATGTACCCAAAGCTTTGGGCGCACAGCGGCCTCCCGTATGGGGAGCTGCTGGACTGTCTGATCCGTCTGGCGCTTGAAAAGTGGGAGCAGGAGGGCTAAAAGCAGCCAACTCCCCAGAAAGGATGCTAATCAGCTTTGAAAAAAGACGTTATCATTGAAATTGCAGATACACACGAATCAGATGGCGAGCTGCAAAAGATGTCCATGACCACCGTCGGCTCCTTACAGGGCACACCGGAGGATTATTCCCTTATCTACACCGATCAGGATGGCGAGTTGGCAGGCTGCGTCACCACGCTCCACGTAGAAAACGGCCGCTGTGTGACCATGACGCGCACCGGCAATTACCGCTCTGAGCTGGTGATGGAGCTGGGCCGCCGCCACAACTGCCACTATGCAACGCCCTATGGGGAGTTGATGATCGGCGTGTGCACGCAAAAGGTAGATTCCGCAATGGGGGAAAACGGCGGGCGGCTGGAGTTTCACTACACACTGGATTTCAACGCCGGGCTTGCCGCGCGCAATGAGCTGGTCATTACTGTGAAGGAGGCAAATGCGGGATGTCAAAACTCGTAAAAGAAACAGAAGCCGCCCTGCGGCAGGCGATATTGGATGCAATGGGCCGCGCGGTCTCCGAGGGGGCGCTCCCCCCAGAGCCTGCCCCGGCATTTACTGTGGAGATCCCCGCCGACCGTGCCAACGGGGATTACGCCTCCAATGTGGCGATGATCTGCGCTAGAGCCTTTCACATGGCGCCGCGTAAAATTGCGGAAGCAATCGCATCACATATGGAGCTTGGCAGCACTTTTTTTGACCGTTGTGAGGTGGCCGGCCCCGGTTTTTTAAACTTCTTTCTAAACAGCCAGTATTATGCCGCAATCCTTGCGGATATCCGCGCCTGCGGGAGCGATTATGGCCGTTCTCATTACGGTGCGGGCAAGCGTGTGATGGTAGAATATGTATCCGCTAATCCAACGGGACCGATGCACATGGGCAATGCCCGCGGCGGCGCACTGGGGGATTGCCTGGCATCCGTGCTTGACTATGCCGGCTACGAGGTTTGCCGGGAATTCTACGTGAACGATGCAGGCAATCAGATTGAGAAATTTGCACTCTCTCTAGAGGTGCGCTATTTGCAGCATTATTTCGGGGAGGATGCCGTCGCGCTGCCGGAGGACAGCTACCATGGCGACGATATTCGCCTGCGCGCAGAAGAGTTTGCGGCGGTTTATGGCGACCAGTTTCTCCATGCGGATGAGGCCGCGCGCAGAAAAGCGCTGGTGGAGTTTGCTCTGCCAAAAAATATTGCCAGCATGCAGGAGACACTCGCCAAATACCGCATCCACTATGATAACTGGTTTTATGAAAGCACTGTTCATCAGGATGGCGAATTAGAGGAGACGATTGAGCTCTTCAAGCAGGCTGGCCTGACCTATGAACAAGGCGGCGCGCTCTGGTACAAGGCCACCCAGCGCGGTGCGGAAAAAGACGAAGTGCTCGTGCGCGCCAATGGCAACCCCACCTATTTTGCGGCCGACGTAGCTTACCACCGCAATAAACTGGTCAAGCGCGGCTACGACAAGGCCATCGACATCTGGGGCGCCGATCACCATGGCCACGTGGCCCGTATGAAGGGCGCGCTGGAGGCGGTTGGGATCGATTCCTCCCGGCTGGATGTGATCCTCATGCAGCTGGTCCGATTGGTCAGCGGCGGTGAGGTAGTGCGCATGTCCAAGCGCACAGGCAAGGCGATCACACTGACTGATCTGCTTGATGATATCCCGGTGGATGCGGCACGCTTTCTCTTTAACCTGCGCGAACCGGGCTCCCAGATGGAGTTTGACCTCGACCTCGCCGTGGAGCAGAGCGCGCAGAACCCGGTTTATTACTGCCAATATGCACATGCCCGCATTTGCAGCATTCTGAAAAAGCTTGCGAGTGAAGGCGTTGCCGTGCGTGACTGCACCGAAGAGGAGCTTTGCCTGCTCACTGCGCCGGAGGAGCGGGCGTTGATCCGACATCTCGCCGCATTAACAGATGAGATCATCCTCGCCGCCCGCAACTACGACCCAGCGCGGATTACCCGTTATGTGATGGAGCTTGCCACGCTATTCCACAAGTTTTACAACGCCTGCCGTGTCCGCGTGGAGGAGGAAGCACTCATGCAAGCGCGCATCTACCTGTGCATCTGCGTGCGGGACACCATCCGCAATGTTTTGGCACTGTTGAAGATTGAAGCACCAGAGGCGATGTAATCCGATGTAGATGCCGAAGCATTTTGATATCAGAGGGGAAGCAGAGCCAAGCGATTCGCCTGATTCTGCTTCCTCTTTCTTTTCCTGTAACGCACAAGGCCATTCACAAGGCCAGCCGAACTCCTCGGCCTTTTCAAAATCATTTCCGCATCCAGAGCTGGGCGATGAATCGGCTAAGAATTGCATTTTTACAATCATTCTGTATAATGAAGGTGTGCGGAGGAGTGTGTGGCAATGATTCACACGGCACACCGGGCAGAAACAACATTCGCTTACCGTTGATGTTGCAGCGAGGATTTCCGGGCAGCTTACGCTGGTGAATGAGAGAGCCGCTAAACCGCTCCAGCGGTTCATGAGAAAGAGGATGCAGCAGGCAGGAAAGAAAAGTGATTGATGGGTCTCTTTGTGTTACAGAGAGAAAAACGGGGATGAAAGAAGGGCATCAGCATGAGAAAAGACTGGGAAACAGTTCAAGCGTATTACGACGAAAACGCAGGCAAGGAATGGGAGCGGCTTGAGAACAATCCATTTGAGTTTTTGTTCACCACTTATATGATGGAGCGGTGGATCAAACCGGGAGACCGGATTTTAGATATCGGGGGCGGCCCTGGGCGGTATAGCATTTATTTTGCGCAGAAAGGATGCGATGTGACCTTGGTTGATTTATCGGAAGGGAACATTGCGCTGGCAAAAGAAAAGGCGCAAGAGAAAAACGTTTCTTTTTCAACCTTTGTAAAAAACTGTCTGGAATTGGAAGAGCTTCATTTGGGGCAGTTTGACCATGTTTTTCTCATGGGCCCTCTTTATCACTTAAAGGAAGAAGCCGAACAAAAGAAAGCGGTTTTGGCCGCCCTTTCCCATTTGAAACCCGGCGGGAAATTGTATGTATCCTTTATTCTGCTGTTTGCAGGGATTCTTTACAATTTACAAAATGCAGGTTGTATTATGGAGGACTTTGGCAATCCGGAAACGAAGGTTGCTTTCGATCAGATTCTTTCTGAAGAGAATTACACTGGTCCGGCGTTTACCAGCACTTGTTTCTTTCACCAAAACAACATCCTTCCCTTTATGGAGCAGTTCCCGTTAAAGAAGCTATCCCTTTTTGGTCAAGAAGGAATTTTAAGCCCGAACAGGCTTGATATTTTGACGAGAAGTCAAGAGGAGATTGATAGCTGGATCCAAGTCGGAAAAATGTTTTTAGAGGTGCCGGAGCTCCTTTCTTATTCGGAACATGCCATGTATATCGGCGAAAAATTGTGAAATACGTTTCCGGATTTTCTTCACATAAAAAAAGCGGTACGCCACCTCCTACGGGGCGCACCGTCTTTTTGTTCTCAAGCCCTCCAGCTGTGCCGGTTGGGCAAAAGCCAGCATGGGATGGTACGGTATCTTTATTGCCAGCAGCAACACGCCGTTTTAGCATTCAGGTAGCATCCTGTTTTTATTGTTTTCACATAACAAACGGGCAGGCAAAATCATCCGCCTGCCCGTTTGTTGCTTTGTTGGCCTGTTTTCGCCTGGCCGCTTAGCCTACGATCTGCACGTTGGCCGCGCGGAGCTTGCCGCTATCCTTGGGATCGGGCTCTGTGTCGAATGTAACCTTCTGGCCTTCAGAAAGCGTCTTGTATCCATCTACCTGAATGGCGGAGAAATGCACAAACACATCCTCGCCGCCGTCATCGTTGGAGATAAATCCATAGCCCTTTTCCGCGTTGAACCATTTTACCGTACCGTTGTTCATAAAACCAGCACCTCCTAAGCATTCTCATATTCTGCCCGCACAAAAAAACACACCTTTGTAAACCATCAAACGAGCAATGACTTACAAAAATGTGAGTACAAAGCGTATCAGAATACTTTTTAACTATAACGCAATTACGTGGGGAAGTCAAGCATAATTTTAATCTTTCCCCACCGTATGCAAAAAAGGGGACGCACAGCACTGTGCATCCCCTTTGACATCGTCCCCTTACGCCAATCAGTCGCTCGTATACGGCAGCAACGCCACATGGCGGGCGCGCTTAATGGCGGTGGTGAGCTCGCGCTGGTGCGCGGCGCAGGTGCCGGTCACACGGCGCGGAAGGATCTTTGCGCGGTCGGAAATAAATTTACGAAGCCGCGGCACATCCTTATAATCAATCGTCTCGACCTTATCGACGCAGAAGGAGCAAACCTTCCTGCGGCCCTTGCGTCCGCCGCGCCGGTCGTTGCGGTCAAATGCCATGAGAAAAACCTCCTTTTCAAACTCTCTCAAATGGCCTGAACCCTTTTACTGAGGGGCTCAGAAGGGAAGATCATCATCATCCTGAATCTCTTCAAAATCGCCGGTGTTGCCCGTTGCATAAGAAGGAGCGGGCGCCGCCGGTGCGGCATAATCGCTGCGCGGTCCGGTGCCAGTCTCGCTCTTGGAGCCGCAGAAGCTGACATTGTCGGCTACGATTTCAACCGCCGTGCGCTTGTTGCCCTGCCGGTCTTCATAATTGCGGGTCTGGATCGATCCCTGCACCGCAATCATCGAGCCCTTGTGGAAATAGCGGGTAACAAACTCCGCCGTCTGCCTCCACGCGACAACATCGATGAAATCCGTCTGGCGCTCTGTGCCCGCCTTTTGGTAGTTGCGGTCCACAGCAACGCGGAAGGATGTAACAGAGAGGCCGGAACCGGTTGTGCGAAGCTCCGGATCCGCCACGAGCCTGCCCATAATCACTGCGCAATTGAGCATTCTCTGACACCCTCCTTACTTTTTGATGATCAGGGAGCGGATAACGCCGTCCGTAATCTTGAGGATACGGTCAAGCTCCGCCGGAAATTCAGGCGCGCACGTGTAATTGAGCAGAAGATAATAGCCCTCTGTTTCGTCGTTGATGGGATACGCAAGCCTGCGCTTGCCCCACTCCTCGACCTCGCCAAGAGTGCCGTTCGCCTCAATAAGCGCCTTGAACTTCTCCACCAGCTCCGCAATCGCCTCTTCCCCTTGGGTCAGAGAAAAAATGAGCATGGTCTCATAGCTGTTTTGTGCTGACATTCTTTTGCACCTCCTTCTGGTCTTTGGCCCCGCACCGCGTGCGGAGCAAGGATAAAGTGCCGTTTCATCTAATAACGGCAGTTTGTAATTATAGCAGTTTCTCACCTCCCCGTCAAGTAAAAATCCCCTTTTTTAAGGGACCGATTGTAAGGGGCTGATTGTAAAATGAAATAGGACAGGGGCAAAAGAAAAAGAGTCAATGGCGAACAAGCGGTATCATTGAAGTCACGAAACAACAAAAGCCACGAAACTTCGCCATAATTCGGCACCATATGACGCAAAACAAAAGGGATTTTAATTGGGCCAAATTTCAAAAAATGGATGGAGCACTGTGCTGCTGCACAGCCTCTGAAGAGCATAGGGTTCTATTTTAGTAGTAGCGGTTTAAGCGCTTGTATACAGGTGATTCAACGGCCCGTTCCCCCGGCCAAGGTCAAGCCCCGCTTTCAGCGCGCCGGTCAAATAGGCCTTTGCCAGCTGCACGCTTTCTGCCAGCCCACGCCCCTGCGCCAGACCGCAGGCGATTGCAGAGGAAAGTGTGCAACCCGTGCCGTGTGTGTTGGCGGATCGCACACGCTCCCCCTTGAGCCAGTCCGCTCCCGTGCCATCCCACAGCAGATCGTCTGCACCTGCGTCCAAATGCCCTCCCTTGAGCAACACCGCAGCACCACTCTCTTCAAACAACTGTCTCGCGGCACGCTCCATATCACTTTTTTCCCGCACTGGAAAGCCGCACAGTTCCTCCGCCTCGGGCAGATTGGGGGTAATCAGGTATGCGAGGGGGAAAAGCCGTTTGCGCAGCAGTAAAACCGCCCGTTCATCCAGCAGACGCCGCCCGCTGGTAGACACCATCACCGGATCGATAACCACTCTCTGCGCCTGATAGAAAGCAAGCCGCTCCGCCACCGCCAAGACGATTTCCTCCCTCCCCAGCATGCCGACTTTTACGGCATCTGGCCGGATGTCCGTAAACACACAGTCGATTTGCCTGGCAACCAGCTCAGGGGACACTGCCTCCACCGCAAACACGCCCTGGGTATTCTGCACCGTCAAAGCAGTGATCACACTCATTGCATACAGCCTATGGGCTGCAATTGTTTTAATATCTGCTTGAATTCCAGCTCCACCGCTCGGGTCTGATCCGGCAATAGAGAGCACCGTCTTCATCGCAGCAGCTCCTCCGCTTCCAAAAAGGATTGTAGGTAATAATCGGCCAGCCGTCGAATCTGCGCCTGATCCGCCTCAGAGGAGGCGTCATACACCGCAGCGACAGGGAAGCCCGCCTGCTTCGCCGTTCGGATAGCATAGAGCGCATCCTCAAACACGACGGTCTCCTCCCGGCGCGTGCCAAGGCGCTGCTGTGCCTCCCAAAAAATTTCGGGTCTGTCTTTTGCCTGCGTTTCCGTGCAGGTCACAAGGAAGGAGAAATAGCCAAGCAGCCCTGTCCGCCGCAGCGCCGCCTGCGCCAGATGCCGGTCCGTCGCTGTTGCGACGCACATCCTGATTCCCCGGCTTTGCAGCGCCTGCAAAAAAGCCGCGACGCCCTCCTTCGCGGGCGCCGTATTCCGGTAGAAAGCCTCAATCCGTGCGTTGATCCCCGCTACGATCTCCTGTTCAGGAAGAGGGACACCGTAATCGGAGCGAAAATATGCGGCAGCCTGCCGCATTGACATGGTAGAAAGCCGTTCCCGAAGGCCGGGCCTCGGCTGAAGCCCGAGCCCCTTGAGGTAATCGAGCCCCACACTGTCCCAAACCGGCATAGAATCAAGAAGCGTTCCATCCATATCAAAAATAGCGCCTGTTATGTTCATCATATACCGCCTCCTTGCGCGCCGCATTGAAAACGTTTGGCAGTGCGCTGGCGCGCTCCGCCATACTCGCTTGCCCCGCGTGATCATCCGTTAGCGCTACACCGCCTGTTGTGCTAACGCATACAGCCGCCGCGCCGCATCCTCTGGAGAGGGAGCGGCGAAAATCGCTGATACAACGGCTACCCCCGCGATGCCACTGCCGGAAAGACGCAAAAGATTCTCCGCCTGAATCCCGCCAATGGCCACAACCGGAATTTTTACCGCTGAGCAAATCGACCGAAGTGTATCAAGGGAGACTGCATCCGCATCCAGCTTTGTTGTGGTGGGGAATACAGCGCCCACGCCGAGATAGTCCGCGCCCGCCGCCTCGGCTCGGAGCGCCTGCTCCACCGTCTGCGCAGAAACGCCCAAAATTTTATCCGGGCCAAGCCTGCGCCGCACCTCGCCCGCCTCCATATCGGACTGGCCGACATGGACGCCGTCCGCACCGCAGCGCAGCGCCAGCTCCACATTGTCATCAATGCAAAACGGCACGCGATATCGTTCACACAGTGTTTTCACCGCAAGCGCTTCATCCAAAAACGCAGCCTCGTCCAAATCCTTTTCCCGCAGCTGCAGCATGGTAACGCCTCCTCTGAGCGATTCCTCCACCCGCTCAGGCAGTGTTTTTCCGCCGAGCCAGGAGCGATCCGTCACTGCATAGAGCAACAAAGCCCGTTTATCGAATTTCATAGCGTGCCCTTCCTTCCAGCGTTTTTGCATCCAGGTGATACACTGCATCAATCAGGCGGTTGCGGTAGGTTGCGTTTCCCTCCTCTGGCCTCAGCCTCTCTTGCGCAATTTCGCCGCATACGCCCATGGCGCACACAGCAGCGGCAGCAGCCTCCAGCGGGCATTCCGGGTTCGCGGCGAGATAAGCGGCCGTCATGGCAGAGAGCATGCAGCCTGTGCCGGTGACGCACCCCATCAGCGGGCGCCCGTTACGGATGACAAACGTGCGCTCGGCATCCGAGACCAGATCAATTGCGCCGGTCACGGCCGCTACTGCTCCCGTTTTCCCTGCAAAGGCTTTGACGAAGGCGACGGCCGTCTCCAGCGTTTCCTCCGTGACGGCATCCGCCGCGTCTGCATCCACGCCCTTTGTGGTGCCGGAGCCGGATGCAAGGGTTTTGATCTCCGAAATATTCCCTCGGATCACCGTAAAACGGATCGCTTCAATCAGCCTGCGTGCCGTATCCGTGCGCAGCCTAGAGGCCCCCGCGCCGACAGGGTCCAGCACGACCGGCCTGCCAAGCGCGTTCGCTCTTTTGCCGGCGAGGAACATCCCTGTCACCATGGCGTTGAGCGTGCCGATATTGATATTCAGCGCACCACTGAGGGCCGTAATCTCCTCTACCTCCGCTGCATCATCCGCCATCGTAGGCGAAGCGCCGCAGGCAAGCAGAATATTTGCGCAATCGTTGGCTGTGACGTAGTTTGTAATATTGTGAATCAACGGCGCTGTTTTGCGCACATTTTCCAATTTTTCTCCCAGCATCTTCAAGCCTCCTTTTTAATCCATGATATCAACGTCTTCCCCGCGCAGAATCTTGTTGATATTGCGCACCGCGCACATTTTTCCGCACATGGTGCAGGTATCCTCCCGCTCCGGCGTGCTCTGTGCACGGTAAGCGCGCGCTTTTTCCGGGTCTATGGCAAGCTCGAACTGCCGCTCCCAGTCCAGCTCCCGTCGCGCCTGGCTCATCTGGTAATCCCACTCGTCCGCGCCCGGCAGGCCTTTGGCGATATCCGCAGCGTGGGCCGCAATTTTTGCCGCGATGATCCCTTCCTTCACATCCTCCACCGTTGGCAGACGCAAATGCTCCGCAGGCGTTACATAGCACAAAAAAGAGGCTCCGTAGGCAGCTGCAATTGCGCCGCCAATCGCGCTGGTGATGTGGTCATAGCCGGGCGCCACATCCGTCACCAGCGGGCCGAGCACGTAGAAGGGCGCGCCCTTGCAGATCGTCTGCTCAATCTCCATATTCGCCTGGATTTGATTCAGCGGCATATGGCCCGGGCCCTCGATCATCACTTGCACATCACGTGCCCACGCCCGCTGCGTCAGCCCGCCCAGCGTAACAAGCTCTTCAATCTGCGGGATATCGCCCGCATCTGCAATGCTGCCCGGGCGGCAGGCGTCGCCAAGGCTCAGTGTCACATCATATTCCCGGCAGAGCTCCAGGATTTCATCAAAGCGCGCATAAAACGGATTCTCCTCCCCGGTGAGCTCCATCCATGCAAAAAGGATCGATCCGCCGCGCGAAACAATATTGGTGTGGCGCTTATTTTCTTTAAATTTGCGGGCGGTTTCCCGATTGATCCCGCAATGGATGGTCATAAAATCCACACCCTCGCGCGCATGCATGCGCACAATGTCAATCCATTCATCCGAAGTAATCGTCTTCAGCGGCTTATTGTAATAAACCACGGCATCATAAACCGGTACGGTACCCAACACCGCCTTGCACTCCTGAATCAACTTGTGGCGGAAGGCCTTTGTATCTCCAAAGGAGCTCAAATCCATAATGGCCTCCGCCCCCATTGCAATCGCCGCCTCTACCTTTTTGAACTCCTCATCCAGATCGAGGCAATCCCGCGACACACCGAGATTTACGTTGATTTTCGTGCGCAGTGTGCGGCCAATCCCGCAGGGCTTCAGGCAAGCATGGTTCTTATTTGCCGGAATCACCGCCTGCCCCTTTGCAACCAGCTTACGCAGCGCCTCCGGCTCCATTTTTTCCTCTGCCGCTACTGCGCAAAGCTGCGGCGTCAGGATACCCTTGCGTGCCGCGTCCATTTGTGTGGTATAGTCCATTTATCTCTTCCTCCCATCATCACCGATGCTTCGGACAGAAAAGCAAAAAGCGGGAAACACCGTTTGGCATTTCCCGCTGATCGAAAACAATCGCGCTTTCGCTCCCTACGTTGGCATTATCCAAATCAGGTGTAAGGGTCGAAGTTGATGACTTCCTCTCAGCCTGCTCACAAGCTCCCCTGTCCATATGCACTTTTATGAGCTTTATGATAGCAGAGTTTCCCCCGGCTGTCAAATCATTATTTCTGCCGGCTCGCCGCCGCCGACTTTGCCGCCTCTGCCTGATCGGCCTGCATGTGGCACTTTTTATACTTCTTGCCGCTGCCGCAGTAGCAGGGGTCATTCGGCCCGGGCTTTTTCTCCCTGCGCACAGGGCGCGCCTTGTCGGAGCCATCGGATGCGCCGCTTGTGGAGGTAATCTTCGCCTGTTGCTCACGGTGGACATCCTCCTCGCTACGCACGGGCACGGTCAGCATGATACGCACCGTGCCCTCACGAATCGAGGCGGTCATTTCATCAAACATGTCAAAGCTCTCCATGCGGAAGGCAACCACCGGGTCCTGCTGCCCATAAGCGCGCAGGCCAATGCCCTTTTTGAGCTCGTCAAGCGCGTCGATATGCTCCATCCAGCGCGCATCCACGTTATCCAGCAGCACTTTACGCTCCAGTTGACGCATGATGGCGGGCGTAAACTTCTCCTCCCGCTCGCTGTAGAGCGCATGCGCGCGGTCAATGAGCGTATTTTGCAGCGTATCCCGGTCAATATCACCTGCAATATCCTCGGGCTTTACCAGCCATTTGTAATTCTCATACAGCGCCTTTGCATTCCAATCCGCCTTCTCATGGCTCTCCGGGCAGTAGAGATCGACTGCCTGCGTGATCGTCTCATCGATCATCTTCAAAATGGTAGGCTTAAGATCCTCGCCATCGAGCACCATATCGCGCTGCTTATAAATTAGCTCGCGCTGGCGGTTGATCACATCGTCAAACTTCAGCACGTTTTTACGGATGGCAAAGTTGCGGGATTCCACCTTGCGCTGCGCGCTCTCAATCGAATTGGAGACAAGCTTGAGCTCAATCGGGTCATCCTGCAAGCCGCGCGCGGCGAACGTATCCGCCAGATTCGCCATCCGGTCGCCGCCGAACAGGCGAAACAGATCATCCTGCAGCGATAGATAGAATCTGCTCTCGCCGGGATCGCCCTGGCGGCCGGAGCGGCCGCGCAGCTGGTTATCAATCCGGCGGGATTCATGGCGCTCCGTGCCGATGATAAACAAACCCCCTGCGGCGCGGACCTTATCCGCCTCCTCGGCAATCTCCTGCTTATACTTCTGATCCAGCTCTGTAAACGTGCGGCGCGCCTGCAAAATCTCCTCGTCGTCTGTCTCCGCAAAGCCGGTAGCCTCGCTGATGAGCTCTTCCCTGATTTGCATGCGGCGCATTTCCGCCTTTGCGAGATACTCGGAGTTGCCGCCGAGCATAATATCGGTGCCGCGGCCCGCCATGTTGGTGGCGATCGTCACCGCGCCAAACTTGCCGGCCTGCGCGACGATCTCCGCCTCCTTCTCATGGTATTTCGCGTTGAGCACCTCATGCTTGATATGGCGCTTTTTCAGCATTGCGCTTAAAAGCTCGGATTTTTCAATGGAGACCGTGCCCACCAGAACGGGCTGCCCCTTTTGATGGCACTGCTCAATCTGATTGATGATGGCTTTATACTTCGCCTCAACCGTCGCATACACGGCATCTGGGTGGTCGTCGCGAATCATCGGCTTATTGGTGGGGATTTCTACCGCATCGAGCTTATAAATCTCCTGGAACTCCTCGCTCTCGGTCATCGCCGTACCGGTCATGCCGGAGAGCTTGGCATACAGACGGAAATAATTCTGGAAGGTGATGGTTGCAAGCGTTTTATTCTCCGACTCGACCTTCACGCCCTCCTTCGCCTCAATGGCCTGATGAAGGCCCTCACTATAGCGGCGCCCCAGCATAATGCGGCCCGTGAATTCATCGACGATGAGCACCTGCCCGTCCTTGACCACATAGTCGACGTCGCGCTTCATCACGCCCTGGGCGCGGATGGCCATATTGAGGTGGTGCTGAAGGGTGAGGTTCTCCATATCCATCAGGTTGTCCACATGGAAATAGGCTTCCGCCTTTTTGACGCCCTCTTTCGTGAGCACAGCGGTCTTCGCCTTTTCATCGACGATGTAGTCAGCGTCCGCCTCCTCCTCGGCGTTTTTCTTGCTATCCTGCTCCTTGATGCGCACTACCTTTAGCCGCTTTGCAAACTCGTTGGCCTGGCGGTACAGGTCGGTGGAGGCATCCCCCTTGCCGGAGATAATCAGCGGGGTACGCGCCTCATCAATCAAAATGGAGTCGACCTCGTCTACAATGCCGAAGTTATGCCCACGCTGTACCTTGAGCTCTTTATAAGGCACCATATTATCCCGCAGGTAGTCAAACCCCATCTCATTGTTGGTGCCATAGGTGATATCCGCTGCATAAGCCTCTCTGCGCTCCGCGTCATTCTTCTCATGCACGATCAAGCCGACCTTCAGCCCCAAAAAACGATAAACCTTGCCCATCCACTCCGAGTCGCGCCGTGCCAGATAATCGTTGACTGTGACAACATGCACACCCTTGCCGGAGAGCGCATTCAGGTAAGCCGGCAGGGTAGCGACCAGCGTTTTGCCTTCACCGGTTTTCATCTCAGCAATACGGCCCTGATGCAGCACGATGCCGCCGACGATCTGCACCGGGAAGTGCTTCATCCCCAGCACGCGCCAGGAGGCTTCCCGGCAGGCCGCGAATGCATCGGGGAGGATATCGTCCAACGTTTCTCCCTCTGCAAGGCGCTGCTTGAGTGCGGGCGTTACCGCCTGCAGCTCCTCATCCGTCTTGGCGGCGTATTCCTCCTCGAGCGCGAGCACCTTATCCCGCAGCGGAAGAATGCGCTTGACCTCCTTTGTGGAGTAATCGCCAAACAGTTTTTTCAAGAATCCCATGGTACTAGTCTCCTCCGTATGGTTTTAGAAAGGCTGCCGCTTACCCTGCGGCGCTTCCCCACATGCCGGCCCTGCCTCCGTGTGATGCACGAAGAGAAAACCGGCCTAAAAATTCACAATGTTTTTTCATTATAACACACCGATTCCAAAAAATATATAACTTTTTGATGAATTTTCGATTGAAACACTTTCAACCTTTCCCTTGCGCGTCACGCAGATACCGGGCGTTACGGAATGCGTGCGGCAAATGTATCATTTCCAAATCTTTCTAAAATAAAACCGCCTGAATGCAGGCAAAAAACGCAAATACTGAACGTAGCAGCTCCAACGCATGGCCTGCCCCACATCGCGAGCGCCGTGCACAGGAGAGAAAGGAGTCTTTCAAGCGATGCGATCTCTCCCCAAAATGCCTGTCGCCTTAGCGCTGTGCCTTTGCGCGCTTCTCTGCTGCCTACCCGCTCTGCGCCCCGCAGCAGCTCAGGCAACAGAGCCCTCTCGCATCACACTCAACATCCTTTCCGATTTATATTACCTCCCGCTTTCCCTCTCTGGCGGAAAAGCGCAGGAGACCGGCCAGGCGCTCCGCCTCTCTGCAGAAAGCGCCCCAGCTGTGGAGGAGGCGCTCGCCACTGTCCTTCAAAACCGCCCAGAAGCGCTGATTTTAACCGGCGACCTGACGAACAACGGGGAGCCGGAAAGTGCCGCCGCCCTGGCAAAGCAGCTAGAAAAGGTCGAGCAGGCGGGGGTTCCGGTCTACGTGATTAACGGGGATTGCGACGTGCACGATGGCGGCCTGTCCCCCTCCGCTTTCCGCCGTATCTTTCGCGCCTTCGGCTATGACGGGGCGGATCATGCCGCCTATTATCAGCCGCTTGACACACCGGACGGCAGCGCTGTGCAGGGCGGCCTCTCCTATGCCGTCACCCCCAAGGAGGGCATTCGCCTGCTGATGATCGACGCCGAAAGCTACGCCGGTGGCTCCGCGCCGGGTGGGGCTATTTCCGACGGGCTAATGGATTGGATTCTACAACAAGTCCGCCAAGCCAAACAAAACGGCGAAACGCTGATTGCTGGGATGCACCGCCCGGTTTTGCCGCACAAAACCGGCAGCACCACCCCCGCTTTCACCGGCGTGGCTGGCAGCAGTGACGAAATCGCGCAGCAATTTGCGGACGCAGGGCTTACCTATCTCTTTTCCGGTCACATGTATGAGACGGACGTTGCAAGCTACACTTCTCCGGCAGGGAACTGGCTCATGGAGATGGCAACCGGCTCGCCCGTCACCTATGGCGCGCCCATCCGCAGCGCAGTAGTGGAGGGCGCAAAAATCACCCTATCCGCAGAAAGCGTCACACGCATCACCTGGAAAGGGCAACGCATCGATTACCAGGCCCACCTCAAGGAGCAGCTGTTTTCCAAAACCGCCTTTGCAGATTATGCCATGCGTTTTTTAGACAGTGAACTGAAGCTTTGGGAATCGGCCGGCCTCAAAGCGGGGATCGAGCATGCTGCTGGAATTTCAAATTTAAATAGCACCCTGCGCAGCATGCTGCAAGCCCTGCTAAAAGCCCCGGTAACGCTTGACCTTGGGGGGAAGCTCAGCCTCGGCTCCCTGACAATCCGTCTGGAGAGCGCGGATCATATTGTGATTGAGAGCTCTGCCTCATTCCTTCTGCCTGCGCTCTCCATCTCCATTTCTCAACAGCTCCTCCCCATGATCAACGATCTGTTTACGCAAATCAGCGCGCAATGGCTGGCAAAGGATGCAGACGGAATGAGCCCGCTGCGCCGGGAAATCCGGGCGTTGCTCGAGCAGCTGTGCGCCAGCGTGCTGTGTGAAACGCCGGAGGGAAAGCCCTTCACGCTCAATGATCTTTTGACGGATATGATGACCACGCACGCAATTGGCCGGGAAACGGCGGACGCCACTATCGCCGCGCTGCTTGAGCAGCTGAACCCTTCTTTGACAAACGCTCTGCTTTCCGAGCAGGTGATCCCCGCCATCGGTGCAATCGGGCAAAAAATGCTCGACGGCCTGAAGCTTGACACTGGCTACCTTACGGAGCATGCAGGCGCGCTCTGGAAGCCTGCGCTCAGCCTGCTCGCATCCATGCGTGTTGGAACGCTTACAAAGCTGATGGGCTTCTCCGTGGAGACCAGCCTGCGAGGTACGCTCCTGGAGGAAAAAATCAGCCAACTCGGGGCGGCAGCCGCCGGCCTTGCCTCCGCCTTTTATGTGGACACAGAGGGCGTTGACGATCAGGTGAATGGGCCAGGTGTACAGTATGTTTCGGGCAGCAGCGTTTCCCTCACGGGCACGGCAGCTTCTACCGGAGCTGAGAGCTCCGCAGAGGAGGCTGCGGCAGCCACCTCCCGCCAGCCGGCGCCCAGCAGTTCACAGTCCGCGCCCTCTGCCAGCTGCAAGAGCGCAGCGCCTAAAACCAGTGAGCAAAGCCCGCTGGAAACAGCGCCGCCATCATCCGCCTCTGTGCAGGGCGCTACCACCCCGGCAGCCGCTCAACCAGCCGTGCCGCTCGACCCCGCTCTCCTCCCGGCAATGCTGTTTATGGCCGCCGCCGCATTCGCGATATCTGATTACCGAAGGTGGTAACAGCCCCACTGGCAGTTTTCTTCCCTGCAAAGCCTCTCCACTATGACAGTTTTTTAACAATCTATCCGCTTAGGTTTAGGCCGTTTGCCACTTGCAAATTATTCCTCTGTGTTATACAATATTTACCGCGTAAAAGGCAAAAAGGAAGCTCGAAAAGCATATTCAGGGTGAAGCGCGCAGCCGCAAGCCGGCAGGGTCGTGATTCACCCACAGGAAAGGAATGGTTATTGATGAACGCGCTGAACAAAAAGACGATCGAGGATATCGATGTAGCGGGTAAAAAAGTGCTTGTGCGCTGCGATTTCAACGTCCCGCTGAAGGATGGCGAAATCACAAGCGATAAGCGCATTGTCTCCTCCCTGCCCACAATCAAATATTTGCTTGGCCAAAAAGCAAAGGTCATCCTCTGCTCCCACCTTGGCCGCCCGAAGGGGGAGCCCAACCCGGAGTTTTCCCTCGCGCCCGTTGCAAAGCGGCTTTCTGAGCTGCTGGGGCAAGAGGTCAAAATGGCCTCCGACGTTGTGGGCGAGAGCGCGCAGGCGCTTGCCGCCTCCCTGCAGGATGGCGAGGCTATGCTGCTGGAAAACGTCCGCTTTGAAAAGGGCGAAACCAAAAACGACCCTGAGCTGAGCCGGAAGTTTGCCGCCCTGGCCGACATTTTTGTAAACGACGCCTTTGGCTCCGCGCACCGTGCGCATTGCTCCACAACCGGCGTTGCCGATTATCTGCCCGCCGTGTGCGGCTATCTAATCCAGAAGGAAATCTCCGTCATGGGCGGCGCGCTCGCCAACCCAAAGCGTCCCTTTGTCGCCATCCTCGGCGGCGCTAAAGTTTCCGATAAGATCGGCGTAATTACAAACCTTATCGACAAGGTCGATACGCTCATCATTGGCGGCGGCATGGCCTACACCTTCTTCAAAGCGCTCGGCCATCCGATCGGTACCTCCATCTGCGAGGATGATAAGGTTGAGCTCGCCGGTGAAATGATGCAGAAGGCAAAGGAAAAGGGCGTAAAATTCCTTATCCCGGTAGATAACCGGGTCGGCAAAGAGTACAAGCCGGATACTGAATCCATGGCGGTGGATTCTGACGACCTTCCGGATGGTTGGATGGGCCTCGATATCGGGCCGCGCACGGAGAAACTGTTCGCAGATGCAATCCGGGGCGCGGGCACCGTTGTGTGGAACGGGCCGATGGGCGTTTCTGAGTGGGATAATTTTGCCAGCGGCACAATCGCGGTGGCAAAGGCCGTGGCGGATAGCGGCGCGATCTCCATCATCGGCGGCGGCGATTCCGCAGCTGCCGTGCAGAAGCTCGGCTTTGCAGATAAGATGACGCACATTTCCACCGGCGGCGGCGCCTCGCTTGAATTCCTGGAGGGCAAGGAGCTGCCCGGCATCGCATGCCTCAACGATAAATAAGTAAACTTGGCATCAGTGTACAGGGCGGAAAGCATTCTCCGCCCTGTTTGGCTGTATCATCATCAAAAAAAGGGAGACGATAAGCTTATGAATAAACAGCTGCGCAAGGCCGTTATCGCCGGCAACTGGAAGATGAACAAAACCCCCTCTCAAACCACCGCCCTGGTGGAGGAGATGAAGCCCCTCGTCAAGGATGCGGGCTGCGACGTCGTCATTTGTGTGCCCTATGTGGATCTGCAGGCGGCGCTTGCGGCTACAAAGGGCTCCAATATCAAGGTTGGCGCAGAGAATTGCCACTGGGAAAAGAGCGGTGCTTACACGGGTGAGATCTCCACAGAGATGCTCACAGAGCTGGGTGTGGAATATGTCGTTATCGGCCACAGCGAGCGCCGCACCTATTTCGGCGAGACGGATGTAACCGTCCAGAAGCGCGTGCGCGCTGCACTGGATGCGGGCCTCACCGTGATCCTCTGTGTGGGTGAAACGCTGGAGCAGCGCGAGCAGGGCATCACCTTTGAGGTGGTCGGCCTGCAAACGAAGGTTGCGCTCGGCGGCGTCTCCAAGGAGGAACTCTCCCGCGTGATCATCGCCTATGAGCCTGTTTGGGCCATCGGCACAGGCCGCACTGCCACAGCGGAGCAGGCCAACGAGGTCAACCACTACATCCGCACTGTGATCGCCGGCCTGTATGACAGTGCGGCGGCAGACGCCTTCGTCGTGCAATATGGCGGCTCCATGAACGCGAAAAATGCTGCGGAGCTGCTTGCTCAGCCGGATGTGGATGGCGGCCTGATCGGCGGCGCCTCCCTGAAAGCAGCAGATTTTGCAGAGATCGTAAAGGCCGCTTCTAAATAAGCATCAGATCACCCCAACGGGCGGGAACACAGCCCGCCCGTTTTTCTTTGTGAAAATCAGGAGGAAGCATTTATTATGATGAAAAAGCCCCTTGTTTTGTGTATTATGGATGGCTTCGGCCACAACCCCTCCGACTACGGTAACGCCATCACAGCTGCGAAAACACCCCGGCTGGATGAATTGATGGCCAATTGCCCGATGACGTATATTGGCGCTTCCGGCATGGATGTTGGCCTGCCGGACGGGCAGATGGGCAACAGCGAGGTTGGCCACACCAATATCGGCGCCGGCCGCGTTGTCTATCAGGAGCTGACGCGTATCTCCAAATCTATTGCGGACGGAGATTTCTTCCGGAATCCGGCCCTAACCGGCGCGGTGCAGGCAGCGATTGATAACGGCGCTTCCCTGCATCTGATCGGCCTGATGTCTGACGGCGGCGTGCACAGCCACAACACCCACCTCTGGGCACTGGTGGAGCTTGCAAAGCGCATGGGCCTTGAAAAGGTCTATGTCCACTGCCTGCTTGACGGGCGCGATGTTCCCCCCGCCTCCGGCGCGGATTACGTTGCCGAGTGCGGGCAGAAGCTGCAGGAGATCGGCGTGGGGCAGATCGCCACAGTCATGGGCCGCTACTACGCGATGGATCGTGACAACCGCTGGGAGCGTGTGGAGAAGGCCTATGCCGCCATGGTTTACGGCGAGGGCATCCAGGCAGAGGAGCCTGTGGCTGCGATCCGTCAATCCTATGAGACCATCGACGAGGAGGGCAAGCACCTCACCGACGAATTCGTGCTCCCGACCGTCTGCTCGCAGGAGGCCAGTGCGCGCATCAAGGCGAACGACAGTGTGATTTTCTTTAACTTCCGCCCTGACCGTGCGCGTGAGATCACTCGCACGCTGGTCGATCCCGATTTCACCGGCTTTACACGCCGCAACGGCTTCTTCCCCCTGCACTATGTCTGCATGACGCAGTATGACGCGACGATGCCGAATGTGGATGTCGCCTTCCGGCCGGAATCGCTGGATAATACCTTTGGCGAATACCTCTCGAGCCTGGGCAAAACGCAGCTTCGCATTGCAGAAACAGAAAAATACGCCCACGTAACCTTCTTCTTCAACGGCGGCGTGGAGAAAACCTTCCCCGGCGAGGACCGTGTGCTCGTCCCCTCCCCGAAGGTGGCCACCTATGATCTTCAGCCGGAGATGAGCGCGCCCGAGGTGACTGATCAGGTGGTGGAGCGGATCCTCAGCGGCAAATATGATGCGGTCATCCTCAATTTTGCCAACTGCGACATGGTCGGCCACACTGGCGTGTTTGAGGCAGCCGTCAAAGCGGTGGAAACAGTGGATACCTGCGTGGGCCGCGTGGCCGACGCGGTTAGCCAGATGGGCGGCGCAATGCTCATCACGGCTGATCACGGCAATGCGGATAAAATGTATGAGGCGGACGGCTCCCCCTTCACCGCGCACACAACAAACCCCGTTCCCTTTATCGTCTTCGGCTATCCGTGCGAGGTGCGCGAGGGTGGCAGGCTCTGCGATATCGCTCCAACGATGCTCAAGATTATGGGCCTTCCCCAGCCGAAGGAAATGACGGGCGAAAGCATTGTAAAATAACGTCCGCTCCCTGCACAGGTCTCCTTTGGTTTTGCAAACAGAATCAGGAATCAAGCGCCGCGTTCCATCTAATCGGGAGCGCAGCGCTTTTTTTGTTTTACACCTTTTCTGCTGCGCCTTTCCTCCCCTTTGCTTTACGGGAAGCCCAAAGGATGCTAAAATAAAGATAATATCCGTGTATCGGGAGGTGGCTTCGCCATGCCGCAAATCATTGAGCAATTTATCGCCTCCAAAACAGGCGACCCGGCGCAATGTGAAGACGGTCTATTTACCAGCGGCGATTTTATCGCGGTAATCGATGGCGTCACCGCAAAGCGCTGCCCCCCGCATCAGCAAAAAACGGGCGGGCGCATGGCGATGGAAGCGCTGATAGCCGCGCTGCCGGGGCTGCCCACACTAGCCTCCTGTGAGGAGTCTTTGCTGTTTCTCAACCATGCATTGGCCAAGGCATACGGCAGCAGCTATGCGGCCGCGCAGGAAGACCGCTCGCTGCGCATGCAGGCAAACTGCATTCTTTACAGCGCCGCCCGGCGGGAAATTTGGGCCTTTGGGGATTGTTGCTGCCGGCTGGGCGGCCAGGTTTATGCTCACAAGAAGCGCGTTGATACGGCCACAGAGCAGGCAAGAGCGCTGTTTTTGGAGCTCATGCTTCTGCGCGGCGTGCCACAGGAGCAGCTGCGGCGGGAGGATCCCGGCCGCGCCTTCATCCTGCCGCTGCTGGAGGGGCAAAGCCTGCTCGCCAACAGCAGCGGCCCTTTCGCCTACCCGGTGCTCGATGGCTTCCCTATTCATCCGGAGCAAGCGGCTGTCTATCCGGTCGCGCCGGGTGAGGAGGTTGTGCTGGCAAGCGACGGCTACCCCCTGCTCTGCCAGACGCTTGCGGAAAGTGAAGCGGCCCTGTGCCGTATCCTGGCGGAGGACCCGCTGTGTATGCGGCTTTTTCCTTCCACAAAGGGCCTTCAGCCGGGGTCGGCATCCTTTGATGACAGAACCTATATCCGATTCCTAGCAGACTGAGAAGGGAGCGATTGCTATCAAAGCGCGTATCATTGCTTCACAGCCGGCAACAGCCGTACTGTATCATCTGGAAGCTGAAACAGAAGAGGGCGCCGCACTCCGGTCGCTGCTGGCACAGCGCGGGATTGAAGCCCGCGCGCTGCCGGAGGCCTCCCTTGGGCAGACGGTAGCCGCCTTTTTGGCGAGCCCTCAGCCCCAGCCCGGCAAAGAGGAGCCCTATGAGGGGGCTGTTATCCTCTTTAGCGGTGTGGAGCCCAAGAAGCAGCAGGAGGTCCTGCGCGCCATGCGCAGCGCCGGGCTCGGCCTTGGGGCGATCAAGGCAGTTGTCACCCCCTCTAACCGGAGCTGGGCGTTTGAGCGTCTTTTTTCCGAGCTCAGCGCAGAGCATGCCGCCATAACTGCAGCCAAAACGGCAAAGAGCGATGGTCAGGCCAAAAAATGACTGAGCCGTGGTTTTGCCCATGCGGGCGCGCTGGTTGAGCACAGTTTGGCAATTGCGCAGCTCGCCATGCACACGCTTTGCGTCATTGCAAGTTTCTCCATTGCGAATGAAAAAATTGGAAGGGACCTGTGCAGGCATGAATCCGCTTTACCTCAAGCGCGTTGCGCTCCGACGCGAGCAGGCCGCCGGGGGCAGCTATGTCTGGAGCCTGCCCGTGGTAAAAAACTGGCGGGAGCTTGTTTTTCAAAGCCCGGTCACCTTTTTCTGTGGGGAGAACGGGTCAGGCAAATCCACCCTTCTGGAGGCGCTTGCTATTTGCTGCGGCTTCAATGCCGAGGGTGGAGGCAAAAATTTTCAATTTTCCACTAACGAAACGCACGCCCCACTCTACCGCGCGTTGGAGGTAGCCAAAGGCCGCCGGCCGCGCGACGGCTACTTTTTGCGTGCGGAAAGCTTTTATAACGTCGCCACAGAGATCGAACGGCTGGATCGCGATGTTACTATCGGCCGTCCTGTGGTCGAGAGCTATGGCGGCGTCTCTCTGCACCGGCAGTCGCATGGGGAGAGCTTTCTTACCCTGCTGCTCAACCGCTTCGGTGGAGAGGGGCTATATCTGCTTGATGAGCCGGAGGCCGCGCTTTCCCCTGCGCGGCAGATGACGATGCTCGCCCGGATGCACGAGCTGGCGGGCCTCGGCTCCCAATTCATCATTGCAACGCATTCGCCCATTTTAATGGCCTACCCTGGCGCGGACATTTATGTGCTCACACCGGAGGGCGTGCAAAAAACGCCTTACCGGCAAACAGAGCACTATAGGCTGACTCGCCGTTTTCTGGAGGATCCGGAGGGGATGCTCTCCATCCTCCTAAGTCAAAGCAGCACAGATTGATGGTACCGCAAGGAGGATGAAAATGCATATTGTTTTGCAAACCCGCCGCCTGACGCTGCGGGAGCTCTCGCCAGCGGATGTGGACGCACTGCGCCCAATTTTGCAGGATATCGAGGTTATGTACGCCTGGGAGCACGCGTTTTCCGACGCAGAGATTGAGGCTTGGATTCAAACAAACCGCGCCCGCTACCGGGAAGAACGCTGCGGCTACCTGGCGGCGCTCCGGCAGGACACCGGGGAGCTTGCCGGGATGCTCGGCCTGCTGATGGAGGAGGTAAACGGCGCAAAGCGATTGGGCCTTGGCTACCTGCTCCGGCGGGATTGCTGGGGGCTGGGGCTTGCCACCGAGGGCGCACGCGCTTTGATGGAAGAGGCCTTCCAGGGCCGTGGCGCGCCGGAGGTGATTGCGGAAATCCGGCCGGAAAACCGGCCCTCCCGCCGCGTAGCGGAGCGGCTCGGAATGCATGTGGAGGGCGAAATCATCAAGCGCTATCGCGGCAAGGAGATGCCGCATCTGATTTATGTCCGGCAAGCTGTAGAAGAGAGGGCAGGCGGCTGAAAAATTGGGCATACTAACCCCAGCATAAAAGGGGATGATGCAATGCCGGGTGTTCTGTTTGAAAACGGCGATATTCTAACCATGGAGCCGCAGCTATCTGCGCAGGCTGTTCTGGTGGAGAAGGGCCGCATTCGCGCCGTTGGCGCCAGGCGGCAGGTAGAGGCGGCCTGCGGGCGGGAGGTCACACGCGTCGACCTGCAGGGCAAAACGCTGATGCCCGCCTTTATTGACGCGCACAGCCACATCACAGCGTTGGCCAGCACGCTGGCTTTTGCGGATTTATCCGGCGCGAAAAGCTTTGCTGGGCTCCGGCAGCTTCTTCTAGATTTTTTAAACACACATGCTCTGGAAAAGGGCGCGTGGCTCATCGGCTTTGGCTATGATCACAACCAGCTTGCCGAGCGCGCACATCCGGATAAAGCGCTGCTCAACTCCATCAGCACCGAGTTCCCGATCATGGTCACACATCAATCCGGCCATATGGGCGCCGTCAACCAGCGCGCGCTGGAGCTTGCGGATATCCGCGCCGGCACGCCGGATCCGGAGGGCGGCCACATTGGGCGTGTGGAGGGCTCCCGCGAGCCCAGCGGTTATCTGGAGGAAAAGGCGTTTCTGGCAGTTTCCGCTCTCGTCCCCGCGCCGGATATGGCGCGGCAGCGGGCACTGCTGCGGCAGGCGGAGCAGGAATATGTAAAGCATGGCGTCGCTACGGTACAGGACGGCCTGCTGCAGGAGCCCGGCCTTACGCTTCTCTGCGGCGCTTCTCTGCACGTGGATACCGTAGGCTTTGCAGACCTCAAAAAGAGCCCGGAGCTATTGCGGCAGCACCCGGAATACTGCGGCGGCTACCGCAATCATTTTCGCCTCGGCGGCTACAAAATCATCCTGGACGGCTCCCCTCAGGGGCGCACAGCCTGGCTGAGCGAGCCCTATGAGGGCGCTGCGGATGGGTACTGCGGCTACCCGGTCTACTCAGATGAACAAGTGCTGCAAATGATCGAAACCGCCCTGCAGGAGCGCACGCAGCTGCTGGCGCACTGCAACGGCGACGCGGCGGCTGAGCAGCTGCTGCGCTGCTATGAGCGGGCGTTGGCCGCCCACCCGGATGCAGCCGGGCTTCGCCCTGTGATGATCCATGCACAGGCCGTGCGCCGCGATCAGCTTACCCGCATGAAAAGCCTTGGTATGATTCCTTCGTTTTTTATCGCGCACATTTTTTACTGGGGGGATATCCATCGCCGGAACTTGGGCAGCCGGGCCGACACGATCAGCCCGGCCCGCTCGGCTCTTGCGTTTGACCTGCCCTATACGTTTCATCAGGATACGCCCGTTCTGCCGCCGGATATGCTGCGCACGGTGCAGTGTGCGGTCACCCGTGAGACGCAGGGCGGCGCCGTGCTCGGCAGGGAGGAATGCATCTCTCCACTGGAGGCACTGCGCGGCGTGACGATCAACGCCGCTTATCAGTATTTTGAGGAGCAGGAAAAGGGCTCGATTCATCCCGGAAAGCGGGCAGATCTTGTGATTTTGAGCGCCAACCCGTTGAAAATCCCTGCAAACGAGATCGGAAGCATCGAGGTGCTCGCCACTATAAAAGATGGTGAAACCGTTTATCAGAACACATGAGGAGGCGCCGCATTTGCAAAAAAGGACCGTTTATGCCTGCCTGGCGGCGGGCTGCTTCACAGCTGCTGCCGGAGCGGTGTGTTACCTAGAAAACAACGCATTATCAACAACACGGCTGACGTATCGCAGCAGCGGCTTGCCCGCCGCCTTTGACGGCTTTCGTATTGCACAGGTAGCCGATCTGCACGATAAATGCTTCGGCGCCGGGCAGTCGCGCCTGCTTGCCGCGTTGCGGGGAGTCCGGCCGGACTGTATTGTGATGACCGGGGATCTGATTGACCGCCGCCGGAGGGAAAGCGGCGCCGCATGGGAGTTTGTCCGCGGCGCGGCCCAAATTGCGCCGCTGTATTTTGTCACAGGAAATCATGAAAACTGGTCGGGCAAAGCGCCGGCCGTTCTTCGTGCGTTAACACAGGCCGGTGTCCATGTTTTGGATGACCGGTGCGAAACAATCGCCCGGGCCGGCGATTCGATTCGGATTGCAGGCGTATCCGACGAAACCTGCCAGACGGCGGAAAACCGGCAGGATGGGCGCGACTGCTTGTTCCCTACGCTGCATGAGCTGCTTGAGGGTGATCCGCGCTTCACTATTCTGCTGGCGCATCATCCGGAGCGGCTCGCTACATATGCGCAAGCCGGCATCCCGCTGGTGTTTTGCGGCCATGCGCACGGCGGGCAATTCCGCCTGCCTGGCATCGGCGGGTTGTATGCCCCGGGCCAGGGCGTTTTTCCCAAATATACGGCCGGGCTGCACACGGCGAGGAGCACCACGATGATCGTCAGCCGTGGTCTGGGGAACAGCCTCTTCCCACTGCGGCTGCACAATCCGCCTGAGCTCGTGCTGGTTACGCTGGCAAGCGGAGCTCTGGGAGACGCGTCAGCATAGCCGCAGCGCAGACAAGCGTCATCTGTGCACGCCTGAAAGCCGTTTTTCTAAAAGCTGAACAGCAAGAGCGGCGCTATTATGTATACAAAGCGCTCCCCTCCCCGCACATAGCGAGGAAGGGAGCGCTTTTATGCTCTCCTGTCGTACGCATGCCCGCGCCCAACATCCTCCGGGCAATGCGCGTCCGATCCGGTTTGAAGCCGGACGCCTGCATGGCGCATCTCTTCCAGCAGTGCGGGCTCCATACCCACAGGCGCGCCTGTTCGGCGAAAAACGCCGCTGTTCTGCTCTGCATACATCCCGCTGCGCGCCAGCGCCGCAGCCAACCGCTCATAAAATGGTTCCAGCGCAAAAGAAGGCTGATGCCCAAAAAGCTTTATGCTGTCCGGATGCGCCAACCCATCAAAAAGGCCACAGGATGCAAGCTGAATGCTCCTTTCAAAAAAGCGGCGGTAGGCCCAATCAATATCCACACCTTCCCAAAGCGCAGGCGTGTGGTCAAAGGCGAATGCATCAATGAAATGGACACTGCCTACCAGAAAATCCAACCCCGCCTCACGGGCAATCGATTGAACCAGTGCCTCCGACCCGGGAATATAACAAACCTCCAGCCCAAACCGGAGCCGAACCGGCCACCGCACTCGGCGCGCCTCGTCCACAAGCCGGAGATATTCCGCAAAGCTGCGCTTGCCGCCTTTACGGTTTAGCCAACCGTCAATAAAACTGCTCTCCTGCTGGACGGCCTCGTACATAGGCAAAAACTCCGGGAAAAGATAGCTGTGCTCCAGCAGATGAATCTCCGAAAGCCCGCGCTCCTGTGCAAAGCGGACATATTCCTCTACCCATTGTAGGGTATAGGGCCCCGTTTCCAAATGAATATGGCAATCCAGCACGCCGCTCCCCCCATTGGGCACTATGACAGCGCCGTTTCCAGCATCCCTCGATAAAATTTCTCCTTCTTCACGCGGCCAGCTGCAGAAAGGGAAAGCTGGTCAAACCGCAAAAACTCCTGCGCCAACGCCTGCACCTCCTCCAGCGTAACCGCGCGCACACGCTCCATGAGCTCATCTATGCTCTTCACCTCGTTATAGAGCAGTTCTCCGCGCCCCATCTGGGAGGCGCGGGACTGGGTGGATTCCGAATTCATAATAAGCCCGGAGAGATACTGCTCCTTGGCACGGGCCAGCTCCCGCTGCGTGATAGAGCCGGAAAAGCCCTTCATGATGCGCAGCGCCTCCTGCAATGCCTTTTTCTCATTGCGGGGCGAGAGCGCCATATCGATGCCGAGAATTCCCGCCTCCAGATAAGAGGCGGAGAAGGATTCAATTTCATAAACTAGCCCCAGCTCCTCACGAATGCGCTGATACAGGCGGGAGGAGGAGGATGTACCGAGGATGGACATCAGCAGCCGCATGGCAAAGCGGCGCTCATCCTGCGCGCCAATGCCGGGCATGGCAAGGGCCAGCTGCGTCTGCTCAAAATCCTTCCTGCGCAGGGTGATGCAGCGGTGATAGGCTGCCGCACTGGCAGAGACGGGGTTGCCCGTGTTTTGCAGCACGCCAAAATTTTCTTCACACAGGCGCACAATCTCTCGCTCGTCAAAGCGGCCGCAGATGGAAGCCACCATCCGCTCCGGCGTGTAGAAACGGCGCATGTAGGCACGCAAATCCTCCGCCGTTAAGGTAGAAACGGTTTTCCGCCCGCCTAGAATATTCGCGCCGAGCATATCTCCCTGCCAGACACCCTCATACAGGCGATCTGCGCAGATATCCTCGGGGCTATCCTCATACATGTGCAGTTCTTCTAAAATGACGCCGCGTTCCGTCTGCATATCCTTTTCCGCCAGGGCGGGTTGGGTGAGCATATCGCAGAGGATGTCAAACGCTGTGCTGACGTGCCGGTCCAGCGCGCGGGCATAAAAGCAGGTATATTCCTTTGTGGTGTAGGCGTTGAGCGCGCCGCCGATTTCATCCATTTGCTCCGCAATTTCCAGAGCGGAGCGGCGGGCTGTCCCCTTAAACAGCATGTGCTCAATAAAGTGAGAAACTCCAGCATTCTGCGGCATTTCATAGCGGGATCCGCTCCCCACCCAGATGCCCATTGTGGCGCTGTGTGCCCACTTCACGGGTTCCAGCAGGATGCGGAATCCGTTTGGCAGCGTTATTTTTTCCATAGTCCAATCCCATACCTTTCCGATTGTTTTTATTATACAGGGTTTCAGACAAAAATCAAGATGCTTCCCGTTTTGAAAACCAGCAAAATGACGAATTTGCTTCCCAAATAATCATTTTTCACCGCTTTAAAAAACTCTGCCGGCATCTTAATTTGCCTGCCCCGGCGGTATAGCGCCGCTAAATCCGCTATATACCGCCCGCACACGGCTCTGCTGCCTCCGAAAAGGCTTTCCCCTGCTTGCTAACGTTTCTTTTTTGTTATATACTATATTTTGGTTTAAAGTATGTGAATTCGCCGGGATCCTCTGCTGAGATGCCGGCAATTCAGAAAGGCCCTAGCGGGAGGCTCCTCCACGTCTGTTTTGATAGATGACGCATTGAAAAAGAAAAAAAGGAGAACCTGTATGACAATTGAATTGTCCTCTTTTTTGAGCCATCTGGTTTCCAGCCCCGCCCTGTTGATCACCTTTGCGCTGACCATGGGCGTGATCCTCGTCAACGGCTGGACGGATGCGCCCAACGCGATTGCCACCTGCGTCTCTACCCGTGCAATCAAGCCCAAGGCGGCAATTTTGATGGCTGCGGCCTGCAACTTCCTTGGCGTACTGGTGATGACAAAGATCAACGCCACTGTGGCGGAAACCATCTCCAATATGGTCGATTTCGGCGGCGACGCCCATGATGCCCTGGTTGCCCTGTGCGCCGCGCTGTTTGCGATTGTGCTCTGGGCCACAGCGGCGTGGGTGTTCGGCATCCCCACCAGCGAGAGCCATGCCCTGATCGCGGGGGTATCCGGCGCGGCAATCGCCATGCAGGGCGGCTTGGGCGGCATTAATGGCAGCGAGTGGATTAAGGTTATCTACGGCCTTGTCCTTTCCACTGTGCTCGGCTTTGTCGCCGGTTTTGTCATCGTGCGGATTCTGGAAGCAATCTGTAAAAGTATGGATCGCCGCAAAACCACCCGTTTTTTTAAAAAGGCACAGGTTGTGGGGGGCGCGGCAATGGCCTTTATGCATGGCGCGCAGGATGGCCAGAAATTCATGGGCATCTGCATGCTGGGCATTGCCCTGGCGCAAGGCCAGGGGCAGGCGGAGAGTTTTGTCATTCCAATGTGGCTAATGATTCTCTGCTCCCTCGTCATGGCGCTGGGCACCTCGATCGGTGGGTACCGCATCATCAAGGCTGTCGGCATGGATATGGTCAAGCTCGAGGCCTATCAGGGCTTCTCCGCAGATCTTGCGGGCGCGCTTTGCCTGCTGCTCTCTTCCCTGACCGGTATCCCCGTGAGCACAACGCACACCAAAACAACCGCCATCATGGGCGTCGGCGCTTCCAAACGGCTCTCCTCTGTCAACTGGGGGGTCGTGCGTGAAATGGTGCTGGCCTGGGTGCTGACCTTCCCCGGCTGCGGCTTTATCGGATATTTGATGGCAAAGCTGTTTATGCTGATTTTTTAAGGGGATACAGAATATAAATGAGAAAGGAACGGACCAAATATGGCCAAAAAGAAGGGTTACAATTATTTTGACGCATTTGTCCGCATGGCGGATTATGCCTGCCAAGGGGCGGAAATGCTTTTGGAGACATTGCGCACTTTTGACCCGTATACGCTCCCCAAAAAGCTTGCGGAAATCCACAAAATCGAGCATGAGGCTGATTTGTGCAAGCATGAGCTGATGAACCGGCTTATGGTGGAATTCATTGCCCCCATTGAACGGGAGGATATCATTGATCTTGCCCAGGAAACCGACGATGTGATGGATGCCGTAGAGGATGTGCTGATGCGGCTTTATATGTATAACATCAAAGCCATCCGTGCAGAAGCACTCTCATTCGCCGAGGTAATCGTCAGCTGCTGCACAACGCTGCGGGAAGCATTGCGGGAGCTGCATAACTTTAAAAAATCCGATGTAATCCACAAAAAGATCGTCGAGGTCAATCACGCGGAGGAGGTCGGCGATAAGCTTTACCTCGACGCAGTGCACAGCCTCTACCTGGAGGAGAAGGATCCGATTGTTGTAATGGCCTGGACGGAAACACTGGACCGGCTGGAAAAATGCTGCGATAACTGTGAGGACGTTGCCAACGTAATTGAAAGCGTAATCATGAAAAACACTTGATCCCCCTTCTCAGGGAGAGGATTTGATCGGAGAGAGGAGTGTGAGGTAATTTGTCCATCTGCATTCGCGAGGCCGTTTATTCAGACCTGGAGGGGCTCTTGAAGCTGTATACGCAGCTCAACGATAATACCATGCCGGAAATGGATGAGCGCGTGCAGGCCGTCTGGCAGCGGCTGCTGAGCAGAGAAAACATCCACACGCTGGTCGCGGCGGAGGGCGGTGCCATCCTCTCCTCCGTCACTGTTACGGTGATCGACAGCCTGACGCATGGGCAACGGCCTTATGCGCTGGTGGAGTATGTGGTAACCAGCCGGGCGCATCGCGGCCAAGGATTGGCCGGAGCGCTGCTGGAGCGCGCCAGAGAGCTGGCCAGGGAGGCCGGCTGTTACAAGATGATGCTGGTCACTGGCCACAGCGAGCCAAATGTGCACAAGCTGTATCAGCGCGCTGGCTATCAATCGGAGGGAAAAACCGCCTATGTGCAGTATCTCCCGTAAAGGGCGCTCTGGAGGGAATGAACATGACAAAGAAGGGAAAAATTATTTTAGGCGTATTGGCGGCCGTGCTGGTGCTGGCCGCCGCAGGGCTCATCATCTTTCACGTTCTCACCAACCCGAGGGTAGAGGCAAAGCCAGTGCTCCACGCAGCGCAATCCACCGCGGTGCAGGCGGGGGATGAGCCGCGCTACATTGCGCACCGGGGCTTTTCCGCCGTTGCGCCGGAGAATTCGATCCCGGCTCTAGTGGAAGCCGGCAAGGCCGGCTTCTGGGGGGTAGAATTCGACCTTCAGCGCACAAAGGATGGCGTCTGGGTGCTTTCTCACGACGCTAACATCAAGCGGATGACGGATGGCTACGGCAATATTCACCGGATGACCTACGCACAGCTGCAGGAATATTCCTATGACAACGGCGCCAACTATGCCAATTATCCCGGGCTGAAAATCGCTACGTTTGCACAGGCGCTGGAGGAATGCCAGCGCTATGAAATGACCCCTTGTGTGGAAATTAAAAAGGAAAACGGCCTCAACGGCTTGGAGGAAATCGTCGCCACGCTGCGGGAGAAAGGAGTGGCGGAGACCTGTGTGATTCTCTCCTTCAGCTACGAGCAGCTTGAAAGGATCCGCAGCCTTGCCCCGGAAATACACCTATGGTATCTCTCCGACGAAGCCTCACCAGAGGCGATCGACCGCTGCAAAGCGATCAGCGCCGGGCTGGATTTTAAACTTAGCGACAGCTACAACACGGACGACCGGCTGAAGGCCCTGCAGGAGAGCCGGCTGGAGGCCGGCGTATGGACCATTAATACGATCCAGGCGCACGACAAAGCCTATCAATGGGGCATTCGCTACATCACCACGGATACGATTACGCCCGCCTGAGTTGGCGCACAGATAGCATCCGCATACAAGGGGAGCCCAACCGTGTCCTGCGGCCTTGCGATCCCCTCACCTAAAGCCGCTGGAGCGGTTCTTGGGAGTTTTCAGCCTGTGGCCATGTTCCCGGCAAGGCAGATGATGCAGCCTTCCTTGCCCGAAGGCAAGGAAGATAACGCTGCCAGGGGCGCGGTCATGGCGCTGAAAACCGATGCATGTTATACACGGATGCTATAAAAGTGATATACGAAACAAGCGGGGTATCCCGCCTGTTTTTATACATAATGCCGGAAGGAGGAGCAGTTGTGCAGGCGTTCGGCATTCGGGAGGGCGCTTTAAAGCCCTTAAAAACCAACAGCTGGGATCCCACCACGCCGGGCCTTTTTCTCATCAGCGATAACATGGAGCTTTTACAGCTGCGAGAAAGCTTTGGCTTTGATGAGGATACTGTCGAGCAATGCCTGACCATTGACGACTACGCCCGGTTTGAAAGCTTTGAAAGCTATGATTTTATCACGGTGAACTGTTTTTCGTTTGAAGGAGAGCGTCTGGTCTTTGAGGAAATTGATCTGTATATCGGGGCTGATTATCTCGTGCTGATCCTCAATAACGAGCCGCTGCGCGCAGAGCTACTCGCGTTTTTACAGAAAAGGACGCAAGGCTCGCGCAAAGCCACCCACAATTTTCTCTATTATCTTCTCTTTGATTTTATCCTAGATCGGATGTCGCAAACGCTGGAGACGTTAGAGGATCGCTTGGAGGATCTGGAGATGGATATCCTCGTCTATGCAGCTAAAGAGAAGTTCCATAAAATCATCGAGCTCAAGGCACAGGTGAACCTGCTGAAGAAATATATCCGCCCGTTAATCTATCTGGGCGACGCTTTTCACATGAATGAAAACCACTTCATTCGCCGTGGAAACGAAAAATATTTTTCCGGCATTGGCACACGCCTGAAAAAGTTATATGACTTTGCCGCTAGCTTGGGGGATTTGGTCGCACAGGTGCAGAATTCTTACGATAGCGCCGTTTCCATGCGGGAAAGTGAAACGAGCGAAAAGCTAACGCTTCTCGCCGGCATGGTCGCTCCCTTGACGGTCATTACAGGCATTTACGGGATGAATTTCACCTTTATGCCGGAGCTTTATTGGCGCTGGTCCTATCCAGCCGTTTTGGCAGCAATGATCGTTATTGAAGTGTTTTTTTACCATCGCTTTCGAAAGCGCAAAAAATAAGAGGCGATTGCAAAAATTCGTTTGCAATCGCCTTTTGATTGTAGAAAAAGGAGTCCATTCAGCTGTGCACAGACGATGCTTGCCGGCGCTGGCCTATTGAACGGTTTCGGCCACTGAGATAGACTGAAGGCCCCGGGAGGGTTCTCCCAGCGCCTGTAAGCAGTTCGGGGCCTCAAACAGAACGATAGGCCAAGGCGGCAGCTGCTGGCACTATATGCGTGCGCGTGAGGGGGCTTTTTGGCCCGAAGGGCAAAAAGCGAACCTCCCGCCTGTTTGAAGCCGCGTGAGCGGCTGAGTTCGAGAAGCCGGCGGTCGTCTGGCTTTCCGGTTTTAGGCCTTATTCTCCTCCTGTAACTGTTGAAACAGGGCGAACACGGCCTCAATCGTCTCCAGATCCTCTACCGCTTCGTAAAACTCCTCCCCATTCTCCTCTGTGACGCGCAGAATCACCACCTCGTTTGCCAAATCCTCCTGCGTTGGCAACAGCAGCACATAGCTCTCGCCCTCATACTCCAGCAGATCGAGGAAGGTGAAGGATATTTCGTTCCCCTCCTCATCCGCCAGCACAACCGTCCCGTCAAAATCCTCGCCTTCACTGATAAGGCCCTGGTAATCATCCGCCATTTGCTTCATCTCCTATTATTTCGATTGTTTCGCCGTTATCATACCCCACCCGAGCCGAAAAAGCAACCGAAAACACGAGTTGAAAAATCCCCTGCAACCGATTATAATAAGTCCCATAACAAATAAAACGAAGGATGGAAAAATTGCTATGAAGCTCGGCATTGTTGGATTGCCAAATGTTGGTAAAAGTACCTTGTTTAATGCAATCACAAACGCGGGCGCCCAGTCCGCAAACTATGCATTCTGTACCATTGAGCCGAACGTCGGCGTAGTAGACGTGCCGGATGAGCGGCTGGACCGGCTCACAGAGCTCTATGAGCCCGTCAAAACCACCCATGCAACAATCGAATTTGTCGATATTGCCGGCCTGGTAAAGGGCGCCTCTAAGGGTGAGGGGCTGGGCAACAAATTCCTCTCCCACATCCGTGAGGTAGATGCGATCATCCATGTGGTGCGTTGCTTTGAAAACGACGATATCATCCACGTAGAGGGCAGCATTGATCCGGCCCGCGATATTGAAACCATTAATTTGGAGCTGATTTTTGCCGATCTGGAGATGATCGACCGCCGCATTGAGCGTGGCATCAAGGCGATGAAGGGCGATAAAAGCCTGGCCAAGGAGATCGATTTTCTCAAGCGCGTCAAGGCGGCTTTGGAGGCGGGCAAGCCTGCGCGCAGCGTGGAGTGTGATGAGGATGAGCAGGCGATCCTCAACGAGGTTGCCCTGCTCACCACAAAGCCCGTTATCTACGCCTGCAACATGAGCGAGGAGGATTTTGCAAACAGCATTGAGAGCAATGCACGCTATCAGGCAGTCTGCGCCATTGCCGCAGAGGAGGGGGCGGAGGTGCTCCCTATCTGTGCGGAGCTCGAAGCGGAGATTGCACCGCTCTCCAAAGAAGAGAAATCGCTGTTTCTTGCTGATCTCGGGCTTGAAAGGAGTGGGCTGGATAGGCTCATCCAGCGCTCCTATCACCTGCTCGGCCTGATCTCTTATTTGACAGCAGGCAAGCCGGAGGTTCGCGCATGGACGATCAAACGCGGCACCAAAGCGCCGCAGGCCGCTGGCAAGATTCACTCGGATTTTGAGCGCGGCTTCATCCGGGCCGAGGTGATCTCCTATGAGGATCTGATCGCCAATGGCTCCATGGCCGCGGCGAAGGAGAAGGGCCTTGTCCGCAGCGAGGGTAAGGAGTATGTAATGCGGGATGGGGACGTGGTGCTCTTCCGCTTTAATGTATAGAAATTCATCTGTTGGCATACAAAACGAGATCTTAAGCAGCACAGGCCTCTCCCTTACCGGTCAGGGAACCGAAGGAGAGGCCTGCCCTGCCTTTTTTATGGATGTAAAGATAAGTACCGCGCAGCTATTAAGCACAAAGGGCGGCTCTTCTTAAAATTTATATTGACAAACAGCTGCAAGCGCGTTATAATATACCCCGCAGCTGAGATGTTAGGTTAAACAAGTTCATATGGGGGTGTAGCTCACTTGGTAGAGCGCTTGCTTCGCATGCAAGAGGTAAGGGGTTCGATTCCCCTCATCTCCACCAAACGGCCGGGTAAACTTTTTACCCAGCTGTTTTTTTATTTTCCGTCGTTCGAGCAAAGGCATTACAATAAGCAAATCCCCACTGAAGTCATTTAAGATTCAGTGGGGATTTAATTATCTTTTCAGTTTTTCAAGAGAAACTGAGAACTAACCTTTGATAGTATAGTGATACGTGATCGTACCAGTTGCGCTAATTGGGATGAATTTTAACACCTTTACATCAGTAGCCTTAATTTTAGCGGTATACCCCATCTCGCCACCAGTGATCTTGCCGTTTTTGATGGTAATCGTAATTTTAGCGTTGGTATATGTCACCTGAATATCCTCGTTGTTATCCACCTTGCCCGTGAACTCCGCAACGATATCATCGACCGGCCCCAACACACCGATGGCATGCCCGCACGGACCTGCGCCCCAAGCATCTGTTTTAGAGCTACCCGGATAACCCTGCGCATAATCCGTCTGATCTTTGACAGCCATTGTCAAAGTGGTAACCCCATTTGAAGTTTTCGCACTTGCAGAAGAGAGATCGCTCGCCGTCAGCAGGCCGTAATTCCCTGGCAGGCCATCCGATTGGATATTATTGTTCTTATTGATAATATTATTGGCAATGCCCATAAGCATATCGCTATTGCCGTCGCCCTTCCCCAAATTAATTTGGGTCAGCGCTAAGGTCTGCACTCGCTTCACGTTCGGCGAATTTTTAGCGGCATCTTGATAAGCTTTGATAACGGCCGCTTTATCCGTCGTATTCAATCCCTTATCCGCATTTACCGGCTGGGTGGTCTTGCCGCCCGGCGTTGTAACGTCATTATCGGCCGGTGCAGTTGTATCCGGCGCTTCTTCGCCGCTGACAGGCTCGGAGGCATCATCGCTGGTGCCTTCGCTCGGCGCATTGACGTCAGGATTCGCAGGATCCAGCGTTTCATCCTGATTTTCTGAAACATTGGCGGGATCATTGCTTACATCCTCACCCGTGCCATCTCCGCCGCAGGCCGCGAGGGAGAAAACGAGCGCCAGCGCCATCATCAGCGCCAGAAGCTTGGTCAGGTTCTTCTTCATTTGGTGAACTACCCCTTTCTAATATGTCTGGTGCACACACCGCTTGCACCATTTATTAACCATACATGAAAAAATATGTATCCGTATGGTTTTGAGCATTTATAATCTACAACGAAGAAAGGAAAAAGTCAATAGAATTTTTCTTCTATAACACCTTTTTATAGAAGTTTCTCCAATCAAAATGGAAAAGGGCAGGGGGGCGGCGAACACGCGCCTCCCCCCCTGCCCGGAGACCGGTATGAATCATCAGGATTTGTCTATTTTTCAGGCGCTACCTACCACTGGAAGTTGCTGAATTTCACGTAGTTTGTTAATGTCGCCTTAAAGGGGTCGCTCTGCTCCCGTGAGCTGAAAGCGATTCTGCCCCAGGCCTGGATATCGCAGGGCATGGTCTGGCTCAGGCTTTGGAACTGCTTTTGAGCGTTGATTGTAAATTCAATCGTGCAATCCCGATAGGTCAGCTTATAGCCGTCGATCGGAGCAAGCGCTTTTACAATGCCCATCTCCAGGTATTCATCAATTTCACTGTGCTCCAGAGGCTTCATAATCTTCCCAAAATTGCTGCTCGAGGTTGGGTCCACAGCAGTTGCCGTCACAATTTTGACCTTGTAGTAATTGCCTGACTTTGTGCAGGAAGCGCTCTTGATCACGCTTGTATCGCTCAGCGTGCAGGTGAGCATCCGGCCCTGCTCCTTGTCGCCCTTCGCCGTTTCACGGGCATCGGCGGTCTCTTCCGTTTTGAAAATATCCAATGTTTCCAGAAGGTCTAACACCGAGCCGATCGTGTTGCCCAGATTATGGTTTGTGATCGCCTGATACTCCTTTTTCACATGCCCCGGCTTCTGGCTCTTGACATTGGCCAGGCAATCCTTATAGAGCTGAAGCACATAGGCCTTATCGGTTGTTGTTTTAATTGCGTCGGCCGCAGGCGTCTTTCCGCCGGATTGGGTCGGCGTCCCGCCGCCGGACTGCTGCGGCTCTGTTTGACCCGGAGTGCCGGAGGGGTCTATATTCTCCTGCCCGGATGGGGCCTCTGGCTGCTCCCCGCCCACATCAGTGCCCGTACTATCCTCCGGGGCGGCTGCGTCGAGCGTTTCTTCCTGATTCTCCGAAACGGCGGCCGGGTCGGCCGAGGGCTCCTCCTCTCCCCCATCCCCCTGGCAGGCTGCGAGGGAAAGGGCCAGCACCACCGCCATCCCAAGCGCGAGGAGGCGCTTTATATTCTGCTTCATTCCAAAAACCCCTTTCTTCATTGCAGGCAGAATCGTTATTCTGCCTAAAATAATCCATTAACGATCTGTTTTTATGGAAATAAAAGCAGATCACAAGATTACCATACTATATTTTTGGCAAGAAGTCAACGGGTTTCGCAAAAATTTAATAATTATTTATAAATCGTAATTAATATTTTGCCATACTCTTTTCCATTCGTCTTTGCGGGGAAGCGATTTTATGCTATACTAAGCAGGTAACAGCCTTTTACTGAGGGAGTGTCTCAATGATACGAAAAATGATTTCGTGGAATGTGAACGGCATCCGCGCCTGCCTGACGAAGGGCTTTCTTGAAAGCATGCAAGCGCTGGATGCGGATATCATCTGCCTGCAGGAAACAAAGGTGCAACAGGGGCAGGTAGAGCTCAAGGAGCCGCCGTTGGATGGGTATCATCAATATTGGAACTATGCGCAGCGCAAGGGCTATTCCGGCACTGCGGTCTTCTCACGGGAGGAGCCGCTGCATGTGCAGCTGGGGCTTGGCATTTCGGAACACGATACGGAGGGCCGCGTGATCACGCTGGAATTTGAGCGCTTCTACCTGGTCACCGCCTACACGCCGAATGCGCAGGAGGGGCTGGCCCGCATTGATTACCGCATGGCGTGGGAGGATGCTTTCCGCGCCTATTTGCAGGTGTTGGATGCAAAAAAGCCCGTTGTATTCTGTGGTGATCTGAATGTGGCGCACCAGGAGATCGATCTGAAAAACCCAAAGCCCAACCGGGGCAAAGCAGGTTTTTCCGATGAGGAGCGCGGCAAATTTAGCGAGCTGCTGCAAGCCGGCTTTATCGATACCTTTCGTTATCTGTATCCGGAACGGGCGGGCGCGTATTCCTGGTGGTCCTACCGATTCCACGCGCGGGAAAAAAATGCGGGATGGCGCATCGATTATTTCTGCGTCTCCGCCCGATTGGCGGAGCACATCCAGAGCGCGGGCATCCATGCAGAAATTTATGGCTCCGATCACTGCCCAGTGGAGCTGCTCATCGACCTGTAAGGGGCCTTTCGCCGCAAACGCCTGGAAAATCCTCTGGATCCATCTAAGCGATCCAGGGCATTTATCATAGAGAAGGGTGTTGTAAACGATGAAAAAGCGTATTTTGGCAATCTTGCTGTCGGCGGCTTTGTTGCTGCCGGCCCTTGCGCTCCCCGGCAGCGCCGCGGAGGGAGAAGCCGCAGGAGCCGCTTCCTTTTCCCTGATAACCTATAATGTACAGGGCCTGACGCGGCTGGGCGGCCTGCCAACCGACAAAAACTGTGCGGCAATCGGGGCGTTGATTAACGATTATGATTTTGCCGGCGTTCAGGAGGATTTTAATTTCGACTATGCGCTGCGGGGGAACGTCACGCTGCCTTACCAGACCTACACCAGCGGCATCACGCCCATTGGAGACGGGTTAAACTATTTTTCCCGGTTCCCACTCTACAATGTGGAGCGCTTCCCCTGGGATGAGGCCCACGGCGTGCTGGATGACGGGAGCGATGAGCTGACGCCAAAGGGGATCCTGTACGCCACCGTTGAAATTGCGCCTGGCGTTTATATCGACGTGTATAACGCGCACACGGATGCATATGAGGACGCAGAATCGCTTGCCGCGCGCCGTAGCAACCTCAGCCAGCTGGCCGCCTTGATTAATGAGCGCAGCGCCGGCCGCGCAGTGATCGTTATGGGAGATTTAAATGCGCGTTTCTCCCGCGAATCCGACCGTTTATACGAGCTGCTCGTAGAGCCCTGCGGCCTGACGGACGCCTGGGTAGAGATTGAAAACAACGGCGTTTATCCTACGAAGGATTCCGGACTCAGCTTTAACGACTGGTGGGAAAAATGGGATTCGGTAGATCATGTGATGTATCGTGATGGCGGCGGCGTGGACTTGGAGGCGCTCTCGCACGAGTATATCTTTTACCTCAATCCGGAAACAGGGGCCAGCTATTCTGACCATGCGGCATCGGCCGTCACCATGCAGTATACGGTAATCGGGGATCTGGCCGTCCCGGAGCAGTTGGAGACAGAGCGGTTCCATTTGGCCGAGCGCTTTTGGAACGGGATTGTGCGGTTTGCCAAAGCGCTGTTCCTCCTCCTTGATGCAGTAATTCAGCAGGGTATCTCCGGCTAATTTTTCCCAGAGCCGTATGCGGCAGTGCGCTACCCCGGGGCCGCCGGTACGCTTTGCAGCCCTGTGGTAGCGGAATCCTATTTGACCTTGCAGGAATGGAACAGAGGGAGGCCCGGCGCAATAGGCCGGGCCTCCCTTTCTCCTTTGTTACGGTAGCGCCCGCAGAGGCCGGGCGGCTATCCTTTGCAAAAATCCATCCCCTCCATATAGGCCTGTGCGAAGCCGGGTTCCTCTGCGAGGGAGATGGTATGCACCCGCTGCGCGAGCTTTTCGAGTGGCTCGCGCAGTTCTTTTTGGATTGCCAGCAAGCCCGCGCCATCCAGCGCCGCATTGCCGGGGCAAACCGTCCGTTCCGCCAAGGCGGGTGGAATCAGGCCGATAGCCGCCGCGTTTTCCAGATTGAGAAAGCGGCCGAATCCCCCTGCGAGAAAGAGCCGCCTGACCTGCCCCGTTTGCAGGCCCGCGCAGTTCAAAAGCGTTTGCAAGCCCGCACGGACGGCAGCCTTCGCCGTCTGCAAGGCGCGGATATCGGATTGCGTGAGGAAAACGCCCGTCCCGGCAAAATGCACGGATGGCGCATTCTCCCGCTCGCACACCATCGCCCGGAAGGGATGGTCCTCCCGGCAAATCGTACCGTCCGCCGCCAAAATGCCACTTTCCAGCAGCACGGCCACCGCATCCACAAGCCCGGAGCCGCAGATCCCGCACGCAGCTTGGTCTCCAATGGTGGAGCACCGTATCTGAAAGCCCTTGCGCTCCACATGGTCGATCGCACCCGGCAGAGCCATCATGCCCATCGAGATGCCGCCGCCTTCAAAGGCGGGGCCTGCCGCCGCGGAGGCACACCAGAACGCCGAGCCGTCGAACAGGACCATCTCCGCATTGGTGCCAAGGTCGATCAGCACGCAGGGCTCCTTTGCCTGCGTCAGGCCGCAGGCCAGCATTGCGCACAGGCAATCCGCCCCAATAAAAGCGCTCGCGCAGCGCGGCAGATAAACGCGGCAACCGGGCGCAGCCCGCAGGCCCAGGCGCCACGCCTCGACCGCTTCGCCAAAAAGGCGGCGCGCCCGAAACGGCGCTTTTGCGAGGCAAGCAGTGTCTTCGCCGGTGAGCAGAGAAAGCATCGCCGTATTCCCGGTGATCACAAGCTCTGTCAGCCGGCCAGCCTCTACCCCCGCCGTTTGCAGCAGTTGCCCGAGCAGCCCATCGATGCAGGCGCCGGCGCTTTCCCGCAGCGCGCCGGCCTCGCCTGCCTGCGCCCGCTGCATCCGGGTGAGCACATCCGCCCCAAAAGCTGCCTGCGGATTGCCCCGCCCTGCGCTTGCAACCACGGCGCCGCCCGCCTCTGTCAGCGCATACAGCCGCGCCGCAACGGTTGTTGTACCAAGGTCAACGGCAGCCGCATAGGCCGGCGCGCGCACAGGATGCACCGCCCCACCCTGCGGCTGGGCGTCTCCCGCAATTTCCATACGCTCCGTTTCACCATTGAGCTCCACGCAGGCATCGCCCAACACCACCGCCTGGCACAGCAGACGCACTCCTGCCCGCAGCTCCGCCTCAGAGAGAAGCCTGCGCTCTGCGGCCGTAGGCGGAGAGAGAGCTCCGGAGGCCTTGACGCGGCACCTCCCGCAACGCCCCGTCCCCCCGCAGGGGAGCGTGACAAAAAGGCCCGGCTGCGCCAAGGCCTGAGGCAATGGCGTGCCGGGCTCCACAGAGAACGTTATTTTCTTTGCGCCTGTTTTCACAGTCAGCTTCATAACGGTTCGTCTCACACGTTACCAGAATAGTTTGGCGCTTCCTTGGTGATAAAAACATCATGCGGATGGCTTTCGATCAGGCCGGCGCTGGTGATGCGTACAAACTGCGCCTTGCTCTGCAGCTCGCTGATATTTTTGCAGCCGCAGTAGCCCATGCCGGCACGCAGGCCGCCCAGCATCTGGAAGATCGTATCGGATAAAAGCCCCTTATAAGGCACGCGGCCCTCAACGCCCTCGGGCACCAGCTTGCGGTTATCCTGCTGGAAATAGCGATCCTTGCTGCCCTGATTCATCGCGCCGATGCTGCCCATGCCGCGATACACCTTGAATTGGCGGCCCTGATAAATTTCGCTGTCGCCGGGCGATTCCTCGCAGCCTGCCACCAGAGAGCCCATCATCACGACGTTTGCCCCGGCGGCAAGCGCCTTGACAATTTCGCCGGAATATTTGATGCCTCCATCCGCAATGACCGGGATATCATATTTTGCGGCGACGCAGGCGGAATCGTAGATTGCCGTAATCTGCGGCACACCGATACCGGCCACCACACGCGTAGTGCAAATGGAGCCGGGGCCGATGCCCACCTTGACGGCGTCTGCGCCGGCATCAATGAGCGCGCGGGTGCCCTCGGCGGTGGCAACATTGCCTGCAATCAGAGAAACATTCGGGAACGCAGTCTTCACCTTGCTGACCGATTTGAGAATGTTCTCACTGTGGCCATGCGCGGAATCCAGCACAAGCGCATCCACCTGCGCCTCTACCAGTGCGCCGGCGCGCTCGAGCATATCGTTCGTCACGCCGATGGCGGCGGCACACAGCAGCCTGCCGCTCTGATCCCGTGCGGAGTTGGGGTACTGCACGCTCTTCTCAATATCCTTGATGGTGATCAAACCGCGCAGATAGCCCTCGTCATCGATCAGCGGGAGCTTTTCGATCTTGTGCCGCATAAGGATCTGCTTTGCCTCCATCAGCGTTGTGCCTACATGGGAGGTCACGAGGTTGTCCTTCGTCATGACCTCTTCAATGCGGACGTTAAAGTCCGTCATAAACCGCAGGTCGCGGTTGGTGAGGATGCCGACGAGCTTACCATCCCGGCAGATCGGCACGCCGGAGATTTTATATTTGTTCATCAGGTCGAGCGCTTCATAAACATAATGGTCGGGCGACAGGAAGAAGGGGTTGACGATGACGCCGTTTTCAGAGCGCTTGACCTTATCGACCTCCTGCACCTGCTGCTCAATGGTCATGTTTTTGTGAATGACGCCGATGCCGCCCTCGCGCGCAATGGCGATTGCCATACGGGATTCCGTCACCGTATCCATCGCGGCGGTCATCATTGGTGTATTCAGGAGGATATTCTTTGTCAGCCTGGTTGAAACATCCACCTGATTGGGCAGCACATCCGAATGGGCCGGGATGAGCAGCACATCGTCAAAGGTAAGGCCTTCCTTGACGAACTTCTCCTCTGCATTCAAAAGAAGCATGTTTCGACCTCCTCAAAGTGATTAATAAATTAATTGATTTATTATAGCATCGCGGGATTGCCGATTGCAAGCGCATTTCGACTGAATTAGAGCGCCCCTGCCCCTGTTTTTTTGGCGCGGGCGCAAAACGTCTGCACAGCCGCCTCCCTCGTGGTATCGAACGCAATAGAGCCCCCAACGCTGTATTTCGTTTGTTAAAAAAGTGGACAAGTATAGGCTTTGAACTAAAAAATTCAGAAAAATGTTTGTTAATATTTTAACAATCTATTGACTTTCTCACTTGTACCTCGATATAATAAAAGGCAAATACGCACTCTAATCAGGAACTATTGGAGGTAATGAAAGAATGGCAAGAGTTTATAATTTTTCTGCCGGCCCGTCCATGCTGCCGGAAGAGGTGCTGCGCCGCGCGGCCGCTGAAATGCTGGATTATGAGGGTACCGGCCAATCCGTGATGGAGATGTCCCACCGTTCCAAGGAGTACGAGGGCATCATCCGCGGGGCAGAGAGCCTGCTGCGGGAGCTGATGAATATCCCGGAGAATTATAAGGTGCTTTTCCTGCAGGGCGGTGCATCCACGCAGTTTGCCGCCATCCCGCTCAACCTGATGAATGGCAGCGGTAAGGCGGATTATGTCATCACTGGCCAGTGGGCAAACAAGGCCTACAAGGAGGCCTGCAAGTATGGCGATGCGCACGTGGTCGCCTCCTCCAAGGATAAGACCTTCTCTTACATCCCGAAGCTGAATCCGGCTGATTTTACGCCGGATGCTGACTACTTCTATATCTGCATGAACAACACTATCTACGGCACAGTGTATCATGAGCTGCCGGATACCGGCAATGTGCCGCTGGTGGCGGATATTTCCTCCTGCTTCCTTTCTGAGCCGCTGGATGTCACCAAATTCGGGCTGCTTTACGGCGGCGCGCAGAAAAACGTCGCCCCGGCCGGCCTGACGATCGTGATCGTCCGCGAGGATCTGCTTGGCAAGGCGCGCGATATCACGCCCACCATGCTGGATTTTAAGGTGCATGCGGATAATGGCTCCATGTACAACACGCCGCCCTGCTACACCATCTATATCTGCAAGCTGGTGCTGGAGTGGATCAAATCCATCGGTGGGCTGGAGGCTATGAAGGAGCGCAACGTCAAAAAGGCCAAAGTGCTCTATGACTTCCTGGATGAGAGCAAGATGTTCCACGGCACGGTTGTGCCCGAGGATCGCTCGCTAATGAACGTTCCGTTTGTGACGGATAGCGACGAGCTCAATGCCAAATTCATCAAGGAGGCAACGGCTGCGGGCTTTATCAACCTCAAGGGTCACCGCACCGTCGGCGGCATGCGCGCCTCCATCTACAATGCGATGCCCATCGAGGGCGTGGAGAAGCTGGTCGCCTTCATGAAGAAATTCGAGGCGGAAAATCAGTAAACGCTACGCTACAGCGACTTTATTTCTTAACAGAAAGCGAGAACGAGATCATGTATCAGATCCTTACCTTAAATAAAATTTCCGCCACTGGGTTAGACCGCCTCCCGGCGGATCAATATGCCCACGGCAACGAGATCGCACAGCCGGATGCAATCATGGTGCGCTCCGCCTCCATGCATGAGATGGCACTTGACCCCAACACCGTCGCGATTGCGCGCGCGGGCGCGGGCGTGAATAACATCCCGGTGGACGCCTGCAGCGAGCAGGGCGTCGTCGTGTTCAACACTCCGGGCGCTAACGCTAACGCCGTCAAGGAACTGGTGCTCTGTGCGCTGTTGCTCACCTCCCGCAAAATTGTGCCCGCCATCGACTGGTGCAAAACGCTCAAGGGCGAAGGCGATGCGGTTGGCAAGCTCGTGGAGAAGGGCAAATCCGCCTTCACCGGCCCGGAGATCAAGGGCAAAACACTTGGTGTTGTCGGTCTGGGTGCAATCGGCATTCTGGTGGCCAATGCCGCCAAGAGCCTTGGCATGCGCGTCTATGGTTATGACCCATATCTTTCTGTGGACGCGGCCTGGAGCCTTTCTCGCGATATCAAGCACGCTACAAGCCTCGACGATATCTTTGCCAACTGCGATTATATCACCGTCCACGTGCCGTTGACGGACGAGACACGCGGCCTTGTGTGCAAGGACTCTATCGCCAAGATGAAGGATGGCGTGCGCATTCTGAATTTTGCGCGCGGCGACCTGGTAAATTCCGCAGATATTTTGGAGGCGTTGCGCAGCGGGAAGGTTGCCGCCTATGCGACGGATTTCCCCTCCGATGAGCTGATTGGGGAGAGCGGCGTCATCGCCATCCCGCATCTTGGCGCATCTACGCCGGAGTCGGAGGATAACTGCGCGGCCATGGCAGCTGATGAGCTGCGGGATTACCTGGAGGAGGGAATCATCCGCAACTCCGTCAACTTCCCAAATGTGTCGCTGCCCCGCAGCGCGGAAACCCGCATCTGCCTAATCCACAGGAATGTGCCCAGCATGCTCAACCAGATCACAGCGACACTGACGGAGAAAAATGTCAATATCGACAACATGATCAATAAATCCAAAAAGGCGTTCGCCTATACGGCAATCGATACAAACGACGCGATTGACGATGATACGCTGGCAGCTCTCGGCGCAATCGAGGGAATTGTGCGCGTGCGCGTAATCCGGTAAGCGTTTTCTATTGCTGATCGGCTAAAAGCAATTTACAAAAGCCCAAATTCATGTGTAAAACCGGCCACATCGGGCAACCGCCCGGCATGGCCGGTTTTGCTATATCCTTTTCCGGCACAGAAAAATGGGCCTTTCGTGAAAAATCCCTTTGCTTTTTTCATACAAATCTGATAGACTAATAGGCGTTACCCTATACAATGAAAGAAAGGAGGTTTTTTATGCATAAAATTACAAATAAGCATGTTGGCATTTTTTCTTTTATAGGGAATAATATTGTGATGTTTCTCTTCACTTTAGCATTTGGGGCGTTGATTACTTCGCGGGGAATTGATCTCGCTGCAGTGACGCCTGCGAAAATTTTTTTCTCAGCCATGTATTTAGGCCTCGTTTTTGTGGTGTCAAGCGTGTGCGGTTATCATAACAACCACGGCGGGCTGATCGCTTTGCTGCTGGTTTCCCTCTACCCAATCATCGGCACAATCGGCTCCACGCTGGCCGTGCAGGCGGGTGTCAGCCTGTCGGGTGCTGCAATCCCGTTTTATTTCGTGTTTCTGCTGGGCAGCACACCGCTCATGCCAGTGATGGCCGCCGCTAACCTAACACGCCTTTACGGCATGGAGCTGCTGGCGGTTTTTATCGCGCAGAGCTTTTTAATCGTAGCGGTATGGCTGGCAGCCAGAGCTTGGCACAAAATGAAGCAGAAGCTTGGTATTGACGAGAAGGCGGATAACGCCGTAAAGGTCTAAAATCATCATCAACATACGCTGCGGGAGGAACGCAATCCCTCCCGCAGCGTTTTTTATGTTCTAATGCATCCTTCGCTCCTGACGCTTGTCCTGCTGCAACTCACCCTTCTTCCTCCGCATCCGTGTCAGGCTGGTGCGCCGCCCCATGGCAAAGCTCTGAGATCCGTTTTAAAAGGCGCAGCAACTCGCATGCATCCTCTTCCCCCATCTGCCCAATCATCTTAAGGAAGCTTTTGCGTGCCTGTGCTAGAGCGGCCCGGCCATCCGGCGTGAGCATGAGATAAACAAAGCGGCGGTCCTGCCTGGCGGAGAGCTTGATGACATATCCCTGTTCCTCCAGGTCGTTCACCATGCGGGTTACCGCCGGCCGGGAAATGCGCAGCCGCTCGCCCAGCATAGAGATGGTGACACCCGGCGTTTCATGCTGCTCACGGTTCATCTCGTCAATCAAAAACAGAGCCGCATAAGCACCGCGCGGCATGCTCGCAGCCTGCAACAGCTGATGCAGGCTGTGCCTTGCCTCCAACATCGCTTCGAGTAGCGCACGTTCCAACGCTTCCATGCCTATGGCCCTCCTTTTCATAATAATTGCATTTGTTAATTAATTTTAGTCTATCCTTTTTTTTGAGCTATGTCAATACAAAGACGAGAAGGGCTTTCACCCTACAAAAGGCTTGAATGTAAACGAACTGTAAAGAATGCAAAACAGTGTTCCTTTCGTCTTGACACACGGCTTGCAGGCACTATAATAACAATTGATTTTGTTAACTATTGAAAGGGGCGCAACAACAGCGCATCCCAGGAAAGGGTGGTCGAATGAAAAGGCTGCTACACTATGCAAAGCCCTACGTGCTGCCGATTCTGCTCTGCGTTATCCTGCTGATTACGCAGGCATTGTGTGATCTAAACCTGCCCAACCTGATGTCTGACATTGTCAATACGGGCATCCAGCAGGGCGGTATCTCCGAGCAGGCGCCGAAAGCTCTCAGCCGTAAGGGGCTCGATTTTTTTGAATCTCTGATGACACCGCAGGATAAGGCACAGATGGAAGCGAGCTACACAACCATACAGCCCCGCTCGCAGCAGGCACAGCAATATGAGGAGGATTATCCCCTGCTGAAGCAGGAGGCGGTTGCCATCCTCACCGCAGAGGATGATTCCGCCGCCGCTGCGGCATATGGCCGCAGTATGGCAACGCTGATGGTCCTGCTGCAAGCGCAGGCGAAAACGGCCGGTCAATCCGTTTCGATGGAGGAAACCGATCTCTCCGCCATGGATGTTTCCCAGCTTTACGCGATGGGGGCCCTGCTGCAGGCAATGCCGCAGCAGCTCCAGCAGGCACAGCAAGCTGCGGCCAGCTCCGATAGCGCCATTGGCTCTCAAATGGGCGTAGTGATGACCCGGCTGCTTTACCAGGAGTTGGGGGTAGATACGGATGCAATTGAGCGCAATTACATTCTGCTCACAGGCCTAAAAATGCTGCTGATGACGCTCGGAATGGTGCTCAGCGTAATCGGCGTCACCTTCTGTTCAGCGCGGTTTGCCGCAGGCATCTGCCGCGATATCCGCCACGATGTGTTCCAAAAGGTCACCTCCTTCTCCAGCGGGGAATTCGATCAATTCTCGACTGCCTCGCTCATCACGAGGACGACAAACGATATCACACAGATCCAGTTCCTCCTGGTGATGGTGCCGCGTACTCTGCTCTATGCGCCGATCATCGGCGCTGGCGGCGTTGTGATGGCGCTTTCAAAAAGCGCTTCCATGAGCTGGATCATCGCAGTGTGCGTGCTAGTGCTGGTCGGCTTCATCGCCATTATTTATGCGGCCGTGATGCCGAAATTTAAGCTTGTGCAAAAGCTGGTGGACCGGCTGAACCTCGTTGTGCGCGAGCATTTGAGTGGCATGATGGTCATCCGTGCCTTTGGCACCCAGCAGTATGAAGAGGATCGTTTTGAAACAGCCAACCGCAACCTCACCCGGAATTACCGCTTCGTCAGCCGCGTCACTGCCTTTATGATGCCGGCCATGATGTTCCTGATGAACCTGATGTCGCTTGTGATCGTCTGGGTTGGCGGCCATCAGATCGACCAGGCCACCATGCAGGTGGGCGATATGATGGCCTTTATGCAATATGCGATGCAGATTGTCATGGCGTTTTTGATGATTTGCATGACGTTTATCCTCATGCCGCGTGCTGCGGTATCCGTCAACCGTGTCTCTGAGGTGCTCGCTACAGAGCCCTCCGTGCGGGATGCAGCACAAACCGTATCGCTCGGTGCGCATCCACGGGGGGAAATCACCTTCCGTGACGTCAGCTTTCGCTATGAGAATGCGGAGGAGGATGTGATCAGCCACATCTCCTTCACAGCAAGGCCCGGTGAAACCACTGCTTTTATCGGCTCGACCGGCTCTGGTAAATCCACGCTCATCAATCTCATTCCCCGTTTTTATGACGTAACGGAGGGCGAAATCCTGTTTGACGGCGTGGATATCCGTAAGCTCCCGCTGCATGAGCTGCGTGAAAAAATTGGCTTTGTGCCGCAAAAGGGCGTGCTTTTCTCAGGCGATATCGCTTCCAACCTGCGCTACGGCGCGCCCGAGGCCAGCGAGGAGGAGATTGCGCTCGCCGCGAGCATCGCGCAGGCGCAGGAGTTCATTCAGGAAAAGCCCGAGGGGATGCATGCACCGATCGCCCAAGGCGGCGGGAACGTCTCCGGCGGGCAGAAGCAGCGCCTGTCTATCGCGCGTGCACTCGCAAAGAAAGCGCCTGTCTATATTTTTGACGACAGCTTCTCCGCCCTGGATTTCAAAACGGACGCCGCCCTGCGCCGCGCCCTGCGGGAGCACACCGGCGGCTCCACTGTGCTGATTGTAGCCCAGCGCGTGAGCACCATTATGAACGCACAGCAGATTATTGTGCTGGAGGAAGGCAAAATTGCCGGCAAGGGTACGCACAAGGAGCTGCTACAAACCTGCCCGGCCTACCGCGAGATTGCACAATCCCAGCTGTCAAAGGAGGAATTGGAATGAGAGGACCTGGACCGCATCATGGCCCCGGCGCCATGGCGCACGGGAGGCCCAAGGTAAAGGATTTCAAGGGTACCATGCGGCAGCTGCTGCACTACCTCAGCCGCTATAAAATCCGCCTGATCCTCGTGATGCTTTTTGCCATCGCCTCCACCATTTTCACCATCGTGGGGCCCAAGGTGCTCGGCAACGCCACCACAGAGCTCTTCAACGGCATTATGAGCAAAATCACGGGCGCGGGGCCCGGCATTGATTTTGGTGCCATTGCAAGCATTTTGCTGACGCTGCTCGCCCTGTATCTGGTCAGCCTGTTCTTCTCCTACAGCCAGGGCTGGATCATGACTGGCATCACCATGGAGGTCACCTATAACCTGCGCAACGACATTGTGCAGAAAATCAACCGAATGCCTCTGAGCTATTTTGACCGCGTTACGCACGGCGAGGTGCTCTCTCGCGTGACCAACGATGTCGACACACTCAGCCAATCGCTTAACCAGAGCATCACGCAGCTCATCACCTCCGCCACAACGCTGATCGGCATCCTCGTGATGATGCTCTCCATCAGCTGGCAGTTAACGCTTGTGGAGCTTTGCATCCTGCCGCTTTCTCTCCTTTTTGTGCTGCAAATCGTCAAACGGTCGCAAAAATATTTTGCGCAGCAGCAATCCTATCTGGGCCATGTAAACGGCCATGTGGAGGAAATGTACGGCGGCCATACGGTGATGAAGGCCTTCAATGGCGAGGCGGCGGCAGTGAAAACCTTTGATGAATATAATGGCACGTTGTACGAATCCGCTTGGAAATCGCAATTTCTCTCCGGCATCATGATGCCTGTGATGAATTTTATCGGCAATCTGGGCTGGGTAGCTGTTTGTATCCTCGGCGCGTGGCGGGCGGCGCATGGCGCGATGACGGTGGGCGATATTCAGGCGTTCATGCAGTATGTCCGCCAGTTCACCATGCCCATTAATCAGCTGGCCAATTCCAGCAATGTCTTGCAGCAAACTGCGGCCGCCGCCGAGCGTGTGTTTGAGTTTCTCGCTGAGCCGGAGGAGGCGAAAGATCAGGTCGCCGTGCAGATTAACACGCGCGATGATGTGCCGGATACCGACAGCCTCGTCCACATCCAGGGCAGCGTCCAGTTTGCCCATGTAAAATTCGGTTATTCGCCCGATAAAATCATCATCCACGATTTCTGCGCTAATATCCAGCCTGGCCAGAAGATTGCCATCGTAGGCCCCACCGGGGCCGGCAAAACCACTATCGTCAAGCTGCTGATGCGGTTTTACGATGTCAGCGAGGGCGCCATTCTCGTTGACGGCTATGATATCCGCAATTTCTCACGCAATGAGCTGCGTTCTGTTTTCGGCATGGTGTTGCAGGATACCTGGCTCTATAATGGCACCATCCGAGATAACATCCGCTACGGCAAGCTCGACGCAACCGATGAAGAGGTGGTTGCCGCTGCAAAGGCCGCTCAGGTGCATCATTTTGTGAAAACGCTGCCCGGCGGCTATGATATGGTGCTCAACGAGGAGGCCAGCAATGTCTCCCAGGGCCAGAAGCAGCTGCTAACCATTGCGCGCGCCATCCTCTCCGACCCAAAAGTGCTGATTTTAGACGAGGCCACCAGCTCTGTCGATACCCGCACCGAGCTGCTCATCCAGAAGGCGATGGATCACCTGATGGAGGGGCGCACAAGCTTTATCATCGCCCATCGGCTCTCCACCATACGCGATGCGGACCGAATTCTCTGTATGCGCGATGGCGATATTGTGGAGCAGGGCACGCACGATGAGCTGATGGCGCTGGGCGGCTTTTATGCGCAGCTCTATAACAGCCAATTTGAAAGCCCCTCTGCGCAGGATGCCTCCTGACTCTTCAACCTAACATTCGCCCCGCCGGGGCACAGCTTCTTCCGGCGGGGCCTGTTTTTGTCTTGGCCCTCTACACAGGCGCCGTCCAATAACGCGTCGATAGGCCAGGAGAGGCCATGCGCATTTGCGGATCAGCCCCCGCCCGCAGGGCGAACTTTTTTGCGATTTGCTCTTGACAAGCGATTTATTTATGCTATAATAAGCTACGCAATTTGCGCGGATGTAGCTCATCTGGTAGAGCGCCACCTTGCCAAGGTGGAGGTAGCGAGTTCGAGCCTCGTCATCCGCTCCATATTCGCGGCAGGCAAACGGCCTGCCGCATTTTTATGCCTAAAAGGCCCACAATAGATCAGATCCAACGCCGCTCTGTGCGCCGCGCAGATGAGCGCCAGCACTACACCGCGCCCCCTATTTTTTATTGACAAATGGAACCCGGGCGCATAGAATAAAAAGAGAGAATTTGTCGGTCTTTCGGTCATAAAGCCGTGAGCACCGGTTATGGAGGTTTCACTCGTGTCACGCAAAAATCTGATTCATCTTGTCCTTGGCATTGTGCTCCTGCTGATTTTGGCAGGCCTGGTCATCGGGTATCTGGCCACTCGCCAGGATAGCGGCGATCCAGACGCACCGCAGGGCGGTGTCTCCCAGGGCCTTCCCTCCACAACAGAGCTGCCCACGGGGCTGGCGAAGGCGGACCCCATCACTACGCTCCCCTCGCAGGCCGCTGAGCCCAGCAGCACAGCGCCGTTCCAGGCCAAAACAGGCTATTGCAGCGGCTCCGGCGTCCGCGTGCGCAAGGCCGGCTCCACCTCTGCCGCCATCCTTGGCACACTCAGCCGCGGTCAGTCCTTCACCGTCACCGGCAGCGAGCAGAGCGGCTGGTATCCGGTGCAGCTCTCCGACGGCACAAAGGGCTTTGTCAGCGCACAATACGTTTCCTTTACTAAGCCATCTGATCAGGAATCCACAGAAACCAGTTGGATCGACCCGGTCACCGTAACAATCGATGAGGATAAATGGTACCTGACGTTGGTGAGCATTAAATACCGCCTGCCGGAAAATTATAAGCCGGAGCTCTCTTACCCGGTGAAGGGCATTGACCGCCCGCTGGATGCGCGCGTCACTCCGCATTATGTTGCGATGTATAACGCCGCTAAGGAGGATGGCTGCACGCTGACGCCTTACTCCGGCTGGCGCTCCATCTCCCGGCAGAAAGCAAATTACGAAAACAAGGTCGCTGTATACCAGCGGCAGGGCAACAGCCGCACCAAGGCGGAACAGCTTGCTGCACAGTGGATTCTGCCGCCCGGCGCCAGCGAGCACAATATGGGCCTCGCGATGGATATTGTCAACACCAAGGAAAGCTTTGAAAATACAAAAGAGTTCGCCTGGCTGCAGGAGCATGCCGCTGATTACGGCTTTATCCTGCGGTATCCAAAGGACAAGGTCTCCATCACCAAGGTGGCCTATGAGCCGTGGCACTGGCGTTATGTCGGCGTAGAGGACGCCAAAAAGATCAAGGCCAGCGGGCAATGCCTGGAGGAGTATCTGGGCCTGTATAACGATTAACAAACTACACGCACCTGTTGAGGGCTCCGGCACATCCGCTTTAGGTGGTCGTGCCGGAGTTCTTTTTTTACCCTTCTTTTGTGCACCATTGCCCGGCCCACTCGTTTTCTGAACCCTCTTCTGCCCGTCGGCGAACCCACACGATCTATTGCGATCCCTTGTAATAGCAGCAAAAAAGCCGCGCCCTTCCATCGGAAAGGCACGGCTTTTGCTCATTGTATAGCGGCTGCTGGCTCGCGGCAAATTTTGCGCTCACCCCGGTGAAATCGCCGCTTATTTTTTATCCTGATACATCACGGTGGGGTTATTATGCTTCTCCGTATCCGTATCGTTCCAGATCATATCCGCCACAGGCGCCCATCTCTCCGCGAAGGGCTTTGTCTTGGCGATGAGATCATCCACACTTTCGGGCGCCAGCATCTCAGTAGAATGCGCGCCGGAGCGCTCCACCGCTTCTTTGATCTTCTCCGGATTATCAAGCACCGGGCAGGGGCGCAGATGGTTATCGTTCCACGGTTGGCCCTTATAATACTCCATAAACAGCGGCGATTGCAGCGCCTCAATCAGGGAGCAATCCTTGATGTTTACATTGGAATAGTGCACAAACGCGCAGGGCTCCACATCGCCGTTAGCATTAATATGCAGATAGTGGCGGCCGCCCGCAATGCAGCCCTGGACGTATTCGCCATCGTTCCAGAAATCCAGCGCAAAAATCGGCTCATCCTTGCGAGCCTGGCGAATGAGCTCATAGGCACGCTTGCGCTGCTCCGCATTGGCGACCAGCTCCACCACCGCATCTTTGCCGACCGGCATGTAGGTGAAATACCACGCAAACAAAGCGCCCTTATCAATCAGGAACTCGATATACTCCTCCGAGCAAACCTCTTCCACATTCTTGGAATGATAGCAGGCAGAGTAGCCAAACGGAAGGCCCGCAGCTTTCATCTTATCCATCGCCGCCAGCACCTTCTGATAGGTGCCCTCGCCACGGCGCATATCGGTGGCATCCTCATAACCCTCAATGCTGAAGGCAAGCGCGAAGTTGCCTACCCGCTTGATCTCCTGCACAAACTCATCATCCACCAGCGTGCCGTTTGTGAAGGCAAAGAATGCACACTCCGGGTTTTCCTCGCACAGGCGGATGATTTCCTTTTTGCACACCAGCGGCTCACCGCCGGAGAAAATATACATAAAGGTGCCGACCGCCTTGCCTTCCTTAACCACACGGGAAAGCGTCTCATAGCTCAGCGTAGAGCTCTTTCCATATTCTGCCGCCCAACAGCCCTTGCACTGCAGGTTGCAGGCCGCCGTCGGGTCAATGAGAATCGCCCACGGGATATTGCAGTGGTATTTTTCAATCGCCTGCGTACGCAGCGAGTAGCTGTTGAGCGCAATGTTCATGAAAACGGGCACGAATTTATCCAGCACATCGGGATCCACCTCAAACAGAATCCGCTTGATAAAACGCGTCCAGTTATTGTCGGGATCGTTTAGGGTCTTTTTCAGATTGGCGTATGTAACGCGGTTAACCTTCTTGACGTCAGCCTTCTCGAACAGGGTCAGAAGATTCATCAGGTTTTTGTCCGGATCCTTCCGGGCATAATTGAGCGCTTGCCGGATCGCAAACGAGGAAACGGCCTCCTTGATGGACTTCATCAGTTAACTCCTCCTACTACTAGAAAACACACACATTCCCTATTTTTTCGAGCACAGTTCAGTATACTCGATTTCCACAGCAGTGTCAATCAGCACCCCCTTAAATTTACATCCTATTCAAAAACCTTCTATGCAATACGGGTCGAATCCGTTCATTCTGCGCATAAAAAGCGCGCCTATCGTAATCTCAATCCGTCCGGCTATTTTTTCGAATCGTTTCGCCTTTTTCCATACGCTTCCATTGTTATTTCACCTCTGCAAGGAAATACTAGAGAAAATGCAGCGGTCCTCTCCCCAGCACGTCATACGGCCGCTATTCCCCGCAAAGCTACGTGCTAACAGCCCGAGCGGCCCCGTTGGGAAGCTAACATTTCCGTAGCAACCAATCCGAAACAAGGCGGTGTAAAATTTGTATCAATATTCTTTAACCCTTCGCAAGGATTCTTATTATGACCTGATTATCACCATTCAGCCAGAGGATGTAGAATTCGGTCTGGATCTGCTCTCCTCGGAAAGCAGAGAAAACTTCCAGCGGTCCATCCATGCTTTCTTATCTAAAACGCAGGAGATCCGTATTAAAACGGTAAAGATCTTTCTGGCCGGCGTGCTAATTGCCAGCCTCCCCTTTAGCACTTTTGCCGCGAATCTCGAGGAGGAACGCAGTATCGCGGGTGGAGCCCACCCTACCGGTGTGGTGCCCGCTACCTCCACTGCTGATCTAATCCGTGCCGAAATGCCGTTTCACATGACCTATCTTTATGGCGGATCGGTTTCCCATCAAATTGACTTGGTGAAAACGGTCGGCTCCTTCCAGACCGTCACCCCAGCCTATTTTGACATCAACGCCAGCGGGAAGCTGGTGGTAAACCGGATCAGCACGCAGCTCATTGAGTCCATGCACAGCATGAATATCAAGGTGGTGCCCATGCTGAGCAACCATTGGGACCGTGAGGCCGGCCGGCTTGCCCTCAAAGATCCGGAAGGGCTCGCCCAGCAGCTCGCGGCTTATATTGAGCAATATGATCTGGATGGAATCAATGTGGATATTGAAAACGTGACCCATACGGAACGGGATGCCTACACGCGCCTGGTGGCGTCGCTGCGGCAAAGGCTCCCGGCAGAAAAAGAGGTTTCCGTCGCCGTTGCCGCCAACCCAAACGGCTGGAATAACGGCTGGCATGGCTCCTATGACTACCAGACGCTCGCCAAGCACGCGGATTATCTAATGATTATGGCCTATGATGAAAGCTGGCAGGGCAGTGATCCGGGCCCTGTCGCCAGCTATAGCTTTGTGGAGCGCTCGATTCAATACGCTCTACGCTACGCGCCGGCCGATAAAATCGTGCTTGGCGTCCCTTTTTATGGCCGCATCTGGAGCCGGGACGGCAGCCTAAAGGGCTACGGCATTAGCCTGGACGTGCTCAGCCGTATGCTCCCCGATTTTAATGCCAAGCTCACCTACTCGCAGGAGCTGCAATCCCTCAAAGCAGAATTTACCGTGCTGCAGGATAACAAGGGGTATACCATCAACGGGAAGCCGCTTGCCGCAGGCACCTATACCGTATGGCTCGAAAACGAGCAATCTCTTAAAAGCAAAATCGGGCTAATCCATCGTTATCAACTAAAAGGGCTCGGCTCGTGGTCGCTGACACAGGCATCGGAGCATATCCTTCAAAACCTAACCTCCTGGTTAAGGGAGCCTTATGGAGGCTCTGAAAGCACGCCTGATTCCGAAAAAATGTACGGCACGGTGACAGCCTCTTCCCTGCGCGTGCGCAGGGAGCCCTCTCTCCAGAGTGATACCATCGCCTATTACAGCAGAGGGGATACCGTTACCATTTTATCCGCGATCAATGGATGGTACCGCGTTTTGCTGCCGGATGGAAGAACGGGCTATGTCAGCGCGGACTATATTTCACTGGAGGGGTTACCCGAAGAGCCACCGGTTGCTACCCGGACGGGCTACTCCACCGGCTCCAACGTCAACGTGCGCAAAGCAGCTTCCACCTCCGCCGCCATCCTTGCCACGCTCAGCCGTGGGCAAGCCTTCACCGTTATTGGCGATGCGCAGAACGGGTGGTATCAGGTGCAACTTGCAAACGGTACAAAGGGCTATGTCAGCGCGCAATATGTCTCCTTCACCAAGCCCTCCACTCCCACTACAAGAACCGGCTATTCCACCGGCTCCAATGTCCGCGTGCGCAAAGCAGCCTCCACCTCCGCCGCCATCCTTGCCACGCTCAGCCGTGGGCAAGCCTTCACCGTTATTGGCGATGCGCAAAACGGGTGGTATCAGGTGCAGCTTGCAAATGGCACAAAGGGCTATGTCAGCGCGCAATATGTCTCCTTCACTAAGCCCTCCACACCCACTACAAGAACCGGCTATTCCACCGGCTCCAATGTCCGCGTGCGCAAAACCGCCTCCACCTCCGCCGCCATCCTGACGCTTCTCCAGCGCGGGCAAACTTTCACCGTCATTGGAAACGCGCAGAACGGATGGTATCAGGTACAGCTTGCAAACGGTACAAAGGGCTATGTCAGCGCAAAATATGTCCGCCTGAAATAGCAAAAAGAAGCGGCGGCCCAGAGCAAGTTCCCCTAAGCCGCCGTGCAAGCTTATCCAGGCAGGAAGGACTGAATCACCCGGGAAAGGACGCGCAGCAAAATCGTGTGCAACTCCTGTGGCTGATATACCTCTGTGCCGGTATCGGGCGCCTCTAGCATGCCTCCGGTAATGCTTACCCCAAAGGTTTTGCTCTTTGGCAGCTTCACCGCTCCCCACTGCTCATATGAAATGGTAACCGGTGCATAAAGCTGCCGCACATCCGGGATTTCACCCGTCAGCAGAATACGGGCGCTCTCGCCCGGGGTAAGCAGCTGCTCTGTATCGACGGCGAATTCCAGCCCTGTCCCTCTGCATACAATGCTTTTGAGCCGGACGCTGCGCTCTGCGGATAAATTTGTGACGGTCAGCGCCGTATCCGCCTGTGTCAGATAGCAGGAGCGGCTTTGGTCAAACTCAATATAAAGGTCGTCTGCCGCGTTATGCGAGAGGGCGAATTGAGGATATGCGGGATCAGAGCGAACATTCTCCAGCTCATCTGTCAGCAAAAGCTTGAGGTAAAGCGAGCGGCTGTAATCATCCCAATAGCTCATGCCGTGGAACTGCCCTTCAATAAACCAGGTGTTCTCGGGTAGGAACGCACAAGAGGCATCCACCTCCATAGAGGGCGACACATGGTTGTGCCCTGGGTCCGCGCACACAGTTCCCTTCGGCTCATAATTGTTCGGGAAACGCTCACCCAGCGGTGCGCAATAGGCGCCGGAGGTATATTGCGTATCAATAATAAAATCAGAATTATTCTGGCTACCCGTGGCCAGGCCGCTGCCTGTGCTGGCCATGATTGAAATAGCAATCCCATATTCCTCGCGCGCACGCCGCAGCGCTTCCCCCATCTGCGGCATGATATCCAGATGGGAACGATCTAGCTTTTCAATGAGCGCGGCGCTTTCCACTGGGTCGAGGTAGCGATCCCGCAAAATCAGGTAATCCTCCGCCGGCAGCAAATCCCACACGCTGCCGCAATAGCGCAGGACCGGCCACAGCCCCTCCCAAATCATCGCGCGCGCAGGCTCATCCAGCATATCGAGCGGGAGAAGGTCAAAGATCCACTCAAAATCATCCTCCATCACAAAGCCTGCCTGGATCATCTGCATCAGGGTGCGTTCGTCAAAGGAAATCCCCTCGTTATAAAGCAGATCGGCTACAATGGAGGAGCCGCACAGAGCAGGCACATTCAAAACAGCGCGGTTAACATCCCGCTTGTAGCCATAATCATAAAAGTAGAAGCCCGCCAGCTGGCCGCCGTGGCTGATACAGTGGAGGTTCACCTGGTCATGGCCGGTGAGCGCCTTCACCTGCTGAATAAAATCATCCAGCCGCTTCGCGGCGTCGACCTGGCTCCAACGCCAATCCACCGTGAAAGTAAACACATGATCCTCCCCCACCACATCCGCAATGGTCTGGGTGATCTGCGATTCCGCAATATATTGCTCCTCCCCACGCGCTTTCAACGTGCTCATGCGGGCATCCTCCGCGCGGTCTGGATACACGCTAACAGGGTATGCGCTCGTTCCATCCGGATTCATACGCAGTGTTTCAAAGCGCTCAGCGCACCCTTTGCTGAACGCCTCCACCAGCGCATCCCAATTGCCTGTAAATGCCTTTCCAATTCCCTTGGCCAGCTGCGGTGCATATTTCAGCACCACTGGGAGCGTATTCTCCGCCGTAAGGTTCCAGATTTGCCGCTGCTGCGGCGTGCCGTAATCCACAAACAGTGTGGAGGAGGTGTAGCCCGCCAGCACGATCACCGGGTCATACCCGCAGCTGCATCTCTCTGCGGCAAGCGCCGCCGGGAACGCGGTGAGCAACAGGCATACCGTCAGCAGGATGCAAAGCGTTCTTTTCAGCTTCAAAATAAATCTCCCCTTTTTAAATTCTATTTAAAAAATAAAATGATCATAACCCCGCCGCATGCCGCTTATGTGCAAGCCCCGGCGGGGTTTCTCTGCTTTACGCCTTGTAAATCACAAAGCTTTCGCCTTCCATTTTCAGCGTGCAGCCGGTATCCGTTTTGACGGCCTCAACTGCCCCGCCCAGCGCATACAGCGGCTCCCCCACCGCGCAGGGAAGCGCCGCCTCGCATGCACGCGCAGCAGGGTTCACAGCGATGATCAGCCTCTGCCCACCGCCCTCGCGTGCATACACGAGGGGGTAAGCATGATCCTGCACAAAGAGGATTTCAAAATCCGCAGTGTTGCCCAAGGCAGGGTTCGCCTTGCGCAGGGCGATAATTTCCTTGACAAAGTGCAGGATCGAGTCGGGATCCTTCTCTTCCTGCGCAACGTTCGGCCGGTTTTCATCCGGATCGATGGGGAGGTAGAGCGCGTCTGCCTCCGCCGTAGAAAAGCCTGCATTTTTGCCGGTATCCCACTGCATGGGTGTGCGCGCGCCAGTGCGGAACATGCTCCCCTCCACCGGCTCCAGATCATTAATTTGCCGCATGCCGATTTCATCGCCATAATACAGAAACGGAATGCCCGGCATGGTGTAAATAAACCCATATGCCAGCTTGATGTCCAGCGCGCTCAAGCTCTTGGGGCGGCGGAAGATGTCATGGTTGCCCGTAATCAGGCAGATGTAGCCCTTCCCTTTCGTGCGCGCCAAAAAATCAGTGTATTCCCTGGCAAACTCCTTGGCATCCCCCTGGCCGCGCGGGTCAAAGAAGGGGGTAGCGTCAAGATCCTCCGGGTCTCCAAAATCAAACAATTTGGAAAATCCCTGCGCATTCATCTGCAAATAAAAATCCATAGGGAAGCCCGCTTCAATGGCCTCCGGCGGCACCCCCCATTCAGAAACAAACGCCGCCTGCGGGAACTCCCGGTTGATCTCCGGGAAGATTCGCTGCCAAATCTTAACGGTCTCCGGGCGGCCAGGCCCGTCATCCTTAACCAGGGAGAATGCCATATCCACCCGGAAGCCGTCCACACCCTTTTGCAACCAAAAACGAATGATATCCTGCACGCCTTCAATGGTTTCCTGCACGGCGGGTGCGTCCGCTGGCATCTGCCACGGCTGCGTGAGCTTGGCATAGCCGTAGTTTAGCGACGGCTGGATGGGATAGAAATTGTAGTGATACAGCCCCTCCCGCGTGCCACGGCTCTTATTCAGGCCAAATACCTGCTTGGTATCCGGCGTTGTCCAGATATAACGGTCGGAATAGATATTGGGATCCTTCTGGCTGGATTTTAAAAACCACTCGTGCTCCTCCGAGGTGTGGCCCGGCACCAGATCCAAAAAAAGGTGCATGCTGCGGCGGTGCATTTCAGCAATCAGCCGCTCCATATCCTCCATCGTGCCATAACGCGGCGCAATCTGCTTATAGTCCTGCACGTCATACCCGGCATCCCCAAAGGGGGAGAGGTAGCAGGGGTTCATCCAGATTGCATTAAAACCAAGGCCCTGAATATAATCCAGCTTTTCAAGAATTCCAGGTAGATCGCCAATTCCATCCCCGTTGGTATCTAGGTAAGATTGTGGATAAATCTCATAAAACAGTGCGTCCTCAAGCCATTTGGGTTGGTTTGCCATAGAGCACTCATCCTTTCCATCATTCGCTCGTTCTATTTCACGCAAAGCTTTGTCTGCTCTGCCTAAAATATATACCTTTAGTATAAGCTTCTTTATCGAAAAAGTAAAGTGCCAGTGTGTAAAGTACAACCATAATTTTCCGCGGTACGAGGCCATGGTGCATCAGGCGCCACCCTTCTCCGCAGGGCCGCCTTGCCCCGCATGGTGAAAAAGGCGCACGGCCGGTTCCCGAACGGGCAGTGTTTGTACCCTGCGGCGGCGCAACGCGCAAAAACCCGCCACACAGGCGAAGCGGCGCCAACCATTCCAGCGGAATGGCTCTGCACCGCCTGCTTTGCGCAGCGGGCCTCGGTTGCGCTGGCAGAAAAAGGGATCATCACGCCCCTCTCTGCGCCGGCGCCTATTATTCTATTCTGTGCCTCTGCCAGATTCAGGTGTTGAGATAATCATCTACCACCTTGCCATCCTGAATGCGGACAACGCGCTTGGCCTCCGCCGCGATTCCATTGTCATGCGTAATCAGCACAACGGTGCGCCCTTCCTCGCTAAGTTCATGCAGGATGTGCATAACCTCCTTGCCGGAGTGGGAGTCCAGGTTGCCCGTCGGCTCGTCGGCCAGAATGACAGGAGGCCGCGCCGCCACCGCGCGCGCAATTGCAACACGCTGTTGCTGGCCGCCGGACATTTCCGCAGGTCGGTGGTTCAGCCGGTGCCCAAGCCCAACGCGCTCCAGCGCCTTCACTGAGAGCTCGTGCCGCTGCTGGGCCGGCATCCCGCGGTATACAAGCGGGAGCTCAACGTTCGCCTGCGCTGTCAGGCTGGGAATGAGGTTAAACCCTTGGAAGATAAAGCCGATCTGCTTGTTACGGATCTCTGAGAGCTTATCATCAGAAAGCTTGGAAACATCCTCGTCATCCAGATAATACTCCCCGCTGGTGGGGGAATCCAGCAGGCCAATCATATTCATCAGCGTAGATTTCCCGGAGCCAGACTGCCCTACGATCGCGACAAACTCTTCCCTCTCAATTTTGAGCGTTACCCCGTCCAGTGCGTGAACCTCATTCTCCCCTGGGTTATAAATTTTATAAACATTGCGAATGTCAATCAGCGGCAAGCAAACCACTCCTTCCGCCTCTCATAATAGGATGCTTTCATATTAAACGGTGCATGTGTGCAAGTTAAGAAAAATTTGTAAACGAACTGTGAATGAAGCAGGCATTTTTCACCGCATAGTACAAAGGCTGCTTTCAAGCAGCCGTCTCTCCGGCGCACCGCGTATATCTCCGCGTCTATCGGGAAAAATAGTGCTATTCAAAAGAAAAAGGAGGCTCCACTATGGCTGTCACAGGCAATGAATACAGCAAAATGGCAAAGCAGGCCTCGCCCCCCTCCCATAAGGTAGCCAATCTTTTCAAGGCGTTCCTGATCGGTGGGCTCATCTGCACGTTTGGCCAAGCGCTCAACAGCCTTTATCTGATGGCGCATTTGAGCGAAGACCAGGCTAAAACAACGGTTTCCATCACTCTAATCGCTATTACGGCAATTTTAACAGCGTTCGGCGTTTTTGACAAGATCGCGCGTCACGCAGGCGCAGGGACGATTGTGCCGATCACAGGCTTTGCCAACGCAGTTGTGTCACCGGCGATGGAGTTCCAAAGCGAAGGCAGGATCCTCGGCACCGGAACACAAATTTTTTCCGTAGCAGGCCCTGTGATCCTGTACGGGCCTGCGGCCGCAGTGCTCTATGGCCTGATCCTCTGGATCTTTCGATTATTTTAAAAGGAGAAAAAGCTCATGGCAATGCGAGCCGGACGATACACCATCACACTGCCCTCTCGCCCCACAGTGCTTGGCTTTGGCGCAGTCGGCGGGAAAAAGGAAGGCGAGGGCCCGCTGGCAGCGGAATTTGACCAAATTTTTGAGGATGCCACCCTGGGTGAAGCCTCCTGGGAAAAGGCGGAGAGCAAGCTGCACCGGGAGGCTGTACTCCGTGCCCTGAACAAGGCGCAAAAAAGCCCTGCGGATATAGATGTTATTTTTGCAGGCGACCTGCTCAGCCAGTGCATCGGCACCTGCTTTGGAATTCGCGAGCTGGATATGCCGTTTGCAGGGCTTTACGGTGCCTGCTCGACCATGGCGCTTTCTCTGTTGATGGCAGCCGTTTTTATTGACACAGGCACGGCGAGGCTGGCGATAGCCTCTACCTCCTCACACTTTTGCTCGGCGGAAAAGCAATTCCGCCTCCCGCTGGAATATGGCGGCCAGCGCCCGCCCTCCGCTCAATGGACGGCAACGGCAGCCGGGGCCGCAGTGCTCGGAGCCTCCGGTGAGGGGCCGCGTGTGGAGTCCGTCATCATCGGCAAAATGCAGGATCTTGGCATTCAGGATGCCAACAATATGGGCGCTGCCATGGCGCCTGCGGCCAGTTCAACAATTGCCGCCTTTTTGCACGATACGTGCACCACACCCGAGGAATATGATATGATCCTTACCGGGGATTTGGGCGCCATCGGCTCCAAGCTGCTCATCGAGCTGCTGCGTAAGGATTACCAAATCGATATTGCCAGCGTGCATGCGGATTGCGGGCTGATGCTATATGATCTGGACCGACAGGATGTCAACGCCGGCGCCTCCGGCTGCGGCTGCAGCGGCAGCGTCGTATGCTCCTATATTATGAGCCGCCTCAAGCAGGGGGAGCTCAAGCGCGTTCTATTTGTGGGCACCGGCGCATTGATGAGTGCGGTTTCCTCCAAGCAGGGGGAAACGATTCCAGGCATCGCGCACGGCGTGCTTCTGACAAACGGTTGACAGGAGGGATATGGCATGGATGAACTGCTCCGCGATTTACAGCTGCTGGCGCTCGCCTCCAACACGCTGCGGCTGCTCAGCGTTTTCAAAAAAGTAATCATCGGGCTGATGGTGGGGTTTGCCGCACTGCGTGCGCTGCGCGCCGCACTGCGGTGGATCCAATCGGGCGCAGCGCTTCAAGCCAGCCTTCGCAGGCGGCTCTCCTAAAGCGGCCCTGGAAGGCCAGTCGGAACGGCCAGGACCGTTCCGAAAGCTTCGATCAACCGCTATGCTTTTATTTCACGCTCAGGCCACGGAGGCCCATCCTTTTCCCCCGTCGGAAAAGGATGCAAAAGGACGTTGATAAACGGCACTGCGGCGGCGGTATTTAAATTTGCCACACCACAGCGCGTTCGGCGAACGCTTCCCGAACTCAGCCGCTCACGCGGCTTCAAACAGGCGGGAAGGTTCGCTTTTTGCCCTTCGGGCCCAAAAGTCCCCTCACGTGCACGCAGTGGGTGACATCAGCTGCCGCCTGGGCCTATCGTTACGTTTGAGGCCCTGAACAACGGCTTACAGGTTCCGCCGGGCCGGAACGAAAGTTGATTGTAGGGTCGGGTCTTGACCCGACCGCGCCCAATGGCGCCTTCAGTCTCACTTTGAGAAAGCCTCTACTGGTAGGCCAGCGGCGGCAGGCTCCACAAACTCACGGCGGGCCCGTGAGGGGACTTGCCTGCTTGCAGGCAAGCGAGTGCACAAACTGTTTGAGACCGCGTGAGCGGTCGAGTTTTTGTGTGCCGCGCCGAACCGATTCCAAGGGATTTAAAAGCCTATCCGTGCCGCCGCTGGCCGTTCGCGGGGTCGAGGGGCGAACCCCCTCGGCTGCTTCTCTTCTCGCATCGGTGTACAGGGGGCAACAGCGGTTTTCAGCGCCATGGCCGCGTCCCTGGCGGCGTTATCCTCCTTGCGTTCCATCAAGGAAAGCTGCGTCGTCTGCCTTGCCAGAATCACGGCCATGGGCTAAAAACTCCATAGGACCGCTCCGGCAGCTCAGGCGAGGGGATCGCAAGGCCGCAGGGCGCGGCCGGGCTGCCCGCCCTGCCGTGCCCGAGAACGCAGCGAGCGCCCGCCTGAGCCTGCCGGACGGCGCTGCTTCCCCCTGTACGCCGATGCTGGTTCTCTTGCAGAAGCAAGAGAATGGACGCGTGTGCAACGCAGCCAGGCATTCACTAAAAAAGCCCCGTGCGCGGTGAGAGCGCACAGGGCTTTTGCTCTTCTTTGCAGGCGCGCCGCTCCAAATCGGAGCTTATGCCCTATGCTCAGGAGCGATATTTGGCTTCATATTTCGCAAGGCCGCCGTTCGCATCAAACAGACGGGCCGTTTCCTCACAAATCTTCAGGGAGAGCTCAATGCAATCCTCCCCGATATTGTCAGGCGTATCCTCACGGGTATGATAATAGGTTTTCGGGTCATGATTCACGCCGCAGAAGCCGGCTGCCGTCAGGCCATACATCGAAAAGCCCTCCGCATCGATAGCTCCGGGGTAAATCTGTGCGCGCGGCATATCAATGCCCACGTTGACGCCCGCCTCATGGATCAGATCTCCAACCGCCTCACTGTCGTGCACCGTCCAGGTGCAGCCCTTGGTGTAAACCTGCAGCTGCTCCACCTCGCGCATTGTATCCATGGATACAAAAACGGTTTCCACATCCTGCAAATCCTTGCGGTGGCGCTTCGCATAGGCCTTCGCCCCGCGCAGGCCCGCCTCCTCAGAACCGGAGATCAGGCAGCAGACCTCTGTGTTTTCAAAACGGAAATCCCGGTCCGCCATCTGCTTGAGCACTGCAATTGCAATATAGCAGGCGGAGAGATTATCGTTCGCGCCATCCACAATCACACGCCAGTTGATGAAAAACAGGATCAGGATGCAGAATGGAATCAGGCACAACGAGATGATGCCCAGCACCTTCCACGCGCCCTCCATCACGAAAGCGCCGCCGGCAGAGTGGATGACTGCGGCAAGGTTAAAGGCAAACATCGCAAACAGGCTGATGACTGCGCCGCCGATCACCGGCACCAGCGCCGCCAGCTGCCCGTGCAGAGAGAAGGTCCACTCATAGGCTGCATCCGCATGGCCGCCGAAAATAATGCGGCGTTTCACCTCACCCGTAGGCTTACGGCGCGCCATCACATTGCGGGAAACCCTCTTTGGAAACAGGAAATCCACAAACGAGCGGTACATTAAAAATTCAAACAGGAACATCAGAATGGATACAAACGTCAAAATAACGCCGATCACCGGGAACACAATGCTCTTCGGCGCCAACCAGTACATCAGCACAGAAATCAGCGCAAACAGGCCATCTAGAATGATGAATCCCATAAAGGCGTGCGGATGCAGGTCGAAATCCTCCATCTCCACCTCATCTGCATATTTCTTGAGCTCATCGCGGAAGAACTCCTGCGCCTTGCGCTCGCTCTCCGTGCCGGGCGCACGATTTTTGTAGTGCTCGCATACATAGCGGATACCATCTGTCATATATTGCAAAATGGTACTCTTTTCCGTTTGTGTTACAGCCATTCCTCTACTCTCCCTTTCTAAAAATAAAGTTCTCGCAATCAAGGCGGGCGCAGGCCGCCTGGGCAACCCCGCAGGTTTGGGCACGCCGCCCACCCTCTGGGCATTCCAAAGCCGTATCGGATCGCTCCGGCGGCAAATGGGAAGCATCAATAGGTTTCCTTCAGGCCTTCCTGATCAAACAGATACACCGTCTCAAGGGACAGATTGATACCCGCCTCGATCATTTTCGGGTCCAGATTATCTGCCGTATCAAGGCGTGTATGGTAATAGCGGGCAGGCGTCGGGTCCATCGCGGCGAACGTTGCGCCGGGGATGCCAGCCTGGGAAATCGCCGCCGCATCCGACGAGCCAAAAAAGACGCTCTTAAACGATAAATCCAGCCCCGCATGCTCACCGGCCTTTTTCATCAGCCTGCACACGCGGATATCGTTCTTGACCGTGCCGGTCATGTCGCGGCTATAGATCGCCATGTCATCGTAATCACGCATGGTGTCAAAACCGAGGAAGATTGTTTCAACCTCCATGCATTCCTCATAATGCTTTTTGGCATAGGCCTTCGCCCCGCGCAGGCCCGCCTCCTCAGAACCGGTCAGCACCGCACGCACCTCTGTGTTTTCAAAACGAATGTTGTTATCGGAGAGATACTTCATCACGGCCATCGCGTTGAGGCAGCCGGTCAGGTTATCGTTCGCACCGGGAACAACCAACTTCCAATGTGTAAAAAACAAAATCGAAATGTAGGATGGAATCCACACCAGCTGCACATAGCCCATGATCTTCCAAAAGCCGCCGTCAAACGCCGTCATCGCATGGCCGGTGGCAACCGCAGCAATTTCGCTCACAAGCGTGATGGCCAGTCCTACCAGGGCAATCGCAATCACGGCCACGAGGCAATGCCCACCGCCGAGATAGGTGTAGCGCCATTCATAGGCAGAGTCGCAGTGGCCGTTAAAAATGATGCGGCGCTTGAGCTCGCCCTCGGGCTTGCGCACGGCAATCACGTTTGCCGACGTGCGCTTGGGGAACAATGGATCCAAAAACTGCCGGTACATCAAAAACTCTGCGATCATGCAGACAGCGGCCGCCAGCGTGAGGATCAGGGAGATCAGTGCAAAGCCGAGGTTATACAGGATCACGCTCGCGATCATGCAGAGCCCCACGATGATGACCCAGCCCATAAATGCCTTTGGGTGCAGATCAAACTCCTCGATCTCCACATGGTCGGTGTATTTGCGCAGCTCTTCCGCCATGTGCTCCTGCGCCTTGCGCTCCGCCGGGCTGCCGGATTCACGCCCGCCGATCTCTTTGCAGATCAGCTTGATCTCTTTGACGCAGTAGTTAACGCACTCCTTCACCTTTGCCTTGTAATTTTGAATGCCTTCTGTCGCTTTCATAAGGAATGGTTTCAACTCCCTCTCTCATAAAATATGGATATAGTCTATCACATATCACCAGAAAAGTCGAGAGATTTGGCGGCCATTTTTCAGCAATATGCAAAAATTTTTAGATTGCAGAATCAAGAATCTGTAACCCTCAAAAATAAAGGGGTTTTGTGAAAGAAAGCGTTAAAAAAGATTCATTTTTAAACAAAACGTAAATCTTGCATGCAAATGTATATTCAAATAGTATAATCTACGCTTGCACGCCCTTCCCTACACAGCGCTACAAAGGCAGAAATTTTTTGATGCGCAGGGTGTTTTGTATAGGCGGCAAGGTCATCTAGCGAATCAAATTCGCTAATCAGTACCGCATCATAATTTTTAGTGCTCGGGTTCTCGTTAAGGTGCACCTCCATCCGGCGGATAAAGGGGATCGTCTCCGGCAGAGCCTCCAAAAGCGCCTTTACCTTATGCAGATTTTCCTCTTTGGTGGCGCCCTCGGCAATCGGTTTGAATTTCCACATGACAATATGACGAATCATATCGATTCCTCCTCCCGTTGTTATGAATTGCTTTTGATCGCAGTGCACAGCGCCTCGGCTTCTGTAACCGCGCCCTTGCCTGCGCTGCTCGCTTTGCCGCTCACCCGCAAAGCGGCGGCATCCGGCTGAGCCCGCTGGCGGGCCGGTCTTTCTATGCGCGCCGGCACAAGCTTTCCCATGAATTAAATCAGCTGCAAAGCGCGCAGCAGCATTACCCACGCAAAAATCGTCACGCTAGAAAACAGCGTGGTTGTAAGCACCAACTGGCCGGCCAGCACATCGTCACTTCCCATATTTTGCGCCATCACATAGCTGGAGATCGCCGTTGGCGCGCAAAAAACGATCAGGATCGCGCCGAGCTCTTCTCCCCGGAAGCCGAGCCACACGCCGAGTGCAATCAAAACGGCAGGGATCACAATCAGCCGCAGCAGCGTTGCCACGCTGGCCAGCCGCAGGTTCCCTTTAAGCCTCTTCCAATCGAACTGCCCGCCCAGCAGAAGCAGGGCGAACGGCGTCGCAATCTGGCCGATATCACCCACAGCACGGCTGAGAAATAACGGCACAGGGATTTGCAGCACAGAAAAAACCATTCCTACAAACGAGGCGATAATCAAAGGATTTTTCACAACATTCAGCGCCATACGTCCTAACCGTAACCGGGAACGCCCGCCTTCCTCCTCCTGAAACAGGGTGAGGATCACCACCGCAAGGAAATTGAATTCCATAATGACAAATGGCAGGAGCATCGAAATGGAAGCCACATGCTCCTCTCCAAAAAGGTTGATGGCAAGAGGCAGCCCAAGCAGGAGAAAATTGCTGCGGAAAACGCCCTGAATAAAAGCGCCGCAGGTGGGCCTGCTCTTCAAAAAACGTGGTGCAATGAGGCAAAGCAGCACCGCCGTTACCAAAACGCCGGCCAAAGTAAACAGCACCAGCTTTGGCCGGAAGGCAGCCTGAAAATCTGCGTCATAAATATTTTGAAACAGCTGGAGGGGAAACGCAACCTGAAAGCAGACCTTATTTGCCTTGCTGACAAATCGGTCATCCACCATCCGCAGTTTTTTCAGAAGGAAGCCAACCGCCACCACCAAAATGAGCGGAGCAACCGTATTGAAGCTGTAAAGAAAAACTGCCATGCGCTCCTCCCTTTCCTTCGCGTCGTGCCTGCAAAGGCCACCAGCAGCGCCACCCGGCAGGCGTTAGTGCTCCCGTGCAGCCGGCACACCAGGCGGCTTTCTATATGATATAACGAAAACCGGCAGTTGTAAATGGTTGCCAAAACCGATGGCGCAGGCACAGTAGCCGCCGACCCGGTTTTTTCGTGCATCAATCGGAAATCTGTGCTACAATAGTGGGTACACCAAAACACCGCAGGAGGGGTTCCTGATGAAAATAGAGCATACCGCAATCATCGGCATGGGCGCGGTTGGCACTGTCTATGCCAAACGCCTTTACGACCGCTATGGCGATCAATTTTTTGCCATTGCGCAGGGGGAGCGCGCGCAGCAGCTCCTCACGCGGGGTGCCGTGCTGGATGGGGCAGCCCTTTTCCCCCGCGTTTGTGAACCAGGGCCGGATGCCGGGCCGGCAGACCTCATTTTAATCTGTGTAAAAAATTATCAGCTGGATGGAGCAATCGAAGCCCTCCGCCCCTTTGTAGGCGAGCATACGGTGCTCCTCCCGCTCTTAAACGGCGTGACCGCTACGGCTCGGCTACGGGCCGCCTTCCCTGGCGTGCTTGTGCTATGCGGCCTGGCTATGGCGCTGGATGCCGTGCGCAGCGAATCCGGCGTGCAGCACTCCTCGGATGGCGAGCTCCACTTCGGCATGGAGGATACTACGCAGTTCCTTGCAGAGGTTACAGCCGTAGAGGAGCACCTACGCAGCGCGGGCCTTTGCCCCCGCGTCTTTATGCAAATGCAGCCCGCCGTCTGGAAAAAGTGGATGCTCAACGTCGGCCTCAATCAGGTATCCGCCCTGACAGGCGCCACATACGGGGACTTTACCTATATGCCTGAGGCCATGGCGCTGGCAGAAAGCGCCATGCGCGAGGTCCTTCACCTAGCCCAGGCAGCCGGCATCGCGTTAACCGAGGCGGATATCCAGGCGATTCCTCCCGTGGTGGCGGCCATGCTGCCTGCGGGTAAAACCTCTATGCTTCAGGATATCGAGGCAGGCCGGCCAACAGAGGTGGAAGCCTTCTCCGGGGAGGTGCTCCGGCTTGGGCGGCAATACGGTGTGAGCACACCTGTCAATCAGCTGCTCTACCATTTGCTCCGCGTGAAGGAGCAGACCGGCCTGCGCCGCCAAAGCCGGTGAGCCGCCAAATATGCATCTAAAAAAGCGGGCCATTCTTCCACTGGGGAAGGGCGGCCCGCTCTCTTATGCCCGGTCACTGCACAGGCGCGCACGGACGCGCCAGGCGGTCAGGGCTCTATTGCATCCTCCTTTGCCCGCTCCTCCTGCATATGGCGCTGTATCAGCTCCTTCTCTACCTGCGCCTTCTGCTGCTTGGAATAGCGAATGCACAGGAAGGGGATGAGATACAATAGCGAACCAAGCGCCGGCAGCAGCATGAACAGCGGCCACTGGGCTTTGAAATACTGGGGAGAGACCTTCCTGAGCTGGTCAACGGTGAGCTTACCGTCAAAGCGCAGGTAGTCGAGCACCCTGCCGCAGAAATAAAGCTTGATAGAATCCAGCAGTTTATTGGTCAAATTCTGCATGGAAAAGCTGATGCCCTCCGTCCGCTTGCCCGTCTTCCACTCCACATAATCGACAGAGTCACACAGGATGCTGCGCTGCGCGATGCCTACCATGTTGTTAGGGATCGCCCCGATGCTCATAAAGGCCATCACGGCAGCCATCTGGCCAAGCGTCTGATAGCCGATGAAAAACGCAATGCAACGAGTGATAATATTCGTCACCTTTGCCAGGATGATCACGTTGCGCATGCCACCCAGCTTTTCTGCAACCTTGGTGGCGAAGAACATGCTCAGCGCGCCAAAAATGTTGATGAGAAGGCCGTAGAGGAATTGCGCCGTCTGCCCATTGATCTCCATGGAGCCAACTTGGTAAGAGGTGCAGTATTCAAAAAAATATATCTGAGGGATTGCGCCGTCAAAAAAACTGATGAGCTGTGCAAGCAGCAGGAGGATCAAAATCTTATTGTGACGCAGATCCGCAAGATCCTGCCAAAAGGATTGCAGCCGCTTTTCTTTCACGTATTCCACACGCTCTTTTGTTTTCGCCGCAAGGCTCGAGAGCAGTTCCCCGCCAAAGCCAAACACCAGGCCATAGCATAAAAACTGCGTGCTCAGGCTGATGCCTTCCTTCTCCCCGATGCCCATCAGAAGGGAAATAATCCCCACAATGCCGCCGCCGGCGCCTACGCCGATATTCAGCCATTGGGAAACCCTGCCTCGCTCCTCAGAGTGCGGCGAGATTAAGGACATTGTGCCCCACAGCGCCGTATCCTGAAAGGAGTATGTCAAATCCCATACCAGGTAGATGCAGAGAAAAACAGCGATGGATTCCGTTTCATTCAGGCCAAAGTTGACAAACAGCAGCGCGGACAAAATGCCGATCACAATGGGCAGCTTGCCGAGAAACGGATGCAGCTTTTGCCCGGGCTTATAATTACGCCGGTCGATAATCACGCCCACGATTGGGTCGTTGACAGCATCCCACACCCGGGAAAGGGAGGTGATTGTCCCCACATGGTCGGGGCGCATGTGTAGCACGTTGGTGCAGAAATAAAAAATCCACTGATTCACAATCCCATAGGTGGCGTTTTGCCCCGCCAGAGCGGCGGAGTAGGCAAACAACTCCCGGTTCGGGACGTAGCCCTCCTTTGCCTCTTTGTTGAAAAAGAAGCGCAGCGGGTTGGGAATACGTTTTGGGCGGGCGCTTTTTTCCTCTGGATCCATAGGAACTCCTCCTTTTGCTTTTTATATAGAGCATTTTACTATAAATCTCGTTTCTTTTCAATTCTTATTGTCTATGAAATGCAAAAAGAGAAGCTTCTCCTTTTCAGAGAAGCCTCTCTTTTGCAAGTCCTCACATCAGCTTATTCTGCGTCGTCAGCATTTTCCCAGTTATGCCAGACGTTTTGCACATCGTCGTTTTCCTCAAACATCTCCAGCATTTTGGCCATATTCTTGATGTCATCCGGATTGCTCAACCGTGTGTAGGTGGTGGGCACATATTCCACCTCAGCTGATACAAACGTATAGCCCTTGGCCTCCAGATCATCGCACACGCCGGTGAAATCATTGGGATCGGTGCGGATGTCAAACACGTCTTCATCCGTCAGGAAGTCTACCGCGCCGGCCTCCAGCGCATCCTCCATGACCTTTTCCTCATCCAGCCCCTCCATCTCTATGGCGATCACGCCCTGGCGATTAAACAAAAAGCCGACGCTGCCGGTCTGCCCCATATTTCCACCGTATTTATCGAAATAGTGGCGCATGTCGGCGGCCGTGCGGTTGCGGTTATCCGTCAGCGTCTCTACGATCACGGCAACGCCGCAGGGGCCATAGCCCTCATAGACGATTTCCTCATAGTTATCCGCTCCGCCCTCTCCGGCGGCCTTTTTGATGATACGGTCGATATTATCATTTGGCACATTGTTGGCCTTTGCCTTTGCAATCACATCCCGCAGTTTGGAGTTAGAGGCCGGGTCCGGGCCGCCCGCGCGCACCGCTACGCCGATCTCGCGGCCGATCTTTGTGAAAATTTTTGCACGCTGCCCGTCTGTTTTCTCTTTTTTGCGTTTGATCGTGCTCCATTTGGAATGACCTGACATAATAAACCCTCCAGTGAGTGTATCTCAAAACACTTTATTTTATCATGGAATCGCCCAAAAAACAAGCCCTGTCCTCCATCCTTCCGACTCTGCTCCAAGCCTTCCCAAACGGATGCCGGCCTTATACCCGGCTTTCCGTGCAAGCGAAGCGGAGGCACCCGTCTTCTATGCGCAAAGGGCTGTGGGAGCACACTTCCACAGCCGCCTTCCACAATGCGATTTTATTTTTGCTGGCGGTAGGACCACTCCTGCTCAAAGCGAAGCGCTTCCTCTACGCTGCGCCTGCCCCGCTCATCCAGCGAACGGTATTGCCGGATCAGCTCAATCTCCTTGGGTGTAAAAAGGCCTGCCGGAGCGGGGTTATCTGTGCGCTCCAGCAGATAATCCGTGCTGACGCCATAGTATTCCGCCAGCGCACACAGCGTTTCATTGCTCATCTGCCGCCTGGCGCTTTCATACAACGTGTAGGTGGAGCGGGAAATATTTAGATAATCCGCAATCTCCTTCTGTGTTTTCCCCTCGCGGAGCCTCAGCTCACGCACTCTGCGGTCAGGCAAGCCTTTCCCCCCTGAAGCCCAAAATACGTTCCCATTTATTTTAAGCATATCATCTGCTCAGTTAGAAAACAAATTTGGTTTCAAAAAGCATCTTTTTTGAAATATATTATCTCTATTAAAAATTTTTTGATTCATATTGCAACTTTAGGGCGTAACAAAAAACGCGGCGCAGAAGGGCCTTCTGCGCCGCGTTTTTGCTGAATTCAAATGTATGTCAGGCATTTTTCCGCACAATGGCAATCGGCGTTTGCTGCGAAGCCTGGCCGAGCGGATTATCCCGAAAAATTTCCTTGCACAGCTCGACATCCACATCCGGCGAAGAAACGCCCAGTATTTCCCGCCCAATGTCGTTTGCATCCATCACCACTACGGCCTTGCAGCCGGTATGTGCCCGCAGCGCCGCCGCTACCTTATCAGGATCCTTGGGGGCAAGCTTGGCGTAATGGTTATAGGGCGGCAGCGTATAGTCGCACGGCCCGTCGATAGCGCGCCCCGCATCCCCCACGATTTTGTAAAAAACCCCGCGCTTGCCGAACGGTTTTGTAACAGCCGAGCAGAACGCGGCAAACAGAATTTTCGGCACGCCGATATCCCGAATGGCTAGCTCCATCGTCCATGGGCTGCCCAATCCGATTCCATAGGGAGATTTATAAACAAATTTACATAGGAGCTTCGCAAGAGGCGAAACCTTGATCTCATCGATATCAAAGGCGCGGCCCTGGCTAATGGCAATAATTTTTTCGCTGATAAAAATCATATCGTCTGGCTCAAGATAGGGCTTGACATATTGATCCATCAGCTCGGTCAGGCTGTCCCCCGCCATCACCACATGCGTTTTGACCGGATACCGCAGGTAGCGCCCGGCGCTGGTCTCAATCTCCAGGTTCTTCTTGTCATTCGGTTTCAGTGCGCTCATATCCATTGGTTTTGAACCCCCGTTGCGTTTGATACCCCTATTTTATTCCACTGTAACGCTTTTTGCAAGGTTTCTCGGCTTATCAATATCACAGCCGCGCGCCTTAGCTGCATAATAGCCCAGAATCTGCATGGGGATCACCTCGACCGATGGCATAAAAAGCGGGTGGGTTTGGGGGACGTAAAACACATGCTCCGCCTGTTGGGCGGCCGCCTCGTTGCCCTGCTGCGCCACACAGAGCACCTGTGCGCCCCGGGCCTGGACTTCACGGATATTGCTCGCCGTTTTATCAAACAACCGCTCGCAGCAAGCCAACGCCGCAACAAACGTGCCCGGCTCAATTAAAGAAATGGTGCCGTGCTTGAGCTCTCCCGCCGCATAGGCCTCGGAGTGGATATAGCTGATTTCCTTGAGCTTTAGTGAGGCCTCCAACGCCACCGCATAGTCAAGATTGCGGCCAATGAAATAGGCGTGGTGGAGGTAGCAGAGCCGCTGTGCAAACCGCTCGATCTGCGGCGCCTGATCGAGCGCCCGTTGAATCTGATCCGGCAGGGCAACCAAAGCGTTGAGCGCATGGCGCAGCGCCAGCGCATCCACGCAGCCAAGGGCTTCCGCAATATAATAAGCCAGCAGATAGATCAGTGTCAACTGGGTGCTGTAGGCTTTTGTGGTTGCTACCGAAATCTCCGGCCCCGCCCAGGTATAGAGCACATCGTCGCTTTCGTTTGCGATTGTGCTACCGACAACATTGACAATGGAAAGCACGCGGGCCCCGTGCCGTTTTGCTTCGCGCAGCGCGGCAAGAGTATCCGCCGTTTCGCCGCTCTGGCTGATGATCAGCACCAGAGAGCGTTCATTTACCAGCGGCATCCGGTAACGAAATTCCGAGGCGATATCCACTTCGACGGGGATACGCGCAACCTCCTCGATCACATATTTCCCGACAACACCCACATGGTAAGCCGAGCCGCACGCCAGGATAAAAATGCGTTCAAAATCACGCAGTTCTCCGGCGGTCAGGGAAATTCCGTCCAGCACAATCCGGCCATCATTTCCAATACGCGGGGAGATTGTGGCGCTGACTGCCTGCGGTTGCTCCATAATTTCCTTAATCATAAAGTGCTCGTAGCCGCCCTTTTCCGCAGCTGCCACACTCCATGTGATCGTTTTGACCGGCTTTTCAATCCGGCGGCCTTCCCCATCGTATACCCGCACAGCATCCCGGCGGAGCAGGGCAATCTCGCCATCATCCAGCTGATAGATCCGGCGCGTATAGGGCAGGATCGCAGTGATGTCGGAGGCGATAAAATTTCCTCCGTCACTGAGTGCAACAATCAACGGACTCGCGCGCCTCACACAGGCAATTTCATCTGGATGCTCCTGGCTGAGGATACCCAGCGCATAAGAGCCCTCCAGCTGAGCGACCGTCTTGCGAATTGTCTCCAGCAGATCGCCCGTGTCGTTCTGTTCCAGCAGATGCACGATCACCTCCGTATCGGTTTCGGAGGAGAATTCGCACCCCTGCCGCTGTAGCTGCGCCTTGAGCACGGCATAGTTCTCAATGATCCCGTTGTGTACGATGGCAAATTTTCCACTGCTGCTGCGGTGTGGATGGGAATTGGCATCGGAGGGCTCTCCGTGCGTCGCCCATCTTGTGTGGCCAATCCCGGCTGTTCCGTTCAGGCTGCGGCCTCCGTTCATTTTTTCAAAAAGAATTTCAAGCCTTCCCTTTGACTTTGCAATGTGAATCTGCCCGCTCTCTAGCACGGCGATTCCTGCGGAATCGTAGCCACGGTATTCCAGCTTTTTCAAGCCGCCCAACAGGATTGGGGCAGCCTGCTCCCCTCCGATAAAGCCAATGATGCCGCACATCAAAATCCCCTCCAATGCTTCTAAACATGGGCGGCCAGGCAGGGGCCTTCATGCGCACGTTGGCCGCATCACCAGCCCGCCCACTCCCTTAGAGTATGTGCCAGTTCACGCATCCTTATAATAGTTCTTGAGATATTCTCCCGTTTCCCGGCACTCGCTCGCAATCAGATACAGCTTTAAGATACGGTTTTTCAGCTGGATATATGCATCCCCCTGCAGGGTTTTTAGCTGCGGGCGTAGCTCCAAAATCTGTGTGCGAATCAAGGCGGATTGCTGTGTGTATTCTTCCCCTAGCTCATATAATGTCATGCGAATCCCTCCGATGCAATGTAGGTTAAAACACAGAAAGAACAAATGTTCGATTCGCCTTTCAGTATACAGGCCTGTCCCATTTTTTGCAAGAGAGGGTACGCACAAATTACCGTACAGAGTCCAAAGGATGGGACAGTAGACGTTGTATCCGCCGCTTTACCACCTTGCCGTACGCACCAGCAAGCGCTTTTTTCGCCGCCATGCGCCGCAAATAGAACCGCCCGGCTGCGGCCGCAGCCTCCTGACGGCCGGCCGCCCTTGTAACCGGGCTGTAACCCCTTGTAACGGCTTTGTTCTTGTCTGATCCTGTCGGATATGCTATGATGGGCCCATAATCGCAGGGTTATAAAATACGCAGGTTTTAACCAGCATAAAAAGCCGCTACTTACGCGGGAGGGAGGGTTCCACCATGAAGTTGAGCAGAGGGAAGCAATTGATCGCAGCTTCGTTTGCATTTACGCTCTTGTTTTGCCTAGCGGTAGGGCTGGGGATCCATGGCGCGTTTGAATATCAGGTGATTCGGCAGGAGCGATTTGCGGCCGCCGGTGAAAGCGAGCTGCATCAAGCCCAAACCGCGCATCAGCACTCCACCCGTGGAGGGGCTTCCTCTCCCACCGCCGCACCAACAACCGTGCCCGCCACTACCCTTTTCCCCGAGGCCGTTCCACCGCGAACCACACAGCCGGCCGCCACCATACCAACGTCATCTACCCCGCAGGAATCTTATGCGTCTGCGGCCGTTGCTTCCACGCAGCCGCTTCCCCGCCCGCCAAGGCCCACGCGCGGCGGTCAAGCGGATAAAAAAGCGTATCTCACCTTTGATGACGGCCCATCGCAAAACACCCTGCAAATTCTGCGCATTTTAAAGGAGTACCACGCAAAGGCCACTTTTTTTGTGGTAAACTCCAAATATAATTCCTATATGAAAAACATTGTAGCAGATGGGCACACCATTGCGCTGCACTCCTTTTCGCACGACTATCAAGCCATCTACCGCTCGGAGCAGGCTTTTTTTGAGGATCTGCAAAAAATTTCAGACGTAGTTAAGCGGGAGACAGGCGTTAACGCCAAGGTAATCCGCTTCCCCGGCGGCTCCAGCAACACCATCAGCAAGCGCTACAATAAAGGGATTATGTCCCGCCTGACCCGGCAGGTAGAGGAAAAAGGCTACGTCTATTTCGACTGGAACTGTTCCTCCGGCGATGCCGACGGCAACCGGGTGCCCGCAAATCGGCTGCTGCGCAATGTGCAAATCGGCAGCAAAAACAGCAATGGGCATCTCGTCATTTTGATGCACGACTCCCAGGCAAAAACAACCACTGTGGAGGCACTGCCGAAAATCCTGCAATATTTGCAGAATCGCGGCTTCACCTTTGAAGCAATTACTTCGGAAACGCCTCCGGTTCATCACAGTGTGAACAACTGAGGGCGCCCCTGCGTGCACTACCTGCGGCCACTGCGTTCCGACGTTTGCACTGATAGAAGTTTATGGGCGCATCCTGTTTTGTTTTTTCGTTTCCTCTTCCCCCCAAAGTCAAAGGCCATGGGATTTCCCATGGCCTCGTTTTTTCGTGATGCACGCGGAGCCAGCCCTGCGTTTTTGCTTTTGCGCTGTCTGAAGAGGAGGTTATCTCCGCTCTCTTCTTCTGTAGTAAAGCCGCTGAAACGCTTTAACGATCTCCACAATCGGAAGAATCATAAATGCCAGCAGCATCGCTTCCAGATATTCTGCCGCCGTCAACGGCACGAGGCGGAAAGCCTCCGCCAAAAAGGGCACGTAAATCACTGCGGTTGTCAGCAGAACAGAAAGCGCCATCGCACCATATAGCACCCAATTGTGGCTGCCGCGTGCGCCCATTGCCAGCACGGAGCCGTGCTGCGACCGCATGTTAAAGGCATGAAACACCTCGCACATGGAGAGCGTCAAAAAGGCCATCGTAATCGCATGATTATGCAGGCCGGTCGCGTCATCCACATTATTGTAGCCGAGCGCATAGGCAAGCAGTGTCTGCGCCGCGATCAAGATGCCCTGATAGAGCAGCTCCGGCCCCAGGCCTCCCGCAAACACTCCATCGGAGGCGTTGCGCGGCTTGCGCTTCATCAAGTCGCGTTCTCCTCGCTCCATGCCAAGCCCCACAGCCGGGATGCTATCCGTAATCAGGTTGATCCACAGCAGATGAACTGGCAGGAGAATGGTAAACGGCCCGCCCGTCAATGCACCGAGCCCGATCGTCGCCACCAGGATACAGAGCACCTCGCTAAGATTGGAAGAGAGGAGGAACTGGATCGTCTTACGAATATTGTCGTAAATCCGCCTACCTTCTTCCACTGCGGAAACGATTGTAGCGAAGTTGTCGTCCGTCAGCACCATATCGGCCACATTTTTGGTCACATCCGTTCCGGTCACACCCATGCCGATGCCGATATCCGCCGTTTTAATCGCTGGCGCATCGTTCACACCATCTCCCGTCATGGCGGTGACCATGCCACGCTTTTTCCAGGCGGTGACGATGCGTACCTTGTGCTCCGGCTGGACGCGGGCGTAAACACAGTAGCGCTCCACCTGCTTTTCGAAGGTCTCCTCATCCATTTCGCTCAGCTGCGCGCCCGTGATCGCCTGGCTCGCATCCTGCGCAATTCCAAGCTCTTTGGCAATGGCTACAGCAGTATCCAGATGGTCGCCCGTAATCATAATCGGCCGGATGCCTGCGCTGCGGCACTCCTCCACTGCTGCCTTCACCTCTGGCCGCACAGGATCGATCATACCGGTCAACCCGATAAACACCAGCTCCTGCTCGAGTGCCTCCGGCTCCATAGCGTCCGGCAGGCGCTCATACCAGCGGCAGGCAGCGGCCAAAACGCGCAGCGCCTGATCCGCCATTGCTTTATTTTGTTTCAGAATCTCTTCTCGCTTTTCCGGCGTCAGGGCAACGGCTTTACCATCCTCCCAAATCTGGGTGCAGCGGCTGAGCACCACATCGGGCGCTCCCTTGGTGTATTGGATGATTTTGCCCCCCTCCTGCCCGTGGAGAGTAGACATCATCTTTCGCATGGAATCAAACGGAGCCTCCCCCACACGCGGGGCAGCCTGTTGCAGCTCATTTTTATTGAGTCCCAGCTTCAGGCCATAGGCGACTAGCGCGGCCTCCGTAGGCTCTCCAGCAATACTGCCGTCCGCTTTCACCTGTGCATCCGTGCAAAGCGCCATGGCAGTGGCAAGCAGTGGTTCATCCGCGCCATAGTGCTCTACAACCGTCATCTTATTTTGTGTGAGCGTGCCGGTCTTATCCGAGCAGATAATCTGCGCGCAGCCCAGCGTTTCCACGGCGGTCAGCTTGCGAATCACGGCGTTGCGCTTGGACATATTCGTCACGCCGATGGAGAGCACAATTGTCACCACGGCGGCAAGCCCCTCCGGAATCGCCGCCACAGCGAGGCTGACGGCAATCAGAAAGGTATCCAGCACCGCCTGCAAGTGAAAATCATGCCCGCGCAGCAGGCCAAATGCAAATACAAACACACAGATGGCCAGCACCAGCCAGGTCAGAATTTTGCTCAGCTGCGTCAGCTTCTTCTGGAGCGGTGTCTGTCCATCCTCCGCCTGCGTGATCGCTGTGGCAATCTTGCCCATTTCGGTGCGCATGCCCGTTGCCGTGACAACCGCTTTCCCTCGTCCGTAAGCGACTGTGCTGCCCATATAGGCCATGTTTTTCCGGTCGCCCAATGCCACATCCTGACCCTTGGGTGCAAGCTTCTCCACCAGCTTGCTTACAGGGACGCTTTCGCCCGTTAGGGCGGATTCCTCTACCTTCATGCTTGCGCATTCAAACAGCCTGCAATCTGCCGGAACAGCGTCACCCGCCTCCAGCACAAGCACATCGCCCACTGCGATCTCTTCGCTTTTGACGGTGATCTGCTCCCCATTTCGCAGCACCTTGCTGGTAGCCGCCGCCATTTTTTGGAGTGCTTCAATGGCCTTTTCCGCCTTGCTCTCCTGATACACGCCCAAAACCGCATTTAGAAGCACAACGGCCAGGATGATGATCACATCTGCATACCCGCCCTCCTCATGCCCGAGTGAGGCGGTCACGGCGGACACCACTGATGCGCCAATGAGCACCAGGATCATGGGGTTCAGAAGCTGCTCTATAAACCTGCGCAGTAATGGCTTCTTTTTGGCCTCTTCCAGCTTGTTTCTACCATCCCGTGCGAGGCGCCGGGCGGCCTCCTCTCCGCTGAGGCCTTTCGGCGTGCTTTCCACCGCTGAAAACACATCGGGAATCTGCTCCAGATAGTATTTTTCCATCTGTGTTCTGCCCTCTTTCAATTATTTTCGAGCTGCCATTTATATCAACCGCCTAAGACGGATTTTTTCCGGAAAAAAGTGAAAAAACCTCCAGCAGACCGAAAAATCTGCTGAAGGTCTTGCTTCCAGTTCCCATGGACCGCACGCCAGGCTAAACGCCGTGTGTTGACCTGCGGTTATCAAGCTACTCCCCTTCGCCAACCTGGTTGGAAAAGCTTCTCTTTTTCTCTCCTTTATCATAGCACGGCTTTTGCCGGTGTCAAGTAAATGGCATTGAAATTTAAAGTGCATTCACAATGTTCACATTTATTTCAAATGAATGCTCACGAAAAGGCCTTTCCTTATGTGCCTGGTTCCTCCGGAAAAAGGGCCGTTTCAAACAGAAATAAGAAGAAATAGAAAGTCAAATCGTATAAATTGACTTTTCTATACATGGATGTTATACTGCTTTTATATACATCATTTTTTCGACAAATATGACGGGAGGCCCTATTTATGAAACGAAGCTTTTGTCTGATTCTTGCTTGCCTGATCATCGCCCTGTCCCTGGCCGCTTGCCAGAAGGAGGGGCCGTCCCTCACCGGAAACGACGGCGTAATCTATGAGCAGGCGCTCGATCAGGATGGGAACCCGGCGACTGATCCTGCCGGAAACCCGGTTGTCATTATGCCCGGCGGCACTGACGCAGCGGGGAAGGAGCAGGAGGGCTCCACCCAAAGCCTGACCATCCCCTATATTTCCGCCTCCGGCAGTTCCCTCGAAACGCCTGGCTACCGCATGGAAATCCCCGAGGATTGGGAGCGAAAAAACGATTCTGTGAATCCGCTGCTGGAAAACAAAGAGCAAACGCTTCAAATCTCCATCATGGATAAAGGCACGCAGGCCGGGGATCGGAAGAGCTATGCGGAAAGCGCCCGCAACAGCCTGCTCTCGGTTGGCAACGAGCCCAGCGCAATCTCTGAAACTACAATTGCCGGGTGCCCGGCCAGCAAATTCACCTGCGCGGTATCCACAGAGCAAAACGTCACGCTGGAAGCCGTGTTTTATATTGTGGAGAAAGACGGCCGGCTGTTTGTGCTCTCCGGCGCCGCCAAAGATGCTGAAAGCTTCGAGGCCGCCGGTTTTGATGCCATTTTTAACACCATTCAGTTTAAATAATGTGGTATGATAATCTCCAAGGGCTTTTTCAAAAGTGCCCCTCGCCGGTATGCTTGACGCATCGGCGCAGAAAGGAGCGTAATCCCGCATGACCCGACGGATTTTCTACCTGCTGTTGGCCGGCATCTGCCTGCTTTGCCTGCTCTCCGCCTGTGACGGGCAGGAGGAGGAGCCTTCCACAACCAGCCCGCCGCCCTCTACCACAGAGGAGCCCACCGGTGAATTGATGAGCGGCGAGCATTTTGCCATGGAAAGGGTCACCGGCTGGGAGCGCAGCAGCAGCGAAAATAAAGTGCAGCAAACAGGCTCCACTGCTCAGATGGATGTGATCGTCTTGGGCAGCTATGAGCCGGATCCGGCCGCCTACCTGCAAAAATTCCATGATACGTACCGCGACAGCGGCCTGGGAAAAAACCTGACAGAGGTAGACACCGTCTCCATCGGAGGCATTGGCGCAGCCTGGTTCCAGTTTGAGGACACCGTTTCGCAGGAAGGAACAGTCAAGGCCATCTATTGCCTCAACCAAAATGAAAAAACCTATCTTGTAACCTGCTGGGCCATCGGGCAGGAGGATTTTGAGGCCGCCGATTTCCCCGCCCTGATCGAGCAGATCCAATTTGATTAACGCTCTGGTTAAAACAGGCGGGGCGTGGGCCGCTCTGCCGCATTTGCGCTGTATCGCCGCGCTAACACTGGGCCGCCGGCTTAAACGGCTTACCAAGGGCGCCATACAAACGAACCCCCCGCCGTGAGGCTGCATTTTGGCTCTCCCGGCGGGGGAATTTTGTGTTCAGCCCTGCCTCCCCGGGCAAACAAAAAGCTTTGTCAACAGCTCCCCTGCGTCCTCGGCGGTAAATCCACCCGGGGACACCCGGAAGTTTTTCACATCCTCCCATCTGGCGCAGTAACCAGAGACCTGCTCTGGCATCATCTGCACGGCAGAGGCATCCGTCAGCCGCTCTACCACGCCGCGCAGCGTATCAAAATCTGTGCCCAGAAGCCGGTAATATTCCTCCGCGCGCGCCGGCGCGAACCGTGCCCCGCGCTCTAAAAACGCTGGCATAAAGGCGGTACAGGCGCGCCCGTGCGGGATGCCAAAATCCTCGGTAAGCACATAGCCCAGTGGGTGTGGGAAGGCAGTGCCGCAGGCGCTGAGCACAACGCCTGCATAGAGCGAGCCATAATACAGCCGCTCACGCATGGCCGGGTCGGGCAGATAATCGTTGCGGTCCAGCCAGATGAGGGCATTCCACAAAAGTGGCAGCCCCTTCACCGCAAAAAGCTTGACTGGATCGCTTATGGAGGGATTGAACCACCCCTCCGTCGCGTGGGCAAAAGCGTCCAGCGCGGTAGAAACCGTCACGTCAAACGGGACGCTGTGCGTATACGACGGATCGGCAAATGCAATGCGTGCATAGCAATCCGGGCCGGAGATGCTCTTTTTTCGCCCGCTCTCATCGATTGTGAGCACAGATACAGGCGACACCTCGCTGCCCGTTCCCGCTGTGGTGCCAACCAGTGCCAGCGGGAGCGGCGGGTTAGGATATTCCCGCCGGAAAATATCCATTGGTGCAAGCGATGGATTTGCCGCAAAAATTGCCGCGGCTTTCGCAGCATCCAACGGAGAGCCCCCGCCAATGCCGATGATAAACTCCGCGCGGACACTCCTCGCTACAACACCAGCCTCATAGCAGGCAGAAACCAGCGGATTCGGGCCGATGCGGTCATAAACCGACCAGCCGATTTCCCACACATCCAGCGCCGCCGTGATATCCGCCAGCGCGCCGCTGCATTTTGCCGATGAGCCGCCGGTAACGATCAGGCAGCGTCTACCGAGCGAACGCAGCAGCGTGGAGTTGCGCGCAACCGCCCCCTCCCCGCTGACCACCTGCACGGGCATATAAAAATGAAAATCCATAAAACCACCACCGCATGTTAAAGTTTCGGCGCAGGCTGCGGGCGGTCCACCGCTTGTGTCTGCGGCACAGAGAGCAGCGGCCAACTGCAATGCTCACGCCTGCTATTTCTTTTTTATTTTATCATACTCCGCTGAAAAAACAGTACATAATTTGACAAAACCAATGAAATTCCACTATGCGCTTGTTAATTTTTTATTTAATGGCGAAATGATTGCATCTTCAAGCGATATCCTTTAAAATAGGATCTGACAAATAAGGCGGTGAATGCCCTTGCATCGTACCTACTCCAAAAAAACGCTCTGGCGCGCCCTTCTTCTGGGTGCGTTGGCTGTAGCCCTCCTGCTGTTAATTGGCCTGGATTTCTGGAGTGGCCAGCGGGAGGCCTCCTTTGAAAAAAGCAGTCTCGCTATGGGGACGGTTGTCACGGCGCAGCTTTATGGGCCTGATGGTGAGGAGGCGGCGGGGGCAATTTTTGACGCTCTCCAGGCATTGGAGCAAGAGCGCCTCTCCTGGCGGCTGTCCTCCTCCGATATTGCGCGCATAAACGCTGCGGCAGGCGGCAGCGTGCCGGTTGCTCCTCAAACCATTGGTTATTTGCAACAGGCGGCCGCAGTCAGTCAAAAAAGCGGCGGTGCCTTTGACTGCACCTTGGGCGCACTGACGCAGCTGTGGGATATCGGCGGGGAAAACGCCCGGGTCCCCTCCCAGGCGGAAATTGACGCAGCCCTGCAAACAGTCGGCTATCAAAGCGTTTCGCTCCAGGGCGGGCAGGCGGCTGTAGCCAAAGGGCAGGCTCTGGATCTCGGAGCGATCGGCAAGGGGATCGCTTGTGATGAAATCGCGGCTATGTTGGAGCAGTCCCGCCTATCCGGCGCAGTGATTTCCGTAGGCGGCAGCATCCTGCTGTGGGGGCAACGCCCAGGCGGCGGCGATTGGAAAATTGGCGTGCGCGATCCGCGAGGGGAAGCCTCCGAGCAGCTGGGTTCCTTTTCCCTGCCCGGCGGCTATGTTTCCACCAGCGGCAATTATGAGCGCACGCTCACTGTCAACGGGCAAACCTACCATCACATTCTGGATCCTAAAACAGGCTACCCGGCAGATTCAGGGCTCATCAGCGTCACCGTGATGGCCCCAACCGGACTTTTGAGCGACGCGCTCTCCACGGCCTGCTTTGTTTTGGGGTATCAAGACAGCCTTCCCCTTTTAAAGGAATTTCACGCGGAGGCAATTTTTGTCACGCAGGAGAGAGCTGTGTTCGTAACGGAAGGATTGCGCCAAAGCTTTACGCTGACAAACGGCGATTACCATCTTGCCAGCGCGGGCTAAGCCGCTTGTGTTCAAACAGGAGGCGGCAAGCCCGGCCGCAGGGCACAGGGGATAAACAGTTATGAAAAAGCAACCGATTTTCCGGCGGGCTGACTTGATTCTGGTTGTTGTTTGCGCTGTGATCTGTATCTTTTTATTTTGGCCCTCCGGCGGGCGCACGCCTGCGCAGGCAGTGCTTTATTGTGAGGGGGAAGAGGTCGGTCGCATTGCACTCAGCGAGGTCGACTCGCCTTATACCATGGCGCTGGGCGATAACCCTGCGGCCGTCGTCCAGGTGGAACCCGGGCGGATTCGCTACCTTTCCGCCAGCTGCCCGGATCAGCTCTGTGTGCGTGCCGGCTGGCTATCAAAGCCGGGGGATACCGCCGCTTGCCTGCCCGCTCGAACGGTGATTTCGATTGAGGGGGTGCGCAATTCCGGCGTAGATGTGCAAACCTACTAAAATCCCCCCATCCTTTATGAAAAGGAGGCGCCCCGCCTATGAGCGGCAGGCCGAATCTCAGCCCCCGTGCGCAAAAAACGGCGTTGCTCGGTATGCTCGGCGGGGTCGCGCTGGCATTATCATTCCTTGAGAGTCTGATTCCCGGGATGCCGGGGCTCCCTCCCGGTGCAAAGCCCGGCTTTTCCAATATTGCCGTTATGGCTGCCGCCGCCCATCTTGGACTTCCGGGTTCGCTTTGCATCATGCTGCTGAAGGCGGGCTATGCATTGCTCAGCCGAGGGGCATCCGCCGGCTTTATGAGCCTTTCGGGCGGCGTGCTGAGCATGGCGGTGATGCTCCTATTGCTGCGCGGCAGGCGCAATCCATTTGGGGCAGTGGGGGCAGGCATTCTGTGTGCGCTTGCACATAACCTTGGCCAGCTGCTCGCCGCTTGGGCACTCACTGGCACGAGCGCCATCCTCGGCTATGCGCCGCTGCTGATGCTGTTCGCCCTGCTGACCGGCATCGCCACAGGCGCTGTATACGGGGCGGTGTCGCCCTATTGCAATCGAATTTTTCCTTCTCTTCCAAAATAAATTAAGCTTGAAAGCAAGGGGTTGAACAGATGAAACCTGAAAAAATGAAGGGCGTGCTCACGGCGGTGCGCAAGCCGCGCGGCGGCGTGAGTGTTTCGCACAATAAAAATACCGCCGAGATGGAACCTGTGCGCATGCCCTCCCCGGAGCGTGTGGTGCTGCCCATGCAGCAGCACATTGGCGTGCCGTGCGTGCCGGTGGTCAAGGTGGGTGACACAGTCGCCGTCGGCCAGGTTGTAGGAGATAGCGATAAATTCATCAGCGCGCCGATTCATGCTTCCATTTCCGGCAAGGTATCCGCCATTGGGGAGTGCACGCTGCCCTCCGGCACACGGGTGCAGAGCGTCACAATTGATTCCGATGGCGAAATGCGCCTCTACGAGGGCGTGAAACCGCCAAAGGTCAACAACCGGGAGGCTTTTCTGCGAGCTGTGCGCGCCTCTGGCCTGGTCGGCATGGGTGGCGCCGGTTTCCCAACCCATGCCAAGCTGCGCATCCCGCCGGATAAGCATATTGACACCCTCATTGTCAACGCGGCGGAATGTGAGCCATACATCACGGTCGATTACCGGGAATGTATTGATAACTCCTGGGATATTATGTCCGGCCTTTTCACCATCCGGGAGCTGCTCGGCATTGATAATGTCATCATCGCCGTGGAGGATAATAAGCCTGCCGCTTTTGATGTGCTCAGCCGGATTGCAAACAATAGCAACGATGTCGGCAATCACGTCAAGTTGATGGCGTTAAAATCCATCTATCCGCAGGGTGCGGAAAAGATGATGGTGCAGTCCGCCACGGGCCGCCGCGTTCCGCCGGGCAAGCTTCCGGCGGATGTGGGCTGCATTGTGATGAATGTCGGCAGCGTCGCCTTTATTTCCAGATACTTAAAATCCGGCAAGCCGTTCGTCTCCCGCTCCATCACGGTGGATGGTTCCGCCATTGCCGAGCCGAAAAATATTCGGCTGCCCATTGGCACCGCGATTGCGGATGTCGTCGATTTCTGCGGAGGTTACCAAGGCGAGGTCTATAAATTGCTCATGGGCGGCCCGATGATGGGCCTCGCTCTGGCGGACGACAGCCTGCCTATTTTAAAGCAGAATAATGCCATCCTCGCCTTTGCGAGCAACTCCTACCACATCAAAAAAGAGCGCGCCTGCATTCGGTGCGGGCGCTGCGTTCAGGTTTGCCCGATGAGCCTGATGCCCACACTCATCGAGCGCTATGCGCGTGTAAAGGATGCGGCGAGCCTTAGCCGCATCGGCGTCAACGTCTGTATGGAATGTGGCAGCTGCGCATACGCTTGCCCCTCCGGGCGGCCTCTCGTGCAATATATGCGGCTGGCCAAATCAGTTGTCAGGGAAGCGGGGGAACAAAAGAAATGAGTTTCACAAAAAAGCTGACAGTCAGCGCCTCGCCGCATGTGCGCTCGCCTGAAACCACCACTGGGATCATGCTGGATGTAATCATCGCTCTGATCCCGGCGCTCGCGGCCAGCGTCTGGCTCTTTGGGCCGCGCACGCTGCTCGTCACGGCAACCACCATTCTCACCTGCATGCTCAGCGAATTTTTAAGCCGTAAAATTATGAAGCGCTCCGGCACATTGGGAGATCTGAGCGCCATTGTCACAGGGATTCTGCTCGCCTTCAACCTGCCTGCCACCATCCCTCTGTGGGTCGCCGCAATTGGCGGCGTGGTAGCGATTGTGGTGGTCAAGCAGTTTTTCGGCGGCATCGGGCAAAACTTTGTCAACCCCGCCCTGGTGGGGCGCATCGTGCTGATGGCCTCGTTTCCGACAATGATGTCCACCTGGGTGCAGCCTTTCGCCTGGCGGGGCGCACAGGCAGTCACCACAGCCTCCCCACTCGCTTCCATCACCTCCATGCTCGCTACCGGGGATGTTTCCGCTGCGGCGCTGTCCACCAACACAGCGTTGCCATCCCTATGGCAAATGCTCATTGGCCAGCGGCAGGGCTGCCTGGGCGAGGTCTGCGCCGTAGCGCTGCTGCTCGGCTTTGCCTATCTGCTCATCCGCCGCGTGATCACCCCTACGATCCCGCTGACCTATATCGGCACCGTAGCGGTGATCATGCTGATCGCGGGGAAGGGCAGCCTCCCCTTTGTCGCTTATGAGGTGCTGGGCGGCGGCCTGCTACTGGGTGCGATCTTTATGGCGACGGATTATACCACCTCTCCGATCAACTTTAAGGGCAAGCTCATCTACGGCATCGGCTGCGGGATTTTGACTGCTCTCATTCGCCTGTTCGGCAGCCTACCGGAGGGCGTCTCCTTCTCCATTATCATCATGAATATTCTGGTTCCGCATATTGAGCGATTGACGACACCCAAGCCCTTCGGCAGCGTCAAGGAGCCCAAAAAACGGCAAGAAAAGGAGGCAAAGGTATGAAAGAGAGGAAGGGCCTTTTCAAAGCCATCTTCATCCCGACCATCTCCCTCTTTGTCATCTGCGCGGTATCCACGGTGCTGCTCGCTGTTACAAATGAAATCACAGCGCCGATGATCGCAGAGCTGGCAGCTCAAACCGCCGCCCAGACGCGCCAGCTGGTGCTCGAAGGTGCCCAAAGCTTCAGCGAGGAGAAGACGGTTTCGCTGGACGGCGCGGATTACACTTACTATGAGGGTCTCAGCGGCGGCAGCGTTGTCGGCTATGTTTTCACCACTACGAGCAAGGGCTACGGCGGCGATGTGGAGATTATGACCGGCGTCAGCCGCAGCGGCGAGGTAACCGGCGTGCAAACGCTGACGCTCAACGAAACAGCCGGCCTCGGCATGAACGCGCAGAAGGATTCCTTCCGCGATCAGTTCAAAGGGAAAAGCGGCCAAATCGGCGTTGCCAAAAATAATCCAGGTGAAAACGAAATACAGGCGCTGACCGGGGCAACCATCACCTCCCAGGCGGTGACGGATGCGGTCAATATCGCGCTGGAGCTGTATCAGCAGATCACGGGAGGTGTGGCAAATGGCTGAAAAAAGAAGCTTGGGCAAGGAGTTCACCAAAGGCCTGCTCAAAGAAAACCCGGTGCTGCGCCTTGTGCTCGGCACCTGCCCCACTTTGGCCGTGACCACCTCGGTGGAGAGCGCGCTGGGCATGGGAGCTGCGGCCGCGATTGTGCTGGTTTGCTCCAATATCGTGATCTCCGCGCTGCGCAAGGTGATCCCCTCTAAGGTGCGCATTCCCTGCTACATTGTCGTCATTGCCGCATTTGTAACGATTGTGCAAATGCTGGTCAAGGCCTTCCTGCCGCAGATTGATGAGCAGCTGGGCGTTTATCTGCCACTCATCGTCGTCAATTGCATTATTCTCGGCCGGGCGGAGGCCTTCGCGGGCAAAAACCCGATTGTTGCCTCCGCGCTCGACGGCCTTGGCATGGGCGTCGGCTTTACGGCGGCCCTGCTTGCAATGGGTGCTATCCGTGAGCTACTCGGCGCTGGCACGCTGTTGGGCCATCAGATCATTCCGGGCGCTATCGCGCCGATGATCATCTTTATCCTGCCGCCCGGAGGGTTCTTCGTTTTTGGCATGCTGATCGCCTGCGCGAACCGGCTCGCCGAACGCAAAGGCAAACCCAGGGCAACACTGAGCTGCGGCTCCTGCCCGATGGCGGACGCTTGTGCGCACGCAGCGTGCGAAACGGCCGAAGCAAAGGAGGGTGAGGCAAAATGAAGCTTTTCCTTGCCATTTTAATGACCGGTATCCTGACGGAAAATTTTGTCCTCTCCAAATTTTTGGGCATCTGCCCCTTCCTCGGCGTCTCCAAAAAGCTCAACACGGCACTCGGCATGAGCACTGCCGTTATTTTTGTCATGGTGCTCTCCACTGCCGTCACCTACCCGATCAATCAATATCTGCTCGTAAAAAATGGGCTGGAATATTTGCAGACGCTTGTTTTTATCCTCGTGATTGCGGCGCTTGTGCAGCTTGTGGAGATTGCGCTCAAAAAATTTCTGCCGGCGCTATATAACTCGCTGGGTATCTATCTGCCTCTGATCACCACAAACTGCGCCGTGCTTGGCGTTGTGCTGCTGAATATTGATAAGGGCTATGGCTTCTGGCAATCCATCGTCAACTCCCTGGGCGGCGGCCTCGGCTTTATGCTGGCCATGGTGCTGTTTGCCGGCGTGCGCGAGCGGCTGGAATCCTGCGAGGTGCCGAAATTTTTGCAGGGGCTGCCGATTACGCTGATCGCCGCATCGCTGGTATCCGTCTCCTTTTTGGGGTTTACGGGGATTGTCGAGGGCATGTTTGGCTCCTGAGTCAGCCAAACAGCCGTGTTTAGGCAAGCCGAGCGCTCTGTGCCGCCGGGATTGTAGGCAAAGCACGGCGGCGCGGCTTGCAGCGAAAGGATGATGATACGATGAACCCCATCTTGCTCTCTGTTTTGATCGTAGCGGCCATTGGCTTGTTAGCCGGTTTGGGCCTTGCAATCGCCTCTATCGTGATGGCGGTGCCGGTGGATGAAAAAGCGGAAGCACTAGAGGCTGTGCTCCCCGGCGCGAACTGCGGCGCGTGCGGCTTTTCCGGCTGCTCCGGGTACGCGAAAGCCCTCTCGGAGGGAAAAACCACGCAGACGGCTCTTTGCGCCCCGGGCGGCAGCGAGGCGGCGAAGGCAGTCGCTGCGCTTCTTGGCCTCTCGGCGGAAAATGTTGTGCCCATGGCGGCGACTGTCCTCTGCCGTGGGAACCACACCAACACGGGCACAAAATTTGATTACGCCGGCGTGCAGAGCTGCAAAATGGCCACACAGCTGTTTGGCGGCTCCTCTCTGTGCAGCTATGGCTGCCTGGGCTATGGCGATTGCGCAGCAGCCTGCCCCTATGGCGCGATTACCGTATGCGAGGGCGTGGCACAAGTGAACCCGATGCTCTGCCGCGCATGCAAGCTCTGCGTGAAAGCCTGCCCCAAGCAATTGATTACCTTACTGCCCCTACACGAGGCAAAGGCTGCCGTCCTCTGCCGTAACAAAGATAAGGGCGGCCCGGCACGAAAGGCCTGCAAGGCGTCCTGCATCGGCTGCATGCGCTGTGTGAAGGCCTGCGAATACGGGGCTGTGACGGTGCGAAACAACCTTGCCAGCATTGACCCCGCCAAATGCACCGCCTGCGGCAAGTGCATGGGGGTTTGCCCCTCAGGCTGCATTCGCCTGCTTGGAACAACAGCAGGGGTACAATCATAAAAACGCCACTCTTTAAGAAAGGTTATTTTCACTGCTATGAAGCAACAAGCATTATCCGTCCGCCACCTGTTCGGCATTCCGATTGTGCGCGGTGCAGGAGGAAATTACAGCATTCCTCAAATCGACCTGAGCGAAACCCCGGGAGGGCTTGAGCCTCTCATCACAGTGGATCACACGGGACCCTATCTGGGGCATCCGGATTCTATCCTGTGTAAAACGGGAGAAATCCTTACGTTTTTCCCCGCCGGCCATGGGCGGGGCGCTGTGCTGGGCAGAATCAGCCCGGACGGCGGCAGAACCTGGCGCTCTCTTGAAAACACGCCGAAGAGCTGGGAGCGCTCCCGCGAAACGCCCACTGTTTACCGGCTGGAATTTGCGGATACAGCAAGAAGCGATCTCCTGATCCTGATCTGTGCGAATCCGGACTGGCCCGGTGATAAGGGCAACGGCGGCTTTCAGTGCTCGCTCTCAGCGGATGAGGGCAAAACCTGGAGCGAATTTAAAACGTTTTATGAGAAGGGCAGTCCCCATGCCGTTGTGCCGATTGTGGCGATGAGCGCTTTGACGCGTCTGAAGGAAAACGGCCGGTTTGTGGATAGATGGATGGGCATCTTCCACGATAAGCGCTTTGTCAACTATAAAACCATCCTCTCCTTTGATCCAAATGGCTGCATGCAGTGGAGCCCGCCGGAGCCCTATTTTGCCGCCCACCGCGCCATTGAGCGCGGCTCCAGAATGTGCGAGGTAGAGATGCTTCGCTCAGAAGGCGGCCTAGGGGACGAGCTCTGCCTGATCACCCGCAGCCAGACGAAAAAGGTCAATTCCCTCATCTCCTTCTCCTCCGATGAGGGCAAAACCTGGTCCGCCCCCCGTGCGCTGCCCGCCGCGCTCAACGGTGAGCGCCACAAAGCCGAGTGGACGAAGGATGGCCGCCTTTTCATCACCTTCCGCTCCATTGAGCGCGATCCCGTCAAAAACCGCGTCCACCGCGAAAGGGGCCATGAAAAGCGCGGGTGGTACAGCGAGGGCTGGATCGCCTGGGTCGGCACCTATGAGGACCTCAAAGCCGGCCGGGAGGGACAATACCGCATCAAGCTCGCTCACACCTATCTTGACGGACAAACCGAGCCCTCGATCGTCGCTAACGGCGACACCGGCTATTGCGGCAATGTCGTGCTCGAGGATGGCACGGTTTTCTCCTGCACCTACGGCTGCTTTGGCGAAACCTGTGAGAAGGATGGACGGCAAACTCTGCGCACCTATATTGCCGGGCGCAGAGTTGACCTGGCCTTAACAGACCGTCTGGCACAAAAAGAGGCCTTATAAACGATTGAAGGGAGAAGCACCAAATGCTTTCTTTTGTTTTTCGGATCGTCGCGCAGTTCCTAGCAGCGCTGATCTGCTTTTTGCCCGCATTGATCGGGAGCTTCACCCCCGGCTCTGCCTATACGATTCCTCAAATTGACCTGAGCGCAGTCCCGGCGAATGTCTCGCCGGAATTCGCTGCGCTCTATGAGCAAACCATTGTGGATGACAGCCGTAATTATCTCGCGCATCCGGATTCCGTCTTGCTGAAAAACGGCAATATCCTGACGATGTACCCCGCCGGGCATGGCAAGGGCGCCGTTCTCAATAAGGTAAGTACGGATGGCGGCCGCACCTATTCCTCCTCCATCGCCAATACGCCCGCAAGCTGGGTCAATTCACAGGAAACGCCCACGGTTTACCGGCTTCCGTTCACGGATGGTAAAACGGCGGATAAACTGATCATGATTTCCGCTAATCCCGATTGGGGTAGCGGCTCCACAGGCGGTTTCAACTGCTCCCTCTCCACGGACGAGGGGCAAACTTGGACGGAATTCCAAACCTTTTACGGGGAGGGGCAATTCCCAAAGGTCGTCCCGATTGTCGCCATGAGCTCCCTGACACAGCTCAAGGAAAACGGGCAGTTTGTGGATAAATGGATGGGCATTTTTCATGATGCGCACTTTACAAACTATAAAACCATCCTGACCTTTGATGAGGCCGGCAGCATGCATTGGTCGATCCCGGTCCCATATTTTGTGCAGCATTGGGTGCGTCAATACGCCACGCAGATGTGCGAGGTAGAGATCATCCGTTCGGATGGCGGGCGGGGGGATGAGCTCTGCCTGATTACGCGCAGCAACACCAAGAAGAGCAATTCATTGATCTCCTTTTCTCAGGATGAGGGCAAAACCTGGTCCACTCCGCGCGAAGTGCCCGCTGCGCTCAACGGCGAGCGGCATAAGGCGGAATGGACGAAGGATGGCAGGCTTTTCATCACCTTCCGCTCTATTGAGCGGGATCCGGCCAAAAACAGCCTCTATGGGGACCCTGCCTCCGGCCGCTACAGCGAGGGCTGGATTGCCTGGATCGGCACCTATGAGGACCTCAAAGCCGGCCGGGAGGGACAATACCGCATCAAGCTCACTCACACCTATCTAGATGGCCAGACGCAGCCACAGGTCGCTGCAAATTCGGATACCGGCTACTGCGGTAATGTCGTGCTGGGGGATGGCACAATCGTAACCTCCTCCTATGGTTGCTTCGATCCAACCAAAACCTATGTGGATGAAAACGGGAATACCGTTATGAAAACCTATATCGTATCCAAGCGCATTGACCTGCGTTTAACAGACCGCCTTGCAGGCATCGCATAACCAAAAGCCCGTGTCTCTGCTGCTGTGGAGATGCGGGCTTATCTTATCTTGGCCGCAGGCAGCGCAGAGCATATGGCAGTCTCCCCCCTTAACCATCCTCTTGCCACGGTAGCGAACGAAAGCGTACGCGCCTGTCCTGCGCGTACGCTTTCGTTGCCCCCCATGGCAATATTTTGCTCAAAAAATATTGCCGCGCATGTATGGTCATGCAAATTGAAGTTAGCATATTTACAATTTGCATTTTACCATATTCAATTCATATTTGCAATATATTAATTTGCAAATGCAATCAGTTAAATTGTTTTCTTTTCAGTTATAGCGGGTAAACTAATAGATGCGAGGTGTCCCGTATGAATGAAAAGCATCGCAGCCGGTATATCCAGCTCGGCCTGAATATTGCCTATTATCGTAAGTTAAGGGGAATGACACAGCTGCAATTAGCAGAGGCCGTCTCCCTGAGCCGGACACACATCAGCAATATCGAAGCGCCCAATATGCATTGCGCGCTGTCGCTGGATAAGCTGTTTGACATCGCCCAAGCACTGGATATCGCTCCGGAGAAGCTGCTGGAATACAGGGATTGATCATCCGGCCTATTCACAACGCGAACGCGCACCGAAACGCTCCATCCCAAAGGGAGGATTTCGGTGCGCGTTTGTTTATTCACAGTAAAAATGCATGCGCAAGTGCAAAATAGATGGCCAGCGTCAGCGCGTCAACAATCGTTGTGATCATCGGCCCCGCCATCAGCGCCGGGTCCAAATGAATCAGCTTCGCGAGAATCGGCAGCGTACAGCCAATGCACTTGGCCGACAGTACCGCACAAAACAAGGCGGCGCAAATCACCAGGTAGACGGGTAGAGTAGAACCACCGAAAATCAGAAGCCGCAAAAAATTCACTGTTGCAAGGATCGTCCCGCAGATCAGAGCGACCCGCAACTCCTTAAACAACACACGAAAATAATCCCGGATCGTGATCTCCCCCAGCGCGAGGCCACGGATGATCAGCGTAGAGGTCTGGCTGCCGGAATTCCCGCCCGTATCCATAAGCATCGGGATAGAGGCTGTCAGCCCCACCACAACGGAGAGCATGCTCTGATAATTCTCAATGATTTTCCCCGTAAAGGTGCCTGAGATCATCAGGATCAGTAGCCACACAATACGGTTCCCCGCCAGGCGAAAAACGCCGGTTTTGAGGTATTCATTGCCTGTCCCAGAGGGGTGCATGAGGGCCATCTTTTCAAAGTCCTCTGTGTTTTTCTCCTCGATTACGTCCACAATATCGTCAATCGTAATCACGCCGACCAACCGTTTTTCATTGTCAACCACGGGCACGCTCAAAAGATCGTATTTCCGGGCGAGATCCGCAACCGTTTCTTCGTCCTCCATGGTGGTTACAAAAATCAGCTGCTGGTCGTCATCCATCAAATCGCGCACCAGCGCGTCTGCCTGCGCAAACAGCAGCCGGTGCAACGGCAGTGTGCCAACCAGATGCCGGGCGTTATCAATGCAGTAAGCGGTGTAAACTGTTTCATCGTCACTCCCGCTCGCGCGGATCCTGTCAATCGCCTCGGCAGCCGTTAAACGGTCATGCAGCTGCACCATTTCAATCGTCATAATGCTGCCTGCGGAGTTGTCTGGATACTGCAAAAAGCGGTTGATCAACGCCCGTGTCTCCGGGTCGGCATTTGCCAGCACGCGGGTGACCACATTGGCCGGTACCTCCTCCAGGAAATCCACCGTATCATCCAAAAACAGATCGTCCAACAGGCTGGAAAGCTCGCTGTCCGTGATCATGCTGACAATGTGGGATTGGCTGTCTGGATCCAGGTAGGAAAACACGTCTGCTGAAATATCCTTGGGCAGAATGCGGAACACCACAGCCGCTTCTTCATTTGAAAGCTCCTGCATAAAATCCGCAATATCAACAACATTCCGCTCCGCCAGCTCATCCCGCAGGGTGGAGAGCTTGTTTTCCCGCAGCAGGCGGTATAAAGCGTCAAAATCAAAATTTGGTTCCAAAATAAAACACCCTCCTTACGCACTGCGCAGGAGGGCTGGCACGGTTTTCCCCGCGCCCGCAGGCCCAAGCGCCTGCTATGGCCTAGCTGCATAGGGGAAAGCCGCGCCAATCACCTCCAGCGCGTATAAAAAATATCGGCCTGGAACACACGGTCTGTGCGTGCCGGTACTGTCCAAGTGCGGCTCACCTCCACTCGCTTCTTTTTTCAACAGGTTCTTTTTTAGTCTAATCACTTTTTCGAGCAAAGTCAAGAGAAAGCGCAAAAAAAGCTCCAGTAGCGCAAAAAGGAGCGCCATTCACAAATTTTGCTTGAAAATGCCTTTAAAAGTTGCAATTCGAGGGAAATCAGAGGATAATCCTCTGGGCAATCCTACTGCCCCACTTAAAAATTTTTTGTCTCCCTGTTTTGTTGCTCTGTTGAGTGCAACAATGCAGGGAGTTTTCTGCATAGGTGAAATCACCTGCTGAAAGGAGCCTGTCAAAGCATGGAAGCACTCAATGAGCGCGAGCTTCTCTTCTGCGCTTATTACAGCCAAACGCATAACGCGCGGGAAGCGGCCGCCCGTGCGGGCTATCGCCTCCGGCCGGAGCTACAGGGCATCCGCCTTTTGGAGCGGGAGGAGGTGCGCGCGGAAATTGAGCGTCTGGAGCAAAGGCTACAAACCGCACAGGAAATCCGCGATGGCTACCGCCGCCTGGCTTTTGGTCCAGTCACGGATGCAATTCGCTTGCTTTTTTTAGAGGAGGCCCCCTCCCCCGGCCAGCTGGAGGCGATGGATCTCTTTCCGATTGCAGAAATCAAGCGCCCGCGTGCAGGAGGTATGGAGATCAAATTTTTTGACCGCCTCAAGGCGTTGGAAAAGTTGTCGCAGCTGGAGGAGCAATCCGCACAGGATGGCGCGCTCCCATTTTATGAGGCGCTGGAAAAAGGCGCCCGTGCCCTACGGAAGGAGGCGTTTGCCAGTGCCGGGGAATGATCTGCGCTTCGCGCCATTTTCCCCCAAGCAGCTGGCAGTGCTGACCTGGTGGTGCCGTACAAGCCCCTTTCGGGCTTACGACAGCATTCTGTGCGACGGCGCGGTGCGCAGTGGCAAAACCATGTGCATGTCGCTCTCCTTCATCGCATGGGCATTCCATCAGTTCTCCGGCGTCAGCTTCGCCATTTGCGGCAAAACGATCGCCTCCCTGCGGCGCAACGTTGTGCAGCCGCTTCTGCCTGTACTGCGCGCATTGGGGTTTACCTGCATGGAGAAGCTCTCGCAGCATTATTTGGAGATCAGTCGCGGCGGACGGCAAAACCGGTTTTATCTCTTTGGCGGGCGGGATGAGTCCTCGGCCTCGCTCATTCAGGGCATGACGCTTGGCGGCGTTTTGCTCGATGAAGTAGCCCTCATGCCGCGCTCTTTTGTGGAGCAGGCGCTCGCACGCTGCTCCATGGAGGGCTCCAAGTTTTGGTTTAATTGCAACCCGGAGCATCCGCAGCACTGGTTCTATGAGGAGTGGGTGCTCCGGGCAAAGGAGAAAAATTGCCTTTACCTGCACTTTACGATGCGCGATAATCCCTCCCTCTCCCCCTCGATGCTCGCCCGCTATGAAAGCCTTTATAGCGGCGCCTTCTACGAGCGCTTTGTAGAGGGCAAGTGGGCTGCGGCGCATGGGCTGGTCTATCCGATGTTTGGCAGCCATCTGACTGCCGAGCCGCCGCAGGGCTGCACAAGCTTCTACCTCTCCTGCGACTACGGCACAGTGAACCCCTTCTCCTGCGGCCTCTGGGGAGAAAAGGGCGGCGTGTGGTACCGCTTACGGGAATATTACTACGATTCCCACAAGGAGGGTGCGCAAAAAACGGACGAGGAATATTACGCAGCACTATGCATGCTCGCGGGCAGCTTGCCTGTGCGCGCAGTGATTGTGGATCCTTCCGCCGCAAGCTTTCTCGCCTGCATCCGCCGTCATGGCCAGTATCCCGCTATCCCGGCGCAAAACGAGGTGCTCGACGGTATCCGCCGGGTCTCCGACGCATTGCGGGAGGGGAAGCTGCGCTTCGCCCCCTGCTGCCGGGATACCATCCGGGAATTCGGCCTTTACCGCTGGGATACGCGCGCTGCAAAGGATCTCCCACGCAAGGAACATGACCACGCAATGGATGATATCCGCTATTTCGTCTCCACCGTGCTGAATGGCCAGGAAGAGGGCTTTTATGCGCTCGCGGCCGCGCGCCGGTGAATCCGTTCATGGAAGGAGGAACTTTATGATTTTTCGAAAGCGCACATTCAGGCAGGGGCCTGCCGCTGCGGCCTGTGCGCCACAGACCGCCCCGCCACAGCCCTATGGGGAGCTGATGCGCTTTACCCCGCTCTGCCCTGCCGAAAGCCGGATCTATGAGCTGCTGCGAGAGGCCGTGCCGGTCATTGACGCAGCGATTCTCAAGCTCATCCGGCTGACCGGCGGCTTCACTGTCGCATGCACGGACGATTATGCGCAAAACCTGCTGGATGCATTTCTTACAAACGTCCCCGTAAACGGCTGTCAAAAGGGAATGGAATCGTTTTTAAATGCCTATCTGGATCAGCTGCTCACCTTTGGCACATCCGTCGGCGAAATGGCTCCTCTCGAGGGCGGGGGGCTGGCGCTCTATAACGCTCCGCTGGAAGCTCTGGAACTCCGGCATGGCAAAAATGCCCTGCAAACGCTCGTCTGCCGCAGGGAGCCTGACGGGCAGGCAAAGCCTGTTGCGCATCCGGAGCGCATCCTACTCTCCGTTCTCCACCCGCGCGCCGGGCAGCTTGGCGGCAACTCCCTGCTGCTGGGCCTCCCTTTTATCAGCAAAATCCTGCTGCAGATCTATCAGACCATCGGCCTGAATTGGGAGCGGGTGGGGAATGTCCGCTTTGCAGTCACCTATAAGCCACATGGCGACACAATGGACCGCGCCTTTGCCAGGGAGCGCGCGCAACAGGTGGCCAGGGAATGGAGCGAGGCCATGTCTGGCAGCGCAGGCGTGAAGGATTTTGTAGCGATTGGGGATGTGGAGATCCGCGTCATCGGCGCGGATAATCAGGTGCTCGACAGCGAAATCCCCGTGCGTCAAATGCTGGAGCAGATTGTTGCCAAAACGGGCCTGCCGCCCTTCCTGCTCGGCCTGCACTGGTCCTCCACCGAGCGCATGTCCACCCAGCAGGCGGATGTGCTCACCAGCGAGCTTATGAGTTATCGCCGCCTGCTCACACCCGTGATTGAAACCATCTGCCGCACCTATCTGCGGCTAAATGGGCTGCTGAGCAGCTGCCAAGTCCATTGGGAGGATATCACATTGCAGGATGAGGTGGAGCTTGGCCGTGCACGGCTCTACCATGCACAGGCCGCCGCATTGGAGGCTAAGCAGCCCACAGGAAAGGAGCCAAAAGATGAAAAATAACCCGCAAGCCTTTTCCGGCGGAGTGCCCACGCCGGAGGAGCTGGAGCAGATTAACCGCTATGCCCGCTCGCCCCTCAGAGCGGAGGAGGTTTATGCTTTTTGCATCACCCTTTGCGACAATGAGGTGGATCGCGATGGCGAGTGCTTCAGCTTGGAGGCACTCCATACGCTTGCAGCGCTCTACCCAGGCAAGCCCGGCCTGTTTGACCACAGCAGAAAAGGGCGCGACCAAACTGCCCGTACCTACCGTGCCTGGGTAGAAACAGATGAAACAACGCACACCAGCCTGGGCGAGCCCTACTCTGCCCTGCGCGCCAGGGCCTATATGGTGCGCACGCAGGCAAATGCAGGGCTCATTGCAGAAATTGACGCAGGCATCAAGCGGGAGGTCAGCGTGGGCTGTGCCGTTAGCCGCAAAACCTGCTCCATCTGCGGCGCTGAGCAGCTCACACAGCCCTGCATCCATCGGCCGGGGCGTGTCTATGGCGGCAAGCGCTGTCATATGGTGCTCAGTGGCGTGCAGGATGCCTACGAGTGGTCCTTTGTCGCCATCCCGGCGCAGCCGAACGCCGGCGTGACAAAATCTTACTTTTTTCAGAAAGGAGAGGAAGCAAGGATGGAGCAGTTCATCGAAACGCTGAAAAACGCACAGGATGGCCTCACCCTGACCAAAGGGCAGGTGGAAGCTCTCCTTACTTATTTGCAGGATCTAGAGCAGCTGGCGGAGGATGGCCGGCAATACCAGGGGACACTCCAGCAGGAGGTGATTCGCCTATGTGCGCTGCACACGCCGCAGCTGGATTTTGGCCGTTGCCCGGCACTGCTGCAAAAGTGCAGCACGCAGGAGCTGGCGGAATTAAAAGCCATGCTGTCAGCAGCGGATGCGCATGATCCGCCGGCGCTTCAGCTGGCCGCCGTGCCAGAGCAGAAGCCCACTGCGCAGGAACATCTTGCATTTCAAATTTAAAACGAAAGGCACATGCGCCACGGTGTGCAAGCGGCTGCGCACGCTAGCCACTTTGCCGCAATAAAAAACAGGAGGAATGTACTGATGAGCATCTCGTTAACCGGATTTGCTGAGCAAACCGTCACGCTGAAAATGGACGGAGAGGGCGCAAAGGGCGCCCCCGTAACCCTCAGCGCAAGCCTGACCGCCGCCCCATGCGAGGCGGACGACTCTTTTGTGGGCTTTTTATCCGCCGCCCCACGCGACGGCTTTGTGGGTGTGCAGGTGGGCGGCTTTGTGAAAACGTCTTATAGCGGAACCGCCCCCACGCCCGGCTACGCCGCGCTCGCCGCAGACGGCAACGGCGGCGTTAAGTCTGTCTCCAGCGGCCAGACGCGCCTGATTCTGGAGGTGGATACCACGCAAAAAACCGTCGGATTTTTACTGTAACCATAGAAAGGGGATTTCAACATGAGCCATTATGACGCCATCCGCCTGGAAAAGGGCATGTATGCAAGCGGAAAGCCGCTCACCCAAACGCTGGAGGCGTTAGACCCATCCGAAGCCTATCGCGGCACGCCGCTGGAGGGGATGGATGCCTTCCAGCGACAACTCAAGCGCTTTGATATCCATGTCAGCGGCCCCGGCAGCGACGTAGTGGAAAAATTTTTCCAAACCACGGATTCTGCCGCGCTCTTCCCGGAATACGTTTCCCGTGCGGTGCGGCAGGGGCTGGAAAGCGCGGATATCCTCCCCCACATTGTTGCAGCCACAACCAAAATCGACGGCATGGATTACCGCACCATCACTTCTGTGCCGGAGGAGGATGCCCGCTCGCTCAAGCGCGTGGCAGAGGGCGCCTTCATCCCTCAAACAGAGGTCAAAACGCAGGAAAACCTGGTGCGCCTGCACAAGCGCGGCCGGATGCTGACCGCCTCCTATGAGGCGCTGCGCTTCCAGCGGCTTGATCTCTTTACTGTTACGCTGCGGCAGATTGGCCGCTACATCGCGCGGGCGCAGTTGAAGGATGCGGTTGACGTCCTCCTGCACGGTGATGGGAACGAAAACCCAGCACCGGTGGTCTCCGCCGCAACGCCCGGCACGCTCGCCTACGGCGATCTGATCGGCCTGTGGAACAGCTTTGATCCTTATTCGCTCAGCACAATCATTGCCTCTTCCGGCGTGATGGAGCGATTGCTCGCCCTGGAGGAGCTCCGGGATGCGGCGGCAGGCCTCAACTTCCACGCTACCGGCAAAATGGTCACGCCGCTCGGTGCACAGCTTTTCAAGGCCGCCGCCGTGGAAGAGGGTAGCCTCATCGCATTGGACCGCAGCTGCGCATTGGAGCGGGTACAGGCACAGGATGTGATGACGGATTACGACAAGTTGATTGACCGCCAGTTGGAGCGCGCAGCCATCACGACGGTCACCGGGTTCGCCAAAATTTTCCCCGGCGCCTCCAAGGTGTTGGAGATTGGGGAGGCAGAATGACGCCGGGAGAGAGCCGCAGCCAGAGCGGGATCAATGCCTCCGCCGTTTTGGAAAAGCTCCGGCTCCTGCTGCCCATTACACAGCAAATGGAGCCGCTGGCGCAGCTGCTCTGCGAGCAGGCCGCTCTTGCGCTCTCCGCCAGGCTGGCAGCGGGTGCCTGCCCGGCGGATCCACGCCTTACCTTTGCCGCAGCCGTGTTGGCGGGGAGTTGGCTCATCAAAAGCCGCCAGGCTAGGGAGGCGGAACAACTCTCCTTCCGGGCGGGAGACGTCAGCATTTCACCGGCCAACCCTGCGGGCTTACAAAACGGCTACCAGACAATGTTAGAAGATGCGCTCGCACAGGCCGCTCCCCTGCTGCAGGATGATCAATTTGCCTTTTGGCAAATTGGCGGATGATAAAGGAGGGAAACACATGCATGAAACGCTCACATCAATGATGGAGCGCTATGGGCGCACCGTCAGCCTTTCCATGCCAGATGGCTGGCATTCCCCGCAGTTTCGGGCGTTTATCCAGCCGCTGCGGTATAAAAACAAGATGTATTTGGAGGGTAGCCACACAGAGATTGGGCTTTATGATCCGGGCTACTACCTCTATATTGGCCCTGCTGCGCACGATCTGACGCGGCTGGCGGCGGGTGCCTGTGTGTGCGCCGCCGGGGGCGAACACTACCAGATCGACCGGGCGGAGCGGGTGTTCATTGGGGAAAAGCCGCTCTACATCTGGGCAATCCTACGCAGCACTACGCAGGAGGTGGAGCTATGAGCGTGCTCTCTGACGCCGTTGAGGAGCTGCGTCTGCTTCTTGCTAGGCTTCCTGCGCTTGCCGGCATAGATTTCTGTGAGGAATATCCTCCTGCACAAAAGCCCTCCCCACTACGCCGCGTCACTGTTGCAGTGGGGCTAGCGCAGGCCTCCTGCGCGCCCGGTGCACTCGGCCAGCTGGTCGGGAGGGAGGAGGGCCACGCTCTGTATGGAGAGGATTGGGCCATCCGCATCCGCCTGCAGATTCATGCGCCGCACCATATGGGAGGCTCCGCCTGTCGCCAGGCCTTTGAGCAGATCTGGGAAGCGCTCTGCCTGGAGCAGGGGCTCCCCATCCTGGCGGCCGGGTGCGGCCCGGTCAGCGCAATCCGGGAAACGGAATCCCTGCTGCTGGAGGCCTGGCTGGAGCTTCGCCTGTCTGCCGGCAAGAAAAAGGAAAGCGGGGAAAGCCTATGAGCCAGTTGCATCATTTTCCACGTACAACGGGGCGAGATATTTTTCTGGAGGCAAATGGTCAACGTTTGGCCTGCGTGCAGAGCTGTGAGGTCGCCGCCCGCCGGGAGGGCTTTCCCGTCGTGCCCTTTGGAGAAAGCGAGGGCGGCGCGGCAGGGTTGGGGCCAATGCAGTATACGCTCACGCTCACCCGTCTTTCGCCGCAGGCAGAGGAGATCGATCTGTTCTCCCTCAGCGGGTTTTCGATTGTTATCGCCAAGCCGGAAAGCTGGATTGTATACGATGGCTGCGAGTGGCTATCGGTCACAGAGCGGCTCTCACCCAATACATACGCAGTAGAAACCGCCACTTTGCTCGCATTATCCAGGCGGATACTCAAAAAGGAGGATGAAAGCGATGGCAGCACGTCCTGATGTTTCTTCCACGCAGCAGCCTTCCACCCTCTCCGGGCAGGCGGATAACGGCGGGGCTCTGCTGCAGGAGCTGTCTCAGGCGATGGAGCGGGATGCCCGCCTCTACCCGGCGCCTATGCAGGCTTAAGAAAGGGGGCTTGCACATGACTGCTATGCGCTTCGGCGCGTTCCACTGGCCGTTGAACCCCACCGAGCTCCGTGTGGAGGATGGCCGGCACACCCGCGAATCAACCTTTCCCTCCCCTATGCTGCAGGATGCGGGGCCTGTATTGCGCACTGTCAGCGGGCGCGGCTTTTTTGCCGGTGAAACAGCGGCAGCGCAATTCGCCGGGCTGCGTGCGCTCCTTTCTGGCAGTGCGCAGGTGCTAACCGTGCCGGAATATGGCCCCATGTATGCCGTGTTGACGCAGCTTGATCTGCTGCGCGGCAGCATCCGGCTGGTAGAATATGCTTTTACCTTTCAGGAGAGTCCGGTAGAAATAAGCAGCCAGCCCTGCCGTCCGCCAGCCCTCCTGCTGCAGGAGGGCGAAACACTTTGGCATCTTGCGGCGCGTCTCTCCATCTCGATTGAACGGCTACTTGCGCTCAACCCACAAATTCCTGATCCCTGGAGCGTTACCGCCGGGATGGAGGTGAAAGTTCGATGATCGCCTGCACTGCGGCAACTGTTAATGGTGGGCAACCAGTGCTTCTGCCCACGCCGGCAAGCTTGGAGCTGCAATCCACCTGCTCCTCCCCAGCACGCCAGGTAACGCTCACCTTTGCCATGGAGCAGCCTTTGCCTCAGCTCGGCACGATCGAAATCACCGGGGGCCGGGCAGATATGCTGCTCTTTGCCGGCAGGCTGGATGAGCAGGTTTTTACCTATGATCAGGCAGGCGGCCGGTTGCTCATTAGCGCACGCTCCCTAGGCGGCGCTTTGCTGGATCATGAGGCTCTGCCCGCAAGCTACAATCAGCCGGATTTGCAGGCCATCTTTTTGCTGCATGCGGCGCCCTACGGGCTAACCGGCGCGCTTGGCGAGGGCTACTGCCCCGGTGTGTATTCCGTTGCAAAAGGGCAGAGCGAGTGGGAGGTGCTCTCCGATTTTTGCAGCATGGTCTGCGGCTGGCAGCCCCGCGTTACCAGAGCCGGCGTGCTGGACGCGTTGCCGCCCGGGCGTGGGGAGGCGCTTCTGCTCTCCAACCAAGTGCCGGGTGGGATACGCTACGCCTCCGCCCGGCGCATCAGCCGCCCCTACGGCGCCGTTACCGAGCTGCGCTACCGGCCGGACCGGGAGAGCGGTTATCTCTACACCCTGCGGCAGGAGGGGCCGCTCCCGGCCAGAAGGCTGCTCGACCTGGCGCAGCTGCCCGCATGGCGTGGGCGGCGGGAGGCGGAATGGGTGCTCCGGCGCTCCCTTGCTGGCAGCGAGGAGCTCGTTTTGGAGGCCCCGTTCCATTTTCCCGGTGAGCTGGGCGGCGCCGTCCGGGCGCCAGATGCAAGCTGTGCGCCAGTCAGAGACGATTGGTGCATCTGGGCTATGCGCCGCCATCTTTCGCAAAGCGGTGCGGGCTGCACGGTAACGCTGCGCCCCAGAGATCATTTTTAACAAGGAGGCCACGTTATGTGGATTACACAAAGGCTCTCGCAGCCCACGCGGCCCACTGCTGCGGAAAGCGGCCGTGTGGATTCCTTTCAGCAAACATCGCTCGCCGCCACAGGCTCTGCGCAGCGGCGGGATGTGCCGCTCTATACGCCTGCGGGGCTAATCTCCATTCCCCTACCGGGGGAGCAGGTGTTGCTTCTCCCCTGCGCGGGGGAGACAGTCTGTGCAGGCGTACGGGTGACGCAGGCGCACAGGCTCCAGCCCGGGGAGCTCCGGCTGTTTTCTGCAGGAGGGGCGAGCATCACACTGAAAAACAATGGAACCATCGAGCTTTGCGGCGCCATTATTCACACAGATAGCCCGCCGCCTGCCGAATGACAAGGAGGGATTTCACATGGACACGCTGCTGGAAAACGGCGACTGGGCGCTGGATGCCTGCGGTATTCCAATCGCAATTACCGGCTGGCAGGAGGAGCTACAGCGCTGCCGTATCCGCCTGCAAACGCCAAGGGGTGCCTTTCTGCATCAGCCCACCCTTGGTAGCGGCCTTTGTGCGCTCGCCCGCCAGGGCGGAGAAGCGGGCGAGGATCAACGCGCTCTGGAGCTGGCGCAGGAGGCGCTGCTGCCCCTGCCGCATATCCGGGTGCGCGCCGCGAAGCGGCTCTGCGGCGAGAACGGGCTCTGCACTGGCTTTCTCATCCAGCTGGCCGGAGAAGGCTGGCAAAGGGAGGTGACCATTCATGCCGGCGGATAATGATTACACCTACCAAGGGTTGTTGGAGGAGCTACGCACCGCCTACGAATCGCACAGCGGCAGCCGGCCGGATGACGCCTCCGATGCAGGCATCCGGCTGCGCGTGCTGGCGGGTCAGCTCTTTGCACTGCACAGCCGCATCAGCTGGATACAGCGTCAATTCTTTCCCTCCACTGCAACCGGCGCGCAGCTTGACCAGCTTGCCGCAATGTGGGGGCTTGCACGAAAGGAAGCCTCGTTTGCCGAGGGGATGCTTCAATTTGCCCGCCCAGAGGCGGAAACACTGCCTGAAATCCAGCTCCCATCCGGGATTCTTTGCGCTGCTCCCGGCACACAGGGCAAGCAGTTTATAACACTGGAATCCTCCGCCCTGCCGGAGGGCGCAACACAGGCCCTTGTGTGTGCACGCGCACTGGAGCCAGGGGCCGGCTTCAATGTGGCGGCGGGCAAAATTACGATCCCCGTCAACCCACCGCAGGGCGTTACGCAGGTGACAAACCCCTCACCCTTTGACGGCGGTGCAGACGCAGAAACGGATGAGCACCTTCGCATCCGCCTAGCCAGCCGGCTTGGACAGATGCCAAACGGCGCCAATGCATCTACTTACCGGGAAAAGGCGCTCGCTTATGACGGCGTACTGGAGGCCTCTGTGCTGCCGCGCGCCCGCGGAAAGGGGACGGTGGATGTGATCCTCCTGACCGCAGCAGAAACACCGGAAGATGCACTGCTGGCCCAGGTGCAGGCTGATCTCTCAAGTGACCGGGAGATCGGGACAGACGTTCTCGTGCGGGGCGCTGTGCGCACACCGGTATCCCTCTGTGTCAAGGTGCTCGTAGCATACGGCTATAACGGCGAGTCAGTCGCCGCGCAATGTAAGGCGGCGCTGCGCGGAATGTTGGAGGCGCTTCCCCTCGGCGAGCCGCTGCTGACCGCCCGAATTGGAGAAACACTGTTTCACATAGAGGGCGTTGCCAATTATACATTGGAATCCCCTGAGGAGGATCTTCTCTTCTCTGCAGATGCAAAGCTAACGCCTGGCACAATCACTGTGCAGCTTATGCAATAAGAGGAGGGAGCCTGCCTTGTCAATTTTAGAACAAATGTTGCAAGCCCTTCGGCCCTTGCAGCTTTACACACTCGCGCCGGAAGGCTCTGTCTATGCGGAGCTGAGTGCATACGCGCAGTGCCTGGAGCGCGTGCAGCAACGGCTTTCACTCGTGCTACAGGAAGCCTTTCTCCAAACCGCCTCAGAGAGCCGCCTCGCCGCATGGGAGCGGCTGCTAACGCTCCCCCCGGCGCAGCTTTCCCTGAGCGAGCGCCGGGAACGGCTCCTGCAGCGCTTTTCTCAGGGCGCACCGGACCCCACCCCAGGCGAAATACAAACCCTGCTGGAGGCGGCCGGATTCACTGGTACGCTGGAGGAGGATGCCGAAGCGCAGACCATTCGCTTGCTCTGGGGCCCTGGGGCCGAAAGCCTTGCCGGGTGTTCAGCGGCGGTGCGTGCCATCGAACTCGCTTTGCCCGCGCAGCTGAAAATTTGGGCTGACCTCCCCGCACAGGATTGGGACGCGCTGGATGCCTCCGCAAGGACCTTTGACAGCTGGGATGCGCTCGCCCTGCGCTGGGAGCTACAGGAGGAGGACACAGAGGAGGGAGGTGAACGCATTGCCCAGCAGCGCAAAAACGGAAAAGCTCGGCCTGAATCGTTGGGCAGGAGCTGATACGCCTAAACGGGCGGATTTTAATCAGGATAATACGATTCTGGATGAAGCGCTCGGCAATCACCTTGCCGACAGTGCCCTGCACGTGACGGCTGCCGACAAAGCCCTTTGGAACGCGCCCTTCGCCGCGGGCACCTATTTTGGTACAAATGCGGCGCAGCGCACCATTCAGCTCGGCTTTCAGCCGAAGGCCGTCTTTTTGATGGCTGCCGGATATCCGCCCTCCCACGTCGATACGGAGAGCGGGCAAACCACCGTCTACTCCGGCCTGGCAGTGAATGGGCAGGGGACACTCGGCCTGAGCGTGACCAGCGGTGGCTTTGCGGTGGAGATGAATGCTTCACTCGGCGGCGGGGTCAGCTGCCTGAACCAAAGCGGCATGACGTATCTCTACGTCGCATTCCGGTAATCCGCCCTCAAGCGGAGAGGATGGAGGGAGAAAGAGGGGCTTGCCCTCCCCCTTTTTTTCTTTTATAATAGAGGGAGTTGCACCGATATGATTTTTTCAATCAGGAGGTTTTCCCTTTGAAAAAGAAGCCGCTCATCATCACCTGCGTCCTGCTGGCCGCAGCGGTTGCCCTGACGGTGGCCGTATTCATCTTTGGCCTAGGCGGGCAAAAAGAGCCCGAGCAGCCGGCTGTTGACCCCAACGCTGCCGCAAACTATCAGGCGCTGAGCGAAATTTCTGAGTCTACAGATTATCCTCTTCTGCCAACCGACTTTGACGGCATTTTTTACACAGCGAATCCAAACGGCGTTTTTGACTTCTACTCCTATCAAAACGGTGCCTTTGAGCAGCTGGAGGCCAGCGGCACAGTGGAGGCAACCGTATCGCTCAGCGATCAAAATATTCCCGCTAAGATTTATTATTTGGAGCGTGACGGCCGGGTGGATGGCTATGGCCTGTTTACCACCGCTATTTCGGACGCACCCGTGGCGATCTATGATTACGTATTCTTCCGCGTAAAGACGATGCCGGACGCTTTCTCTGGAGATGCGCTGCTTCTGCTTGACACCAAGAAGGAGGATTTTTATCGCCCTGAAAAGGTGTATGAGGAGGCATACAAGCTTGATCTCTCCAGCGGAGAAACAGATGTTTTCCTACTGCAAAAGAGCCGGACCATTGGGGAAAACGGCGGTTCGCGCGCTGACTTTACGCTGCTGACAGATGCATTGGTGGACAATGCCGGCAGCCGCCTTCTCTTCTTCACCGGCCGCTATTATGCCGCCAGCTCCGAAAAACGGGATGTGATGTTCCGCACCGGCAGCCGGCAGACGCATGGCTTTGCCAATGCAGATTATTACTACGCCCGCTCCACGGATGAGGGAATTGTCTTTTTGCGCAAGACGGAGGCAGGCTTCAACGCCATGCGGTATCAGGATGGGGAGGAAAACGTCCTGCGGGAATTCACCGGCGCTTTCGGCATGGATTACCTGCTCAGCGGCGACACGCTCATCGGGCGGGATGGCATGGTTTATAACCTGGCCACCGGGCAGGAGAGTCGTTTCACTGCACCAGGGCTGACGGCCCTGGCTGCCGCCGCCCTCAGCCCGGAGGGCAACCGCATCGTGCTGGCAGGCACGCCGGAAGGCGGCGCCGTTAACGAGCAACGGATCCTCTACATTGATTTGGATGCCGGCACGCAGAAAGCTTTCTCCGGCGAGAACCTTTACCGGCTGGAGACACCGGAGCTTTTCTTCATCGATAACGACACGGTCTTCCACAACCGGAAGAGTACGCAGGAGGGTAAGGCTTGCCAGCTGTGCGCGATCCAATGGGAAAAAGTCTTCGCCGCGCAATAAGCCGCTTGCCTGGCGAAACGCGGTTCAAAATTTAAAAAGGTACAAAACGGCTGCCGCAGTATTTCTCATGGCAGCCGTTTTTATATGTGTGGCTAGCATATAGCATCCGTATACAAGGGGAACATCGCCGCCCGGCGGGCTCTCCGCATCACAATGAAAGAAAAATAAGTGGTTCAGAGCTCCAATCGTAACGATAGACTCCGGAGGCACTCTCCTCCTAGCTTCCACGTCTAGCATCTCATATTTGAAATCTAAACGCAAAAAGCTCTGCGGGTTTCCGCAGAGCTTTTTCTAAAAGCGGCCATGGCAGCGGCCGCAATATGCTCAATAAGGGAAGCTTATTTGAGCTCGACCTTTGCGCCGGCAGCCTCCAGCTTCTCCTTCGCCGCTTCCGCGTCTTCCTTGGAGATGCCTTCCTTAACAGCCTTCGGAGCGCCGTCAACAACAGCCTTCGCATCGGCAAGGCCAAGGCCGGTGATCTCACGAACCGCCTTGATGACCTTGATCTTCTCCGCGCCGACTTCCGCCAGGATCACGTCGAACTCAGTCTTCTCCTCCTCCGCAGCAGCAGCGCCGCCATCGGCCGGAGCGGCAACCGCTACCGCAGCAGCAGCGGAAACGCCGAACTCTTCCTCAACAGCGTGCACCAGCTCGGAGAGCTCAAGCACGGAGAGGACTTTGATCTCTTCAATAATCGCATTAATCTTCTCAGATGCCATTTTAATAAACCTCCAATGATTTCAAATTATAGCCGCAGGGGCAATTACGCCTCTGCCGGGGCCTCTTCCGCTGCGGGAACAGCCTCGCCGGACTTGTCGACGATAGCCTGAATCGCGCGCGCGAAGGAAGCGATGGGTGCGTTGAACGCGTTGCAAACCGTGGCAAGCAAAATCTCGCGGGACGGCAGCTTTGCAAGGCTGCTGATCTTCTCCAGGCTGATGACCTCGCCATCCAGGAAGCCGCTCTTCACGGTGAAGGTCTTGCTTGCATCGGCAAACTTGCTCAGGATACGCGCAGGTGCGACATAGTCGCTCTCGCTCAGGGCGATTGCCGTCGTGCCGGAAAGCACATCATCCAGCCCGGCCAAGCCTGCATCCTGCACAGCCAAGTGCAGCAACGTGTTTTTGACCACAGCATACTGAACGCCGGCCTCACGCAGCTCCTTGCGAAGCTTGGTATCATCGGCCACGTTGATGCCCTTATAGTCAACAACTACGCCAGCGCAGGCATTTTTTAGCTGCTCGGTGAGCTGCGCGACCTTCTGCTTCTTCTGCTCTAAAACTTTCTCACTCGGCAATGGGTTTCACCTCCTCTAAATCCGCCGGTTTTCAAGCAAGGGAAAACCGGCGCCTCAGCGCCCGCTCAGGGGCGCTCATCGCAGGGAAAAGAAAACGCCTTTCCCGCACACCGCAGGAAAGGCGTTACATACTTTTGTAACAGGCCGGCTGCCGGCCACGTATGCCGCTCTATTCCTCGGCAGGCGGCCCGAAAGCCATTATACGCAAAGGAACCTGCTGTCTTCGGTGTTACAGAACGATGATTATACTAGCACATGGGCGAGCCCATGTCAAGTATCTAAAAGCTTATTCCGCGCCGCCGATGCGGTTGAAGTTCACACGCACGCCGGGGCCCATTGTGGTAGCCACCACGCAGGAGCGGATATACTGGCCCTTCGTCGCGGCGGGCTTCGCCTTGATCACAGCCTCCATCAGAGTGGTGAAGTTTTCATTGAGCTTCTCCGCTCCGAAGGAAACCTTGCCGATCGGGCAGTGGATAATGTTGGTCTTGTCAAGGCGGTATTCGATCTTACCAGCCTTGGCCTCTGTGACCGCCTTTGCAACATCCGGGGTCACCGTGCCGGCCTTGGGGCTCGGCATCAGGCCGCGCGGGCCAAGCACCTTACCAAGGCGGCCCACCAGGCCCATCATGTTCGGCGTTGCGATGGCAACGTCGAAATCCATCCAGCCCTCACCCTGGATCTTTGCCACAAGCTCTTCCGCGCCGACGAACTCCGCGCCAGCCTCCTCAGCAGCCTTGGCATCGTCACCCTTGGCGAACACAGCCACACGCACGGATTTACCAGTGCCGTTGGGCAGTACGACCGCGCCACGAACCTGCTGATCCGCATGGCGGGAGTCAACGCCCAGGCGGATATGAGCTTCCACTGTTTCATCAAACTTTGCCGTTGCGGTTTTCACCGCGACCTCCAGCGCTTCTGTGGGGTCATAAAGCTTCGACCTGTCGACAAGCTTGGCGCTTTCGACATATTTTTTACCATGTTTCATTCGTCTGACCTCCCTAAAGAGTGGTTAATCGGATGTTTCCTCCCACCCGGGAGCAATTAATCGGAGACAACAATGCCCATGCTGCGCGCGGTGCCGGCAATCATGCTGGCGGCCGCCTCTATGCTGGCAGCGTTGAGATCGGGCATCTTCTGCTCGGCGATTTTTCTAATCTGCTCACCGGTGATCGTCGCGACCTTGTTCTTATTCGGCACGCCGGATGCTTTCTCGATCCCGCAGGCCTTTTTGATCAGGACAGCGGCGGGCGGCGTCTTTGTGACGAACGTAAACGAACGGTCTGCATAAACGGTGATGACGACCGGGATGATCAGGCCGATATCATTCTTTGTGCGCTCATTGAATTCCTTTGTGAACGCCATAATGTTCACACCGTGCTGACCCAGCGCAGGACCGACCGGGGGTGCCGGGGTTGCTTTACCGGCGGGGATTTGCAGCTTAATTAAACCTACAACCTTTTGAGCCATGTTTTGCACCTCCAAATATATGTGGTAACTGGCGGAGCGGAAAAGCTTTGCCGCTCCTCCCACAGGGGGCGAGCCCCCGCGCCCACAGGCAGAGCCATGCAGGCGCATAATAAGCGGCAACGCCGCTGATTACCAGAATGGATTAATCCACAGCCGGCTCCACCTGATCGAGCGCAAACTCGACTGGCGTCTCTCGGCCAAACATGGAAATCGTCACCCGAACAAGATCCTTCTCCGGATCGATTTCCTCGACCACGCCGGAAAAATCTCCAAACGGGCCGTCAATGATATTGACAAGGTCGCCGACCTGATAGGCCACCTCGACTTGCCGCTTCTCCACACCGAGCGCCAGCACTTCCTCATCGCTGAGGGGAACTGGCTTGCTCTCCGGGCCAACAAAGCCCGTCACGCCTCGGGTGTTGCGGATAACATACCACGTATCGTCAGACATGACGTATTCGCCATTCTCCACATCGACCGCAAGCTTGACCAGAACATAGCCTGGGAACACCTTGCGCTCCACCTCGCGCTTTTTGTTATCCTTAATTTCAGTAACCGTTTCCATGGGGATCTTCACCTCAAGGATCTGATCCTGCATCTGGCGGTTTTCCACAACGGTTTCAATATTGTTGGCTACTTTATTTTCATAGCCGGAATAGGTATGGATCACATACCATTTTGCGCTGTCAGCCATTGTTCTCCCCCGTTTAACCGAGCATGCCGAACAGCCGGATGACGCCGGCCTGCGTAGTAGAAGCGGCCTGCGTGACTGCATCCGTCACAGCGTCTGTCGCTGCTTGCGTGATCGCCTCTGTTGTTTCAGGCTCCTGCGCCAGGCCCTCGAGCAGGCTCAGGCCTCCTGACAGAGCGAAATCCACAATCCACACGCCAATGCCTATGACCAAAATCACCGCGATGACGATGCCGGTGTTTTTCAGCACGGTCTTCGCATCAGGCCAGGTAATTTTTTTGGTTTCACCCCGAAAGTCCTTAAAGAAGCGGGCGATTGCCTTGCCGGCACGCACAAAGATATTTGGCTTCTTGGGCTTGTTTGCCTTATCGGCCTTGTCCGCCTTTTTGGATTTGGCCTTCTTTTCGGCCTTTTCCACAGCGTCCTTTTTCTTTTCGTCAGCCATTCATCTTCCCTCCGCTCTTATTTGGTTTCCCTGTGGAGCGTGTGTTTCTTGCAAAATCTGCAATACTTGTTCATCTCCAGCCTGTCGGGGTTGTTCTTCTTGTTTTTCATCGTATTGTAGTTGCGTTGCTTGCACTCCGTGCAGGATAAAGTGACTTTTACTCTCATGACGGCACCTCCAGTTTTCCGGATATTTTCAGAGCCCGTGCCTATGCTGCTACACATGCGCTTCCCACAGGGCAAGCGAGGGCCCCGCCCCACAAAAACGCGCGCAGCCAGGCCAACCAAAGCCCCAGCCTCCCTCTAAAAATGGGCACAAAAAAAGAAGCCTCTCAGAGGTACAATCACTATACCACACTTTCGGCAAGCGGTCAAGTATATTTTTAAGAATCAAGCAAAATCGGGGAGTGTATATGTTAAAATGATGTGACCCCAAAAAGAGGAAGTCAAAGGCTCACTATGGTAGAATGAAATCACCACAAACCATTCACCAATAGAGAGGACAGAGACTTCCCATGAAGAGAGTAGCACAAGAAGCGCGAATCCGTCAAGGAGTCGTGAAGTATGCGGA
>CASDTH010000033.1 GCA_949283655.1 uncultured bacterium
AGGCGCCGACACAAAGAACCCGGTTTGGTTTGCATGGAGATGCAGATCACAACCGGTTTCCACATTCCTCCTTAGCTCAGCCGGTAGAGCATGCGGCTGTTAACCGCAGGGTCGTTGGTTCGAGTCCAACAGGGGGAGCCATAAGCCGCCGTTGTTCCCAAGATAGCGGCGGCTTTTTTCAAAAAATCTTTAGGCTGCTGTAGCACATGGGCCATTAGCTCAGTTGGTTAGAGCAACCGGCTCATAACCGGTCGGTCCGGGGTTCGAGTCCCTGATGGCCCACCACGATTTTATATAGGGGCATAGCTCAGTTGGTAGAGCAGCGGTCTCCAAAACCGCGTGCCGAGGGTTCAAGTCCTTCTGCCCCTGCCAAAAGTCTTCTTCAGAGCCGGGAGGGCTTGAATTCGCGAGGTTTTTTGCGTGAAAAAAGGATGCTTGTGGCATCTTTTTAGCGGAAAACGCCGCAGGGCTAAGTGCTATGTCAAGTCCTTCTGCCCCTGCTATGGCCCGGTAGTTCAGCTGGTTAGAACGCTAGCCTGTCACGCTAGAGGTCGACGGTTCGAGCCCGTTCCGGGTCGCCATTTGCTGCTATGGCTCAGGCGGTAGAGCACATCCTTGGTAAGGATGAGGTCACCAGTTCGAATCTGGTTAGCAGCTCCAAAACTCCCTACAGTGATGTGGGGAGTTTTTGTGTTGATAGGGCAGAGGAACAATTGCTTTGGAGCATTGTCCAACAGCAGGAGAAAATCGGATCTGCAAAGAAAGAGCTTTTGTTTCATAGCAGGGTAGAGGAAAGCACCCTTTGTTTCACAACGCCAATAGTAGGGAAAATCATAACATGAAAAGCGGAAGCAAGCAGCGGATCAAGCCGCCGCTTGCTTCTTTTTTTTGTGCTCCATTTGGTGAAAAAACTATTTCGGATTTTGTAGGCTTTTATTATTCTCTCGAAATCTTCTGTCAGAGGGAGAAGACTCCGCTTAATTATTTATATCAAATTGTGGATAGGATTCCAAGAATTTCTCATTTGCTTTTTGCAGCGATTGATAATACTGATCATAGGCTTTGCTGAGCTGCCGCATCGCGGGAATAAAAACTTCCACATAACCGCTGGTTTGCATAAACTGTCGAAGGGCTTTCTCGAGCCGGTATGCAGGGGATGCTTGATAAGCCGCGGACTGCTTATAGGCGAGATAGGCCTTAATGTCGTCCGGATGCTCCGCTATCCACGCCTCCATTTTAGGGACACGGTGCGCCGGGCTGATATCAGGCCCGGCGGCCAGAGCGATTTGGCAGCTGGCCTCCAGCTCATTCTGCAATTCCGCAGGGATTTCAAAATTGGCGCGGTCTAAAAAGCTTAGGATGGTCTCAAACGCTGCCTGCTGGCTTGCGGTTGTGATTGGCTCCTGAAGGAAGCTTGCAAAATGCAGGCAGAGATATTGACCATAGGCGCCGGGAAAGGCCTGCATGAGCCGCTCCAGAATGGTTTGCTTTTGCGCGAGCCGCTGCAGCTGTGAGCGGATTTGCTCCCAGTTGAGCTGGGCTGCGAGTTCCTGAAGAAGCCCCTGCTTTTCCTGCAACAAATCGATCTCCAGCCGCTTTTGTACGGCCAATCTGTTGAGCTCGCCCCCGGTTTTATCTGACAAGGCACGCTTGATATCAGAAACAGACAGGCCCAGCGCTCTTAAAACCGTAATCTTCTTTAACTGCTCTACCTCCTCCTCCGTAAAATTGCGGTATCCATTTTCTTGCACAGCAGGGGAGAGCAAGCCACACGCGATATAATATGCTACGGCTTTTTTGGTGAGGGAACATTCCTTGCATACCTCATGGATGAACATAGCGCCACCTCCTTATTAGAGGATAAACGAATCCCTAGGGGCACAGTCAAGCGGATTTGAGCAAAATGATTTTGGAATTTGGAGGGATTTTTGGATGTATCGGAACCGACACACTGTTTGATTGCGGTCAACTCAGTTCGAACATTCCATGGTAGAGGCGGTAATAAAGCCCCTTTTGCGCTAACAGATCCGCATGGTCGCCACGCTCTACAATTTTGCCGTGCTCCAGCACCATGATCGCATCCGCATTGCGCACAGTGCTCAGGCGGTGCGCAATGACGAAAACGGTGCGCCCCTCCATGAGCTGATCCATGCCTTTTTCGATCAACGCCTCTGTACGCGTGTCGATGGAGGAGGTGGCTTCATCCAAAATCAGCACGGGAGGATCGGCAATGGCAGCCCGTGCAATGGCGAGCAGCTGCCGCTGCCCCTGTGAGAGATTTGCCCCGTCTGCCGTTACCATCGTTTGGTAGCCTTGCGGCAAACGGCGGATAAAGGAATCCGCATTGGCAATTCGGGCGGCCCGCTCAATTTCGGCCTGCGTTGCATCCAGCTTGCCAAAGCGGATGTTATCCGCGATTGTGCCGGTAAAGAGGTGTGTATCCTGCAGCACAATGCCCAGCGAGCGGCGCAGCGCATCCTTGCGGATTTTACGCACATCGATGCCGTCGTAAACCACGCTGCCCTGCTCCACATCATAAAAACGGTTGATGAGGTTGGTGATCGTTGTCTTGCCGGCGCCGGTGGAGCCCACGAACGCGATCTTCTGCCCGGGCTTGGCATACAGGCTGATCCCCTTGAGGATTGGGCGGCCCGGCTCATAGCCGAAATCCACATTCAGAAAGCGCACGTCGCCCCGCAAAGGAGTCAGTGCTCCATTTTCCCTCTGCCAGGCCCAGAGGCCGGTCTTTTGGCGGCAGCGTACAAGGCGGCCGCCCTCTTCCCGCACATTGACAAGATCAATTTGCCCCTCGTCCACCTCCGGCTTTTGCTCCATGGCGCGGAATACCCGCTCCGCACCCGCCAGAGCGGCCAGCATAAAATTGCTCTGCTGGGTGAATTGGTTAATAGGCGCTGCGGCTTGACGCACAAACACCAGATAGCTGGCCAGCCCGCCCACATCGGCCATGCCGGAAAGCGCCATGATGCCGCCCAGCACGGCGACGATGGCATAGTTCACATAAGAGATGCTGACCACAGCAGGCACCATCGTAGCCGAATAGGCCTGCGCCCCGGTGCCTGCCAGGCGCAGCGCCTCATTTTTGGCGCGAAAAGCCTCGAGATTTGCCTGCTCGTGGTTAAACACCTTAACGACCTTCTGGCCATTTACCATCTCCTGAATATAGCCATCCAGCTCGCCCAAGCTTGCCTGCTGGCGCGTATAATAGGATTTGCTCCGTTTTCCGCTGAAGCGGATATAGAAAAACATTGCCGCATAGCACACCAAAACCAACAATGAAAGCCGCCAGTTGAGGATAAAGAGGAGGATAAGCGTCCCTGTCATTTGGATAAAGCTCTGAATTACCATTGCAAAGCTGTTATTCAGGGCATCGGAAATCGTGTCAATATCATTGGTGAAGAGGCTCATCACATCGCCGTGGCGCTGTGTGTCAAAAAAACGCAGCGGCAGCGTTTGCAGGTGGGCGAACAGATCTCGCCGGATATCAAACAGGATCTTTTGCGCCGCCTTCACCATGATCTGTGTGTATCCATAGGCACAGAGGGCTCCTGTGCCGTAGATGGCTGCAGTGAGCGCTACACCCTGCGCCAGATTGCTCAGCTCGCCGCCAGCCAGACTGTTGACAACAGGCCGGATCATATAAGTGCCCAAAAGATTTGCCAGCGCGCTGACCGTTACCAGCACGCCAACCGTCAAAAGCAGAAGCCTGTGTCGGCCCATGTAGGAGAGCAGCGTGCGCACTGTGTAGCGCAGATTTTTAGGCTTTTTCGCGCTGATTTGCCGTGCAGGCATGCGCCGCACCCCCTTTCATCTGTGATTCGTAAATTTCCTGATAAATTGGGTCGCTGGCCAGAAGCTCCTCATGCGTTCCTACAGCGTGGACTCTGCCATCCTCCAGGATGATAATCTGATCGGCTTCCATTACGGAGGTGACACGCTGCGCAATCGTGATCTTGGTTACATCGCGCAGGGCGGAGAGCGAAGCACGGATATTCCCCTCCGTAGCAGTATCCACAGCGCTGGTGGAATCGTCAAAGATCAGGATTTTGGGGCGCTTAAGCAACGTGCGGGCAATGCAGAGCCGCTGCTTTTGACCGCCGGATACATTTACGCCGCCCTGGCCGAGATCGGTATCCAATCCCTTTGGCATCTGCCGCAGAAATTCATCGGCACAGGCGGCCCGGCAGGCGGCCCAAAGCGATTCGTCATCCGCCTGTGGATTGCCCCACAGCAGGTTTTCCCGCACGGTGCCGGAGAACAGCACGTTTTTTTGCAGCACGATTCCAACTGCATCCCGCAGAGCCTGAAGATCATATTCACGTACATCGCGCCCTCCTACTTTTACGGCGCCTTTTGTTACGTCATACAGGCGGGGGATGAGCTGCACCAGAGTGGTTTTGGCGGAGCCTGTGCCTCCCAGGATGCCGATGGTGCTCCCTGCCGGCAGATGCAGGGTCACATCCACCAGCGCGTATTCCTCGGCAGCTGTGTCGTATTGGAAGGAGACGCCTTCAAAATCCACACGCCCGTCCGGCACCTGCATTACCGGAGCGCCTGGGGAGGTGAGCGAAACCTTTTCCTCCAGCACTTCGCTGATACGATGCGCGCTGGCTAGAGAGCGGGTGAGCAGGAGGAACACATTGGAGATCATCATCATCGAGTTCATCACCTGTAGCACATAGCTCAAAAAGCCGGTTAGCTCGCCTACCTGCAGGCTGGCCTGCAGGATCATATTGCCGCCGAACCACATGATCAGCACAACAGCTGTGTACATCGTCAGCTGGAAAGCAGGCAGATTGAGCACGGCATAGTGGAAGGTGCGCTGGCTGGTATCCATCAACACTGTGTTGACCTCCTGGAATTTTGCCTCCTCATAGGCCCCACGTACAAAGGCCTTGACGGCACGGATGGCTGTCAGGCTCTCCTGCACAACGTTGTTGAGCCGGTCCACCGCCTTTTGCAGGCGGCCATACATAGGCGCTACCCGGCGCACTACAAAGAAGAGGATCAGCCCCAAAACCGGCGCGCACACTACGAAAACCATCGCAAGCCTGGCATTCATCCAAAAGGAGAGCCCAAGCCCCATAATGAGCATCACGGGGCTGCGCACAAGCGGCCGTAGCCCTGCATTGATGGCGTTTTGCAGCACAGTGACATCCGTGGTCATCCGGGTGACGAGGGAGGCGGTTTCAAAGTGATCAAGGTTGCTGAAAGCATAGCTCTGTATCCGCTCATACTGTGCCTCCCGGATGCGGGCGCCCCACCCATATGCGGCGCGCGCGGCAAACCGGGCATAGAGCAGTCCGGTCGCAAGCGAGAGCAGAGCGCAAACGCCCATCTGGATTCCCTTGTGGAGAATGTAGGGAATGTCGCGAGCCGCTACCCCGGTGTCGATCAGATCCGCCATCAGCACGGGGATGAGCAATTCAAAAAATGTCTCCACCAGGACAAGCAGCGCGCCGGCAATTAGATCCTTTCGATACGGGCCTAAATACTGGAGCAGCCGTTTGAAATCCTGCATGGCGATTCCCCCTCTGCATGAAAATTCTGGTAAGCGCGGGCCAGATAGTCTGCAAACTGCGCTTTTTCCTCCGGCGTAAAGCCACGCAGCATGTTCTGCTCCATCTCGCGGCAGCGAGCCTGCCAGAGCTGGTTTGCTCTGCGCCCCTTTTCGGTAAGCTCCACGAGGTTGCTGCGCCTGCTCTGCTCATTTTGCCGGCGGATGACAAAGCGGCCCTTCTCCAAAGCGTCCAGCATGCGGGAAACCGCAGCGGAATCGATTTCAAAGTAATCCGCCAACTCTCGCTGCGGGCAGGGGCCGTGGCTGGCCAGGTATTCCAGCAGCTTTGGCTGGCCGACCTCCAGCCCGGCTTCGCCCAAGCAGGGCCGCAGGTAATTTCGCTGCGCGTGAAACGCGCGGTAGAGAAGCATGTGAAAGGTGCGCTCCATAGGCCTCATCCTCTCATTATATATCTTGATTCTATCAACAGTTGACAAGTCAATTATATAGCCGAATGAATTATTGTCAAGCATCTTTTTTCAAGGGAATTTCGTTGGCGCATATCCATATAACCGCCGGGTAAAAAAGGTTGACAATTGCGCAACGCTTCGCTATAATAAATATCACAATTTATTCTGCTTTGGTTTACCCAAAAGGCTGTGAAGGAAATAAGACATATCCTCGTGCGTCTCAGAGAGCCGGCATTTGCTGCGAGCCGGTACGGCGGTTTATGTGTATAGCTCATTCCGGAGCCGCCCGCCTGAAATCATAGGGCGGGCCGTGAGACCACGTTACAGGTCAAGGCCTTGATTGAGGCTGATGAGGGCTGCCGTCAGGCGGCTGAAATAGGGTGGTACCGCGTGGAGCTTCTCCTCGCCCCTATGCTTTTAGGGCGCGGGGTTTTTCTTTTGCTGTGAAAAGCCTTTGCCCCCCCCTCACATTCAATCGCTTCCCGGTAGGCCGGCGGAAAATCAAGGAGGATTCTGTTATGTATGCAGGCTGTAAGAAGTATATCCCATTCACTCCGATTCAGATGGAGCACCGCGAATGGCCGGATAAGGTGATTACCCATGCGCCCATCTGGTGCAGCGTCGATCTGCGCGATGGGAACCAGGCGCTGGTGAACCCCATGAATCTGGAGGAAAAGCTGGAAATGTTCCAGCTGCTGGTTGATATCGGCGTCAAGGAGATCGAGGTCGGCTTCCCCTCCGCGAGCGAGACGGAGTATGAGATCCTGCGCACACTGATTGAGAAGAATTATATCCCGGATGACGTGACCATCCAGGTGCTGGTGCAGGCGCGCGAGCACCTGATCCGCAAAACCTTTGAGGCCATTGAGGGCGCGAAGAATGTGATCGTCCATTTTTATAATTCCACCTCCACCCTGCAGCGCAAGGTCGTGTTTAAAAAGGATATGGATGGGATCATTGAGATCGCTGCAAACGGCGCAAAGCTCATCAAGGAGCTTACGGATGAGATGTGTGCAAAGCATCCGGAGATTAACATTCGCTATGAGTATTCCCCGGAGAGCTTTTCCGGCACGGAGATGGATAATGCCGTGGCCATCTGCGAGCGGGTAATGGAGCTGCTCGACGCAACGCCGGAGAATAAGGTGATTTTGAACCTGCCCTCCACAGTTGAGGGCAGCACCCCGAACGGCTATGCCGATCAGATTGAATATTTCTGCAAGCACCTGAAAAACCGCGAGAGCGCCATCATCTCCCTGCACCCGCATAACGACCGCGGCACGGGCGTGGCGGCGGCAGAGCTTGGGCTTATGGCGGGGGCGGACCGTATTGAGGGCACGCTCTTCGGCAACGGCGAGCGCACCGGCAATGTGGATATGGTGACGCTGGCACTGAATATGTATACGCAGGGCGTAGACCCTCGGCTGGATTTCCACGATATCAACCATGTGCGCGAGGTGTATGAGCGCACGACGAAGATGCACGTGGGCGAGCGCCAGCCCTATGCGGGCGCGTTGGTGTTCACGGCGTTCTCCGGCTCGCATCAGGATGCCATCAATAAGGGCGAGCAATATATGAAAACGAGCGGCACGCAGTATTGGGAGGTGCCGTATCTGCCGATTGATCCGGCGGATGTGGGCAGGGAATATGAGCCGATCATCCGCATCAACAGCCAGTCCGGCAAGGGCGGCGCGGCATTTATCATGAGCAACAACTTCGGCTATGAGCTGCCCAAGGCGATGCACCCCGAGTTCGGCAAGGCAGTCAAGGCCGCCTGCGACGCAGCCGGCACGGAGATCAGCCCGCAGCAGGTGTTTGACCTGTTTAAGAAGGAATATATCGATGTAGATGGCCCCTATCAGATTCTGAAAATGAAGTATTATGATGAAGGCGCAGAGGATGGCTCTTCCTCCCACGGCCGCTTTGTCGGTGTGATCAAGAACAACGGCTTCGAGCCCACCGAGATCACCGGCGAGGGCAACGGCCCAATTGACGCTTTCTTCAATGCGCTTCAGCAGGTGGGCATCAGCGGATATCACTTTGAGGATTATTCGGAGCACGCCATCTCCATCGGCTCTGATGCGAAGGCTGTTTCCTACATTCACTTGACGGATGCAGCAGGGAAGAATATTTTTGGCGTTGGCATCTCGCACAACATTTATTACGCCTCTATCCGAGGCGTAATGTGCGCGATTAACCGCTCCATGCGGGCTTAAAAAGCGGATTGAGAGAACGATCATTTTAAATGAGGTGAACTGATTTGAAAACATATCATATCGCCGTCCTGCGCGGCGACGGCATCGGTCCGGAGATCGTGGCGGAGGCCATTAAAGTGCTCGACGCTGCCGGCAACCGGTTCGGTTTCCAGTGTGTGTATGATGAGCAGCTCATGGGCGGCTGCGCCATTGACGCCACGGGCGAGCCGCTGCCGCAGCAGACGGTGGAGGCTTGCAAAAAGGCAGATTCCGTGCTGCTCGGTGCGGTTGGTGGATGGAAATGGGACACCCTGCCTGGTAACAAGCGACCGGAGGCAGGGCTTTTGGGGATTCGCAGCGCCCTGGGGCTGTATGCGAACCTGCGCCCGGCCAAGATTTTTGCGCCGCTGCGGAGCGCTTCTCCGATTAAAGATAGCATCATCGGCGATCAGCTCGATATCCTTGTGGTACGCGAGCTGACAGGTGGGATTTATTTTGGCGAGCGCGGCCGCTGCGAGAAGGAGGGCGCGCCGGCGGCTTATGACACCGAGAGCTATTCCGTGCCGGAAATCGAGCGCATTGCGCGCGTGGCCTTTGATATGGCGATGAAGCGCGGCAAAAAGCTGACAAGCGTGGATAAGGCGAACGTGCTCGAATCCTCCCGCCTGTGGCGGGAGACGGTGGTCCGCGTCTCCGCGGAATACCCGGAGGTGGAGCTGAATCACATGTATGTGGATAACTGCGCCATGCAGCTCGTGCGCAACCCCGGCCAATTTGATGTGATCGTCACCTCGAATATGTTCGGCGATATCCTTTCGGACGAAGCCTCCATGATCAGCGGTTCGATCGGGATGCTGGCTTCTGCGAGCCTTGCGGGCGGCAGCCTGGGGCTGTATGAGCCGATTCACGGCTCTGCGCCGGATATTGCGGGGCAGGGCGTTGCCAACCCGCTGGCGACGATCCTCTCCGTGGCGATGATGCTGCGCTATTCCTTTGATGAGCCGGAGGCGGCCGGCGCGATTGAGGCGGCGGTGGACGCCGCGCTGCGTAATGTGCGCACGCCGGATATCAAAGAGGAGGGCCTCCCGGTGGTTTCCACAGGGGAGATGGGAGATTTGGTTGCACAATTGGTGGCGCAGGCCTGAGCCTTTCCCAGAGTAGGAAGGCAAAATTGAGCGCCGGGCAAAACGGTATCCGTTTTGCCCGGCGCTTTGCTATTGTGATATGAGCGATAGCGGCTTTTATTCCGCCTCAGTGAAGGTACGCTCCAAAAAATCTGCAACGGGGGCGATGGCCTTATCATCCGCCAGTTCAACTGCGCCCTGATCGACGAGATGCGCTGTTTTACTGTCAATCGGCAGGCGGGCAAGCACCGGCACGCCGAGGGAGGAGGCAACCTCCTCCGCCTTGCTCTCGCCGAACAGCTCGATTTTCTTCCCACAATCCGGGCAGAGAGCGTAGCTCATGTTTTCTACAATACCGAGGATCGGGATATTCATCATCTTCGCCATATGATAGGCCTTTTTCACAATCAGGGTTACCAGATCCTGCGGCGTGGTCACCACAATGATACCGTCCAGCGGCAGGGATTGAAACACCGTCAGCGGTACGTCGCCGGTTCCAGGAGGCATATCGATGAACATGTAGTCAATATCGCCCCAGGCGACGTCCGTCCAAAACTGCTGGATTACGCCGGAGATCACCGGGCCGCGCCACACGACGGGGGCTTCCTCATCCTCCAGCAGGAGGTTGACGGACATAACCTCGATCCCCATTTTGGATTTTTCCGGGAGGAGACCAAGCTCGTTGGCCTTTGCCTTTTCCCGGATGCCGAAGGCCTTAGGGATGGAAGGGCCCGTTACATCCGCGTCGAACACAGCGGTCGCATACCCTCTTGCCTGCATTGCGCATGCGGTCAGGGAAGTGACAAGCGATTTGCCGACGCCGCCCTTGCCGCTGACAATGCCGATGACCCGGCGCACGGTGCTATATTGGTTGAGCTGGATATGCATATCCTGCTTCCGGGAGGAGCAGTCGGCCCCGCAGCTCTCGCAGTTGCCGCTACATCCGGTTTGGTTGGTGGTTTCACTCATGGCTTAAACATCTCCTATTTTATCTTTCGCTTTCCGGTTTTCCCGCAGGCGGCGGAAAAAATCCGTAAGAAGCATAGCGCATTCATCTGCCATAAACCCGCCCTCCAGGAGTGGTTTATGGTTATAGGGCAGGGCGAATAGATCTACAACGGAGCCGCAGGAGCCAGCCTTAGTATCATAGGCGCCGAATACCACCCGGCGCATCCGCGCGTTGATAAGTGCCCCCGCGCACATTGGACAGGGCTCCAGCGTGACATAGAGCGTGCATTCCCATAGCCGCCAGCCGCCAAGGGTGCGGCATGCATCAGCAATCGCCTCCAGCTCCGCATGGGCCAGAGCATTTTTACCTGTTTCACGGCGGTTGCGGCCCCGCCCGACGATGCCGCCCGCCTGTGTGACGACTGCCCCGACGGGCACCTCGCCCTCCAACGCGGAGAGGCGCGCGAGAAGCAAGGCCTCTCGCATGCATTCCTGATCGGTCATGAATATCCGCTCCGCTCTTTTACAGTTTCGCCGGCCCGGCCTTGGGGCCGGAAAATGAGAATACAAACGCTGCTACAACCAGCACAAAAAACAGGATGGTGGGCAGCACAGTGGAGAAAGGCACGCTAATATAATACCGCGTTGCCCAGATCATCAGGGCCAGCGCCAGCACCATTGGCGGCGTGAAGAGATAAGCGCTCAGCTTTTCGCTGTGGCGCAGTGGGACTGTGGAGAGCGGCAGGATCACCCGCACGCCCTTTTTAAACAGATAGACCAGCAGTGCAGCCGCACCGGCAGCAACCACTGTGCCGATCATCACCGCAGAGATCACGTTGACTGTTGTGGCAGGCAGATTGGCAATGGCAATGGTTTGCACAACACTGATGGAGTTATTCAAAAAGTGGATCAATATTCCTACCCACAGGGAGCCGCTTGCAATCACTGCATAGCCCAGCCCAAGCCCGGCGATAAAGGCGAAGGGCGCCTGCACCAGGTTCCCGTGCATGATGGCAAAAACGAGAGAGGACATGAGAATGGCGAACCAGTCGCCGTATTTGCGCAGTGGCTGCATGACTACGCCGCGCACAGCAAATTCCTCCACCACAGCGGGCGCAACAGCACTCTGGATAAACAGGAGCACACAGCTGAGCACATCCGTGGGGAGCATCGTTTCAGGCGCGGTGAGCGAAATATGAAACAGCTCTAAAAGAAAGAGTATCCCATTTGTCGCATAGTTGCCCGCCATGCAGACAAGCAGACCGATCAGAACCAATAGGGCGGCACGCCCCTTGCGCGCGGGCGCGTGCAGTGGAATAGCGGGCGCTTTCCTGCGGATATGGAGCAAACCATAAACGCAGAGAAAGGGCAGACCTACACAAAAAACCGTATAAAGAATGCCGCATGCGTTTTGAAATAGGCTGTTGCTCTGATACGTTTCTCCCACCCCAAGCAGGAGGAGCAAGGTGGAAAACACCTGCTGCATCAACAGGAAGCCAAGTAATCCAAGGCCTGCAAAAACACTCAAGGTGCGAAGCTGTTTCTTGGCTCGCAGTACTGCCGGATCAGGGGGGCAGTGAAACGAATCCGGCTCCACGTTATAGCGATAGGGGGGAGGCGGGTAATAACCGTTCATGCGTCAATCTCCCTTATAATATTTGCCGCGCTTAGCCTTTCCCCATGCTCTGTAACGAGTAAAGGCCAATCTTCTATATTATAGCCGATTTTGTGTGGAAATCAATGGGTGTCCGTGATCAGCCGTCACCTTTCTCTGCGGCCTGAGCGGGAAAATCAATCATTTTCATTTGTGGTGCAGCCAGCAGGTTTTCTTTGATTTTTAGTGAACGCCTAGTTGCGTTGTACATGCTTTCATTCTCTTGTTTCTGCAAGAGAGCCAGCATTGACGCACAGGGGGAAACAGCGCCGCCCGGCGGGCTCAGGCGGGTACTCGCTGCGTTCTCGGGCACGGCAGGGTTTTCTGGAAGGCAAAGAGGGTCACGCAGCCGGGGGCGCGGCTACGGCGCTGAAAACCGATGTGTGCCCCTGTACACGAGTACTAGCTATTGCAAAAAATAAAATGCCCGCCGGCGTAATGTCAAAACAAAACCGGCGGGCAGGGCACCCTCGAAGGGGAGCGGTTAAATGGGATCGCGCAAGGCGTGAAAGCGCTATTATTTTATGATTTGTGCGGCGATTGCTTGTGTGCCTGTGTGGGCTTTTCGCTGTGGCATAACCCGCAGGAAGGGCAGCTTTCACAGCTACATCCGCAGGAGGAGGCTCCATTCTTTCGATTTCGCCGAAGCCTTATCAGAATCAGAGCCACGACTGCCGCAACCAGCAGACCGATCAGAATGGTGCCCCAATTTGCGAGGAGAAAACCGAGCAGCGTTACCATCTCCTTTCTTTGAAATTTAGGAAACCAGAGTTTCAGGCTTTTGCCTTTCTTTGCAGAGAACTACTCTCCCGATAGGGCCGCAACAGCAGGAATAGGAAGAGCGCTACGAGCGCAAAGGCGGCAATGGTGCCAAGCACATTACCGTGCCCGGTGAAGAACATGCCGAGCTGATATACGATCAGGGCAAATGCATAGGCGAAGCCGCACTGATAGCCGATGGCGAACCAGGTCCATTTTGCGCTGTTCATTTCACGCTTGATTGCGCCGATTGCGGCAAAGCAGGGGGCACACAGCAGATTGAAAATTAAAAAAGAGTAAGCGGCAAGAGGCGTGAACGCAGCGCGGACACTGGCCCATACCTGCCAGCCGTTTTCTGCAACCTCTTCGAGGCCGCCGAAGAGAATCCCGAACGTGCTGACCACGTTTTCCTTTGCAATCAGGCCAGTAATGGAAGCAACCGCTCCCTGCCAGGTGCCCCAGCCCAGCGGGACAAAGAGCCAGCGCAGCGCATTGCCGATTGCAGCTAAGATGCTGCTTTCCATCGCAACCATGCCAAAAGAGCCGTTTTCCCAACCGAATGAGGAGGTGAACCATACCAGAATGGTGGAAAGCAGAATCACTGTGCCGGCTTTCTTGATAAAGGACCAGCCGCGCTCCCACATAGAGCGGAGCACATTGCCAACCGTCGGCCAGTGGTATGCGGGCAGTTCCATGACGAATGGCGCCGGATCCCCCGCAAATAGCTTCGTCTTTTTCAACATGATACCGGAAACGATGATTGCAAATACCCCAATGAAATAGGCGCTCGGTGCAACCCACCAGGCGCCACCGAACAGGGCGCCTGCAATGAGAGCAATGATCGGAAGCTTCGCACTGCATGGGATAAATGTTGTGGTCATGATGGTCATCTTGCGGTCACGGTCATTTTCAATGGTGCGAGAGGCCATTACGCCGGGCACACCGCAGCCTGTGCCAATCAGCATCGGGATGAAGGATTTACCAGAGAGGCCAAATTTGCGGAAGATACGGTCCATCACAAAAGCGATGCGCGCCATGTAGCCGCAGCCCTCTAAAAAAGCAAGGAAGAGGAACAGCACCAGCATCTGCGGCACAAAGCCGAGCACTGCGCCCACGCCGGCGACAATGCCGTCCAGCACCAAACCCTTTAGCCAATCGGCGCAGTTGACCGTGTCCAGCCCACTTTCGATCAGCACTGGAATGCCGGGCACCCATACGCCGTATTCCGCAGGGTCAGGCTCTTCAATTGAAGAGGCTTCGAGATATGTATTGTAATCAACGGGGATTTCCGCCTCTATATTCCCCTCATCGTCATACAGCTTGGCGGTGGCCGTCAGCTCTGTGGCGGCACTGGGATTCAGGCCAGCGTCTTCTGCTGCGGCCTCAAACGCTTCGACCTTTGCACCTGGCACGGCATAATTGTCGACCGCTTCGGAATAAGCAGCGGAACCGATGCCGAACAGATGCCAGCCATCACCAAAAAATCCATCGTTAGCCCAGTCGGTCGCCCAGGTGCCGACAGTGGAAACAGATACAAAATAAACAACGAACATAACAACCGCAAAAATCGGGAGCGCCAACCAGCGGTTGGTCACAATCCGGTCGATTTTATCGGAAACAGTCATCCTGCTGGCATTCTTTTTATGGTAGCAGCCCTTGAGAATGGACGCGATATAGAGATACCGTTCATTGGTGATGATACTTTCAGCATCATCGTCCAGTTCTGCTTCCGCTGCCTTAATATCCTCTTCGATATGCTTTAGCACGGCCGGCTCTAGCCCTAACTGCTCAAGTACTTTATGATCACGCTCAAAAATTTTGATTGCATACCAACGCTGCTGCTCTGCGGGCATTTCATGTACCGCTGCCTCTTCAATATGGGCGATTGCGTGCTCTACCGCACCGCTGAATGTGTGTTGCGGCACTGTTTTTGCGCCTTTTGCGGCGCGGACGGCGTCTTCAGCGGCCTCCATGGTGCCAGCGCCCTTGAGGGCGGAAATTTCAACAACCTTGCATCCAAGCTGACGGGAAAGCTCCTCAATATTAATTTTATCGCCATGCTTTTTCACCACGTCCATCATGTTGATGGCCACGACGACCGGAATCCCCAGCTCGGTGAGCTGGGTCGTTAGGTATAGGTTGCGCTCCAGGTTGGTGCCGTCGACGATATTCAAAATCGCATCGGGGCGCTCATGGATGAGATAGTTTCGAGCCACAACCTCCTCCAGCGTGTAGGGCGAAAGGGAGTAGATACCGGGCAGATCCGTGATGATCACATCGTCGTGCTTTTTCAGCTTGCCCTCTTTTTTTTCTACCGTTACGCCGGGCCAGTTCCCCACAAACTGGTTGGCTCCGGTCAGTGCGTTAAACAGTGTCGTCTTTCCGCTGTTTGGGTTGCCTGCCAGCGCAATTTTGATATTCATTGTAATGCTTCCTTTCCAAAATTATAGTTAGTTGCAGCTAACTTACGCGGCCAAAAATGAGGCGATTGCCCCAACCATGTTACTCCACTTCAATCATCCCGGCATCCGCTTTTCTGATCGAGAGCTCATAGCCCCGCACCGTTACCTCTACCGGGTCCCCAAGCGGCGCAACCTTACGCACATAGACCTGCACCCCTTTGGTGATGCCCATGTCCATAATCCTGCGCTTGACAGCGCCCTCCCCGTGAAGCTTCGTCACTGTTACTGTGTCGCCGATGTTTGCCTGCCTGAGCGTTTTCATGCTGACTCCTCCTTGTATTTGTGCGCTTTCTATAACACAATTCCGCCCTGACGGAGCAGGGCGAAAACCAACCGCCGCACAGGTGCTGCCCATAGCCAGTGGGAGGCTTACCAGTGAAGCACTCTGCGCTGCGGCGCTTATACCATAATTTTACCGGCCATCTCGCGGCTGATGGCTACCCGGGAATCTTTCACGTTAACGATCAGATTGCCCCCGCTGGTGGAAACAACCGTCACACTTCCACCTACTACAAAGCCCATGCTTTCCAAATGTGTGCGGACATCCGGCTTCCCACCAACTTTTTGGATCCTATTTTCTTCACCAATATTTGCCAATGTCAAGGGCATCATGCGCTGCTCTCCTCCTTTTTCAGCGAGGCAGGAATCTCAACCGCACTTATGTTAGCATATGCTAACTTGATTGTCAATCATTTTTTAAAAGCTTGATGTGCAAAAGTAGCGAACGATTTCCGCGTCCGGTGAGGAGCGGCTAAAAGAGAAGCGTGGCCACTGCTAGGGCCACGCTCTGTATTTGTAAGTCTGTTTGGGGCCGTAATGAGCGGGGCCCTTGCGTACAGATCGACCGGAGCCGCGAGCGGTGGATTACCAGCCGCTGATCCTGCCGCGCTGTAATGCGCCCACCAGCTTTTCCCGCAGTGGCGCATATTGCGGCTCCAATGTGTCGAGCAGCTCTTTGACGCGCTGGCGGTGCGTCGCACCGTCCACCGGGCAGCGGCTTTTCACGGTAGGCAGCTGCTTTCGTACAGCAAGGGAGGCGATTTCACGTTCCCGGCTGAAGATCAGTGGGCGAATCATCGTCAACTCCTTGCGGGAGAGGTAAGAGACTGGGGCAAAGCATTCGATCGTGCCGCCGCCCAGCAGATTCATCATCAGCGTTTCAGCGGCGTCATCCATGTGGTGCCCAAGCGCGATCTTGTTGCATCCGGCGGCCTTCGCCTCATCGTGGAGCATGCCGCGCCGCATCCTGGCACACAGGCTACAGGGGTTTTTCTCCTTACGCGTTTCAAAAATGATGGAGCCAAGCTGTGTGCGCCGTAGGCGATATGCTACTCCCAGCTCCTCACAGAGCAGGGCGATGGCGGAATAATCTGTTTCAACGCCGCCAAAGCATGGGTCGAGCGTGACGGCAGTGACCGTAAAATGCGCAGGGTAGAATCGCCGCAGAGCGGCCAGGCCGGCAAGTAAGGCGACGCTGTCCTTCCCGCCGGAAACGCCTACGGCGATGCGATCCCCCTCCTGGATCATATCATAGCGGTCGATGGCGCAGCGCATTTGGCCGAGCAGCTTTTGCATCACATAACCTCCCTTGCTGAAAAAACGTATGGTAGGGTAGGGCGCCATAGCTGGCGTACGCTTTATTGTAGCACACATTGGCCGGATGTAAAGCAACGGTTCAGTATCGAACACGGCGCGCGCTTTCTGCTCACGGGATTGATGCGGAAAAATCCATGTGCTATACTGTGTGAAGGAGATGCAATACTGCCGAAGGGGGTGACGGGATGAAGAGAGCGGCTGCCAAACGGTATGTCTATGCGGATAACGCGGCAACCACTGCGGTGGCTCCGCAGGTGCTGCAGGCTATGCTGCCCTATTTGACAGAGCGCTTTGGCAACCCTTCCAGCCTGTATGCGAGCGGGCGGGAGGCGAAAGCCGCCGTTGAAACGGCACGAAGCCAAGCCGCAGCTTTGCTGGGCGCGCAGCCGGAGGAGATTTTTTTTACCTCCGGCGGCTCAGAGGCGGATACGTGGGCAATCCGTGCAGCGGCGGCGCTTCAGGCAAAACAGGGGAAACGCCATATTATAACGTCGCGCTTTGAGCACCACGCTGTGCTGCATACGGTGGAGCAGCTGCAAAGGGAGGGCTTTGAAGTCACCCTTCTGAATGTTCCGGCAGATGGTATTGTGCGGGTGAAGGAACTGGAAGCTACTCTGCGGGAGGATACCGCTCTGGTTACCCTCCTGTATGCAAACAATGAGATTGGTACAATACAGCCGGTTTCGGAGATTGGCAGGCTGTGCCGGGAGAGGGGGATCCTTTTCCATACGGATGCCGTACAGGCTGCTGGCCATATCCCGGTGGATGTGGTGGTCAGCCGGATTGACCTGCTCTCTCTTTCTGGGCATAAATTTCACGCGCCTAAGGGCGTGGGCGCATTGTATTGCCGCAGGGGGATTTCCTTGCCTCGCCTGATTGAAGGCGGCGCGCAGGAACAGGGACGCCGTGCGGGGACGGAAAATGTGCCCGGCATTGTGGGGCTAGGCGAGGCAGCCGCGCTGGCGCAGGAGGGGATGGAGGCGCGCATGCGCTACGTCGCAGCCCTGCGCGACCGGCTGATCGACGGCATTCTCAAAATCGAGCGAGCTCATTTAAATGGCGATAGGCGCCATCGACTGCCGGGCAATGCAAGCTTCTGCTTTGAGGGAGTGGATGGGGAGAGCCTGCTGCATTTGCTCGATTTGCATGGGATCTGCGCTTCCACCGGCTCCGCTTGCGCCTCCGGCTCCACAGAGCCGAGCCATGTGCTGCTCGCGATTGGGCTTCCACAGGAGGTGGCGAATGGCTCCCTGCGGCTAACGCTCGATGAGAATAATACCGTGGAAGAGGTAGACTATATTTTAAAGCAGCTGCCGCCGCTGGTTGAGCGGCTGCGCGCTCTGTCTCCGCTTTGGGAGCGCATCCAGAAGCAGGGCGAAGCATCGAATGGGAAAGGATGATTTTGATATGGCAAAGATTGCAGAGAATCTGCTCGAGCTCATCGGCAACACACCGCTGGTGCAGCTGAGCCGGTTTACACAGAAGGAGGGGCTGGCTGCCCGCATCATTGCGAAGGTGGAGAGCTTTAATCCCCTGGGCAGCGTGAAAGACCGCGTGGGCTATGCGCTGATCACGGATGCGGAGGAGAAGGGGCTGCTCAACCCGGATACGCTCATCATTGAGCCGACCAGCGGCAATACTGGCATTGGCCTTGCCTATACGGCGGCGATCAAGGGCTATCGCTTAATCCTGACCATGCCGGAGAGCATGAGCCAGGAGCGCAGGAGCCTGCTCAAGGCGCTGGGCGCAGAGCTGGTGCTGACGCCTGCCGCTCAGGGGATGCAGGGCGCGATTGACAAGGCGGAAGCGCTGCACAGGGAGAACCAGAACTCCTATATCCCCGGGCAGTTTGTCAACCCGGCCAACGCCGAGGCGCATAGGCGCACCACTGCGCAGGAGATCCTGCGCGATATGGATGGCAGAGTGGATTATTTTGTTGCCACGGTAGGCACGGGCGGCACAATTACAGGCATTGGCGAGGCGCTCAAAGCGCATGATCCAGCCACGCGTGTGATCGCGGTGGAGCCTGCTGCGTCGCCGGTTCTCTCCGGTGGGCAGCCGGGACCGCACAAAATCCAGGGCATCGGGGCAGGCTTTGTGCCTCAGGTGCTCAACACAGGGGTATATGACGAGGTGATTCCGGTAGAGAATGATGACGCTTTTGCCGCTGCGCGGGAGGCCTCCCACACGGAGGGATTGCTGGTGGGCATCTCCTCCGGCGCCGCCCTGCACGCGGCAAAGGTGCTTGCCAGACGGCCGGAGAATGCGGGCAAAACCATCGTTGTCCTCCTGCCGGATACAGGGGAACGCTACCTCTCCACAGAGCTGTTTGAGGCGTAAAAAAGGCCGAAATGCATACAAAAAGAGAGGGCTTTCTGTCATTCTTTGCAGAAAGCCCTCTATCTGTTTTGATCGGACGGCAGGAATGCCCGTACGAGGGAGCGCGTTTGGGGCAGTGCCGGACACGCGGCACACAGCCCAACAAAAGTATTACGCCAGATGGGCTGCCGCCCAATAAGCCCCCATCAGCCCGGCGGTGTTTCCAAGCTGCGCGGTGGTGAGCATAACGCCATGGTAGCTCGGCATCAGACGGCTGCTCAACGCTTTTTGTAATCGCGGCAGCAGGTAAGGTTCTCTCATAATTCCGCCTCCGAGCACAATACGCTCCGGGTCAAAGCTGTACACAAGTCCGGCGAGGCCGGTAGAAATCTCTTCCACCCAGCTGTCAATGAGTGCGGCAATCTTTGCATCGCCTTTTTTTAGCAGTTGGAACAGCTCCCTGCCGTCAATGGGGCGGCCTGTGATTGCCTCGGCGCCCCTTGTCAACGCGCTGGTGGAGGCATAGGCCTCATAGCAGCCCGCGCCGCCGCACGTGCAGGCACGCCCGCCTGCATGTGTAATAATATGCCCAAACTCCCCAGCCGCACCGTGGCAGCCGGTGTAAAGCGCGCCATTTATGATCGCCGCACCGCCGATGCCTGTGCCATAGGTCAGGCATAAAAAATTTTGGCAGCCGCGCCCTGCGCCAAAGTGTGCCTCGCCGAGGGCTGCAGCGTTGACGTCGTTTTCCACAGCAACTGGCACGCCGAAGGCTTCCCCCAACAGGGCCCGCACGGGCGTGCCTGTGTAGCCTGGCACATTATCCGTCGCATAGCGGATGGAGCCATCCGCCCGGTTTACCTGGCCACAGGTGCTTACGCCGATACGGTCAAAAGGGGGGAGCGTGCGTAAAAGCGCCTGCACGTTCGCTATCAGCGCCGTGCCGCCCAGCTGTGCGTTCGTGGGCGCTTCCCGCATACTCTGTATGGCAGACGTGCCCTCGGGCAGAAACCCATATTTAATGTTAGTGCCGCCGATATCCACAACGGCAATGATTCCCCCGCTCATAAAACCTCCACAAAACGCTTAGTGATCTCCTGTGGGCGGGTGATTGCCCCGCCGACCACAGCACAGAACGCGCCCGCATCCAGCGCCTGACGCAGCTGTTGAGGGTAGTGAATGCCACCCTCCGCAATCACAGGCACCTGAACGGCTTTTGCAATTTTTTTGATAAAGTCTAGGTCTGGAAGCGCTGTGCCCTTGGTGTACGAGGTGTAACCGGCCAGCGTGGTGCCGACGCAGTCAAAGCCAAGTTCAACGGCGTGCATTGCCTCTTCAAAGCAGGAGCAATCCGCCATGAAGAGCTGATCCGGATATTTTGCGCGCGCTTCGCCGAAGATTTCCTCCAGGCTTTTGCCGCCTGTGCGCAGGCGCTTGGTCGCATCCATGGCGATGATCTCTACGCCCGTTTGTATGAGTGCATCCACTTCGGCCAAGGTGGGGGTGATGTAAACGTCGCTATCCTCATACACCTGCTTGATAATGCCGATCATCGGCAGCTTGACTGCCTTGCGGATTTCTGTAATATCCGCTACCGTGTTGGCCCGGATGCCAACGGCGCCGCTCATCTCAGCAGCTACCGCCATGCGGGACATGATGTAAGAGCTGTGTAGCGGCTCCGTCTCCAGCGCTTGGCAGGATACGATCAACCCGCCGCGTACTCGGTCAAACACAGAATAATCTTTCATGATGATCCATCCTTTTTCAGAAATATGGTAGGAATGCTTGTTTTTCAACCGCTTCAATTATATAATAGAACCACACGGTTGGGAAGGGCTTTTTCGATCAGGAAACAGAAAGGAACGTGGTTTTTATATGGATCGTCTGGATAAATACAGGGGCGTGATCCCTGCGTTTTACGCCTGCTATGACGATGCGGGCGAGGTAAGCCCTGAGCGCACGCGCGCCTTGGCGCAATATCTGATTGAGAAGGGTGTGAAGGGGCTGTATGTCTGCGGCTCCTCCGGTGAGTGTATCTATCAGAGCGTGGAGGAGCGGAAGATCACGCTGGAGAACGTGATGGTGGAGGCCAGGGGCAAGGCGACGGTCATTGCCCATGTTGCCTGCAATAACACGCGGGATAGTGTGGAGCTGGCCCGCCATGCCGAAGCGCAGGGCGTGGATGCGATTGCCTGCATCCCGCCGATCTATTTTCATCTGCCAGAATATGCGATTGCAGAGTATTGGAACACCATTTCCGCTGCGGCGCCGCATACGGATTTTGTTATCTATAACATCCCACAGCTTGCTGGTGTGGCGCTGACGATGCCGCTGTTTCGCGAGATGCGCAAAAACAGCCGCGTGGTGGGCGTAAAAAACTCCTCCATGCCCGTGCAGGATATCCAGATGTTCAAAGCAGAGGGTGGAAAGGATTTTATTGTGTTTAACGGCCCGGATGAGCAGTTCGTCGGCGGCCGCGCCATGGGGGCGGATGGAGGCATTGGCGGCACCTATGCGGTTATGCCGGAGTTGTTTTTAAAAGCGGACGCGCTTGTGCGCGCTGGGGAGCTGGAGAAGGCGCGGGAGATCCAGTACGCAGTGGATGAAATTATTGCGGCACTGTGCTCTGGCCGTGCCAATATGTATGCAGTGAATAAAGAAATTCTGCGGCGCAGAGGGGTTGCGGTTGGCAGTGTGCGCGCGCCGCTGACGCCGTTGGCACAGGAGGATCTTCCTGTGGTAGAGAAAAGCGTGGCGCTCATTGACGCGGCGCTTGCCCGTTTTATTGGTTGAGGGCCGAAGGATGCACTGGGCGGGTATATCGTCTTTTTTCATCCAAGCAGGCATAAGAGAATAGAGATCGTTCACCGAAGGCCGGGCGTTTCTTTATTTAGAAGCGGCCGGCTTTTGCACGCATTTTGTCGGCTGGATGTATAGCAATGGCATACGGAGGGGAAAAATTTGCGAAACAGATCGATTTCTCTTTGCAAACGACGGAAAGTCGATTATAATGGACGCAGGAAGCGGTGTCAAACGCTTTTTCATAGCAGTGTTTTGATATGGATGCTTAGATTGGGGAAAGGAATTGACTGATTATGATAGTTTGGATTACAAAAGCTTTTTCAGTGGCGCTGGCGACGCTCCTGCTGCTTATAGCGCCTGTGACGCTGCCTGTACAGCCGGAGGTAGGGGCACAAGCCCTTCAGGAGCAGGTCTCCACTCCTGTGGAGCCGCAGCAGGCAGCGCAGGCTACGGCCGCTGTGGCGCACGAGGAGGGAGCAGCTGCGCCTACGCGTCAGGAAGCGGCGGCTCTCGTGGAGCAGCCGGCCAGCAAGGCGGATTCTGCTGCACAGGAGGAGCCGGAGGCCACCCTTGCAGAGCCTGAGGCACCCGCTGGGCAAGCGGATCTGGGGGATTCCGGCTCCACAGCGCCGGGCGATGAGCTGCCGGAGGACAAGCCCTCCCTCGCCGATCTTGGCCCGCAGTTTTGGGAGATTGTGGATCTGACGCTGCACGGTAAATTTATGTCCTCCCAGAATCCAAAGCTCATAGCCTTTGCACAGCCCTTCTATGAGTGGCTGAGCAATAATGATTATTTTGATATCAATATCGTCTATGATGAGGAGCGCAATGTGTTCCGTGACGATGGGCAGCGCGGTATTGTGGCAATTGGATTTGACTATGACGCGACGCAGGGCATTTATTTCTCCGCACACGACCCATGGATGCGTGCGCTAGGCTACTGCGAGCTGTATGATCAGATCGGGCCATATTTTGGCTATACATTGGATACGAAGCGCTTTAAATTTGACTACGACGGCTACGAGTGGATGTTCCAGGTGTGGAAGGGGGAATACCTCTGGTGCGCGACGGGGGCGGAGATGGGCCTGTATTATCGTGAGCCGGGCTCGACACTGACCGATGATTTTTATTATACAGTGCCGGATGAGCAGATGATCAATATGGAAATGACGCTCTATCATGATGGCAACTATAAATTTAAGCGTGATATGGAAGAAACCTGGTGGCAAACGGGCTTTATCTTCTGCTATATGTGCGAGCCGGAGGAGGTTACGATTGAAGCGCGCGTGGAATTCCCGAATGAAGAGATGCGCGACGCCTTTCTCCCGGCCCTGGAGGAGCAGGGATATGTCCTTGGCGAAACCTATACGGTGGAGGGGAATATTATGAGCTTTGCGTATTAAAGCAGCGCTTTTGCTCTGCAAGCAATCCCCCCCGGGAGCAGAAAAAATCAGCTTGCTCATTTTGAGTGGTTTCGTCTCTTTCCCCACCGGGAGCCGGTGATTGCGAAATAACCATAAAAATGCTATAATGAATGTGTCAAATTAGCGTTTTCCTATATTGGATTGAGCATTTTCTGATGAGAAGGGAATGCCTCTTTGCCGGATTGTATCCGTTCAAAATTTAGTTTGAGGAGATTGATTTGCAGCAATGAATTGGGATTATCGTGCATCTGTTATTATACCGGTCTATAATAGAGGCCATTTGGTACATATCGCCTTTGATTCTTTGCAAAAACAAACCATTCCTTTTCAAGATATCCAAGTAATTTTTGTGAATGATGGTTCGACGGACGACAGCCTGAGCATCTGCCAAAGCTATGCAGAAAAGTTTTCCAACGTATTGGTGCTGGACAAGGAGAACGGCGGCTTGAGCTCCACCAGAAATATGGGGCTGAAGCATGCCCGTGGGAAGTATATCTTTTTCTTGGATGATGACGATGAGCTTGCGCCAAACACAATCCTCTCCGTTGTAACTCTTTTTGATCTTCACTATGACGAGGTGGATCTTTTCACCTATAAAATCCGTTACTATACCAATGGGAAGCCCCATAAAAGGGATCATTTCCGTTATAAGACTTTGGTGGAGTCTGGAATATATGATCTCAATGAGACGCCGATGGTGGTGCAGACTACCATCAATGTTTGCGTTAAGAATTTATTGGAGCAAAATGTTCTATTCCGCGAAACGCCGAATTTTTATATGGAAGATCAGGCCTTCAATAATGAAGTCCTGTCGCGGAAGATGAAAATTGGCTATAGTGCAGAAGGCGAATACATTTATAATCAACATGCCGATAGTATTGTATCGACCCGTTTATACCCTCTGTATTGCTACGATCAAGTAATCGGTTATTTTGAAGAGCTGTTTTCGCAGTATGAGCACGTGCCCGCTTATTATCAATGTGTATTTTTGCATAATCTTACGTTCCGGATGAAGGGGAACAAGCTTTTTCCCTATCAATATGAGGGGGAGGAATATGAGCGGGAGGTTGGCAGAATCGCGCGCCTTTTGGAAAAGGTGGACGACGCTGTTTTGCTTTCATTCACCCCAATGGATGAATATTACCGTGTTTTTTTCCTTCAGATGAAGCCAAACCGGCGGGCAGAGATTCAGCTTGGCCCGGAGGAACAAACAATCTCTGTAGATGGAGAAGCCTTTATCAGCCGGCGCAACGCGATGATGGTGGTGCGGCGATACTATTTTACAGGCGATCAAATGCGGATGATCGGTTATATTCGCTCCCCATTCTTTTTATATACGGACAAGCCCAATTTGTATGCACAGGATCTTGCCACAGGAGAGCGGTATCCAGTTGAGCTGGGAGAATCCTCGTTCAGCTACTATTATTGTGAGCATAAATGCGCCCGCAATTGGTCTTTCGATTTCAGCTTACCGTTCCATGCAAAGCAGGATGTGAAGTTCTTTATTGAAATGGCCGGCTTCCGATATGATGTTCTCTTTGATTTTGACGCAAATTATGTGGCTAATCGAAAAAGGCCAGAGTTTGTATTTGTGAAGAAAGGGAAAAAAATTCAGCTTTCTGACGCTACGTTTTCCTTTACGCCTTTGTCAAAGCTGCAAACAGCGGTTCACAAGCTGCGCCTGGGGCTGAAATTTTTGCTTCAGAGCCCCAAATTCCTGCCTACCTATTTGGCTGTTCTGCATTTGAAAAAGCAGCCAATCTGGCTCTACAACGATAATTTGTATACGGTAAAGGATAATGCCTACTATCAATTTATTCATGATTTTGATAAGCAGGATGGCATTCGGCGGTATTTCATTGTGGATGGGGACGCATCTCGTATGGAGGGGCTTTTCACGTCGGAGCAGCAGAAGCATGTTGTAAGATTTGGCTCTACCCGCCACAAGTTGCTATACATCGCCTGCCAGAAAATTTTGACGTCTTTTTGTGAGGCCTCTTCCTTTACGCCATTGATTCCCAAGCACAAACGCCTTTTTTTCAATCTCATTGATTTTGAAGTGATTTATCTGCAGCATGGTATTTTACATGCGACAACACCGACCAAATATTCTAAAGACCGGGTTTATGTCAATCGTATTGTTGTTTCGTCACAGTTTGAACAGCATAATTTTGTAGAACACTATGGGTACCGAAAAGAGGATTTGATCCCCACGGGTATGGCGCGGTATGACCATATTGATTTATCCAAAAAGCCGAAAAACAGAATTCTATATGCACCCAGCTGGCGTGAAATGCTTATTGGAAAATATACGCACCGGACTCGGCAGCTATATGATAATATTTTGCGGAATTCCAATTATTTCAAGGGGATGGTTGCGTTTTTAACCAACCCAGATTTGCTTGCGGCATTGGAAAAGCACGACCTGTACATTGATTTTAAACTGCATCCGAATTTTCGCGGTTACCTGTATGTTTTTGATAACCTTTTTTCTGACCGGATTCGTCTTGCGCCCGCGAATGTCGATTTGGAGGATTACCAACTTTTTATAACAGATTTCTCTAGCTTTAACTTTGATTTCCTCTACTTGGGGCGGCAGCTGTTATACTTTGTGCCAGATTATTTAGAGTTTAAAAGCGGATGCGCTACTTTCTACCGGGGCCTGGATTTGGATTTTAAAAATGGTTTTGGGGATTTTGCCACTACGCCTGAGGATGCGGCAGCTCTTACGATCCGCAGAATTGAAGCGGGTTTTGTTGCCGACCCGGTCTATCAGCAGCGGATTGATCATTTCTTTGTGGATAAAGGGAATCATTGTGAGCGCCTGTATCAATATCTTTGCCAGGACGGTGTCAATCAAAAATAGGGTACTGTTCCGTTGTTGACTGGAACCACAACACCATGCCTCACCCGGGAATTTTGAGGAATCCGGCGTGGGGCATTTTTATATTGACTTTTTGAACATACTCCTTTAAGATGAGGTTGCTTAAACTTGAAAAAGGAGCGTGAATCATTTGAGCAACCCAGCCAAAGTGCAGGCGTATCTGAAGACCATTGACGAGGTAATTGCGCGCGGCCCCTTCAAGGATGACTGGGAGAGCCTTTCCCACTATGGAATCCCTGAATGGTATGCACAGGCGAAATTTGGCCTGTTCGTCCATTGGGGCGTCTATTCCGTGCCCGCGTATAAGAACGAATGGTATTCCCGCGAGATGTATTTAAAAGGCAGCATGCCCTACCTGCATCATTTAAAAACCTATGGGGCGGATTTCGGTTACAAGGATTTTATTCCGCAATTCAAGGCGGAAAAATATGACCCAAAGGCATGGGCGGAGCTCTTTGCGGAGAGTGGGGCCCGCTATGTCACACCGGTTGGCGAGCATCACGATGGCTTTAAGATGTATCCCAGTGAGCTGTGCGAGTGGAATGCAGCTCAAATGGGGCCAAAGCGCGATGTCTATGGCGAACTGAAAAGGGAGCTGGAAAGCCGCGGTATAAAATATTGTTCTTCCAGTCATCGTGCGGAGCACTATTGGTTTATGAACGGCGGGCGTGATATCCCAGGCAGTGACGTGCAGGATGAGGCTTACCGAGAGTTTTACGGCCCAGCCGTCTCCAAGGAGAAGGGCGATCCCAGCAGACGGACAGAGGGCTCCCTCGTGCCCACAAAGGAGTGGCTGGAGGATTGGCTGGCCTCCACCTGCGAGCTGGTTGACGTCAACCGCCCGTATACGGTCTACTTTGACTGGTGGGTGCGGCAGCACGCTTTTCGTCCCTACATGAAAAAGTTTTTGGCGTATTACTATAACCGCTCCCGTGAATGGGGGATGGAGGTCTGCGTGTTTTATAAGTGGGATGGTATCATGTATGAATGTGCCGTGCTGGATATTGAGCGCGGGCAGCTCTCTGCGATCCACCCCCGCCCGTGGCAAAATGATACCGCTATTGCGAAAAATTCCTGGGGTTACACCGAGGGCAATGATTTTAAAACGCCCTATGAGCTTGTGTGTAATTTGATCGATGTGGTTAGCAAAAACGGATGCCTGATGCTGAACGTCGGCCCGAAGGCCGACGGCACAATCTGCCCGCAGGAGACCGCTGTGCTGCGTGCTATTGGCCGCTGGCTCAAGGAAAACGGCGAGGCGATTTACGCCACCAAGCCCTATCGTATTTTTGGAGAGGGCCCCTCCAACAGCGGAGGCTCGTTCCGAGAAAAATTCTCATTTACCAAAAAGGATTTCCGATTCACTTACCGCCCAGGCGCGCTCTATGTATTCGCGATGAAGCCATATGCAAAAAATATTTACCGTATTAAGGCGCTGGGCGCCAGGGATGATGCACTGAATTATTCCATACAGGGCGTTTCCCTGCTGGGGCAGCCGTGCAAGGTAGATTACACGCAAACGGACGCTTATCTGGAGCTGCGGGCAGATTCACGGGAGGCATTCGAAATGCCAGTCTGCTTTAAGATTCAGATTGATTGACCCCTAAAAAATTACCAAGGGTAGTTTTATTCACGATGAGACGAATCAAAAAGCGCTGCGGCCGCATATCTGCACCGCGGCGCCTTTTATTTTTCGGATGCCTGTATTGGCTGCAGGAGGCTTTGATAACGGCGCGTTTCCTCCGGCGTCTGGCCGTTTAGGATGACCGTTCGGTCTTTTAACTGGATCACAAGATAGGGAGGCGTGTGATGATAAACAAAAAGCATGCAGTCACCGTAGCCGCTCAGGGAGAAGTACCCCACGCTGTATTGGCTGCCGCCCAATCCATTTGTGCGCGTGCCATCGGGGAGGGATTGCACTGGTGTAACGGATTTGATTTCCTCCAGGCGGAATTGCGTGCTGTAAAGCGGCGCTTTAATCGTAACAGCACCGTTTTCCACGACCGGCGCAAAGGTTGCAAGATCAAAGGCCAGAAAGAGCAGAAACAGGCCGATCACCAGGCAGCCGATTAGGGCGCCGCCGCATAGGGCAAGCAGGCGCCCGCCGGGGTTGCCGAGGTTGAGCGTCATGCCGACTTCAAAACGCTTTTCCACCATCAGGCGAGGGTCATCTGGATTATTGTAAGCCCCGCTTTGCCAATAGACGTCGTCATCCACAAGGATGGGATGATCGGCTGCCTCAAGTAGGCGCTTTTGAGCCTCCCGCACGCTTTGATGCGTGAAGAGGGTGGCGCCGAATACCAGAAGCACCGTTGCAGCCGTCAACAAGGAGACGGGCAGGGCCGCAGAAGCGGGCTTTTTGTAAAGCACCCAAAAAGCCACCAGCTCCAGCGCCGCACCGCCATTTCCAATGATTGCACAGCAAATGGACCAGCGCCTGCGCCAGACGCGGTTATAGGCCAGGTTGATCTCACTGGATTCACACAGGGCGGTTGTGGGGTATGTGAGGTAGACCCGGTGCAGCACAAGGCCGAGGAGCGGGAAAACAAGCAGCATTAGCGGCGCCCAGGCCGGCAGCGATGTGTTTTTGCTCAACAGTGGGTAGAGAATGCCCGCCGCCGCCATTAGGAAGGAGGGGAGAAGCCAGTAAGCGGAGATGGGCATGTGCTCCTTTTCCCGGCTGACTGCTGTATCGATATGGATCGTGTGCACACCGCCGACAAACCACTCGTTTTTCTGCTTAATGGCATAGAGCTCCTGCATCCGGGCGATGGAAATTTTGCTGTAGGCGAGGATAGCGCCGGCAATCCAAACGGCCATGTAGCCGAATTGCATGGAAATGTATGCAGGCAGAAGCAAGAGCGGGAGAGCGGCTGCCAGGACGGCGCAGGCAAATAGCAGCATATTGCGGCGGTATTTCCTGAGGACGGCCAGAACGGCGGGCTCTTCGATGTGGTCGAGCGGGAGCGTTACGCCCAGCAAAACATTTGTGTTGGGCCTGGACTGCACAAATGCTAGAATGCAGAGGATAACAGTTAAGAGCAGGCAAACAGAGAATTCGATCATAGAATGGCATCTCCTATCCGCAATGATGATTCTGGAATACTGTTCATCATTCTAAAACGGCCGTTGGAAGGCCGCCCATCTGGTCAAAAAGGCTGCCGCAGAGCGAGAGAAAATCCTGCTTTTCCATCCCGGCTAGGCCAGATTCCGCGATCAGAAGAGCAAGCTCTCCCTCCAGCTTTTCTCGGAACTCACCGCTGAGCCGGACGGATGGGCTGACCCGCGCGCCGTGGCGGCGGTCAATTTCAATGTAGCCCTCTTTTTTGAGCGCGGTGTAGGCTTTATTGACTGTCATAGCATTCACCCCGACATCTTGTGCCAGCTGGCGAACAGTGGGCAAGCCCTCGCCGAGCTGCAATTCACCGCGGCCGATTCCGAGCACAATCTGGTTGCGCAATTGAACATAGATTGGCGTCTCGCTCGCCATATCAATCTCCAAAATCATAGAATCACCTCTCTAGCTTGTTTGTATTATTTAATATAATACAAACAATACAAAAAGTCAAGCATCTGATTTGCATGTGCAGGGCGCTTATACTTGAAGGAGTGCATGTGGCTTTTGTTTATATCAAAAAATGGAGTAAAAAGCAGATTGCTTTTTACTCTTTTTTTATAAATTTATACCTGTTTCTCCATGATAAGTGTGCTATAATTCTATTAATAATGAGAAATATGCCTAGAAATTTGTGGAAGTAGACGAAACAAATCGAGGGAAATGCGTGTGTTCCATATGGATGGAGGGGCGATATTTGCAGATTTTTATTGATCCGAACCGGCGGTTTCAGGCCATGGAAGGTTTTGGCGCAAGCGGCGCCTGGTGGGCACAGATTGTGGGGGGATGGGAGCATATCGACCCGGGCAGCGGGAAACCCGTGCGCGACAGGATCTCCGAGCTGCTTTACAGCCGGGAGAAGGGGATCGGGCTCCAGATTTACCGCTACAATATTGGGGGCGGCTCCAAGCATTCCGGCCGTGGGCACTTTTCACAGCCCGCCCGCAGGACGGAGAGCTTTGATATCGGCCCGCAGCAATACGATTGGAGTCGGGATGCCAACGCCGTTTATATGATGAAACAGGCTGTGCGCGACGGTGCACAGGAGCTTGTGCTGTTTGTCAATTCTCCGCCCGAACGGCTGACGAAAAACGGGAAAACGCACGTAGAAAAAGCGGAGACGCTCCGTGAAAATTTAAACGCGCGCAATTATGAGGCGTTTGCAGACTATTGCCTCGATGTGGCGGAGCATTTTGTGCGGGAAGGGTTGCCGGTCAAATATCTCTCCCCGGTCAATGAGCCGCTCTGGGTGTGGAACGGCGGGCAGGAGGGCTGCCATTACCGCCCGTCCAGTGTGAAGAGATTGTTTCAGGTGTTTGCCAAAAAGCTGGAGCAGCGGGAAGCACTGCAAAATATCCGCCTGGCTGGGGCTGAGGTGGGCGATATCCGCTGGTTTAACAAAGCTTATACACGGCGGCTGCTGGAGGATCCTCAGGTACGCCGCCATCTGGATGGCCTGGATGTGCACTCCTATTGTCACCCCGCGCCCGTCGCATTTCTCAACGACCGGGCGGCGTTCCTCCGGCGTTTTCGCCGGTGGATGGACCGGCATTATCCCGATGTGCCAGTTAGAATGAGCGAATGGACGCATATGAAGGGCGGCCGGGATTACGGGATGGATTCCGCCCTTGTGATGGCGCAGACGATGTATGAGGATTTGACCCTGTTGAACGTTTCCTCCTGGCAGCATTGGATTGCGGTGTCCGAGGTGGATTTTTGTGATGGGCTGATCTATATCGATCTGGAGAATCAGACCTTTTCGCCTACCAAGCGGCTGTATGCCACCGGCAATTTTTCACGCTATATCCAGACGGGCGCGCGGCGGGTTGGCGCTTGGTCAGACGATCCGGAGCTCCGCCTGCTGGCTTTTGTGCAGGCGGAGCAGACGGTATTGCTGGTGATTAACCCTACCCGCAAGGCAAAAACGGTTTCGTTGGGGATGCGCCCGCAGGGCAAGGCCATGCTGATTGTGACGGACGAGACGCGGAATCTTGCGCAGGAGGCGTTAAAAAGCGGCGAGGGAATCCCCATCGCCGCCCGGTCTGTGAACACGATTCTCTTTTAGTTTTGCTTTTTTGACCGGCATTGCCTTCGGTATTGGCTGGGCGGCACGCCATATTGCTCGCAAAAGGCCTTTCGAAAATGGCTGCGGTCGTAAAATCCGATGGTTTCGCTGATCGCATCCATGCTCAAATCTGTGCTCTCCAGAAAATAGACGGCGGAATTCAGCTTGCACTGCATGTGGTAGCGGCTGGGTGACACGCCGTATTTGCTGGTAAACAATTTCAGCATCGTGTTGGGCGACATGCCGAATTTAACAGAGAGCTCCTTCATGGTTAACCTCTCATTGCATTGCTTTTCAATATATTTTTTAACATCCAGGATCACATTGTCGCTTGTCTTAATATAATGCCGCCCGCTTTTTTGCTGCTTGCCGGCTTTCGGCGCTGTCATGCCCATTTCGAAGAGGATGTTGTGAATGAGCAGCATCAGGCGCTTTTCCCGGTCGAGGTTCGGCCTGCCGAGCGCCAGCTGTTTAATCTGGTGGTAATAGGGCGTGATATCCAGGTGGCGCACAAAAGGGGTTGTATTGATTTCATACAGGTCGAGCCATTGGTCAATGATGCTGCCAGAAACAGTGACCCAAATTTTGGTGTAAGGATTTTTTTCGTCAGAGTAATAGCTGTGCTCCTTTCCACTTTTGAGAATATAGCAATCCCCCTTCTCAACCGTGGTTACCAGGCCGCCGGATTCGATATAGCCGACGCCATCCAGCACGCATTCAATAATCGTATCTGGGTTTGTCTTGCGGGAGATGATATAGTTCGGATCGGGGTATAATTTGCCGAACGCATAGAGGTGAAACAGCCCGCTGTTTCGATTTTGATCGTATAAATACATTTCTTCACGGAAAACGGGCAAGTAGGATCCCTCCTGTGGGTTCTTTGCCGCCGTAGAGAGCGGCGGGCTTTTTACGGATTGTGTATCCGTTTTGCAGAGACTTTTATCACTATTATACCGGGTGGGCCTTATCCGTGCAAGTTCATCCGCCGGGCGCCGGCGGCCGGTAGATTACAAAAGGAGGAGGAAATATTTTGAATGTAAAAAATACTGTATCTTCTTTGGTGGGAACGGTCCGGCGGTATTGGAAAACGCCGCCTACGGGCCGGTATATGAGCTATAAGGAGATTTTTTCACTTTCTGTTGGTGGAATCGGCATCAAATTTATTACCTATTGCGTCGCCAATATGGTGCTGGCGGTGGGTAATACGCTCATTGGCAACACCATCGGCATCGATCCCGGGCCACTGTATGTGATCTATCTGCTCAGCGTGCTGTCCAGTTTCCCATTGACCGCTCTGCGCGCGAAGATGATTGATAACACGCGCAGCATGAAGGGAAAATACCGCCCCTATATCCTCACCATGGGCATCCCCACCGTGCTGCTCGGCATCGGGTTTATCTGGATGCCCTACGAACGGATGAGCCTGATGGTGAAGTGCGTAGTTGTTTTGCTTTTTAACATCGGCTTCCAGTTCTTTTACAATTTTATGTGCGACTCGTATGACAGCCTGATTAACGTGCTCTCCCCCAACACGCTGGAGCGCTCGGATGTGTGCTCCATCAAGTCTGTTGTTGAGAATTTATCGCCTTCTATCGCCAGCATTTTTTTGCCGATTGCCGCGCGCCTTATTACGGGCGACAATACGCTGTATGATATGCGGGTCTACCGCGTGCTGTATCCTCCTATGCTGCTGGTAGGGCTGTTGATCTCCATCCTGATTTATGTCAACACCGAGGAGAAGATCGTCCAGGCCAGAACGCACGTCATTCAGGTCAAATTCTCCGATGCGTTTCGGGCAATCGCACGGAATAAATATTTCTGGATTATTTCCCTTGCCGGCTGGCTGGGCTTTTTGGAGACCTCATTTAACAATATCATTGGCTGGATGTATAACTACCAGCAGGCGTGCTCAGCGGCGCAGTATTCCCTGATCACTGCGATTGCCGGTAACGCCTCCTTCTGGCCGAACCTGATTGCGCCGTATTTTATTCGCCGGTTTGGCAAGCGGAGTATCTTGGTTTTTACCAACCTGCTCAATATCGGCTTCATCTTTTTGATGCTGCCTATTGTGCGCATGACGGGCTCGCCCTATATCATCTGGCTGCTGCTGTTCTGCACGTTTATCAACAGCTTTATCTCCGCGCTGGGGCATTTGCTCAATCCCAGCCTGAATGCGGATATCCGGGATTATCAGCAGTATGTCACCGGTGAGCGAATTGACGGCATGTTTGCGGCCGTCGGCCTGATCGGCAATGTGATTACGCTGGCCAGCAGCTTTGTGCTGCCAACCCTGTATGAGCGTGCAGGCCTGAATCAGAGCGTAGCGCTTTCCCTTGGCTATGATGGCTCCAATGTGTATGACGTGCTGTACAACACAGAGTATTTTGTGCAGGTCAGCAGCGTGCTGGTGCTTGCCTCCGTGGTAGGGGCTATTTTGAATGTGATCCCCTTCTTCTTCTATGATTTGACCGAGACCAGGCAGAAAGCGATGGTAACGGTTTTGAAGATCCGGGCCCTGTTTGAGGATTATGGCAACGGCGTTTTGTCGGATGAATCGCTGGTGGAGGCGATTGATATCATCAATGAGGCCAATGCGTATGTGGATCAAACGCCACAGCCAGTGGATAGAGACGTGCTCCGCCAGGCGAAAAAAACGAAGGAGAAGGCAATGGTCAAGGCTGCGCGGGCTGAGCTGAAGCAGCGGCGGCTGGAGAATGAAAAAATTGAAATTGCGCAGTTTGTCATCCGTGAGCTCAACCGGTTTGATACGCCGGAGGGCCGGCAGGCGCTGGAGGAGGCACGGGCGATGGCAGCTGCTGGGCCGGATGGTTTCCTGACCCTCTCCAGCATGACGCGGGCCGAGGCGAGGGCAATGCCAAAACGCACGCAGCAGGAGAAGGAGCGCCGCCGCGAGGCGTTGATTCGCGTTGATAACATTCGGGTGGCGCGCAAAACCATCGCAAAGTATTATCCAGAAGGCATCGTACCGTTTGACGGCTCCGTTTTTAAGCAGCTTTTTGAGGCGGAGGATGCAAATGAAGCCGCCTTGAGAAAAACGGCGGCCGCTCTGAAGGAGGCCAGGGAGCAGAAGAATCCGCAGGAGATCAGCCGCCTGAAGGGCGAGATGAAATCGCTGCAGGGCGAGCGGGCAAGGCTCCGGGCGCAAATCAAAAAGGCGACCGATCAAAATTCGATTTATACCCGTGCGGTGAAGCCCTATCTGGATGCTAAAAAGCTTTTGCTGCAAAGTGAGAACTATAAGCGGTATGAGGAGATCGCGGCAGGCTACGCGCAATCCAAAGAGCGTGCCAACCGGCGCGCTGAGGCGGAAAGCACGCAACATTGAACACTGTTTAGCGCATTACGAGGCTTTATAAAAAGCGCTGCCCTGATTGCATGGCATTGGGGCGGCGCTTTGAGCTACGGCTGGCGTAAAGGGGAGGACTTATGAAGCAGCTGTTGTTTGAAAATCACGTTCAGCTTTATGGCCACACAACGGAGCAGGGGAACCACTATGCGATCCCGCCGGTTGCGCAGCCAAAGGCTTTTTTGGGGGATCGCTTCCTGTGGGCGATGGATGAGCGCAACGGCGTTGGCCTGCTGTTTCAAACAGGAGGCAGTTACCGGGTGGAACACAGGGAAACCGGAGTGGTTGTTTCGTTTGATGCGGAATATCGAACGGAGCGGTTTGAAGCATACCCCAGCTGTGATTTCTTGGGCAACCGGTTCCGCATCACAGTGGATGGCTCAAGCGAGCTGGAGCGCGCCATGGCAAAGTTTTATTGGAAAAGTATTCTCAACCAGTGCGCCGAGCGCACGTTTATGCGCCGTAAAAAGCGGCTGCGGGAGGGCTACGTCCTCTCCACGCTGCAAACGGATTTTTATGCGGGCACCTATCCGGCTGTGGATCACGAGTTTCATGTCCGCGGGCGTCTGGCGATGGGAGACCAATTTGATTTGCAGCTCGTCCGGCGTATGCTGGAGCTGCAGCTGCGCTTGATGCGGACGGATTGGCGGCGGCAATACCGGGCGCCCTGCTCGCTGCAACCGAATGGACGCCGGGAATACCGGGTTCACCGCAAAAGCCTGGATGGGCAGACAAGGGCCATCATGTTCCTGCTGACGGGGATTCTGGAGCTGGTAGAGGAGCTGTATAGCTATTACTGCCTGACCAAAGAGGTAAGCTTTGTGCGTGAGCATCTGGCCACGCTGGAGCGGGGCCTGCGGTTTGTGGAAAAGCACATCGATGGGCAGGGACGCCTGTGGGCGGATGTGTATTATGAGGATCAGGTGATGAAGGATGGCGCCAATGCACAGGCGCAGGCCTTTGCTGTGAACGCCTTCCGGCTGATGGCGCGGATGGAGCGGATTGCCGGGCAGGGGACACAGGCGGAGCGGTATGAGGCGCTGGCGGAAAAGCTGCGGGAGAATTATGTGAGGCCCGTGCCGGACGGCTATTGGGATGCCCAGACGGGGCATTATGTGGATTGGATCGACCGGCAGGGCCGCGTGCACGATCATATCCATTTACTAAGCAATGCGCTATCTGTAACCTTTGCGCTCAATGATCCGGCACGGGATACGGCAGTCAATTCCATGATTGAGCAAAACGATGCGGTCTTTCAGAAGTTTCCCTCCTTTGTCGCGGCTAGGATTGAGGAGTATACGCCCTCTGAAATCGGCTCCGGGGGCCCGTATGACCTGTGCGCCGCAGGCCGGTACTGGTGCCATGATGCAAAATACCGAAGGAAACGGGGGAACGCCGCCATGCTCCGGCAGCAGCTGGAGCGCGTCGCCCATCAGGCTGAAATGGATCATTTTGAGATGGGAGAGCGGTATGACATGAACTATATTTATTACAACACCGGCGCAGATGGCACGCGCAATTGGCATGGCTCGCCGCGCTATTATGAATACCCCAATGTGTTTTTGGATGTGCTGGTGCATGATTTTCTGGGATTTTTGCCGGATGAAGAGGCGCAGCTGTGCATTGCCCCGTGCTGCACAGCGCAGGTGGAGGCCACTATGGAGTCATTTGGGGTTTCCTATGCGTTTCACGGTAGCACCTTTACGCTGCGTAATCTCTCCGGCGCAGCAAAGCGGGTGCGGGTGGATCTCTCCCGACTCGGCTTTCCCCAAGCCCCGGCCCTTTATACACTGCGCCCGGGGGAGGAGCTGATGCTGGCCGCGTAAAACGGTTCCTTTTGTTTTCTTTTCCGACGGGGGAAAAGGATGGGCCTCCGCAGCCTGAGCGGGAAAGAAAATCATAGCGGTTGATAGAATTTTTTGGAACGGTCAAGACCGTTCCCTACAGGGCGGAGCGGCCGGGCGGTTTTCTTTGATATTTGAATGAGTGCGTGGTTGCATTGTACACGCGTTAATTTTTTAAAGAATTAAAAAATGAGGTCGCGCACAGCGAAACCAGACACTCATTAAAAGTTACAATAAAACCTCATGACCGCACCACAAATGAAAGCATAGCGGTTGATCGAAACGCTCGGAACGGTCAAGACCGTTCCCTACAAAGTTAGACGGTAGATTGTAGAAATTAGATGTTGGAGGAGAAAGCCAAAAAGTGCTTGCCTCAGAGGGGAAGAGGCCTTCATAAAATCAAGTTCAATATCCAATTTCCACAGTCCAACATCTAACTTCGTAGGGTCGAGTCTTGACTCGACCGTCTAGCGGAGCCTGCATCAATCACGGAGCGCTTAAAACGCAAAGCCGCTGCAACCCTTCTGGGCCGCAGCGGCTTCGCACTTCACAGTTGTTGCGGCATCCGCTTGAGGCGGAAGGCCGTTATTCGACGGATTTCAACGATTCGACCATGCTGATCTTCTTCAGGCGGAAGTGCATGATCCAGTTGACGATTACCGCAAAGAGCACGGTCATTGCGGCGCCAAGCACATAGCTCAGCCAGCTGATCGTCCGGCCAAACATGACCACGTCCACCTCCGCAACGCTGACCACAAAGCGGTGCAGGAAGATGCCGATCACCAGGCCGAGCGCAATGCCAATCACCGTTAAGAACACATTCTCACGGTAAATGTAGGCGTCCACCTCTTTGTCGTAGAAGCCAAGCACCTTGATTGTGGCAAGCTCGCGCACCCGCTCATTGATATTGATATTCGACAGGTTATACAGCACAACGAACGCCAACGCTGCGGCGGCAACGATGAATACGGCAACCACCAGCGACAATGCGTTGATTACGTTGTTAAAGGTGTCGATCGTCTGCGTGGTGTAAACCACGGCGTTGATCTCCGGCCACTTCATCAGCTCCGTGGCGAGCCGGCCCTTCTGCGTGCCTTCCTCGCCGTCCTCTGCGGGCTTCTCCGCTTTTAATTCGTCTGAGAGCTGCGCCATCACATAGTTAAACTGTGCCTCTTCCCCAAAGGCCTGCTCATAGAGCGCGGGGGAAATATAGATGTAATGGAAGGTATAATTCTCAGTAATGCCGGCCACCTTCAGCTTGACCTCGGAATCATCCGATTTTGTAACGATAATTTCATCGCCCACATCCGTATTGGTCTGGGAGGCGAGCTTCTCCGTGATGAGCACGCCATCCTCCGGCAGGGAGAGCTGCTCCCCACTCTGGCGGTTTTGCAGCCTGACGAATTGTGCAAGCTGTGCGCTGCTCTGCGGCACCAGCACGTTTACCTCAAGCTCCTCGTCCGAACGGTCGGAGTGCGCATGCAGAACCTTCATGTAGGTGAGCATCGCATTTTCAATCCCGGAGGTATCCTTCAGCTCTGTAATGATCGGGCTTTCTGCGGATGCGTCGGTCACAGGGTCCTTCAGCACCAGCTGAGCGTCATACATGGCGATACCGCCATCATTGAACTGCTTGTTGATAATCGCGCTGATGGAATCATTGAGGCCGAAGCCCGTCAGCAGCAGGGCAGTGCAGCCTGCCACGCCGAGTGCCGTCATCAGGAAGCGGCGCTTATTGCGGAAGATATTGCGCACCGTCACCTTGGAGGTGAAGTTGAGATGCTTCCAGATAAACGGGATTTTCTCCAAAAACACGCGCTTGCCTGCCTTGGGGGCGCGCGGGCGCATCAGCTGCGCCGGACAGGTGGCCAGCTCTTTATAGCAGGCCAGGAATGTGGCGCCCACGGTGGAGAGCACTGCGATCACCGTGCCGATGAGCGCATAGCTCCAGATGAATTGAATGTGTACCGTTGGCAAGGTGTACATGATGCCATAGGCCGCCGAAATCGCCAACGGCAGCACAACAAAGCCAACTGCCAGGCCGATCACGGAGCCGATCAGGCTCGCAAGGATCGCGTAAATCAGATATTTGGAGACGATTGCCTTATTATCATAGCCGAGCGCCTTGAGGGTGCCGAGCTGGGTGCGCTCCTCCTCGACCATGCGCGTCATCGTCGTCAGGCAGATGAGCGCGGCAATGAGGAAGAAAAAGATCGGGAACACCTGGGCAAATGCCTGCGTTCGATCCGCCGTCTGCCCATAGCCGGTGAATCCAGGGATATCGTTACGGTCAGAGACGACCCACGTGGCGTCATCCAAGTCGGCCAGCTTCTGCTCGCCGGCACTCAGGCGCAGCTTCGCGCGGGAGAGCTCTGTCTCCGCGTCGGCCTTGGCCTTTTCAAAATCTTCCTCGCCCGTTTCGGCGGCCTGCTTGGCTTCCTCGAGCTTCTGCTTGGCCTGCTGGAGCTCCATGAGCGCCTGGCTCTGCTGGCTGGAGAGCATCAGCTGGCCTACATCCAGCGAGAAGCCGGCCTGCTGCAGCTCACTCTGGGCGGATTGCAGCTGGCGGTCAACCTCCTCCAGCTGCGCCTCCTTGGCGGTGATTTCCGCCTTGGCGGCGTCGAGCTCTGCCTTGGCGGCCTTCAGCTTTGCGTTGTTTGCATCATATTCCGCTTCACCGGCGGCAAGCTCCTTCTTGCCGGCCTCCAAGTCTGCCTTGGCTTTTACAAGATCATCCTTATAATTTCCAAGGTTCTGGGCGATCAGTTCCGCAGCCTCCTGCGTCATGCCGCCAGCAGTGATATTTGTCAGGTTTTTAATCTGCTCTACAATCGTGCTGTCTTCTCCGAAAATTTCAATGGCGCGATCCAAGAGCTCCTGATAGGTGGAGTCGTTGCCGGAAGCAATATCTCCTGCGATGGTTTCGGCGGTATTGATGGTTTGCTCGAGGAATTTAACCTGCGTTTCACCAGAGGAGATGCGGGATTTTGCATCGCTGATTTTTTTCTCCGCTTCCTCCAGCATCGCCGCATTTTCATCATAGGTTTTCTGCGCGGTGTTCAGCTCGTTGCGCGCGGCGTTGAGCTGTGCGGCGGCGATATTGCGCTGGTTTACACGCTGGTAATACTCGTTGAGCCCCGCGCTGTGCTCCGCCTTGCCGGCGGCAAATTCCCGCTGCACCTCGCTGAGGGTGTTGTTAAACTCCTCCTCTTTCTGGGCGATCTGTTCTTCGCCATTTTTGGCAAATTCCAGCGCTTCATCGAGCGCTTTGCGGGCATCCTCAATTTTTTGCTGGGTATCCACCTCGGCCTGCGCATAGTCGATGCGCGCCTGTGCGAGGGTGGAGGTCATTTCAGGGCGCAATGCCTCGGCGCGCACGGGCGCACGCTGCGCTGCCAACTCCTCCAGCTCCGCAATGACAGGGGCCATCAGGTCGTCATACTCCTCGCCGTAGGCGTCGAACCCGCTGGCAGTGGTGCCATCCACCTTGATGTAGAGATCCGTATAATAATCCGTTTTGAACGCCGTGTCAGGCACCAGGATGTAGGCGCCGACCTTGCCGCTGCCGACAAGGCTGTTGCCGCGCTCAAAGGAGATGTAATAGGGGGATTCCACAATACCCACGATTTTAAATTCCGTGGTTTCCATGGAGTCGCTTAAATCCTCACGGTCGCTTTCAATCGTGATGGTGCTGCCAATTTGGAATTCGTCCGGGGTGGAGAGCTCACTGCGATCCACCAGGCATTCGTTTGCATTCTTGGGCCACTCGCCCTCGATGAGCGTGGGCCGGTTCATATAAGCCGCGTCATTGGTGCCGTCTGCCCATGCCTTAAGCATCTCCATATTGATGGAATGCGCGCGGACGCTGAATTCAGAGCCGTCCATATCGATCAGGCGTTTCCCATCCACCAGCACCAGCCCGTCCACAAAATAGGCGGGCATCACGGCCTGCACGCCGTCAATTTCACGGATGGCTTCCACATCCGCTTCTTCAAAGCCGACGGTGGAGAGCACGCGCAGATCCATCAGGTTGTTAGTGATGAAATATTGATTGGCCGTTTCCTTCATGTCAGGCGCGGTGGCCTTAATGCCTGCAAAAAAGCCGATGCCAAGCGCAACGATCAGGATGATGGAAATAAATCGTGCCTTCGTTCGCCAGATTGAACGGCACGTATCTTTGAATAAGGCTTTGCTCATTGTTACCATTCAATCCTTTCCACAGGCGTTGGGTTGTCGTTGACCATAATTTTGTGCACGCGGCCGCTGCGCAGGGCGATCACCCGGTTCGCCATAGGCGTGATCGCCTGGTTATGGGTGATGACGATAACCGTCATGCCCGTTTCACGGCTGGTATCCTGCAAAAGCTTTAGAATCTGCTTACCCGTGTTGTAATCCAGCGCGCCGGTGGGCTCGTCGCAGAGCAGGAGCTTTGGGTTTTTGGCCAGTGCGCGCGCAATCGCCACACGCTGCTGCTCGCCGCCGGAGAGCTGCGCAGGGAAGTTATGGATACGGTCCGCCAGGCCGACGCGCTCAAGAACTTTTTCAGCGTGCAGGGATTTTTTGCTGATCTGTGTAGCTAGCTCCACATTCTCCAACGCGGTCAGATTTTGCACCAGGTTATAGAACTGGAAGACAAAGCCCACGTCGTAACGGCGGTATTCAATCAGGCGCTTGCGGTCGTAGTCGTTGATCAGCTCGCCGGCCACGCGGATTTTGCCGTCGTCACAGTCGTCCATACCGCCGAGAATATTCAGCAGCGTCGTCTTACCTGCGCCGGAAGGGCCGACGACCACGACAAACTCCCCCTGCTCGACGCTGAACGTAATCCCGTCTGCGGCATTGATGGTGACCTCGCCCATCTTATACCTTTTGTAGACAGAATCGAACTCGATAAAGCTCATGTGTTTTACCCCGTTTCTTCAGTTTCACCGCCTGAGGCGGCAGACTTCCGCAGCGTTTTCGGCATGATATGCCGGCTTCCTGCGCTTTTGGACAAAAGTTTGCGTGTAAGAATTATTATAAGGGATACCCTTCCCAGCGTCAATAGAAAAGCCGCTGGAATCCTCCGCCAGAGAGGAAAAAAGTTTTCCCAACGCGCACAGTTTTATTGGGCGGCACGCACAGCCGCCAGGACCTTGTTGGCCACGGGAATGGCCTGCTGGTAGCCGGAGCCGCCGTTTTCCACCACAACGACGAAGGCATACGGCGTTTCCGGGTTTTGAGAGAAGCCCACAAACCAGGCATGTGGTGTTTTATCTCCGCCGACTTCTGCTGTACCGGTTTTCCCGCAGATTTCCATTCCGCTGGGGAAGCGGCCGTCGCCATAAAAATGGATGGTGTTGGAGCGCATCAGCTCCACCATTTTTGCAGCGGTGGAGGCAGAGAGATATGCCTCGCCCGTTTCGGCGCTCCCTTTGTGCAGCGTGATGCCGCCGGGCGTTGTAATGCTTTGCACAACATGGGGGGTGACCGGCGTGCCACCGTTTGCAATCGCCCCCATGATGGTAAGCATGTGGTAGGGGTTGGCCAGCGTTGTATGCTGCCCGATGCCGGCCTGGCCGATGCCGCGCTCATCCGCGCCGGTCAGGTCAAATTTGCTGATGGCGATATTGATCCCATCCATTTTCATCGCCCGGTTAAAGCCCAGCTGCTCCGCAGTGGCGGTCAGCTTCTCTGTGCCGAGCTGAAGGGCGATCTGCGCAAAGGCAACATTGCAGGATTGATTTAGCGCCTGTTCAAAGGTGATGGTGCCGTGGCCATTCTCCTCGTTGCAGTAGATCACGCCGCCGTTCGTCTGCATTTTGCCGGTGCAGGTGAATGTTTGGGTAAAAATATCCGGGATATTGTCAATAGCGCTGATGGCTGTGACTGTTTTAAAGGTGGAGCCCGGCGTATAAACGCCGGAAAGGAAGCGATTGAGGTAGATACCGTCATATTTCCCGGTGGTGTCGGTGTCAATATCGGTCGGTTTGCGCTCCGGGTCATAGGTAGGGGAGGAGACCATGCAGACGATCTCGCCGGTTTTGTAGTTATAAACGCCCACTGTTCCCTTGCGGTCGCCTAGTGCATCCAGCGCTGTGGCGCAAACCTCTGCGTTGAGTGTGAGCGTAATGTTGTTACCCTCGCCATCCTCCTTGAGGCGGTAGACTCCCTCGATGAGGTTATACCCCGTCAACTCCGAGCGGAAAATGGTGTGGATGCCGGTAGAGATGTAGCCAGCCGTATCCCCCACCATGTGCAGCGTAGCTTTGCGGATGCGGCGGCTGTCGTTAAAAACGCGCTCACCGTCCACTGTTTGGGCAAGCACTTCACCCTTTGTATCGTAAATTGTGCCGGCCGCCGTCAGGCTGCCGCCAGTGAAGAGGTGTTGATTAAAGCGCTTGAGCGCCCAGGTTTCACCATTCAGGACGAAGCTGACAACCAAGATGACGGCGCCGATGAGAAATGCGCCGATCAGGGCATAGACAGCCAGCGCGCGTTTGGAGGTAATCCGCATGCTAATTTCCCATCCTTTCTGAAAGCGGGAAGGAGCAGAAGCCGATTAGGAAACCTGCTCCAGCTCCTGGTTAATTTTTGGATATGTGCGCACGTCGGCCGCCTTGATGAAGGCGAACAGCCCCCACACGCAAATCATGCTGGAGCCGCCGCGGCTGATGAAGGGCAGCGTAACGCCCGTGAGCGGCAAAAGGTCGGTGATGCCAAACACATTCAGCGCGAGCTGGAACAGCATCATGCCTGCGGCTGCACAGGCGGCAATTGCATAAAAGGAGGAGCGGCAAGCTGGCGCGCACTGCACCGCATAAGCGGTGACGCCTACAAAGCAGAGCAGCACGATGATGCCGAGCAGGAGGCCCCATTCCTCACACAGAACGCCGAAGACCAGATCCGTCGTCGCGGCATACACATCCTTGAGCTTGCCCTCGCCGATGCCGACGCCGAACAGACCTCCGCTTGCCATATAGACGAGCACGCGGGTCTGCTGAAAGCCTTTGCCGTCGCTATATTCCCACACATGGCGGTAGGCTGCGAAGCGCTGCGCTACATAATCGCCCTTAAAAATGACAATTGCAACGGCGCCAGCCAGCGCGACCAGACAGACGGCGATCAGTGTGCGGATATCTCCGGAACGCATGAACGCCATCAACAGGAAGGTCACAAAGAAAATCAGTGCCGCGCCGAGATCATACATTAAAAATAGAAAGCCGACGCAGGCAAAGGAAAATAAAATATATTTGGTTAGGCTCCTTGTCGATTGCAGCTTATCCAGTGTAGCTGCGCCAACAAAGATAAATGCAAGCTTGACAAATTCGGATGGCTGAATCGACACAAAGCCGAGATCCAGCCAGTTTAGCGCGCCGTTGGTCGCCTTAGCCAACACCAGATTGATCGCCAGCAACAAGAGCGCCGCGCACGCCATCGGCACGCGCATCGTATCCACCCGGTTAATATCCCCTAAAAACCATACCATGATGATAAATACGGCCAACCCTATTAGAATGGAAATAAATTGCTTCATCAGAAGGTTTGGATAAACGCTTGCGCAGATGACCAAGCCAATCCCTGAAAGGAAGAAAGCGATCAGCTCTAGCTCAAAACTGCGTTTTTTGAAAACGCTGCGGAATAGAATGATATAAAGCCATTCAATGGCGATATAGATCCCGAAAATAGAGATAAGCTCAATATTTAAGCCGCCGTCCTCTTCAAAAATGGTCTGAACGGCAGACCACACCTGAAAAATAGTGATCAGCATGAGGACGATAAACCAGTGCATCGGCTTATCCGGCCGTTTGCGATGGATACGCGGCGCGCGCCGCTGGGGCGCTGCCTGCCCGGCGGCCTGTGCTTTTTGCCTTGCCAATCGTCTCCCTCCTTTGCTGTTTTACAAACGTAAATCAACCGGCATAATCTTCAAAGAACTGGAGCGGCACGCCGGCCAACACAATGCGATCGCCATCAAATAGTGTCTGCGGGCCGGAGATCTGCCTGCCGTTCACAATCGTGCCCGCGCGTGAGCTGAGATCCTCAATCACCCAGCCATCCTCGTACTGTGACAGGCGGGCGTGGCGCGCGGAGACTACAGGCACAGGCAGCGTAATATCGGCCTCTGAGGAACGGCCGATCAGGTTGCTCTTTTTGGGGAGGTAAAACACATCGCCCGTCAGCTCGTTGACGAGAGCTGGCGCCCGCTGGGAACGGATATCCTCAAAAACCTGTGGCGCCGGAGCGGGCGTAGGCGGCTCATAAAGCGGTTCCTTTATGGCGGGTGGAGCAAAGCCAGTAGAGGGTTCTGGCGGTGTTTCCTCCTCTAAAGAGGGGCGCCAGCCCGCAGGCGGGGGGCTGTCAGGCGCACGGAGAAAGAGCACCACATTGCCCATCATAATGCTGTCCCCATCATAAACGGGGGACTTGTGATCAATTTTGTTGCCGTTGACGTAGACGCCGGTTTTAGAGTAGGTGTCAAAAACCACCCACCCCTGCCTGCGGCGGGAAAGCACTGCATGAAAACGGGAGATTGTATTATACGCCAGAAAAATATCGCAGGTTTTGTTGCGGCCGATCGAGGTTTCCCAGTGGTCGAGAGGGAATTCATCCCCATTCGCGCCGTTGACGAGGATGCCGAGCGTAACAACTCGCGGCCGGTTGCGTAGCAGGGAGAACAGGCAGCGAAATACGATCAGAAACGCCAGCACAGGCAGAGCATAGCGCCCGATATCTACAAACAGATCCATTCCGGATTGCAGCAGATTTTGCAGCATTTCCTCCAACCAAACCGCCTCCTTGTTTGCAAATGAACCGCCGCAGAAAGCGGCAGATACAAACAGACATATATCATTAGCATAGCGGCATCCCCCTCAAAAGTCAATAAAGCCAGTTGGAATTTACGCTTATTTTACATTTTTAAAGGGCAAGGCGCACCATCCTAGAACGAGAGCCCAAGTCCCGCTATGCGGATATTGCATACAGCGGGTATCATTTCATAAAAAAGAGCGCCAGGCGACTGCCCGGCGCTCCTGCTAGCATAGCTTTGTGTTATTTTACCTCAACCGTCCAGCCGTATGGGTCAGGCAACTTGCCCCACTGGATGCCAGTGAGCGTATCATACAGATGCTGCGAAATCGGGCCGATCTCCCCGTTGTTGATCGCCATGACCTTGTCGCCCCACTTCAGCTCGCCAATGGGGGAGATAACCGCCGCCGTGCCGCTGCCAAAGGCCTCTTTGAGCTGGCCGTCATCCGCCGCTTTGGCAACCTCATCGATGGAGAGCCGGCGCTCGCTGACCTTGTAGCCCTGGCTCTTGAGCAGCTCAATGCAGGACATCCGTGTTACGCCGGGCAGGATGCTGCCCTGCAGCTCTGGAGTGACAATTTCATCGCCGATCACGAAAAATACGTTCATCGTGCCGACCTCTTCAATATACTTGCGCTCCACGCCATCCAGCCACAGCACCTGCGTGTAGCCGACCTTTTCCGCCTCATCCTGCGCTTTGAGGGAGGCTGCGTAGTTGCCGCCGGTTTTGGTGTAGCCCATGCCGCCGCGCACGGCGCGGACGTATTGATTTTCCACATAGATTTTCACCGGGTTGAGCCCTTCCGGATAATAGGCGCCAACCGGGGAGAGGATGATGACAAACAGCAGCTCCTGCGCCGGATGGACACCCACCTGCGGCTCTGTAGCGAAGATAAACGGGCGGATGTAAAGAGAGGTGCCCTCTGCAGTGGGGATCCAATCCTGATCCACGCTGACGAGCTTTTTGATCGCCTCCACGGCGAACGCTTCGTCGATCAGCGGGATGCAGAGGCGGTCGTTGGAGCTATTCAACCGGGCCATGTTGCGGTCCGGGCGGAACAGGAGGATGCGCCCATCTGCTGTGCGGTAGGCTTTCAAGCCCTCAAATACCTCCTGGCCATAATGCAGGCACATGGCGGCCGGGTCAAGCTCAATCGGCCCATAGGGAACGATGCGCGGATCATGCCAGCCCTGCCCCTCGTCATAGTTCATCAGGAACATATGGTCGGTATAGTAATTGCCGAAGCCGAGCTTCGTCTGATCCGTCGGTTTCTGTTTTGGATGCTGTGTACGCTCAACGGTGATTTCCTGCATATCGAACAACTCCTTTTTGTTCTTTTCCTTTTTATTATAGTCATGCCGTCTACTATTTGCAATATCTTTTATCACGCTAATGCGTCAAACTCTATATCTTTGCACATGTTTCATAAAAAATATAAAAAGTTGATTTGTAAAAACGCCCTATTTACATAAATCAATATTCATGGTATAATTTTCAAAATGCATTTTGCGGAGTGCAATGAGAGGAGAAGGGCAATGAGAAACGAAGTGATGAATCTGAAACGGCATGTTTACCGAGCCACCGGTATCTCCCTGCTGATTTTGCTATTTGGCGCGCTGGGAGCCGGCTTTTTGTTTGTGGTGGGCAATCTGTTCGGCGTGCAGATTTTAAAGCCGGGCAGCGCGATCTCCGAGATGCTGTGGCACCTGTTCTTCTGGGCGACGGATTTTTTCTTTGTCGCCTTTGTGCTGGTGCTTTCCTACCTGATCGCGGGGCTGCCGGCGGTTGCGCCGGCGCTGACGCTGAGCGTCCTGTTTTCCCATTTTGCAGGGCAATATAATGGCGGCAGTTTTTCCGTGCCGCTTTACAGCAACTTCTTCACCGTGCCCAGCCATGGAGGCGGGGGCGTTAACATCGGCTACCTCGGCTACCTGGTGATGGCGCTGCTGCTCGGCTATCTGATCAAATACCTGTTCATCCTGTGGGAGCGCGTTAAGGCCGCCCTGGGCCCGAAGCTCGACCGCCCCATTGCGTCCCTTGCCAAAAAGATTAAGCCCCTTGAGCAGCTGGATGGCGTGGCGGTGCTCAGCCTGCTGGATTTGATTGTCTATGTGCTGATTATGCCGATCGTGGCGGCGGTGGTCACCTATCTTGCGGTAAACTATCTCATCGCCGTGCCCTTCCATGCGCTGGCAGATGCGCTGGGGCCGGTGCTGGAGCGCGCCTGGGGCGTTTCGCCCGCGCTCGGCGGGCTGATGATGGGCGCTATGGTCGGGTTTGACACCATCGGCCCGGTTTCCGCCTCGGCCTTTGCTGTGGCGGCGGATGCCGCAGCCGCAGGCAACACGGCGCTGATGACCTCCTTCGGCCTGTGCTTCGCCGCGACGGGTTGGATCCCGCTGTTTGCCTGGCTGCTCCACCTCCTCACCAAAAAGGGCCCGCATTTTGATGGGGACGATGCAAACCTTGCCATGTCCGGCCCGATCAACGCCTTGTTTGATAACATGAAGCTCACAGTGATCTTCTCCGCGCCCTATGCCTGCCGCGACCCCTTCCGCGTGATTCCGTGCTACATGCTCACCTGCTCGCTCACCGGGCTGCTCAGCGGCGCTGCAGGGCTTGCCAACACGCTCTATACTGCGCCGGAGAAGCTGGCGCTCTTTGCGCGGGGGGATTGGTACACCTCCTTCCTCCAGCCGATGCGCTCCATCTCCCACACGCCGCGCGGGATTTTGATGCCGGTGATCGTGGGCGCGTGCGCCATCCTGGGCGGGGCGGTGCTGCTGCTGTGGAAAACACGGGCCATGCGCCGCCAGAAGGCCAGGGGAACCTATGTGGAGGTAAACGGCGATATCGCGGCCGAGGTTTTCCGGCTGGCCAAGCGCTGGAATGAAAAGCAGGCGCAAAAGGCCCCCGCCGCTATGCCGGAGGGGGAAGCAGAGCAGGCGGAGGCTGAGGTGGAAGGATAAAGCCCGAAAGAAAACCTCCTGAAAAAGGCATCGCCCGGCAGCGTGCAGGAAGGCACGTTGCCGGGCGGGATTGTTTGTGCGGCTAAGTGGCTGATTGCTTTTTAGGGGCCTTGGGGTATTGAACGAGGGAGACGATGAGCCAGATAAGCGTTGCCAGGGCGAACAGGGCATAAAACACGAGCACGGCCTGATAGATTGTGGCGGCATTGCCTGCGATGTTGCGGATCAGGGCGTAGTTTATTTCTCCTAAGATATCGGAAGAAGTACGGCAGATTACCACCCCTGTGAAGGTGAGCATCAGCTTGGGGCAGAGGCTGCATTCCTTTCGGTAAAAAATGAGGAATATCACTGCGGAGACGGTGCAAAGAATCATTCCGACAACAGCCGGCCCTATGACTGTATCCCCGTGAAACCAGGACCAAAGATCAAGCTTTTTTAATATGGAACGGATGGGGGAAAAGAGATTTGCAGGGATATAAATGCACCAATAAAGGACATACGGGCAGTTAAAAATCGCTAGCAAAAAGAAGAAGCCCTTTTTGATTTTATATGCCATCTGAATCACACCTCGTAAAACGTTTTGCCGGCATCTTTGATGATTTGATACATGAGCAGCGCCGAATAACCGATTGCGTTGAGGATGGCGTACTGTGGCGGCGGGTTGGTCTCTCTTATGCGCTGTCCGTGGAAGCAATTTTTTTGACTGCCTTTGGGTATTTCACCATTGCGAGGATGAGCCCAATCATCGCCGCGAGTGTGAAGAGGGAAAAAATGCTGTTCACCACAGTAGCCTCCGGCCCCCAGGGGGATTCCATGAAGCGAAAGCCAATCCCCAAATTACTGTTGAGTTTTCCGTAAAGAAGCGGGGCGATTCCCCCAGCTGCAAGGAGAAGCTTGGGCCATAAGGGAATCTCTTTTCTGTAAAAGAGAAGGGATACAAGTGCCAGGAGGCAAGTAGATACTATGGAGAACATACCAGGGAAAATAGACAAATCCGTACAAAAATAATCCCCGATGCCGAGCAAGCCTTCCAGCAGGCGGTATGCGCACGTGTCATATAGGTAAAACCCGATGAGGTAGAGCAGGCCGCCAATGGAGAGGATGGAAAGGCAAAAGAAGATCGCTTTTTTCAGATGGTAGCGCATAGCGCACATCTCCTTCCCACGTTTGAAGATAGAAATCGGGACGGTTGTCACTGCGGCGTTTTGGGGTATTTCACCATTGCGGCGATGAGCCAGACGGCGGAAACAAGCGCGCAGAGCAGGAAAAGACTCATCAAAAGCTTCCATCCAAGCGGCGAACCATCTAGATAGGACCGGATATGTCCAATCCTCTGGCTAATGATGGGAGCGGCAAGGGAATGCACCACGCAGGTCAGGAGCGTAGCAAGGATAGGGCCTACCCCGCAAGCCTTCCGATAAATGAGAAAGGCAAGGATTGATCCTACGGTAACAATAATCAACGACCAGGAGATTGTGAACAGGATGGCGTCTGAATTGTAACGAAAATAATTTTCTATTCCCAGACTCTTCGGAAACGCCTTCGCCCATGGGAACAAACTGATAAAATCGAACAAAGCCCAATAAAGCAGGCAGAGAATGAACAAAAGCGCCAACAGGATGAAGAGAATCTTTTGCGCATGAGCTCTCATGATGTCTCATCCCTTTCTATCAAATTAAACCCTATGCAGTGCAACTTGCTGAGCGGGAAAAGCTGTATCGGAAGATTCTAAGGCGACCCGTACTGTGGTTCTTGCGGCCAGGTACCATTGAAATTTATAATAGAATGAAACTGCGGATAAACTGCCTCCGGCAGAATACAGCAGGCACGCTGCCGGGCGGGGTTGTTTGTGCGGGCTACGCGGCTGATTGCTTTTTAGGGGCCTTGGGGTATTTTACCATTGCGAGGATGAGCCCAATCATCGCCGCGAGTGTGAAGAGGAAAAAGATGCTGTTGCACACCGTTGCCTCCCAGCTCCAGGGCGACCGAGCGGCACTGACGCTAACCCCAAAATAATAATCATGCACTCTGGCGTAAATCTGCGGCACGATACTGCCTGATGCGAGCAGCAAAAGCTTGGGCCACAATGCGACCTCTTTTCGATAAAAGAGGAGCGATACAAGCGCAAGCGCGCAAGTGGAAACGTAGGAGAACAATACAAAAAACAGGTTCTGATCCGTGGTGAAATAATCCCCGATGCCGAGCACACCTTCCAGCAGGCGGTATGCGCTCGTATCATATAGGTAGCACCCGATGAGATAGAGCAGGCCGCCAATGGAGAGGATGGAAAGGCAAAAGAAGATCGCTTTTTTCAGATGGTAGCGCATAGCACACATCTCCTTCCCACGTTTGAAGATAGAATCGGGACGGTTGTCACTGCGGCGTTTTGGGATATTTCACCATTGCGGCGATGAGCCAGATGAGGGCCGCGAGCGTGACAGCCGCAGCGGCACAATAGACGGCCAGCCAAAGCCCCGCCTCAAGCTCCATTTCGCTCATGTGAGCGGACATATACCAGTCGTTAACCAATCCCCAAAAGCATCCCGCCACAGTGGAAAGAAGCAGGAGAAACACAGGCCAGGTTCGCAATTCTCTACGATAAAAAAGGACGGAAACCAGCGCCTGTAATACGGTGACCGTTATAGCGAGCAAACAGGGGCCGATCATAGCGTCTGTGCTGAAGAAATCTCCGATGCCGAGCACCTCCTCCAGAAAATGTGCGGCACACACATGATAGAGCTCCAGCAGAAACAAATAGCCGAGGCCGCAGATTGCGAGAATAGAAAGGCAAAAGAAGATCGCTTTTTTCAGATGGTAGCGCATAGCGCACATCTCCTTCCTACGTTTTGCCAAAAGGGAAAAAGAGTAAAATTAGCTTTTTGATTGTGGTATCGCATATAGATTCCTCCTTCATCAACGGCCGGAGCAAGCAGCGCCGCACACAAGGCCCATGGGAATCCGCCTCCTTTTTCTAGAAGGTTTTGATCAAGCTCACCGGAATGGTATGAGATTGTTTTCTTACCACAATTTCATTGTAGATGTAAATTATGTACAGATTGTTTCTTCATGATTACAGATTTGTATCCTAAGATTACAATTTTGTAGCCCGTTTTCGCGGGAATACGGCAAGGCCTGATCGTCTGTGCGAGGTGCGCAACAGGAATCAGCCTGCAAAAAAGCCCCCGTGGGGCTTCCCACGGGGGTATGCTTGATTGATGTGGTTGTACGCTCAGTTGCCACACTCCACGCTGATCTCGTTGAAAACCTTGAGCAGGGCGTCAATTTCCAGCTTCTGTTTTTCCTCGCCGCGCACATCCAAAACGCAGCGGCCTTCGTGCATCATCACCAGACGCGTGCCGTATTCCAGCGCAAAGCGCAGGTTGTGCGTGACCATGAGGGAGGTCACCTGCTTCTCCTTCACGATTTTATCCGTGATTTGCATCACGGTCTCAGAGGATTTGGGGTCGAGCGCTGCTGTGTGCTCATCAAGAATCAAAAGTTCAATATCTGTCATATTCGCGAGGATCAGCGCAAGCGCCTGCCTTTGGCCGCCGGAGAGCGTGCCTGCCTTGACGTTCAGGCGGTCTTCCAGCCCCATGCCGCAGGTTTCCAGCAGCGTGCGGTAGTAGTCCGTCCGGCGTTTGTTGACGCCGCGGGCAAGGCCAAAGGCCTTGTGCTTATTGTCCGCCAGCGCCATGTTTTCCAGAATCGTCAGTTCGTCGCAGGTGCCCTTATTTGGATCCTGAAACACGCGGCCGATTTTGTCCGCCCGTTTGAATTCCGGCATCCGCGTGATATCCTTGCCCTGAAAAAGGACGTGGCCGCCCTCGATGGGAAGAGAACCGCAAATGATGTTGAGCAGCGTCGTTTTGCCGGAGCCGTTGGAGCCGACGATGGAGACGAATTCGCCCTTTTCCACTTCAAAGCTGAATTGGTTAAACAGCGTCGTCTCATCCGGCGTGCCGATGTGGAACTTTTTGGTCACATGGTCAAGCTTTAGCATGGCGTGCGCCTCCTTTCTTGCCGAGCATCGTGGTGGAGAGCAACGCGATCGTAAAGAGCACTGCCATCAGCAGCTTGAGATACTGCGTGGGGAGCCCCAGCGCCAGCGCGATTGAGAGGCAGGCTTTATAAAGAATCGCGCCGAGAAAAACCTTGCTGGTTGCGCGCAGGAACCGTACGCGGCGAAACAGGCTCAGGCCGATAATCACAGATGCGAGGCCGATGACCACCATGCCGGTGCCCATCTGCAGGTCGGCAGAGCCCTTCTGCTGCGCGATGATCGAGCCTGCCATGGCGGCAAACCCATTGCCGATGGCAAGGCCAAGGATTTTAGAGGAACCTGGGCTGCGCGCAAGCATGGTGACATATTGCTCATTGTTGCCCGTGGCACGCAGCAGCAGGCCCGATTTGGTGGAGAGATACCAATCAAGCGCGTATTTGCACACAACGGCGATCACCAGCGCCACAAAAATGGGGCGCAGGGTGTAGCCGCCCACCGTTTCCGGCAAAAGCGTGGCGGGCGCGCTGGAAAAAATGGTGGGGGAGGTGAAGAAGGAGACGAGCGACAGGCCGCCCGTGCCCTTCATGACCAGCACAAGGTTGATGGAGAGCAGGGCCGTCATCACCAAAATGCCGCACAGCAGCGGCCGGATGCGCAGCTTGACATTGAGAAGCCCCGTCACACAGCCCGCCAGAGCCCCTACTGCGAAGGAGAGCACAACGCATAGCCAGGGGTTCAGGCCCATCAGAATCAGCACGCCGGTGAGCACCGCGCCTAGCGGCACCGTGCCGTCTACCGACAGATCTGGAAAATCCAAAATGCTGTAGGTGATGTATACGCCATAGGCTAGGATTGCATAGACAAACCCCTCCTCCAGCGTCGCTTTTAAAATACCGAACAGTTCCATGTGTAAACCCACTTTCTTTCACCGATAGAGGGCGCAGAGCGCCAACGGCCCATTTTCCTGAGGACTGCCGAAGAGCCGGAACGGTCAAACCGTACCGGCCCGATGCAAGCGAAAAGGGCGCTTTGTCAGGAGGCGGTGGTTACCTGCTGTGCGCTTTGGTAGGCTTCAGGCAGCGTGAGGCCGAATTTTGCAAGCACATCGCTGTTGTAGACCGGCGTGCTATCCTTCACGCGGGAAACCGGGATGCTGCCTGCGTCTGTGCCGCTGAGCACCTGGCCGGCCAGCCGGCCGGTCTCCTTGCCGAGGGCGACATAATCCAGGCTCTCTGAGGCGAGACAGCCCTTCTCAACCTGCTCGATCTCTGAGCCGTAAACCGGGATGCCGGCCTCGTTGGCCTTGGCGAGCACGACGCCAAGGTTATTGACAACGTTGTTATCCGTGAAATTGTTGATGCAGTCAACCTGGGCGGCTAGCGTAGCAGCGGCCTGCGGGATATCGGCAGCGCTCTGAACGCCCATCTCCACAATTTCAAAGCCGTATTGCGGCGCGAGCTCCTTAAACTGCTTGAGGTGGGAGACGGAGTTTGCCTCGCTTGTCGTATAGAGGATGCCGATCTTTTTCGCATCCGGCTGGAAGGCGCGGATCATCTGCATCTGCGCTTCCAGATTCAGCAGGTCGGCCGTGCCGGTGGTGTTGTTGCCGGGCTGATCCAGAGATGCTACCAGCTTCGCGGCCACTGGGTCGGATACGGCACAAAATACCGTTGGGATGTTGGCGCTGCGCGCCGCGCCATAGACAGCGGTGGCAGCGGGCGTTGCAATGCCGATCATCAGATCGTATTTTTGGGCTGCCATGTTGTTTGCAATCTGGGTTGCCATCTGATCCTCGCCGTTGGCGTTTTGAAAGTCGATATCGGCGGTTTTGCCATCCTCATAGCCTGCTTCCGCAAGGCCCTGTATTAAGCCGTCATAGCAGTTATCCAGCGAGGCGTGCGGCGCATACTGGATGATGCCAATTTTTTTGACGCCACCGGAATCAGACTCCCCGCTTTGGCCGCTTTCCCCCGTGCCGTTGCCGGTGCAGGCGGCGAACGTGCAAGCAATCAGCGCGGTGCTCATTGTAAGGGCAAGTAATTTTGTGAACTTTTTCATGACTTATCTTCCTTTCAAATGTGTGAAATCGTTACAAATTGATTTGACCGGCGTGAGGAGTGAGTTACCCAGCGCCATCGTTTTCCAGAACCGCTCATGCCGTTCCCTCCTTGCAAACCACTTCATTTTTCAAATTTAAAAAGCCCTTGCCCCAACATCTCTGTTGGGACAAGAGCTTTTATTCACTCCTGCGGTACCACCCGACTTGACCTGCCTGTTATAGCAGGCCCACTCCTTCCGCGCACTGCCATGCGCGCTTCGCTGATAACGGGTGAAGCTCCCGTCGCACCTAACCTCCGGCATAAGAGGAGGCTCGGATTGCCCTCGTAAGTCCATTCGCTGTGGTCTCCTCTGCCGCAATCACACCGTCTGCGGCTCTCTTGGAAAGGCTTTACCACGGTTACTACTCTTACTCACTGGTTTTCCAAACTTTATTTTATTGATATTATATGCTGGAGGAAGGGGGATGTCAAGCTTTTTGGAATATTTTTTCTGTAGGGAATCTGCGTTTGTCAATGATATGACCCAAGGAAGGCAGCAAGGCGATCAAGAGGAGAAAGCCATCCAAGGGTACGCATCGCCTTGTTGCTGCTCCAAGATAGATGAATCTCCAATTTCTCATTGAGCTCCTGAACAGAGGCAA
>CASDTH010000034.1 GCA_949283655.1 uncultured bacterium
AAACCGTTGCACTTCACTTGACAATCCGCCCGTCGGAAAAGGATGCAAAAGGACGTTGAGAAACGGCACTGCGGCGGCGGTATATAAACTTGCCACACCACGGCGCGTTCGGCGAACGCTTCCCGAACTCAGCCGCTCACGTGGCTTCAAACAGGCGGGAAGGTTCGCTTTTTGCCCTTCGGGCCAAAAAGTCCCCTCACGCGCACGCATTGAGTGACAGCAGCTGCCGCCTGGGCCTATCGTTACGTTTGAGGCCCTGAACGGCTTGCGGGCTCCGGGAGAAACCTGACGGGGCCTTCAGCCTGGCGTAGGAGCATGGGCCTTTTAGTAGGCCAGCGGCGGCAGGCTCCGCAAACTTGTGGCGGGCTCGTGAGGGAACTTGCCTGCTTGCAGGCAAGCGAGCGCACAAACTGTTTGAGCCGCCGTGAGGCGGTGAGTTTTTGTGCGCCTCGCCGAACACGTAACAGAGATACATACACTTTTCAGTGCCGCCGCTGGCCGTGCGCGGGGTCGAGGGGCGAAGCCCCCGGCTGCTTCTCTTGCCTCGTTCTCTTGTCAGCCGACAAGAGAATGAGGTCGCGTACAGCGAAACCGGGCAGCCATTCAAACATCAAATAGAATCTATTAGCTGCACCACAAAGGAAAAGCCTTCCGGCTTCCACATCGAATCTTTCATTTCTAAAACTGGGATCACAAGCTACGGGGCGCGCCGCATTTTTGCTACGGCGCGCCCCAAATAAGCCTGTATCAGTGGGATACACGGATGCTTATATATTTTCGTCCTTCAATAGATCAAGCATATTTTCCTTCTTTAGCTTGGCGCCGGCATAAAGCATGGTAAGCCCCACGATTACCAACACACCTGCCACCGCACAGAGAAGCGGGATCCACGGCATTTGAAAGGGAACCTCAATGCTGCTCCCAAGCGACAGCTGCAAGAGCGCCATGATGCAAAAGCTGACCGGCAGGCCATATAGCAGCGTTTTCAGCGCGTAAAACAGGCTCTCAAAGCGGATCATCCGCCGGAAGCCCTTTGGCGTCATGCCGGCGGACTGCAGCATGGCGAATTCCCGCCTGCGCAGCGCCATGCTGGTGGAAATCGTATTGAACATATTTGCCATACAGATGAGGGTGATCAACGCAATGAAGCCGCCGGAAAAAACAGAAATCAGCAAAATCACATGCTCCATCTCCTCCCGCTGCGCCACATAATCATTGTAGACCACCTGCTCCGAGAGGCCCGGCGTGTTATAGCTTCCAATGATTTTACGCACCTGCTCCGGATGCTCTGAATTCAGGTATAGAATGGGGCTGCTCTCCAGCATGGTTTGCCGTTCCATCCCGGTGAGCCGCTGCGCATAGGCCTCCCGCATCGCGCGGCCGGTCTGCTCCGGCACAACCAGAAGTGCGCCGCCATAGGTTTCCGATATGCCAAACGGATACTGCTCCGTCACCGTCTCCACCTGGATGGCGCCGAACGAGACTGTCTCCTCTTCATAAAACCGCTCCAGCAAGAGCTTCTCGCCGCGGCGCAGGTTGAGCAGCTCATACTGCCTGGTCACAGGCTCCTGCTTCTCCTCATCCATCACGCTCCGGGTTGCCCGATTCACCAGGATGGCCTTGCGCTGCTTCGGATCCGCATAATCTGCCACATCCACGCCAATCTGCTCCGCATAAGCCGCAAACGAAGCGTCCTCCAATATCAAAACGGAGACCGACACGACGTAGCCGCCGGGCATCTTCACAGGCTCCGACAGGGCGAAAAAATCGGCGGTGATTTTCTCCTGCGGGAGGACGGTTTCAAACCACATCTCGTCCGCGATGGCATACTGTGTCACCTGCCCCTCCGCCAGGATGCGGCGGTAGAGCTCCTCCCGCTGCTGCGATTCCAAGCCCATAGGCATCACAATCAGATCGCATTCCTGACGCTCCTCCTCCAGGCCGTAAGCCGTCACCGCCAGCTGGACGCCGAAGGATACCGTTAGGAACAGCACAACGCTCACCGTCAAAGAGAGCAGCGTCGCACGGTAGCGCACACGGTTGCGCTTGAGGTTTTTCAGCGCAACCTCCCCCTCAAAGCCGAAGAGCCTACGCGTCAGCCGTGAGGTGCGCACCGCTTTGCCGGATAGCTTAATCTCCCTCGCCTGCCGGATGGCGTCGATGGGCATTGTGCGGGAGGCACGCCGTGCCGGCCTCCAGACAGAGAAGAGGATCACCAGAGCGGATAACAGCACGGCAAGCAGCACTGACGGCAGTGAAACAACCAGGCGCACATCTACGATCAGGCCAAGCGCGTCCCGCAGGGCGGTATTCATCAGCGCAAAGGTGACACCGATCCCTCCAATCCCGGCCAACAGCCCAATGGGGATCGCAATCACGCCCAGCAAAAAGCCCTCAAAATAAACGGAACTGCGCTTTTGCCGCCGGGTGGCTCCTACGCTTGCCAGCATCCCAAGATACCGGCTGCGCTCTGCTACAGAAATAGAAAACGCGTTATAAATGAGCATCGCCGATCCACCGAGCACCACCAGCAGCAGGATCGCCGCAAAAAGGATGACTGCGCCCTGTAACGAATCCCTGCTCGTCAAGCCGTAAAATCGCAGCAGCGAGCCATTGAAGCTGTAATCTGCCGCGCCGGTCTCCTGCGCCAGCTTCTCCACCTCCTGATAAAGGGAACGGCGCACCGGGTCAAACACCAGCATAGGATCCGCCAGCGTTCCTTCCGCGGCAATGGACGCTTCGTCGCAATAGCCGATCACCGGGAACGCGCACACCATTTCATCAAAATACGCGCCGGAACCGCTCTCCAGAACGCCGGTGATCGTGTAGGTTCTTTCCTCTCCCCGGAGCTCAAAGGTTTCTGCCAGAGAACCATCCGGATTCAAAGTCACATAGTCTGAGGTGCTCAGCCGGATCTCCCGCTCGGAGCCTCCCGGCGACCCAACCCGGTAGCCAAGCGGGAAGGTGACTGTATCGCCGATTTGAAAGGGCGCCCCGGCGTTGAGCGCATCCTGAGAAACAATCGCCTCCCCTGCTCGCTGCGGGAGCCGGCCCGCTACAAGCTTTCGGTTGAAATGTGCAAAGGCCGGCGTGTTATATTCTTCAATATAGAAAAACGGCATATTATCATTCTGGGATTCCTTAAATTGGCTGAAGCCAAGGTTACGCACGAGCAAAACCGCTTTTACGTTTTCCGCCTGCTCCACCTGTGCGAGCTTTGCCGGCTCCACGCCGCTGAGGCTCGCATGCCACTCGCCATATTTTGCAGCTGTGTCCCGCTGCATCAAATCCATAAAGGAAAACAGGATGGTCGAGATCGCCGTAAGCATGGAGACGGAGAGGATAATCCCAATGATCGTCACCAATGTGCGCCGCTTATTCATCTTCAGGCAGCGCACGGTGAGGCGGTTGACAATATTCATTGCTCGCTCCCCTCCCTGCCCGGGCGGGTGCGCAGCGTTTCATCCCGCACAATTTTGCCATCCTCCACAGCAATGATCCGATCCGCCTGAAGCGCGATGTTTTCATCGTGCGTGATCACCAGCAGCGTCTGGCTGTGCCGCTGATTAAACAGCTTGAGCAGCGCAAGGATTTCAGCACTGTTTTTGCTATCCAGATTGCCGGTCGGTTCATCCGCCAGAATGAGCGCCGGATGCGTGATCAGTGCGCGCCCAATGGATACGCGCTGCTGCTGCCCACCGGAGAGCTGGTTTGGCAGGTAATCAAGCCGGTCCCGAAGCCCAAGCGTCTCAACAAGCCTGGCCAGGGATTGTTCATCCACCTCCCGCCCGTCAAGCAGAAGCGGGAGTGTAATATTTTCCCGCACATTTAGCACCGGAATCAGGTTATAAAACTGATAGATCAGCCCAATCTGCCGCCTTCTAAAAATAGCGAGCTTCGTCTCATCCAATGCGCCGGTATCCGTCCCATCCACGAACACCTTGCCTGAGGTGGGGGCGTCCACGCCGCCCAGAATGTGCAGCAGCGTCGATTTACCGGAGCCGGAGGGGCCGACAATCGCAACAAAATCCCCCCTCTCCACTGTGAAGGACACATCGTCCAGCGCCCGCACAGCGGTTTCGCCGCTGCCGTAAATTTTCGTCAGATGCTCTACCCGCAAAATCTCCATGTCAATCCTCACGCCTTTCCTATGCACCAGTGCAGCAGCCGAATCCTCACTGCCGCTTTTCCCTTGTGGCTCTTAGTATAAACCGCTGGTGTGAATATCCCGTGACTGTGGGGTGACAATCTAGTCACAATTGAGGTTAGCATCCGTATCCAAGGGGAGCGTCGCCACCCGGCGTGCTCAAGCGGGCGCTCGCTGCGTTCTCGAGCAAGATAGACGGTGCAGCCAAAGGCAAGGAGGATCACGCCGCCGGGGGTGCAGCCACAGCGCTGAAAGCCGATGTGTACCCTTGTACACAGATGCTAGGAACGGATTAGAAGACGCTGGGATTGCAAGGCCTAGATACCGGGCGATCGCTAAAAATAGCTCCTCAGCATTTGGAATCCAGTATTTTTCTTCTGCGTGGTTTTTCCGCTAGCCCCGCCCGCTGCAGCGCCGCCACCAGGAGTGGGCCCGCTACCAGTTGGATGAGAATTCCCGGCAGCGCGGTGACGAACGATGCGCTCAAAAAAACGGAGAGCCCATACGGCCTGCCCGCAATGCCGAGTAGAAGCGCGTTCGCCGCGCCGGAAACGGCGCGGCCGCCCAGCATCGCACAAATAAGGGAGAGGTAGAGGTTAAGCCCCATCCGGCGGTACATTAGTCCAGTCAGCACCCCATAGGCGCACAGCTCCAGCATCATCGCCGGCATGTTTGGAAAAAAAGCAGGCATCCCTGTGAAAAGGGAGGAGAGCAGCGGGCCGAGCAGCCCGCAAAATGCACCATAAGGCCAGCCGCATAAAAAGCCGCACAGCAGCACAGGAATATGCATCGGCAAAAAGGCCTGCCCCGCGCCGATGGCATGGAACGCCATCGGTAGCACAACACACAGCGCAAGGCAGAAGGCTGTAACCACCAGATGCTTCGTATGGGATTGTTTCATTTTTATCACGCTTCCTTTCTGAAGGAGAAGCCAACAAAAAAGCGCCAACCCGGCCCCCACTTCTGTGGGAATGCGGCCTGGTTGGCGCACCATTTGTTGTTTCTCCACTCCGCCAGTGCAGACGCAACACCTGCACATATGGCTGATCACGCGCTCCTTTTCGAGCGCTATAGCTATTTTGTCCCGCTTGACAGGGCGGCCACTCTTCTGAGCAGCATTTTCTCTTTACTACTATAACAGATAGAGGCTGCTGCGTCAATACACTTGCCTCCCATATATCAAAACGCAACCACTTCTCAGCCGCCGTTCCGGCCGGCTCGCTGCAGTTCCTCCTGCTTCCTGAGGATGCGCGCATAAGCCTCCTGCGGCAGGTTGGTATCCAGGCAGAGTTTTTCCATCGGGCACATGCCGGTATGTGTGCGGTTGATGATATAAGGAACACGCTCCCCCTCATACAGAGGCACACACCGCTCGCCTAGGCAAACTGCAGCGTGCTCACTGACCACATCCGCATAGACCTCCTTCACGCCGCCATAGAGCATCAACAAAGCGGCAGCTTTGCCAACGACTCGATCCGCCACCGAGGCTCCTCGCAGCAGCTCCGGATCCTGCTGCAACCACTGCGTCAGCGGTGAAACGCCGGAGAGCGAGGATTCCAAAACCCGCCCATCCTTTGTCAGCAGCACGCAGCTGGCGTGGTGCTTGTGAAGCGCGGCCTTCGCCCGCTCTAATGTTTCTGTCATGCTTCATTCCTCCCTGCCGGTCTTTCAGCAGGCGGCGCTGCGTTTTCCGGCACGACGCCGCCTCTTGCTTGTATGAAAGCGGTTTTATCATAGCCTTTTTTCACTTCGCTGTCAAACCTTGAGGGCACTCTCGGCCGTATCGGCCGTCCATACGCCGGATAGAGCCGTCAAAAGGTTGCGCCTTTTTCAAAAGTCCCTCTTGCCAGCCGGAAAGAGGTATGCTATGCTGAAACCAGATGTTGAGAAATGGGCGGCGCTCCACTCCGCCGGAAGGGGAAGTTTACAGCATATGAAAAAGGTCATTGTCGTGTCCAAAACACACCTGGATCTCGGCTTTACAGACTATGCGGAAAATATCCGTCAAAAATATCTCAACGAGTTTATCCCCCACGCCATCGCCACTGCCAGGGAGCTCAACACGGGCGGTAAAAAGCGCTTTGTCTGGACGACGGGCTCCTGGTTGCTCAGGGAAGCATTGCACTGTGGCAGCGAACAAACCCGGCAAGCGTTGCTTCAGGCGCTGCGCGACGGCGACATCGCGCCGCATGCCATGCCCTTCACCACACACACAGAGCTGCTCGATGCCGATACGCTGGATTACGGCCTCTCCATAGTGGACGAGCTGGATCAGCTCACCGGCCGGAAAACCATTGCCGCCAAGATGACGGATGTGCCGGGGCATACGCTAGGCCTGGTGCCGATGCTTGCAATGCATGGCGTCAAGCTCCTGCATATCGGCGTCAACGGCGCTTCCGCCATGCCGGACGTGCCCCCCTGCTTTCTTTGGAAATGCGGGGAGCATGAGGTGATCGTCATCTACTCCGGTGAATACGGTGGCCCCTTTGAAACCGGCTATATCGACAGCGTGCTCTATTTTGACCACACGCTTGACAATCACGGCGCCGCCGGCGGCCCAGCCGTGCTGGCCCGGCTACGCGAAATTGAAAAGCAATATCCTGGCGCGGAGGTGGTTGCCGGGCGGCTGGATGACTATGCGGAGCTTCTCTGGCCAGTAAGGGAACAGCTGCCCGTGGTAACTGCTGAAATCGGCGACACCTGGATCCATGGCGCTGCCTCTGATCCTTATAAAACGGCCGGGCTGCGCACACTGATCCGTCTGAAAAACCAGTGGATCAAAAGCGGCGCACTCTCCCGCACCAGCAATGCCTATGCCCAGCTGGCCAGTAATCTGCTCTGCATTGCCGAGCACACCTGGGGCCTGGATATGAAAATGTATTTCTCCGATTATGAACACTATCTCCGCCCGGATTTTGAGAAAGCGCGCAAAAAGGATTTGGTAGAGCTGCGTCATCCGCTGCGCGGCTTCCCGCAGAATTTTCGAACGCTCCAACTGCGCCGCACAGGCGCATACCAGCGTGGCTCCTACCGCGCCATGGAAAAAAGCTGGCAGGAGCAGCGCTCCTATCTCGACAAAGCGATGGAGGGGCTGCCTGAAGCCCTTCAAAATGAGGCGTGGCAAGCGCTGGGCAGGCTGCGCCCCGCCGCTCTGGAGCAGCCTGTGGGTGAACCGCTACAGCGCGATGTGGAATATTGCTTTGCTAGCTGGACCATTCGCATCAACAAATATGGCGGCATTGGCACGCTCCTACACGAAGGCCGGCCCGCAATCCGGGAAAACAACCGGCCAGCTGTAGAATACTACTCCTACGGCGAAACAAATTATAACTTCTGGCTCACCCATTATACCCGCAACCGCAAAGAAACCGCCCGCTGGTCGCTTGGCGATTTTGCCCGGCCTCTGCTAAAATACGTCGATTCCAAATATCCGCAGGGGCGCTACTCCTACCGGTTCCGCGAGGGAACCGTCCAACACATGGAGGATAGGCTAAAAATCACTGTTTGCCTCGCGATTGAGCCGGAGTGCCACGAGCTTCTTGGCGCTGCGAAATCGATCCAGTTGATTTATACCCTGCGCGCCAGCGGCATGCAGTTAGAGCTCCTCTGGATGGACAAACCCGCCAACCGGCTGACAGAGAGCACCATTCTACGCCTGTACCCCGCCTGCACACAGGAAAACCTGCGCTACACCAAAATTGATACGGAAATTGACCCCATGTCCGTCGTCAAAAACGGGAACCGGAACCTCTCCGCCGTGTGGGATATGCACTTTGGCAATTTCCGGTTTGTCAATGACCACGCCGCGCTCATCGGCCTTGGGAAAGGAAAAATCCTCCGGTTTGACAATCAATTTGAGGCAGTGGAAACAAACGGCGTCGCCTATATCCTGCACAACAATGTGTGGGGCACCAATTTCCCACTCTGGTATGAGGAGAATGCCTATTTCCGCTTTGAAATCCTCGATCAAACAAACGGCGGGGCGCCGCATAGTGCCCGGATTGTAGAGGAGTGACCCGCTCGCCTCTCATAACGCATCAGTCCAAGCCTCTCCATAAAAATGCAGCCGCCGTGCTCTGACAAAACACGGCGGCTGATTTATGCTTATTTGGCGCATGCCTCTGCGTCCGGCCGCCTGTTCAGGCAGCTGATTTTCGATATCCGCTTTGTTTCGTGTTCTGTGGCATATTGCAGCACTCAGCGCTGGCAGCCGCAGCTGTTTTCCCGATCCCTGCCGCAGCAACAGCTATCGTTTTTCTTCTGCTGGCATTCCGTGGGCGGGAAAAACTCGTTGATCGGGAAGCGAATCTGTTTAAAAGCGTCGCAGGGATCGCTCTCCACGTCGTGACAGCACTCCTTCTCCGGCACGCAGAAATCATAGGCCGGGATAAGCATCTGCACATCACGCTCAAGTTGTACGATTGTGAACAGGCCAAGCGTCACACGGACAGCCTTCTCCGGCGCGTCAACGTTAAAATCCCCGTCGAACATCCTGCGGATGCAGCCCGGCGCCGAGCAGCAGCCCTCGCACTCGCAGCAATCGCACGGGCGGCAGAGCTTTGCATCCAGGCAGATGGGCTCTACGCATTGAACCTTTGCCCGCGGATTGGTGTTGGTGGGCAGAAACTGCTCATCCGACTCGTCGGCGGAATACTCGGAAGAAAAAATACGTACATTGCCCTCGCTGCCGTAGAGAATACATTTCTTCGAGAAGGAAGTAAGCCCCTCCACAGTGCAGGGCGGGTTCATCGGCGTCGTATACGCATCCAAATACACCTTAAAGAAGAAGGTGATATCCACGGAATAGTAGCCGCGATTGAACGGCACCGCCTCCACATTGATGAAACAATTGATGATTTTGCACGAACGGCAGCGCACGGAAGTCGCCTTGTCAATGATACACTGCGCCCGGTCGGTAAAATAGACTCGCATATCCGCAAGGCAGTCTTTATCTGCACAGGAGTCATATACGCGATTGGTATCAATGCATACAGCCTCCCGGATGCCGCCGCTGACGACATCCGCCGTCGTGCAGCAGGGTCTGTTATCCGCCATGGTGTTTCCTCCTATGAATAGATTGAAATTTTGTAAAAACTTCAATATCATAGTATGCTATCCCATGATTCTGGTGCAGGGAAAGTTTCATCTTGCGTCTGGATGCTGCAGGCGCTATAAAAATATTTTTCAAAAAACGCTTCTGAATGAAAAAATCTGCCCTGCTCAATTGTATTCTAAGCGAAAGGAGGGAAGCCTGTGAAACCGCCATCTGAGCTCAATGGCTTTTTTCAAGCTGCCGTAGCGCAGCATTCCCGGGCCGTAGCCCGGGCAGCCTTTGCATACCTCAAAAGCATCGAGGATGCGGAGGATATCACGCAGGAAGTCTTCCTCACACTCTGGGAAAAGCACCCTTCCTTTGAAACGGAAGACCACCTGAAGGCCTGGCTGCTCCGCCTGGCGATCAATAAAAGCAAAAACCTACTCAAAAGCGGATGGCGAAGTAAAACAGAGCCGCTTTGCGAATGGCTGCCCGCGCTTTCCTCACAGGAAAACGAGCTGCTCGCCTGCGTGCTCTCCCTGGATGAAAAGTACCGCCTCCCGATCCACCTCTTTTATTATGAGGGGTATTCCATTCAGGAGATCGCCCGCATTCTGCAAATCAGACCTGCTACGGCCGGCACGCGCCTTGCGCGCGGGCGCGCCCTGCTCGGGCAAATGATTGGAGGGAATGAATATGAAAAATAACCCCATGCAAACCTACCGCAGCGCCATGGAGCATCTCCCGCTGCGGCCCGACCTGGAGGCACATATTCTAAACCAGTGCACACAAACAGGCAAAGTAAAACGGCGTCACAGCGTCAGGCCCCTTGTTGCAGCGGCAGCAGCGGTTGCGCTCCTCCTTGCAATTGGAGCGCCCGCGCTGAACCACGCCTGTGAAATCGACCTGCCCAGTGCGCAGGGCAAGGTCTCCGCCCATTACACGCCCTTTGCCCACGGCGGGGTGCAGAGCGCGGATAGCCTTGTGCCTATGACGGAGGAAGAGCTCTTCCAGCTGCCCGGCCTCACGCCGTTTTTCGGCACGGTGGAGCAAATCCGCAATATCCGCCTGAGCTTCAATGGCGATGTCGTTTACCGGGCCATCGCACAGGTTCGGGTGGAGGAGCCCTATTGTGAAGCCGTAGCGGCGGGCGATACGGTTTCCATCCTGCTGCCATGCTCCATTGGCCGCGGGGAAGTGATGACGGATACCGCGCTTGCCGCCTCCCTGCGCGAGGGCACAGCCGGGATTTTTATGCCGGCTGCCTATACGCCGGAGCAGTATTGGGAGCAGAATGGCGCGCGCGTCTGCTTGCAGGAGCTCGCCCCCTATGGCCTTTGGGATGGCGTGCGCTACCTGTTCCTTCAGCAGGAGGACAGCTCCCTGCGCTTTGACCAGCAGGCCTATCCCTCGTTGCAAGAGAATGCATCCCTGGAGGAGGCTGCCGCCTATGTGCGGGAGATGCTCCCATAACCAATGAATAAGCGCAGGGAAAGCGGCCGAACGCCTTCCCTGCGCTTATTTCAGCGCCACAGCCGCTTTACGCGGCCCAAAGGCAAAGGGTTAGGTGAAATTGCATTTGAGCACAGCTGCCAGCTTCACCCCGGCAAGCGCCTGCGTATCCTTTTGCAGCTCCTTCCACGTGATTTTTTGCAGTTCGCTCTCATTGCCGTGGCCATAGAGCAGGGCCATTACGACGGTATCCTGCCCGTAGAGAAGTGTCAGAGGCCGCTCTGGCATCAGGGGCACAACGGTGTCAAAGCCCCTCTGCTCCGGCTGCGTCTTTTTCGTGCCCGTGCGCTCGTTATTTTGATCGAAAAGGCCAATCTCCCACCAAGTTTCATCTCCCATAAAGGCATCCAGCAGGAGCGCCCCCGTATAATCCCCAGCGGCGCTTCCCTGACCGCCGGTTTCTCCCGGGGCGGCAATCTCAGCCAGTTCTATCCGGTCGGTGCACGCGCCATTTTCATAAACCTCAAGCCAGTAGAAAATTGCTTGCGGCTTGCCGTTCCAATGGTAGCGAAACGCAAACCGGGAAACGTCCTCCGCCAGCGGCTCGCCAAAAGCCACCTTCCAGGTGAGCGCCTGGGCCTGCTCGTCATCCATCCGCTCAAGGCGGCGCTGGCCGCCCTGGGAGCAGGCGCTCAGCAAAAGCGTCAGCAGCAGGCACAGCGCCAACAACCGTTTCACTTCCAATTCCTCCTTCCGCATGATCGTACTAAAACGTCCATGCGATCTCTCGCGGCTCGATTTTCCGGTGGATCCCGTAAATATCGATCCTTTTGCAACCCTAACGAGTTTTCCTGTGAACAAGCATCACGAGATCGTTCTTTAAAGGCGTATGCGTCCACCAAATATTTACTTTCTGATTATATGAGATTTTTAATAATGAGTAAACTATTATTCTGATTTTTACTTTTAGCTTATCCTATTTTGCATGTTTTTCTGAATAAGTTTTCTGCGAATTTTCTTTTCTGTGCTCCGCCGGAATTGCTCGCAGTCAAAAGAGTACCGCCCCAGATGATACAGACCGCACAAGAATCCCCTGATGTATTCCTTCTATTTTCCTACATCAAGAGATTGTCTATTGTCCGTTTTTACTGGAGCGGTTCCGTTCGCTCGCAAGATATTTTTTACAGCAGCTCTAAAAACTGCTCATGCAATTTTCCGTTTGTGGCCAACACATCGCCCAGCTTTGTCACCTCTAGCGGCTGGCCCTTCCAATCCGTCACACAGCCGCCGGCCTCCTGCACGAGCAGCAGCCCCGCCGCATAGTCCCAAGGCTTGAGATGCCGCTCGAAGTAAGCGTCGATCCGCCCGCAGGCCACATAGCACAGGTCGAGCGCCGCCGAGCCGGAGCGGCGGATATCCTGGCAGGTGAGGAACACCTTTTGAAACAGTGCAAAATGCTGCGCCGCCTCCGCCTTATAATACGGGGCCGTTCCAATTGCGGCAAGGCAATCGTCCATTGTCCGCGCCGCACTGCACCGGATGGGAACGCCGTTTAAAAACGCGCCCCCGCCCCGCTGCGCAGTAAACAGCTCCTGCGTGAAAGGATTATAGACCACGCCGCAGGCGACGCTTTCCCCATCATAATACGCAAGCGACACTGCGCTCATGCGGTAATCGTGGATTAAGTTCGTTGTGCCGTCCACCGGGTCGAGGATCCAGGCGGGCTTTCCGGCTACATCCGCATTCTCCTGCTCCTCCGCCAAAAAGGCCGCCTGCGGGTCAAGCGCCGCCAGCCGCTGCTGAAAATAGGCCTGCACGCGCAGATCCACCTGCGTCACATAATCCGCCACGCCCTTCACCGTGACCTGCCGGGCGGCGTTCTCATCCATCAAAATGGACTGCGCCCCGCGCACCAGCTCGATCATCCTCTGAATCTCCATAACACAGCTCCTCATTTTGATTTCAGGCCGCCGCAAGAATCTGCGGCGGCCTGATTGTGATCGCTCAATGAATGGATTCGCAAGCGCGCATCCTCTTAGCGATTTTTAGGCGCGCCCTGTTTCTTTTTGGATGCCGCCAGCACTACTGCCGCCGCAGCGGCCAGGCCAAAGGGCAGCAGCCCCAGCAGGCGCTCGCCGGTGCCAGCAATCTCGGGCTCCTCCTGCTCGCCATCCTGCTGTACCGAGCCGGTCTCCTCGGGGTCAGTGGGCTCCTGCACAGGCTCCTGCGGTTGTGTCGTGGGCACCTCTTCCTCCGAAGCCGGCGGCTGCGTGGAGGGCTCTGTCCCTTCCTGTGATTTTTCAATCAGCTGCATTGTGCCGTCCTTCGGATCCACCTGCATAAACTGGCTGTATTGCTCCCCGCCATCCCAGACGGTGAGCTGCCGGTCCGCCAGGCAGAGCCATAGGACGAACTCCATCACTGGCGTGCCGTAAATATACCCCACATGCTTAAAGTCCTTTAAAAACCACGTCTGCTCCGGCAGCAAGGCGGTAGAAGCGTCGATCACACAGTCGCCGGAAATATGGTTGTGCGAAGCATCCTTGCAATTCGTGTTTTTCTGCTGATAGCCCTCCGGTAGCGTCTCATTCAGGAATGCGCAGGTCGCATAGCCGGAGGTATAGATTGTGTCGATAATATTATCATTCTGCTCACGGTAGGAGGGCGTGATGGGCACGCCCTGCAGGCCGTAATGTGACACAACGCTGATATGCACCCCATTCGCCATTGCCTCCCGGAACAGCTCCGGCAGCTTGGCCTGCACCTGGTAATGGTAAGCATCTGCGCGCGCGATTAGCTGCGCATCCTCTACTGGATCCAGCAGATACGCCTTTGCCTGCTCATAATCCTTCAGCGCGATCAGATCCCACATGCCGGGCATGGTAACGAACGTATCCTGAAACACTTCATCATAGACGCGATCCTTCAGGTTGGCAACAATGCCGTCCAGCACCGGCATCAGCGCATCGAAAATGCCCGCCTGATCCAGCGCATCCAGCAGGAGATTGACAGCCTCCTGGCCCGCAACCTCCTTGAGGATGCGGATCAATTCATCCTTGTGGAATTCCACGCGCCCCGAAAACAGGTCGCCCACGATCGAGGTGCCAGCAAAGGCGGAGGAAAGCATGGTGAAATTATCAATATCCTCGCTGCCGTACAGGGCGAGATAGGAGGCAATAATCATGCCGCCAAAGCTGGCCCCGGCCAGGTTCACCTTGCTGTGGCCGGTCTCCTCCTTAACGCGCTGCACATAGTCGTTGAGCTCTCGCGCATAATCCATGGGGTCCAGCCGCCAGTCATAGGTAAAGAGGTAAACGTGATCCGCCCCGATCTTTTCCGCCGCTGCACGGATCATAGCAGGTTCTCCGGTTGTATATTCCTCATTCCCAATAAATTCCGGATATTGCGCCATGGATTCCGGATAGCGCTGCACCGTGACATCATGGCGGCTGCTCCCATCCGGCTCGCAGCTCAGCGGCTCAAAAAAATCATATAGAACGGGCAGCACAGCATCGGCCAGCTGGTCATAATCCTTTGTGATGGCAAAGCGCGCAACCGGCCCCGCCACTTTGCCGACCAGTTCCAAAATGGTCTGTGCATCCGGCGACAGGGGGCGGGATTCCTCCGGCGTACCCTCGTTTACAATCAGGGCCCCGGCGTCCATTCCCCGCACCAAAATAAACGGCGAGGTGCCGCAGCCGCAGCCATCGCCCGCGGCAAAAGCCGCCGCAGAGGTTCCCAGCAGCATCGTCACGCACAAAAGCAGGCTCAAAATTCGTTTGCTCAGCTGATTCATGAAAACACTCCCTCTCTTTTTTTCACCGACACGGATAGCCATCGTGTTGTACACTGCCATGCACCGCTGCATTGTGAGGTTGGTTACCTGCGCTGAATACCTCCGGTTTTGTTTTCCCTGCGCCTATTTCTCTAAAAGACTGTGCATACAAAGCACTTCACGATTGCCGAAAAACACTAAAAAAATAATACACACTCCCCAGGCTTTTGTCAATAAACGCAATGTAAGAATATTTCAATTCGATTCATTGCACACAAACACCATGATCATGATCAACGCCCACCCCACAGAAGCAACCGTTCCCCCTCTTCCGTTCGCCGGATTTTTCCACGGTCTCTTCTGCGGCGCAGGCGTCGCTCCCTTTAACATACTGGCTGTTATCCTTTTGTCAAGCGGGCAAAATTGGCCATCAGCTTCTTGGTGCCCGCTTTATCAAACGCAATCTCCAACAGGGTATCGTTGCCCATCGGCTGAGCGGAGAGCACAACGCCCGTCCCAAACAGCTTATGTACCACTGTATCCCCCGCGCGGTATGCCCCCGCAGGAGCGGCGGCCTTTGGCGACGCCGGGCCAAAGGAATGATCAAACGCCTTCTTCGGCTTTGCATGGCGCTGCGCCACAGGCTTTGGCTGCGGCGTCACAACCTTGCGCTTCTCCTCAATCAGTTCCTCCGGAATTTCTTCCAGGAAGGGCGATGGGGCGTTGTGGCTCGTGCTGCCGTAAAGCATGCGCGTGCGCGCATGGGTCAGGTACAGCCTCTGCTTGGCGCGCGTAATGCCCACATAGGCAAGCCTGCGCTCCTCCTCCATCTCACTTGCGGAATACAGGGATTGAATCCCCGGGAAAATGCCTTTCTCCATGCCGGGGATGAATACCACCGGGAATTCCAGCCCTTTGGCCGAATGCAGCGTCATCAGCACGACGGTATCGGCCTCTTCGTTATAATGATCGATATCCGTCATCAGGGCAACCTCTTCCAGAAAGCCGTTGAGATCCCCCTCCTCATTCTCTTCACTGTAGCGCAGCAGGTTGGAGGAAAGCTCCTGGATATTCTCCAAGCGGTCCTGATAGGTTTCCCGGTCGAGCGCCAGCGCGTCCAGATACCCCGTTTCCCGCATGGTGCGCTCAAACAGCTCGTTGAGCGGCAGCTCCTGCGCCGCATCCGCCAGGCTGTCGATCATCCTGGTAAAGGCCTGCAAGCGCGGAGCCGAACGCGCTAACTGCTCATACTCATCCGCATGGGCGATCACCTCATAGATGCTCAGGCCCAGCCCGGCCGCAATTTGCGCGGCGTGGTTGACCGTAGTGGCCCCAATCCCCCGCTTGGGCTCATTGATGATCCTGCGCAAACGGATATTATCTGCCGGGTTGCTGATCACCGCCAAATAGGCAAGCGCATCCCGAATCTCCTTGCGCTCATAAAAACGGTGCCCACCGATCACGCGGTAGGGGATCGCCATACGCACAAAGGCGCGCTCCAAGGCGTTGGATTGTGCGTTCATACGGTAAAGCACCGCATGATCGCTCCACTTCCGCCCGCCTTTCACCGAATCCATGATCGTATCGGCGATAAAGGCGCTTTCCTCCTGCTCGTCAAACGCATCATCCACCACGATTTTTTCGCCGCGCCCGTTAGCAGTCCAAAGGTTTTTCCCTTTCCGCTCCGTGTTATGGGCAATCACAGCGTTTGCCGCATCCAGAATGTTTTGGGTGGAGCGGTAATTCTGCTCCAACCGAATTACCCTGGCATTTTTATATTGCTGCTCAAAGGAAAGGATATTCTCAATTGTCGCGCCGCGGAAGCGGTAAATGCTCTGATCGTCGTCGCCGACCACACAGAGATTGCCGCTGCCGCCGGCGAGCAGGCTCGTCAGGCGGTACTGCGCGTGGTTGGTATCCTGATACTCATCCACCATCACATAGCGAAAACGGCGCTGATAGCGGGTGCGCACCTCTTCATTCTCCTCCAGCAGCCGGACGGTGTTGACAATCATATCGTCAAAATCCATCGCATCTGCATCCCGAAGCAGCTTTTCATATAGCCGGTACGCCTCGCCGATCTTGCGCAGCCGCACGTCGCTGCCCGCATCCTTCAGATATTCCTCTGGTGAGATCAGGCTGTCTTTCGCACGGCTAATCTCGTGCAGCAGCGTTTTGTGGGAAAGCAGCTTGTCGTCAATGTTAAGCAGACGCTGACATTCCTTCATCACGCGCTTGGAATCATCCGTATCATAAATGGTAAAATGGCTGGTATAGCCGAGGCTCTCGCCATCCCGCCGCAGGATGCGCGCACACGCGGAATGAAAGGTGCTTGCCCAAACCTCCTGCCCATCCGGGCCGAGCATGGCCTCCAGCCGCTCCTTGAGCTCGCCGGCCGCCTTATTGGTGAAGGTGATCGCAAGGATCTGCCACGGCCTTGCCGGGCGAACAGCCAGAAGATCGGCGATCTCATAGGAGTATTCCCGCGTGCCGTCAAGGTAATCCTCGAGCATACGGATCTCCTCATCCGTCAGCGGCTGTGCAAATTCCTTTGAGAAATAAGCGCAGCCGTATTTAACGATATTGGCAATCCGGTTGACCAGCACCGTCGTTTTGCCGCTGCCTGCGCCTGCCAAAATCAGCAGCGGCCCCTCCGTGGAAAAAACTGCCTCCCGCTGCTTCGGATTCATGCGGGAAAACTCTTTTTCCATAACCTGCTTACGCAGGGTTATTAATTGCTCTTGCGTCATTCTGCACCGCCTAAATATTGTAAATTATCCTTCGCATTCGTACAGGGTATCCATCGGTTTTCAGCGCCCGTGGCCGCTGCCGGCATGCGTTTGAGCATACACTGACGGCGATATTCCCCGTGTATGCTAATGCTACCCGTTATTTTTTTAAAAACGTTTCCACCCGGTAACGCGGGCGCGCCTTTACCTCGCTGTAAATTTTGCCGATATATTCCCCCACCACGCCTGTGCAAAACAGTTGGATGCCGCCCAACAGCCAAATGGAGCAGACAATCGCCGTCCAACCGCTGACCGCCACGCCGCAAAGCTTGGAGATCAGGGCATACAAAAGGCCCAGCACGCTCAGACAGCCGATGACAATCCCTGCAACGGAAATCATACGTAGCGGCCGCACGCTGAAGGAGGTGATACCATCCATCGCGAAGGAGAGCATTTTGCGCAGCGGGTATTTGGATTCCCCGGCGTATCGTTCGCCACGGTCATAATACACATAATCCGTCGAATACCCGATCAGCGGAACGATCCCGCGCAAAAAGAGATTGACTTCCTTGTATTCCGAGAGTGCATCCAGCGCTCGCCGGCTCATCAACCGGTAATCCGCGTGGTTATAAACAGCCTCCACCCCGAGCAGATGCATCAGTTTATAAAAGCCCAGCGCCGTATTCCGTTTTAAAAAAGTATCCGTCTCCCGTTTATTGCGCACACCGTAGACAATATCCGTACCGGCGTTAAACTTATCGATAAATGCCTCTAAAACAGAAATATCATCCTGCAAATCAGCATCCATAGACACCGCACAGTCACAATCCTTACGCGCCTCCATCAACCCGGCCAGCAGTGCGTTCTGATGCCCCCGGTTATGGGCGAGCTTTATACCGCAGACATAAGAATTGGCCTCATGCAGAGCCGCAATTTTTGCCCAGGTGGCGTCTTTGCTTCCGTCATCGACCAAAAGGATTCTGCTTTGCGGCGAAATTTTGCCAGCTCCACACAGGCCGTTTAAAACCGGGGTTAGTGCCTCCACCGTATGCTCAATGACAGCTTCCTCATTGTAGCAGGGTATCACTACATATAAAACGCTCATTTGCACACCTCATTTCTGTCAGACGGCCTCACCCTAAGCGCTTGCTTTTCTCCCCATAACAAGGCTTACCCCGGTGGATCAAACGGCACACGCCGCACCCCGGCAGCAGAAAAAAACGCGCACCCGTAGCTTCCCGTGCCCGGCTTAAAGCCGGTGGAAGCGCTCCGCGACCCGGCCCTCCCGACGGCCGGGTCGCCAACAGGTCAAGCAACGCCGCATTGGTGATTGGCGGACAGGGCATTCTACGCTTACCGGCACAGCTGTGCCGCTCAGAGCTCGCACGCCAGTGCTTTCACTCACAAGCGCCACACAGAGAAGAGGGGAACCAGACACAATTCCCCGCAAGGGGTATACGCCCGAATTCCCCATCTCAATTATCTTTATCATAGCACAGCGGCAGTAAAAATTCAAGGTGGAGCGCTCCTTCTCCGCGAATGCAAGACGGCTCAGGCAAACCAAATGGCCTGCCTGAGCCGCCCTCCGTATACGGAGAATTTTAAATATTTAAATTACTCGTTGATCTTGATAACAACGCCCGAGCCAACCGTACGGCCGCCTTCACGAATAGCGAAGCGGAGGCCCTCCTCGATGGCAATGGGGGTGATCAGTTCAACATCCATCTCGACGTTATCGCCGGGCATGCACATCTCAGTGCCTTCGGGCAGAGTGATGATGCCGGTCACGTCGGTGGTGCGGAAATAGAACTGCGGGCGATAGTTGTTGAAGAACGGCGTGTGACGGCCGCCCTCATCCTTGGTCAGGACGTAAACCTGGCCGCGGAACTTCGTGTGCGGATGAATGGAGCCGGGCTTGGACAGAACCTGGCCGCGCTCGATCTCATTGCGCTGGATACCGCGAAGCAGAGCACCGATGTTGTCGCCAGCCTCAGCGTAATCGAGGATCTTGCGGAACATCTCAATACCGGTGACAACCGTCTTCTTCTTCTCGTCCTTCAGGCCGACGATCTCAACTTCCTCGCCGGTCTTCAGCTGGCCACGCTCAACCCTACCGGTGGCAACTGTGCCGCGGCCGGTGATGGTGAAGACATCCTCAACAGGCATCAGGAAGGGCTGATCTGCCTTACGGTCCGGAGTCGGGATATAGCTGTCAACTGCATCCATCAGCTCCCAAATGCACTTAAGCTCCGGCGCATTGACATCGTCGCCATTGTACTCAAGAGCCTTCAGGGCGGAGCCACGGATGATCGGAGTGTCGTCGCCCGGGAACTCATACTCATCCAGCGTCTCACGGATTTCCATCTCAACAAGCTCAAGCAGCTCAGGATCGTCAACCTGATCGCACTTGTTCATGAATACGATGATATAGGGCACGCCAACCTGACGGGCAAGCAGAAGGTGCTCCTTCGTCTGCGCCATCGGGCCGTCGGTCGCCGCGATAACAAGAATCGCGCCGTCCATCTGCGCCGCGCCAGTAATCATGTTCTTGATATAGTCGGCGTGGCCGGGGCAGTCAACGTGAGCATAGTGACGGGTCTCCGTCTCATACTCAACGTGAGCGGTGTTGATCGTGATGCCGCGCTCGCGCTCCTCAGGAGCCTTATCGATGTTGGCATAATCCACGAAATCCGCTTCACCCTTCATGGCGAGCGTCTTGGTGATCGCCGCCGTCAGGGTAGTCTTACCATGGTCAACGTGGCCGATGGTACCAATGTTTACATGGGGTTTGGTTCTTTCGAAATGCTGCTTTGCCATTGGAAGTTCCTCCTTTTATCATAGAAACTTAAAATACTGTTTTAAAGAAAACAGGCTGTTCAGGGGTATTCTATCAATTCCCCGAACGGATTGCAAGTGTTTTGCAAAAATTATTCTTCCACAGCCTTTGCACGGGAGCTAATGATCGTATCCGCAATGGATTTCGGCACTTCCGTGTAGTGGCTGGGCTCCATCACATACTGGCCGCGGCCCTGTGTTTTGGAGCGCAGATCGGTCGCATAGCCAAACATGCTGGAAAGCGGCACAAAGGCGTTCACCTGCGTTGCGCCATTGCGGGTCTCCATGCCCTGCATCAGGCCGCGGCGAGCGTTGATATCGCCGATGACATCGCCCAGATAATCATCCGGCACAGTGACGCTCACCTTCATAATCGGCTCCATCAGCACAGGAGCCGCCTTACGCATCGCCTCTTTGAAGGCCATGGAGCCGGCGATCTTGAAGGCCATCTCCGAGGAGTCAACCTCGTGATAGGAGCCGTCGTACAGCGTAACCTTTACGTCGACCACATTGAAGCCTGCGAGCACACCGGAGAGCATAGCGCCCTTGATGCCCTGCTCCGCTGGGCCGATATATTCCTTCGGGATCGCGCCGCCAACAACGGCGTTAACAAACTCGTAACCCTTCTGCGGATTTGGCTCGATGCGAATTTTAACATGGCCATACTGGCCACGGCCGCCGGACTGGCGGGCATATTTGGTGTCGACATCCGCTTCCTTTGTGATCGTCTCACGGTAGGCAACCTGCGGCTTACCGACATTGGCCTCCACCTTAAATTCGCGCAGCATACGGTCAACAATGATCTCCAGATGCAGCTCGCCCATGCCGGCGATGATCGTCTGACCCGTTTCTTCATCCGTATAGCAGCGGAAGGTGGGGTCCTCCTCCGCAAGCTTTGCGAGCGCGATACCCATCTTCTCCTGGCCGGCCTTCGTCTTCGGCTCAATCGCTACGCGAATAACCGGCTCTGGGAACTCCATGGATTCCAGCACGATCGGGTGCTTGGCGTCGCACAGTGTGTCGCCCGTCGTCGTGTTCTTCAGGCCCACCGCAGCAGCAATATCGCCGGAATAAACGCACTCGATATCCTGGCGGTGGTTTGCGTGCATCTGCAGAATGCGGCCCATGCGCTCATTGCTATCCTTCACGGAGTTATAGACGGTGCTGCCCGCCTCCACCGTGCCGGAATAAACGCGGAAGAAGCACAGCTTACCCACATAAGGATCCGTCGCAATCTTAAACGCCAGTGCGGCAAACGGCTCGTCGTCGGAGGAGATGCGCTCTTCCTCCTCGCCGCTCTCAGGGTTGGTGCCCCGGATCGCCGGCACATCTGTCGGAGCGGGCATGAAGTCAACAATTGCGTCAAGCAGCATCTGCACGCCCTTATTGCGGTAGGATGTGCCGCACAAAACCGGCACCATTTCATTGGCAATGGTGGATTTGCGGATGCAGTTTTTAATCTCGTCGATTGTCAACTCCTCGCCGCCGAGATATTTCTCCAGCAGCGCTTCATCCTGCTCAGCCACATGCTCCAGAAGCTCTGTGTGGTATTTCTCTGCCAGCTCGCGCAGATCCTCCGGAATCTCTTCATCGCGCACATCAAGGCCCTTATCGTCATAGTACATCTCTGCACGCATGGTGACCAGGTCAATGATGCCTCGGAAGTCGGACTCCGCGCCGATCGGGAGCTGAATCGGCACCGCGTTGCATTTCAGGCGGTCCTTCATCATGTCAACAACATTGTAGAAGTCGGCGCCCATGATATCCATTTTATTGACATAAGCCATGCGCGGCACATGGTATTTGTCCGCCTGGCGCCAGACCGTTTCGGACTGGGGCTCAACACCGCCCTTCGCGCAGAAAACTGTCACGGAACCGTCGAGCACGCGCAGGGAGCGCTCAACCTCCACCGTAAAGTCCACGTGGCCGGGGGTGTCGATGATATTGATTCGATGCCCTTTCCAGAAACAGGTGGTCGCAGCGGAGGTAATGGTGATACCTCTCTCCTGCTCCTGCTCCATCCAGTCCATGGTCGCATCGCCGTCGTGCGTTTCACCGATCTTGTGGTTAACGCCTGTGTAGAACAGGATACGCTCCGTCGTCGTCGTTTTGCCGGCGTCGATATGGGCCATGATACCAATGTTTCTGGTGAGCTGTAATGATACCTGCCTTGGCATATAAACCTCCAATTGCCATGCGCGCGGCACGGCGCTCAAGAATTGAAACCTGCGGCCGGCGCATACACCACCCTGCCAGGGCGTGCGTTGCACCGTGCCCCCGCGCTAAGCAAAATGCAGCGCAGGTGTAACCTTACCAGCGGAAGTGTGCAAACGCCTTGTTGGCTTCTGCCATCTTGTGCGTATCTTCGCGCTTTTTAAACGCGGAACCGGTGGAGTTAACGGCATCCATAATCTCGTTGGCAAGCCGCTCCTTCATCGTCCGCTCGGAGCGCTGGCGGCTATAAAGCGTAATCCAGCGCAGGCCCAGCGTCTGACGGCGCTCAGGCCGAACCTCGATGGGCACCTGATAGGTCGCGCCGCCAACACGGCGTGCTTTAACCTCAAGAGCAGGCATAACATTCTCCATCGCAGCTTCAAAGACCTCAAGGGGCTCCTTGCCGGTCTTTTCCCGAATGATGTCAAAGGCGTCATAAACAATTTTCTGCGCAACACCCTTTTTGCCATCATACATCACACTATTGATCAGCCGTGTGACAAGCTTTGAATTGTAAAGCGGATCGGGCAAAACGTCACGCTTTGCGATCTGGCCTCTTCTTGGCACTTCGCTTCCCTCCTTCATAAAAATGATATCATCGGTACTCGAGTGACAAATTCCCGTGGCGCCAATGGGAGGCATATCTATAGAGATACACTCTCACATTGGTTGCGCGGCGGCAAAACCGCCCGCAGCCTGCAAGAAGATTTGTCTGGTCACAGCCGGGCTTTCTGCCCAGGCTTACTTTTTGGCAGCCTTCGGGCGCTTTGCACCGTACTTGGAGCGCGCCTGCATTCTGCCGGAAACGCCCTGTGTGTCAAGGGTGCCACGCACGATGTGGTAGCGCACACCGGGTAGGTCCTTTACACGGCCGCCGCGGATGAGAACGACGCTATGCTCCTGCAGGTTGTGGCCGACACCGGGGATATAGGCGGTTACCTCGATCCCGTTCGTCAGACGTACCCTCGCAATTTTACGAAGCGCAGAGTTCGGCTTTTTCGGCGTAATGGTCTTGACCGCTGTGCAGACGCCGCGCTTTTGCGGGGAGTCCTTATCGGTCATCACATTCTTCTTGGAGTTCAGCCCCTTCAAAAGAGCCGGCGCCTTCGCCTTTTTCTCCGTCGTCTCCCGTCCATTACGGACAAGTTGGTTAAAGGTTGGCAAGTTTCTTTCACCTCCTGGAATAAAATAAGGATGCATTTATGTGTAGAGGGGCCGCAACTGGGCCCCGGAACACCTAAAAAAGCTTTTCAAACGGATTCACACAAGTAGAAATTCTAGCACGGGAGGATGAGCTTTGTCAAGCACCCGCCCTTCTCCTGAATGGAGAGAAAAAGGGGAGATCCTCGCAAAAGTTTTGTTCAAAATGCGGGGCAGTCTTTGCCGTGCGGTCAAACGGCCTCTCCTTCCGGCTCCATCGGATCCTCTGGCATCTCCGGCGTTTCCGAGGCCATGGGCACAACCTCTACCTCGCCGTAGCACTTCATGCCAGTGCCGGAGGGGAGCAGCTTGCCGATGATAACGTTTTCCTTTAAGCCCATCAGCGGATCGCTCTTGCCCTTGATCGCGGCGTCGGTCAGCACGCGGGTCGTCTCCTGGAAGGAGGCGGCAGAGAGGAAGGAATCCGTCGCAAGAGAAGCCTTTGTGATGCCGAGCAACACCGGCTGTACGGTAGCCTCCTGCAGCTCCTCGCCCGTTTCCTCCGCACGCGCGCGCACCGCCTCATTCTGCGCAACCAGCTCGCTCTTATCGATCGTCGCGCCGGGCAGAAGCGTCGTATCGCCTGCATCCGCCACGCGAACCTTCTTCATCATCTGGCGGACGATCACCTCGATATGCTTATCATTGATATCAACGCCCTGCATCCGGTAAACGCGCTGCACCTCACGGATCAGATAGTTATGCACTGCCTCGACCCCACGCACTGCAAGCACATCGTGCGGATTGACGCTGCCCTCGGTGATAATCTCGCCCTTTTCAATTGTCTGGCCCTCTTCCACGCGCAGGCGGGAACCATAGGGGATCAGGTAGCTGCGCTCGTCGTGATTCTCCATATCCGTCACGACAACGTGCTGGGACTTTTTGATCTCCTGCAGGGAAACCACGCCGCCGATCTCGCTGATGATGGCCAGATGCTTCGGCTTGCGGGCCTCAAACAGCTCCTCAACACGGGGAAGACCTTGTGTGATATCCGCAGAGGAGGTAACACCGCCGGTGTGGAAAGTACGCATGGTCAGCTGCGTACCAGGCTCGCCGATAGACTGGGCGGCAATGATGCCGACTGCCTCGCCCACAGTGACCGGCTCGCCAGTTGCCAGGTTGGCACCATAGCACTTGATGCACACGCCATGCTTGGATTGGCAGGTGAGCAGTGATCGAATCTTGATGCTCGTCACGCCGGAGGCGACAATACGCTCCGCATCGGCCTCACGGATCATCTCATCCTTGCTCATAATCAGCTCGCCCGTCTGCGCGTCGTACAGATCCTCCACAAGGAAACGTCCTGTCAGGCGCTCGGCCAAGCCCTCAATCATCTCATTGCCATCCTTGATATCATAGACCTCCAAGCCGTCCGTGCAGTGGCAATCCTCCTCACGGATGATCACATCCTGCGAAACATCAACCAGGCGGCGAGTCAGATAACCGGAGTCCGCCGTGCGCAGCGCCGTATCGGCTAGGCCCTTCCGAGCGCCACGGGAGGAGATGAAGTATTCGAGCACGTTCAGGCCCTCACGGTAGTTCGCGCGGATTGGCACCTCAATGGTACGGCCCGCAGTGTTGGCAATCAGGCCGCGCATGCCGGCGAGCTGGCGCAGCTGGCTATCGGAGCCGCGGGCGCCGGAGTCGACCATCATATAGATGGGGTTATAGTGGTCAAGGTTCGCCGTCAGCTCAGCGGAAACCTTCTTTGTGCAGTCCTCCCACACCTTGATAACGTGGCGGGAGCGCTCCGCATTCGAGATGAAGCCGCGCTGGTAGTTGGCATTGATCTTATCAACCTTCCCCTCCGCCTCGGCGAGGAATTCCGCTTTTTTCGGCGGGATCGTTGCATCACAGACCGCGACCGTGATGCCGCTCTGGGTGGAATATTTATAGCCCTGTGCCTTGATGCGGTCCAGCATAACGGCTGTCACAGCCGTGCCATGCACCTTGATGCACTTGTCAATGATCTTGCCCAGCATTTTTTTGTTGACGAGGAATTCGACCTCAAGCTTGAAGGCATTTTCCGGATCGCTGCGGTCAACAAAGCCGAGATCCTGTGGGATTGGGTCGTTAAAGATGACACGGCCCAGCGTGGTCTCATAGAGCTGAGAGCGGGTTTCCCCATTCATCTCCTTGGTAAAGCGAATCTTGATTTTGGAATGCAGACCGATGGAGCCCGCATCATAGGCCATGATGGCCTCGTTGACATCGCGGAAGCACTTACCCTCGCCCGGCTCGCCCGGCTTTACCAGCGTCAGGTAATAGGAGCCAAGCACCATATCCTGCGTCGGCACGGTGACGGGCTTCCCGTCAGAGGGCTTTAAGAGGTTATTCGCCGCCAACATCAGGAATCGAGCCTCCGCCTGTGCCTCTGCGGACAGCGGCACGTGCACGGCCATCTGGTCGCCGTCAAAGTCCGCGTTAAAGGCGGTGCAGACCAGCGGATGCAGCTTAATGGCGCGGCCCTCCACCAGCACCGGCTCAAACGCCTGAATACCAAGCCTGTGCAGCGTGGGTGCGCGGTTCAGCATGACAGGGTGATCTTTGATCACGATCTCCAGCGCATCCCAAACCTCGTTTTTGGCGCGCTCCACCATCTTGCGGGCGGATTTGATATTGTTGGCCTTATTGGTCTCCACCAGGCGCTTCATCACAAAGGGCTTAAACAGCTCCAGCGCCATCTCCTTGGGCAGGCCGCACTGATAGAGCTTGAGCTCCGGGCCGACGACGATAACAGAACGGCCGGAATAGTCCACGCGCTTACCCAGCAGGTTCTGGCGGAAACGGCCCTGTTTGCCCTTGAGCATATCGGAGAGGGATTTCAGCGGGCGGTTGTTCGGGCCCGTCACGGGGCGGCCACGGCGGCCGTTGTCGATCAGGGCGTCTACCGCCTCCTGCAGCATCCGCTTTTCATTGCGGACGATAATATCGGGCGCATGCAGCTCCAAAAGCCTTTTCAGGCGGTTGTTGCGGTTGATCACGCGGCGATACAGGTCGTTTAAATCGGAGGTGGCAAAGCGGCCGCCCTCGAGCTGCACCATCGGGCGGATATCCGGCGGGATCACAGGGATCACGTTGAGGATCATCCACTCCGGGCGGTTGCCGGATTGATGGAAGGCCTCCACCACCTCAAGGCGCTTGAGGATGCGCGCCTTTTTCTGGCCGGTGGCCGTTTCAAGCTCCTCGCGCAGCTCTTTGGCGAGCGCTTCCACATCGATCTCCGCCAACAGCTCTTGGATGGCCTCCGCGCCCATTCCGGCGCGGAATTCGTCCTCATATTTTTCGCGCATATCGGCATATTCTTTTTCGCTCAAGGTCTGCAGCTTTTGCAGCGGCGTATCGCCCGGATCAATGACGATATACAGGGCGAAATACAAAATCTTCTCCAGAATACGGGGGGAGATATCAAGCATCAGGCCCATGCGGGAGGGAATGCCCTTGAAATACCAAATATGAGAAACAGGAGCTGCTAGCTCAATGTGGCCCATGCGCTCGCGGCGCACTTTGGATTTGGTGATTTCCACACCGCAGCGCTCACAGATTTTGCCCTTGTAGCGGATGCGCTTATACTTCCCGCAGTGGCACTCCCAATCCTTGGTGGGGCCAAAAATGCGCTCGCAGAACAAACCGTCGCGCTCAGGCTTCAGGGTGCGGTAATTGATCGTTTCCGGTTTTTTTACCTCACCGTAAGACCATTCACGGATCTTGTCGGGTGATGCAAGGCCGATTTTAATGGATTCAAACGTTATATTTTCCATGGAAAGATCACTTGCCTTTCTTTCTGGCCCCTACCCGGAGCTGGCGCGGGGCCGAATTCAAAAGGGCGTTTTCCTGATTTGGGAAACTGGTTTGACAGGCGGACACAGCGCCCTGTGTTTCCCCCGGCGCCGCCTGCCGCCCTTTCCGGCGGGCAGCGCCGTTTCTGTCAAAACCAATTAATCGTTATAATCGTCAAGCAGCTCGCTGGGTTCAAACAGGCTGTCTTCCTCAAACAGCTCCTCTTCCTGGAAGCTGCTCTCCTCCGCGTCGGAGCCATCGCCATCCAGTTCGATGCCTTCGCCTTCTACACCGAAACCCTCTGCGGAGCCCATATCATTCACCTCGCGGAACACATCGTCATCCGCCACGCTGAAGTTTGGCTCGTCGCCGTCAAAATTCTGCTTGAGGTCAATCTCGTTTTTATCCTTATCCAGCACTTTGACATCCAAGCCCAGGCTCTGCAGCTCTTTGATCAACACCTTAAAGGATTCCGGCACACCGGGCTTCGGCACATTCTGGCCCTTCACGATTGCCTCATAGGTCTTCACGCGGCCGACCACATCGTCGGATTTTACCGTCAGGATCTCCTGCAGGGTGTAGGCGGCGCCATAAGCCTCCAGCGCCCAAACCTCCATCTCACCGAAGCGCTGGCCGCCGAACTGCGCCTTACCGCCAAGCGGCTGCTGCGTCACCAGAGAGTATGGGCCCGTGGAACGCGCATGGATCTTATCGTCGACCAGATGGTGCAGCTTGAGGAAGTACATCACGCCGACTGTGATCGGGTTATCGAACTGGCGGCCCGTACGGCCGTCATACAGGATGGATTTGCCATCCTCCCGCAGCCCTGCTTCGCGCAGCGCATCGCGGATATCCGCCTCGTGCGCACCGTCAAAGACGGGCGTCATAATCTTCCAGCCAAGCGTCTTGGCCGCATACCCTAAATGGACCTCCAGCACCTGGCCGATATTCATGCGGGAGGGCACGCCCAGAGGGTTCAGGATAATATCAAGCGGCGTGCCATCCGGCAGGAAGGGCATATCCTCCTGCGGGAGAATGCGGGATACAACGCCCTTGTTGCCATGGCGGCCCGCCATCTTATCACCGACGGAGATTTTACGCTTCTGCGCGATGTGGCAGCGCACCACCTTGTTGACGCCCGGGCTCAGCTCATCGCTGTTGGCGCGCGTAAACTCCTCCACATCGACCACAATACCGTATTCGCCGTGCGGCACACGTAAGGAGGTGTCGCGTACCTCGCGCGCCTTTTCGCCGAAGATCGCGCGCAGCAGGCGCTCCTCTGCGGTGAGCTCCGTTTCGCCCTTGGGGGTCACCTTGCCCACCAGGATATCGCCGGAGTGCACCTCCGCGCCCACGCGGATCACACCGAATTCATCGAGATCCTTGAGCGCATCCTCACCGACGTTGGGGATATCACGTGTGATCTCCTCCGGCCCAAGCTTCGTGTCGCGTGCTTCCGTCTCATATTCCTCAATATGGATGGAGGTAAACACATCGTCGCGCACCACTTTTTCATTGATGAGGACGGCATCCTCGTAGTTGTAGCCCTCCCATGTCATGAATCCGATAAGCACGTTTTTGCCGAGGCTGATCTCTCCGTTAGAGGTGGCGGGGCCATCTGCAATCACCTCGCCCGCCTCTACGTGCTGCCCGCGCTCCACAATAGGCCGCTGATTGATGCAGGTGCCCTGGTTGGAGCGCATGAACTTGATCACGTCATAGGTATCGATATCCAGGTCGCTCTTCTGGTCATCGGGTTTGATTTCAATCTTTTTTGCGCTGACGCGCGTGACCGTACCAGCGCGCTTTGCCAGCACCGTAACGCCGGAGTCCACTGCCGCCTTATATTCCATACCGGTGCCGACAATCGGGGATTCCGTTTTTAGCAGCGGCACAGCCTGGCGCTGCATGTTCGCACCCATCAGGGCACGGTTTGCATCGTCGTTCTCCAGGAAGGGAATCATCGCTGTGGCGACGGAGACAACCATCTTCGGAGAAACATCCATGAAATCCGCCTTGGAGCTTTCGATTTCAAGGAACTCATCGCGGTAGCGGGCGTTGACCTTCGCGCGGGCAAAACGTCCGTTTTCATCCAGCGGCTCATTGGCCTGGGCGACGATGTAGTCATCCTCCACATCCGCCGTCATATACACCACTTCATCCAGCACCACGCCGGTTTCCTTATCTACACGGCGGAAAGGCGCCTCGATAAAACCATATTTATTGATCCGCGCAAAGGTTGCGAGGTAGGAGATCAAACCGATGTTCGGGCCTTCCGGCGTTTCAATCGGGCACATACGGCCATAGTGGCTGTAGTGTACGTCGCGCACCTCGAAACCGGCGCGGTCCCGGGAGAGGCCGCCGGGGCCAAGGGCGGAAAGGCGGCGCTTATGCGTCAGCTCTGCCAACGGGTTCGGCTGATCCATAAACTGCGACAAGGGCGAGGAGCCAAAGAACTCCTTAATGGCCGCGAGCACAGGGCGGATATTAATCAGCGCCTGCGGGGTGACGGTAGCGCTATCCTGCGCCTGTAGGGTGGTCATGCGCTCACGCACCACACGCTCCATGCGGGTAAAGCCGATGCGGAACTGATTTTGCAGCAGCTCGCCAACGGAGCGGATGCGGCGGTTGCCCAGGTGATCGATATCGTCCGTTGTGCCGATATCGTTTGCCAGGCAATCCAGATAGTTGATGGAGGCAAAGATATCATCGATAGTAATGTGCTTCGGGATCAAATCGTCACATCGGCTCTTCAGCTCCGCGAACAGGGCGTCACGGTCATCCCCGCACTTTTCGAGGATTTCCATCAGGACTGTAAAACGCACCTTTTCATTGATGCCGATATCCTCCAGCTCCTCCGTGGGGAAATCGACATACCCGCCGATGTCGACCATGCCGTTGGAGATCACCTTGATCTCCTTGCCATCCATATCCAAGTAGGCAACGCTCACGCCCGCCTGCTCAATCTCAGAGGCTTTGCCGCGCGTAATGAGCTCTCCCGCCTCGGCGAGCAGCTCGCCGGTCGCAGGGCTCACTACCGGCTGCATGAGCCTATTGCCGGCCAGCCGGGCGGAGATGCCGAGCTTTTTATTATATTTATAGCGCCCCACGCGGGACAGATCGTAGCGGTGCGCGTCAAAGAACAGGCCGTCAATATGAGCCTGCGCAGTCTCCACCGTGGGGGGCTCGCCGGGGCGCAGCTTGCGGTAAACGGCGAGCAGTGCCTCCTCCGTATTCTGGGTGGCCTCGCGGGTGTCGTGCTCCTTTTCCAGCGTGGCGAGGATGCGCTCATCATGGCCGAAATATTCGAGGATCTCCGCGTCGCTGCTCAGGCCGAGCGCGCGGATGAAGGTCGTGATCGGGATCTTGCGGTTTTTATCGATGCGGACATAGAACACGTCGTTCTGATCCGTCTCATACTCGAGCCACGCACCACGGTTTGGAATGATGGTGGAGGTAAAAAGCTTTTTGCCAGTCTTATCGCGGCTCATACCATAATAAACGCCAGGGGAGCGCACCAGCTGGGAAACAATCACGCGCTCCGCGCCGTTGATGACGAAAGTGCCGCTGTCCGTCATGAGCGGAAAATCGCCCATGTAGACCTCGTTCTCCTTGATTTCGCCCGTCTCCTTATTGATAAGCCGCGCGCGCACGCGCATAGGGGCGGCATAGGTCGCATCGCGTTCCTTGCATTCCGCCACGGTATATTTCGGCTGATCGTCCATGCGGTAGCCGACAAAATCCAGCACAAGATTGCCCGTGTAATCCGTGATCTCCGCAATATCGCGGAAGACCTCCTTGAGCCCTTCGTTCAAGAACCACTGGTAGGAATTCTTCTGCACCTCGATGAGATTGGGCATCTCCATGACCTCGTTGATCCGCCCGAAGCTCATGCGGGTATTGTTGCCAAGCTGAACCGGTTTCACTTTCACCATAGGCTCATCACTCCGTTCTTTTTTTATCCCCGAGGGTATTGATTCGTTTTATCAGGGCGCCGGCGAGGCTTTGTGCATCTCTCGCCGCCGTGCCGCATAAAACTGGTAGAAATCATTGGCAAAAACGCTTGCTTTTTTGTGCAGAACATGATACAATCCATCTGACCATAAGAGGGCTGGGCAGACAAAACGCCATTATATGCGGTAGATTATTATAAACCGGCTGTCAACCATTGTCAAGCGTAAAGCCGAAAAAAACGTGAAAAACCACCGTCAAAATTACTTTTGAAGGTGGTTTTTCAATTTATTCCGCTTTTTTTCGCTGTTTTCAGGCGTTGACGGGATGGAGAAGCCCTGTTTCACTGCGCCGCCACACCTGCGGCATACCCCTTCTTACGCGCACTGGCTCTCTTATTCAAACAGCCTACGGTAGCGCGCCTCATCGTAGCCGCTGACCTCCCGCATCACATCCTCCAGCGTCTGCCCGCCCGCACGGATATCGTCAATACGGCAATCCCTGGCAATGTGCCCCGCCTTCAGGATCACAGCACGGTCGATGAACTGATCGATCTCATTGATCAGGTGCGTGGCGAGGAGGATGGTTTCACCGTCCAGCAGGCTGTCGCCCATCAGCCGCAGGAAATCACGGCGTGTGAACACATCGTTACCGAGAAACGGTTCATCCAAAAAGAGGTAACGGCAGCCCTTGGAGAAGCCCAGGCTGATCTCCAGCTTTGCCTTTTGCCCGGTAGAGAAGCTGCGCGCCTTCTGCTTGAGCGGCAATTCGAAATATTCCAGAAGTTTAAAATAGCGTGCGCGGTCAAAGCGGTCATAAAACGCCTCCAGAAAATCTGCATGCTCCTCCGGCGTTAGGAAGGGGAAAAATGTCCCCTGCTCCGTCATAAACGCTACCTGCCCGGCCGCCTGCAGCGCCGGCACACCGTCAATCGTCACACTGCCCCGCGTGGGGGGCATCAGACCCGCTGCAATTTTCAGCAGAGTGCTTTTGCCCGCCGCATTTTCACCGAGGACGCCGACTACCTCGCCCGCGTCCACCTGAAAATCGATCCCCCCCAGCGCCCAAGCGGCGCTGCCCGGAAACTGCTTGCCGAGTTGACTCACACAAATCAAAGCGCTTCTCTCCTTTCCTCCAGCTTCAGCTGCGTATACTCCCGGCATACCGGCGTCATCGCGCGCAGATCCTCCTGCTGCCCAGAACGGACCGTGCAGAAAAATACGAGTTCTCCATCGCGATATACGCTCAGGCAGGGGAAAAAGGCGGTTTGCGCGCGCGGATCCAGCTCATCCAATGGATTTCCATAATCTCGGTGGGCAAGGGAGAGAAGGTATAGCGTGCCATCCATATACAGCGCATCCTGCAGGCTGAGCGGGCGCTGGCCGCCCTCTGGACTCGGCGGCATCGAGAGCAGCTGCTCCACCACCATGCCGCGCTCCAAATCGATCACGTCGCATTGAAGCCCAGCTTCCTCTTCCGGCGGAGCGGCATCCTGCAACACGGAGAGCACAGCGTACCGGCCCTTGCACATAAAGTGGGCAGACCCATAACGCAGGTCTGCTATATTCCCCTCCGTCCAACCCGGTAGAGCGATGATTTGTTCTGTTCGCCAGCTGCCCGGGGTTACAATGCGGAGCGTCAGGCCGCCATCCACCTGGATAAACAGCGCCAGCTTCTCCCCGCAGGCCTGCATGGAGAGGATTTGCACCTCACCGCCCCGCAGCTCCACGGGGTAGAGGTTTTCCCGCTCGTAAAGCCGGGATTCCCCCGCACTCCAGGAGTATTTGTCCACCAGGCCCGTCACATCATAAATCCCACCCGTACCGCGGCAAAAAGCGTCCGTCACGGTAATGGCATAGCAGCGCTCGCCCACCTGCACTAGGCTGCATCGCTCATTGTTCGTCCATGCTGCGGTGGAGGCGAGGATCTCCCCCTTCTCCCCGTTTGAGGATTCAACAAACAGGGTCGAGAGCCGTCCCCGGTAGGACACCTGCGTCGGCACGCGATAGGCGTAGTTTTGCGTGGCGCAGAAATCCGTCAGATAGAGCGCAAACCCCTGCGCCGTTTCACAGATGGACGGCTCCGTGCTGCTTATTACCGTATTTCCACCATCCAACTCCACCTGCTCCCCCGCAGCACAGGCGCGCCGTTCTACCTCCACGCCCGGCAGCGGCTCATGGTAGTAGGTGACCGACGGCGTGTACACGGTCTCCTGCTCGAGCATCGTCTGCCGGAGCGCCCGGTGTGTAATCGACTGCCCCTGCGAGGCAAAGCCGACGCTGTGGAAGGAATCCTCCAGAATACCGGAGATGCAAACCCCATTCAGCACAGAAGCATCCCCCTGCTGCTGCGCGAAGGAAATCCCCTCCGCATTGCGCCGGGTGAATAAGAAGATGCCGCTCGCTGCGAGCATAGCCAGCGTGCCAATCAACAGGGCGAGAAATGCTGCCGCCCGCTTCGTGTTCCGCTTCATCCCGCACACCTCCTTTACCCTAATTCACTGCGCCGCAGCCGCCCCGCAGCCGCAAGCAGCATATAAACCATACCGCCCGCTAAAAGCAGCATTGCGGGCACCACCATGAGAGCATCCTCCAGGCGCCACGTTCCGATGCTGCTCTGTGCATTGCTGATGGCAAAGCCCTCACAGGCAGCCGCCACCGCCGCCGGGATCACGGCGCCCCAGCTGCGCCCGTAAAAGGAGATGGCCAGATACACAGCCCCCACTGGCAGCAGCAGGAGCAGTGCTACCGCGAGCAGCCAAAACACCGGGTGGCGCGGATAAAACAGCTGCAGCATCGCCGTGCGCACAAAGGTGAGATACAGCTCATTCTCCGGGGGAACCCAACCGGCGGCAGGCAAAGGCGCGCCAAAGAGCCGGCTCGCGCCATCCGCACCGCCCGGCAGTGTGCACAGCAGCGATTCCAGCCGGTAAACCCCATAGCCTGCATAAACCGCAAGCAGCTGCGTGGCATACAGCAGCAGCACCGCAGCGGCGGCTGGCAGGAGCATCCCCCACAGCATGCCCCTGCTGCCCACCGGCAGAGTGCGCAGCGTGTAGGTGCTTTTCGCCCCGGCCGCGAAGCGCAAAAAATAGAGCAAAGCCCCGGCAAACACAAGCCCGTAGGCTGCATAAAACAGGATGGGTAAAACCGGCCTTCCAAAAATCTCCTGAAAGCTTACCGGCTGCGTCACATTCGGCAAGCTGGTAAGAGAACGGTAAAATGACCATCCCGCAAAAAGCACCTCGGCCGCCAGCAGCAGCGTATAAATCGGCCACAGAAATTTCCCCATCCGTTTGAAATGCCAGGCAGAAAGCTGCAGTGTCTTTTGGGCCGCCTCCGTCCGTTTCATTTGAACTTATCCTCCCTTTAATATTGTATCGATGTAAGCCGCTCGCTTGTGCTTGCCTTGTGTTTGTAAAATGAAAATTCCATGGCAACACACCTTGTCAGGCCATAGCACATATGGCATTCTCTAATGTATTACTATCATAATACACGTTGGTCAAAAAAATTTATTCCTCTGGCCACTGCTGCGTGATGAGCGCCACCGCCTGCTGAAAGGTGAGCCCCAGCGCCTGCGCGCTCTCAATAAACCCCTGCGCCGCCTCGCTCTTAAGCTCCGCCAGCAGCCGATCACGTGCCTGTGGCGTTACACGCGCCACGCTGCCGCTGTTGCCATCCGTACGCATCAACCCCTCCTCCTCCAGCGCTTTATAGGCCTTCTGCACCGTGTTGGGGTTGATGCCAAGCTGCACAGCCAGCTCTCGCCGGGAGGGCAACGCATCCCCATCCTGTAAAATACCACGGCAAATCTGCAAATGCACATACCGCACCAGCTGCAGATAGACCGGGTCGCGCGCATTCAATGTTAAACCAGTAAAGAGCTGCACCAGATCGCCTCCCTTCAAGTGTATTATATTAGTAATACACTTGGATGTCAACTCTTTTTTCAAATCTTCTTTAGAAAGCCCCTTATAAATACAAATTGACAACCCCGCAAAGCGCATGTTAAAATCAGGATAACAGCCTGTCAAACGGCCAGGCCCCGGCGGAGAGACCGGCGCCTTTTGTTATGCATATCGGAAAGGACGTTTTTTATGAAGCAATCAAAAAGATGGACAAGCTGTATCTCCCTGCTGCTCATCTGTACGCTGCTGTTTACAGGAGCCGCTTTCCCACAGGAGGCGGAGGAACCCGCTGTTTCAACTGCCACAACAGTAGAAACAGGGGGCAACAGCGCCCGGCAGGCCGCTCCGGCGGCGCCGGCAGAGCCAGTGGAGACTGCGCAGCCACAGAAGCCCTCGACCGCCTCTGAGCAGGTTACCGATCTAGCGCAGAAGCCTGCGGCGGCCGTTCAACCGGCCGGACCTATGGCCCCGGCTGCGCAGCAGGCGGAAGCGGCCGCACAGGAGGAAATGCCCGCTCCCCCCGTAGCGGATGCAGTGCAGGAGCTGCCCCTCTTCACGCCCGCATCGGCGCAATTTGTGCGGGATGTAATCTGCGCTGTGCTGACGCAGATCGTGATTGGCCGCGCAGAACCGGATGCAGTCGTCAACGCAATCGAACGGCTGCCCATGGCGCAGGAGCAGCGCGCCGCGCTTGCCGCCCTCGCCGAGGATAGCGGCGGCAGCTTCCTTGACGCAATCAACGGGCTGACCGGTGCGATCGGGGAGGGCATCCATCAGATTAATATCACACTGGGCGCCACCCCTTACCCCGGCGTTTATGAATTCCTAGGCGACTATGTGAAGGATGACGGCACCACTGCCCATGTTTCCTCCGGCGTATACTACGATGAGGCGACCGGCCTCGTCTATGGCAAGGACGGCACCGGCATGTTCTCCATCGGGTTTGATTACGATGCAGGCCAATACCTGGTGGTTGGCGCAACGCAGGCCTGGCAGCGGCAATTCGGCTTCTGCCGCCTGTATGATATCCTCTCTCCGCTCGTGTTCATGGATTACGACACCGTGCGCATCAAATTCCGTTATGACAACATGGACTGGATGGTTCAGCTCTGGAAAGGGAACTACGCCATCACCAACGGCGGTGAAATTGGCATTTACCATAAGCCTACCGGCCGTCTGGTTGAATTCTATGACTGTGCGGCGGATGATGAGCTGCCGCAGATGGCAATGACGCTGCGTAAAGGCGATCAGGTGCTCTTCTCGCGCGATTTGCAGCCGCACTGGTGGATGACCGGCTTTCAGCTTGGCACGCTCTATAAACCTGCACAGCTCACGCTGGACGGTCAGCTTGTCTTTGACGATCCCGGTATGCGGGATGCCTTTGTCGCCGCCTTCCAGCAGCAGGTTTGCCCGCTGACATCCTCCATTCAGGTAGAAGGGGATCTTGTTTCCTTCTCCTGGAAGTAAAAATCTATCCGTAAAAACAAATGTGGCGGCGCCCGTTGGCGCCGCCATCGTTTTTATGCGCTGCTCCTGCCGAACAGGCTCTTACAGGGTGTAGTGCTGAATAACAGTAGCACTGTAGCTCTGATCCGCCGGGGAGGCAATCCATCCAGTTTTCGGGCTTCATCCCGCAAAGCTCCCGTTCTGTGCGATAAGGCCCTAATGCACAAATATGCGGCCGCTTTCAAGTCATGCTATTTTATGGCGTGATTCCCTCCGTTATCTCAATCTTACACAAACGAAGCATTCGGAAAGCCGCATACTCTTCTGCAAGCCTTTCTACCACCCTATGGCCCGCACTTCCGAGCCGTTCAAACGGCGTTATGGTGATATCAAGGCATTCTTTTCGCATTTTCGGCCTCCATATGCCGGCAATCCGCCCACCTCTCAGAAGGACCCCCGGATTCGCCACTGTCCTCCACACCAGCCTTCGAAGCGAGGTATCCTCCAAAATTACGCCCCTGTCCTTCAAATCCAGATAGGGGTCATGCGCGCCCATCAGTATAAAACAATCTTCCTCCGGCTCCGCCGCCATCAGGCTCTCCAAATCTGCAGACAGCATATCGCATGTCTTTCCACCGGCTTGAACTGGCTCCATCTCATCCGCTATGCTGCTCCATATCCTTTTCGCCTGCTGCGGGGAGCAGCCCAACCATTCCATAAAGGAACGGACAGTAGTCGGGCCATAGCAGTGGAGGAATTTACGTGCAAGCACTTTTTCTGCATCCGGCAGCCTATGCGGTTCACAGCCTGTCCAGCGCTGAAAGGAGGTAAAGGTCGGGCTGGCACCCCTCCGCTCGCCGAACACCACAAGCGAGGCGAACGAGCACGGCCTCAGCAAGAAGGAAACAGCAGCCTCGCCCACCGTCTGCCCATTTGCATACATGGAGGGTGCGCTCCACAGAGCCTGCTTTCCCGGTGGAAGGGCAGATTCCACCAGCCCGGCCAGTGTCCGATCCAGAAGTTCCTTGCTTTTAACTGTATGATCCCTGAGATATCCTGCCGCATCCTTCACCAGTGACAACAATGTATCAAACGGTATCTGTAAAAAATCGAGGGCCGCCGCAATGCCCCGCGTATAAATCCAAGGCTCCTCTCCGGGCCGGGTGATCAGCGGCGTCAGAAACACATCGCTCTCTCCGGTAGGAAAAACAACCGGTGCACCTCTGAAGCTCCACGCCTGCAACAGCGTTTTATCGCAATATAAGGCGTGTCGAAGCTCCTGTAGTGTGCAGCCCTCTAGCCGGTTCATCAAAGCGGTCTCCCACACGCCTGGTGGGGAATTCTGCAGGCCGCAGGCGCCGGCAGCCTCCGCAGTGTGCGTCCTCGGAAGCTTTTGTGCCAGATGGTGCGCGCATAGACGGTATCCACGAATGTTCGAAATCGCTATCTGCATTGTATTCCCCCTCGCACAGCTGGGCTGCAACCGGCAGAAAGTCTTAACCATGATCCGCACAGCTGCGCCATCCTCGAAAATTTTTAAAAAGGCGAAGGGCACCCCCTCCGCCTATCTGGCCCTATGATTCCTTCTTCATCGCGGCAAACGGATAATCCATAAACCGCTCCGGCATGACAAACTGCACAAAACTCGCAGGCGTTTCCTCCCCCTCGAAATAAAGCCAGCGGGTCATTTCCAGTACCCGTTGCTCCGGCAGGATGCGCAGCTCCGACTGCTCCTGCTCCTTCGGCTGCCGGCGGACAATAGAATAATCGATCTTGCTGACGATCAGATCCGTCTGTGCCAGGATGGCATGCGCGATGGATTGCTCTCCCCGCGCGCTTTGGGAGATGCGGGCATACAATGCGGGCGTGAAATAATTATCCTCCACCGCGACCGGTATCTTCTCCCCAAAGCGAAGGCGCTTGAGGCGATGCACCTCCCTGCCCAGCTCCCAATGCTCTGCCAAAAGGCCGCCCTGTACGGGCACTGTCTCATCCGCCACCACACGGTTGATACAGCGGATCCCCAGCTTATCCAGTGCGTAAGAGAGAGAGAGCAGCGGCTCAAAGCCCATCTCCTGCTCCGGCTCCTTCACAAAGGTGCCTACGCCGTGCCGTTTTTCCACAAGCCCCTCATGCTCGAGCTCACTGAGGGCTGCCCGAACGGTGGCACGCCCCACCTGCATCTTCTCCATCAGCTCCCGCTCCGTCGGCAGGCGGTCTCCGGCCTGATATTCCTTTGCACGAATCCGGTTGACTATATATTCCTTTACCTGAATATATAAAGGTGTATAGCTGGTTTTGTCGAGCATGCGCATCCCTACCTTCCCGTTTTCGATCTCTCACGCCACATGAAAGCATAGAAAGGCTTTGCCCAGTAAGCCTCTTCTTTATATCGATCGAACTGTGACGCAGGATTAAATAAAAAAATCCTCATAATTTATTGACAAAAGTATAATAAATTGATACAATCCTGTCAAGAGGTTCGGACAACCGGATCATTTTATTTCGTAGCACTATTCGTAGTACTAAAATTCGGTTATAGAAGCATTGAAAAATATTGATTTACGAAAGGGAGGGTGATCCCCTATGACAACCGCGCAACGCCTGGAGCATACGCTGCGCAAAAAGGGCTATGCGGATATCTCCTGCACGGAATGGCGAAACTCTATCCGCCTGGAAGGGGAGCTGGATGACTGGAAAGCCATTGTCAAGGCCGGGAAGATCGCCGCAAAAGCGGGCTACAAAGGCGTCATCAACGATATTGCGCTCAAGGGCTTTACACCGCCACCTACGCGTGCGCCCAAGCGGCGGGATAACGCTCTGGAGGGCCGCCGGCCGGATGTGCTCATCATCGGGGGCGGTGTGATCGGCTGCGCCATCGCCCGTGAGCTCTCCAAATACGCGCTGGATATTCTGCTGCTGGATAAGGAAAGCGACGTCGCCATGCACGCCTCCTCCCGCAACGACGGAATGATTCACCCCGGCATCGCCTCGCACGCAGATTCTCTGCGCGGCAAGATGAACGTCAAGGGCAACGCGATGTATACGCAGCTCTGCGAGGAGCTCGGCGTCCCCTTCAAGCGCTACGGCAACCTGATCCTCTATGCCGACCATGTGTTTGGGATCGCGGCGGAGCCCTATCTCGGCGAACGGGCGAGGAAGCTGGGGATCGTTGGCGGCAAGATCAGCCGTAGGCGGCTTCACGAAATTGAGCCCAACATCACGGATCGCGCGCTAGGCGCGTTTGAATACCCCTCCTCCGGTGTGCTCTCCCCTTATAAGCTGACGGTCGCATTGGCGGAAAACGCTGTGGAAAACGGCGCACAGGTCTCGCTGGAGACCATTGTCACCAGCATGGAGCTAGAAGGGGAGCAGATCGGCAGCGTCTACACCAACCGCGGCGCCATCCACCCCCGGCTCGTCATCAACGCGGCGGGCGTTTTCTCCGATCAGATCGCCGAAATGGCCAACGACCGCTTTTTCTCTATCCACCCGCGCAAGGGAGAGCTTGTGATTCTGGATAAAAAGAAGGGGCCGCTCGTCACCCGCTCGATGGGGCTGATCGACCTCAGCCAGGCCACGTCGGACACCAAGGGCGGCGGCGTGATGCGCACCATTGACCAGAATGTCCTCGTCGGGCCGGATGCCTATGAGCAGCCGCTGCGCGAGGATTTCAGCACACACCGCGAGAATATTGACGCAATCCTGAAAAAGCATCTACCCTTGATCAAAGGCTTCACCCCTGCGGATGTGATCACCTATTTTGCGGGGATCCGAGCGGCTACATACGAAGAGGAATTCATCATCGAGCGCTCCGAATATGTTCCCAATCTGGTCCACGCGGCGGGCATTCAGTCGCCCGGCCTCGCCTCCGCCCCTGCGATTGCGGAGGAAATCTCCCGCATTACCGTCAATGCCCTCAATGAGCAGATGGAGGTAAAGCCCAATGGCTCCTTCAACCCGCACCGCAGAGTGGTGCCGCACATGAGCTCGCTCTCAATGGAGGAAAAGCAGAGGATCATCTCGCAAAACCCGGATTACGGCGTCATCATCTGCCGCTGCGAGGGCATCAGCAAGGGTGAGATCGTCGATACCATCCATTCTCCCATCCCCGCTACGACAATTGACGCGATCAAGCGCCGCGTGCGCCCCGGCATGGGGCGCTGCCAGGGAGGCTTCTGCTCCCCGCTGGTCACGCAGATTATCTGTGAAGAAACCGGCCTCACACCCGAGGAGGTCACAAAGAGCGGCGAGGATTCCAACCTGATTCTGGAGCGCACACACAAAGGAGGCGTCGAGCATGAAACGGTATGATGTAATCGTCCTTGGCGGCGGGCCTGCCGGGCTGGCGGCCGCCATCAGCGCATCCAGAGAGGGCGCGAGCGTCCTGCTCATCGAGCGGGAGGCCAAAATGGGCGGCATTTTAAAGCAGTGCATTCACGACGGCTTTGGCCTGCTGCGCTTCGGCGAGCGGCTGACCGGCCCCGAATATGCCGACCGATTTCTCAAAGAGCTGCTTAAAATGGAGATCGACTACCGCACCTCCGCCTTTGTGCTGAATGCGTCCCGCCAGAGGGACGGCAGCTTCCGCCTAGAGCTTCAAACACAGGATGGTATCCTCTATGAGGAGTGCCGTGCTCTAGTGCTGGCCTGCGGCTGCCGGGAAAAAACGGCGCGGCAGGTCTGGATTCATGGCGACCGCCCTGCAGGCGTTTACACAGCGGGCACTGCGCAGCATTTTGTCAATCTCATGGGCTGTATGCCCACCAAAAAGTGCGTCATCCTCGGCAGCGGCGACATCGGCATGATTATGGCCCGCCGCTTGACGCTGGAGGGCGCCGAGGTGGAGGGCGTGTATGAGATCAAGGACGCTCCCGCCGGCCTTGCGCGCAACGTAGCCCAGTGCCTGAACGATTATCATATTCCCCTGCACCTCTCTACTACCGTTACGCGCGTGATCGGCACAAAGCGTGTGGAGGCGGTAGAGGTCTGCCAAGTGGATGCGCATATGCAGCCCATTGCGGGCACAGAGCGCATCATTGATTGCGATGCGCTGATTCTCTCCGTCGGCCTGTTGCCGGAGAACGAGATCGCGGAGCAGCTCGGCGTGGCGCTCGACCCGGCCACAAAAGGTCCCTTTGTCGATCAGCGGCTGATGACAAGCGTGCCCGGCGTATTCTGCTGCGGCAACGCCCTGCACGTCAACGACCTGGTCGATTATGTATCCGAAAGCGGCGAGCTCGCTGGCAAGGCTGCGGCCCACTATACGCCCGCCAGCCGCTGCCGTGTGAAGCTCAGCTATAACAAGGGGGATTTCCTCTATGCCGTCCCGCAATATTATGATATGGAGCAGCCGGGCCCGCTCACGGTTTATTTCCGTAGTAGAGCGGACCGCCGCGGGCAAACAGTAACGCTGCTCGTCAATGACCAAGCGGCCAAAAAGAAAAATTATCTGCGCCTGGTGCCCTCTGAGATGGAAACACTCACCGTGGCCCCAGCAGAGCCGGTGCGCAGCCTGCGGCTGAACATGCAGGCGCGGCAATAGCCGCCGGCAGGAAAGGAGCGGATCACAAATGAAACCCACCGTACAGGAGATGACCTGCATCGTCTGCCCAAACGGCTGCCGCTTGCAGGTGGTGGAAAAGGATGGTAAGATAGAGGTGACAGGCGCCACCTGCAAGAAAGGCGTCGCCTTTGCAGAAAACGAGCTTCGCAACCCCACGCGCTCGATTGCGAGCACGGTGAAAACCATTTTCCCAGATTGCCCGTATGTGAGCGTCAAGACGGATGGCGAGTTGCCGAAAGGCCAAATCATGCAGGCGATGGAGCAAATCAACGCCGTCACCCTCAAAGAGAGGCTCCCGATCGGCGGCATTGTGCTTGAGGATGTGTTCGGCGTCAACATCGTTGTTACCAGTGATATGACGGCCACCCCCGCCCCCTGCCGCATTGGCGGCAGGGAGCAGGCAGCCGTTTCAAGCCCTGATCAAGCCTGACCCCGCTCAGCAGCGCTGAGTATCATCCAGTAAACAGGAGGTATGCACCCATGGCACTCACCAAAAAAAAGGTATCCGATTTTTATCCCGATTGGTATCATGAGCAGGCTCCCGCCGGCTCCTGGCGCTCCATTTTCAAATGGGGCAACCCGACGGAGTTCAAAGCGCCTAGCCGCTCGCTCTACCGCATGATGAAGGATGTCTTCGACATGACGGATGACGACTTTCGCGAGAAAAAGGAGATGGGCTTGGAGCCGGTCAAATATGATCACCCCTCCCGTTTCACAGAGGAGCAGCTTAACGACCTGCGCGCCATCGTCGGCCGCGCAAACGTCACGGTGGATGATTACGCCCGCCTGAGCGTTGCCTATGGCAAGACGATGATCGACCTGATGCGTCTGAGAAAACACATTGTGGAGAATGTGCCGGACGCCGTGGTTTACCCACGCAACCGTGCTGATATCATCCAGCTCGTCAAATATTGCAGCGAGCATAAAATCCCCATGTATGTCTATGGTGGAGGCTCCTCCGTCACCCGTGGCGTAGAACCCGTGTGCGGCGGCGTCACGCTCGACATGCGCAAAAATTTCAATAAAGTCATCCGCTTCAGCGAAAACAACCAGACCATCACTGTGGAGGCTGGCATGAGCGGCCCACAGCTAGAGGATATCCTTAACCACGCGCCGGAGAAGCTGCATGCCAAGGGGCGCTACACCTGCGGCCACTTCCCGCAGTCCTTTGAATATTCCTCTGTCGGCGGCTGGACAGTCACGCGCGGTGCGGGCCAGAATTCCAGCTATTATGGCAAGATCGAGGATATCGTCATCAGCCAGGAGTATGTCACGCCCGTGGGCATTATCAAGAGCGATGAATGCCCGCGAAACGCGACCGGCCCCTCCATCGATCAGATCATGATGGGCAGCGAGGGCACGTTCGGCATTTTGACGCATGTCACCCTGCGTGTGTTTAAATATATGCCGGAGAACCGCTTCCGCTTCAGCTTTGTGTTCCACAACTGGGAGGATGCTGTCACCGCCGCCCGCGAGATCATGCAGGGGGAATTCGGCTTTCCTTCGGTATTCCGCGTGTCCGATGCAGAGGAGACGGAGATCGCTTTCCATCTCTACGGCGTGGCGGATACCCCAATTGACAAGCTGCTCAAGGCGCGCGGCTATGAATCCAATCAGCGCTGCCTGATGCTGGGCTTCACCGAGGGCGAGCGCCATTTCAGCAAAAATGTCAAGCGCCGCATCTGGGATATTTGCCACAAGCACGGCGCGATGTACACCACCGGCCTTGTCACAAGGGGCTGGGAGAAGGGCCGTTTCCGCGATCCCTACCTGCGTGAGGATATGGGCGATTACGGCCTGATGCTTGACACGCTTGAGTGCTCCGTCAACTGGGATAACTTTATGGATGTCTATGAGAGCGTGCGCGCCTATTGCAAGAGCCGCCCGAACACCATGTGCATGACGCACATGTCGCACTTCTATCCGCAGGGCGCGAACCTCTATTTCATCTTCGAGGCAAAAATGAGCGACATCGACGAATATCTGAAGTATCAATACGGCATCATGGATCACATTCAGGCGGCCGGCGCATCAATGAGCCACCATCATGGCATCGGCAAGATGACCGCTCCCTGGCTGGAGGCTCAGATCGGCCGCAATGAGATGGATCTCTACCGCGCGCTCAAGCAACACTTTGACCCGGATAACATCATGAATCCGGGCGGGACGCTCGGCCTGGACCTCCCGGAGGAGCAAAAGCGCGATTTCATCCATAAAAAGTAAGGCCGTCCTCACCACAGGAGAATAGCACAGCACCGGATCCCACACGGAATCCGGTGCTGTTTCATTCTGCCCTGTTTTTCCCTTCTGAACACTTCGGGCTGCAAACGAAACCGGCTTTGCCGCCTACAACAAGGCCTTGGAGGCAGCAAAGCATTTGATTCTCAAAAGGAAATAACGACATAAACAGAAAAAGCGATCTGCCTTTGGTGTATGTATCCGGCTTGCATTCGTCTACCTGACGTCGTCTATATAATATTTGTCGCGGGTATTGCAGGTACGGGGCGTAACAAAATAGCCGTCATACGTTACATTTTCAGCGTGTCTTACAACAAGCCCGTAGCATGGGATATCCCAATATTTACTGAACTGATGATCTATAAAGTAAATATGGGATACCCTCGTAATATCAGGATAATCCCTCATAGAGAACTCGCCTATTTTTTTGCGGATGTGCAAATCTTCTCCGGTATCCCGATAAGAAACGGATATATCCTTCAAAACAACGTTTTGAACATAGTGTGTTACTCCGCTTCCATCCATACAGCCCGTTATGGCCGAAGGCAATTCAGTATCAGCAGCTGTAACATTTTGGATCGTTACACCGTTTAAGCTACCGGTTTGCTTTTTTTCATACTGCAAACGATTCCCGAGCCAAATCAGCAGCGGCGAGCTGATTCCTTCCATTGTTATATCAGAAATCGTAACAGCTGAAATGTTGCTGCCGTCGCAGGATTCAATAGCGATGCCCGAATAACCGCCAGTTATTCCGTTTGGCAAAAAGAAATAACAGCCCGTTACATTTACATTCTCTACATCCATCTGTGTCTCAGTGCCTATTTTAAAACAATTGGCATAGCTTGAAACGATGCAATTCCGAATATCAACATTTCTGATTTCTGCATCACGCGGCTTTAAAACGATCCCATCATCCCCCGTTGCAATAAAGGAGTGATTGATGTTTATGTTTTCTCCGCCGACGATATCTATGCCATCCGAATTTGCAACATGCATATGATTATCTATCACAAGATTTGTAATATTCACATCGCTGCATTGTTTCAGAACAAACGTCCATGATGCAGAATCTTTTAAAACAATTCCATCGATATTTATGTTACGGCAGGCATTCAAATAAATAACATTGGGGCGTGCAACGTTTTTGCCCATTCGTATCCTTTTACGCGCCTCAATAACCCTTGTATAGGTATTGAACTTTTTCAGCGCGTACAACGGCGTTTTTTCTTCAGGCTCATTTGTATACGTTTCACCCATACCGTGAACCGTTCCACCCCCTGTAATCGAAATGTTGCTGGCATTTTCTGCGCAGATAACGCCGGTATCCAAGGGATGCTCGGCAGCAAGATTTTCTTCACAGCATGGTGCGGCGAGCTCAGCCCCCTGCGGAATAAAAAGCGTAATATTATTTTTTAGATATATGGTGTTGATCTGATACCTCCCGAGGGGAATGCGCACGACTCCTCCACCATTCGCACTCAGAGAATCGATAACAGCCTGTATCTCGGCGGCGTTATATTCCGCGCCAGCGCTCTCGGAAAGATTCGTGACGGTTACTGCATCTTCCGGCGGCGTGGTATCCCCCGCATATTCGTCATATGGAATGTTTGCTATCCTGTTGCCGCTATCGTCGGTATCATATCTTGTCTGGGTCCTTCCAAGCGTCGTTTTGTCCCGCAAAGCCTGTTCCGCATACGAAACGCCAAAAATAACGCCCGGCACAATAATCATCACTAATAAAATAGCTATGAATTTTTTTAAACGCATCGTTTTCTCCTCCCCGTAAATTTTCCCTTCTGTTTCATATTACAAAACAATCAGTAAAAGTTCAACCGTAATGATTTGATAAATAAGGGAATATTTTGACCACCAAACGCCAAAAGATATCTACGACGATTACATCTTTCAAACAGAGCCAGCAGCCTAACCCCTGCTGTTGGATGGCAAAGCCGAAAGAAAAAATGCTCTCTCCTTCTCGAATTCCTACAGAAACACAGCCTTGTTTACTACACAAGCACAAAAAAACGAGCGCTCCTGGATGGCTTTCACGCCACTTGGGAACGCCCATTTTCCATGCTATTGTTACGCAATTACCCTGACTTCAGCCGGCCACCCCGCTCACAGCACCTTGGAAAGGAAATCCTGCAAGCGCGGATTCTGCGGATGCGCAAAGAATTCCTGCGGTGTGTTTTCCTCCAGGATCAGGCCGTCATCCATGAAGAGCACCTTGGTGCCCACCTCGCGGGCAAAGCCCATCTCGTGCGTGACGACGACCATCGTCATCCCGCTCTCCGCCAGCTCCTTCATCACGGCAAGCACCTCGCCGACCATCTCCGGGTCGAGCGCGCTCGTTGGCTCGTCAAAGAGCATCACCTTGGGGTTCATCGCCAGCGCGCGCACAATGGCAATGCGCTGCTTCTGCCCGCCGGAGAGCTGGGAGGGATACGCGCCGGCCTTATCCCGCAGGCCGATGCGGTCCAGCAGCTGGAAGGCCTTCTCCTCCGCCTCTTCCTTGCTCATGAGCTTGAGCTTGACCGGGGCGAGCGTAATATTTTTGAGAATCGTCAGGTTGTTAAACAGGTTGAACTGCTGAAACACCATGCCCATGTGCTCACGGATCTCATCGAGCTTGGCTTTTGGGTCGGTGATGAGCTGATCCTCAAACCAGATTTCGCCCTCCGTCGGCTTTTCCAACAGATTCAGGCAGCGCAGGAAGGTACTCTTACCAGAACCGGACGGGCCGACGACGACGATCTTCTCGCCCTTTTCCACCTCATAATCGATGCCCTTGAGCACCATGTGGTCTCCAAAAGCCTTTTTCAGGCCCTTAACCTTTATCACTCTTCGCCAGCCTCCTCTCCAGCAGCTTCAACAGCTTTGTCAGCCCCATCACCATCGCAAGGTAAATCAGCGCAATCACAAAGTAAATATTGCCGTCATAGGTCACTGTTTTAATGATGGAGCCCGCACGGGTCAGATCATTCACGGCGATGTAGCCTGCAACGGAGGTTTCCTTCAGCAGTACGATAAACTCATTGCCCAACGCCGGGAGGATGTTTTTGATTGCCTGCGGCATGATGATGTAGCGCATCGTCGCAGCTTTGGAAAGGCCCAGGGAGCGGCTCGCTTCTTCCTGCCCCGGGTCAATCGCGGCAATTCCGGCGCGGATAATCTCCGCCACATAGGCGCCGGAATTGAAGCCGAAGCCGATACACGCAATCGGCAAGGCATTCGTCCAGGATGTCAGAATTACCAGCGACCAGATAAACAGCTGCACCATAACCGGCGTGCCGCGGATAGCCGTTACATAAACATTGCACAGCCATTCCAGAGGACGAAACGCCTTTCTGCCCTGGCAAAAATATTTGATCATGGCAACGAGCATACCCAGCGTAATGCCGATCACGGCAGCTGCTGCGGCAATCACCAATGTGTTCCCCAAGCCCTTGAGGATGGTCATGTAGCGCTCCTGAGCAATCAATAAATTATAAAAATAATCCCCGATGGATTGTAGCCATTCCATAAAACGCCCCCCTGTTTCACAGTGAAAATAACAGCAGACGACCTTGTTGCAAATCGCCTGCTGTTACCGGCAGTTATCAACTTACGCTCCCACGATCAGGAATGGTTGATCACATACTCCTGAATTTTGCCTTCATCCATCAACCGCTGCAAAACGGTGTTGATCACCTCAAGCAGCTCTGTGTTCCCCTTCTGGACGGCGATTGCATAAGATTCCGGCTCATAACCGGGGTCATAGCAGATCATCTTGCCCTCATTCTGGGCAGTGATCTTCTTGGCGGGCAGCTCGTCAATGATGACGCAGTCCACGCGGCCCAGCAGCATATCGGCCGCCGCATCAATTGCGGATTTATACTTTTTGACTTCCTTCGCCTTGATCACATCTGGATCGTCTGCATAGTACACATCGCCGGTCGTGCCCTCCTGCACGCCGATGACCTTGCCATCCAGCTCAAAGGTTTCCGTGTCCGTCCCCGCCGGAACAATAACATACTGCGTGGAGGTGATATACTCCACGGAGAAATCCACCTGCTGTTTGCGCTCATCCGTAACGGTCATACCGGCGGCGCCCATATCGCCCTTACCAGCTTTGATGTAATCAACGATCAAGTCGAATTCCATATTCTGAACCGTCAGCTTGACGCCAAGCTCCTTGGCAATCTCATTGGCGATATCGATATCCACGCCGACGACCTCATCGTTCTCCACATACTCAAACGGCGGGAACGCCGCGTTTGTCAGCATGACCAGCTCGCCTTTTTCCTTGATCTGGTCAAGCCCGCTCTGACCGCTGCATCCCGCAAAGCAGGCGAGCACAAGCACGGCCGCCATCAGCAGGGCCAGCGCTTTTAAAACCTTTTTCATCTTTTTGCCTCCTGTTTCCTTAGCATCAGTGTACAAGGGTACACATCGGTTTTCAGCGCTGTGGCCACGCCCCTGGCTGCGTTATCCTCCTTGCCTTCCGGCAAGGAAGGCTGTGTCGTCTGCCTTGCCAGGCATCCTGGCCACAGGCTGAAAACTCCGAA
>CASDTH010000035.1 GCA_949283655.1 uncultured bacterium
GTGGCCGGTACCCAGTGGGGCAACAAGAAGTACATGAACATGAAGCACCTGGAGGCGGCTCTTGCGGATACCTCCATTGCCGGCTGACTTCACTCATTCCAGACCCTGCAAACCTTTTTGCGAAAATTCCTTGACACTACCGATGTGCATCCTCCCCTACGGCGATTGTGCCCACAACGGCAGGTATGGCCAAAGCGTTCGCCGCGTTCCATGCCACCCTCTGGCCGTCCATTGGCAAAGCAAAAACAGGCGCCCACAGCGGTGAAAGCGCATCGCCTCTCCCTCGCCGTGAGCGCCCGGGCTAACCGGGCCGGGCGCAAAACCCGGCTCTTTGCACGCCAACCGTTAATTTTTCACAACCAGGTTGACCAACTTACCCTTGACATAGATTTCCTTCACGGTCTGCTTCCCTTCCAGCGCGGCCTGGATCTTCTCCTCGCGCTTTGCGAGCGCGATCGCCTGTGCCGCCTCGATCTCTGCGGGGACGGAGAGCTTCGCGCGCACCTTACCGTTGATCTGCACGGCGATCTCCACCGTTTCCTCCCTGCACTTTGCCTCGTCATAGGTAGGCCACTGCTGATCCGTCACCACGCCGCCAAAGCCCATCTGCTCCCAGATTTCCTCCGTCATATGCGGGGCAAAGGGGTTGAGCAGCAGCGTCAGCGTGCGCAGCTCGCCCTTTGTGATGGCGCCCGTATCACAGATAGCGTTGAGCAGGCTCATCATCGCGGCGATCGCCGTGTTGGCCTTGAGGTTATCAATATCCTCCGTCACCTTTTTCACGGTGCGGTGGATCATTGCCTCCAGCTCCGGGCGGTAGCCGTCGCCCTCCGTCACGATCTCCTGCAAATTCCAAACACGATCCAAAAAGCGCTTGCAGCCCTTGATCGAAGCGGAATTCCACGGCGCGGCCTTCTCAAAATCGCCGATGAACATCTCATACAGCCGCATGGTATCCGCCCCATATTCCCGGACGATATCATCGGGGTTAACGACATTTCCACGGGATTTGCTCATCTTCTCACCGTTTTCGCCAAGGATCATACCGTGGCTCGTGCGCTTCTGGTAGGGCTCCTTTGTGGGCACCACACCGATATCATAGAGGAACTTGTGCCAGAAGCGGCTGTAAAGCAGGTGGAGCGTGGTATGCTCCATGCCGCCGTTATACCAATCCACTGGCATCCAGTAATCCAGCGCCTCTTTAGAGGCCAGCGCCTCGTCATTGTGTGGATCACAATAGCGCAGGAAATACCAGGAAGATCCCGCCCATTGAGGCATCGTATCCGTCTCCCGTTTTGCGGGGCCACCGCAGTGCGGGCAGGTAGTGTTCACCCAATCCGTCATCTTGGCCAGTGGGGATTCGCCCGTATCCGTCGGCTCATAGGAATCCACCATCGGAAGCTTCAGAGGGAGCTGATCCTCCGGCAGCGGCACATAACCGCATTTCTCGCAATAGACAATCGGGATCGGCTCGCCCCAATAGCGCTGGCGGGAGAACACCCAGTCGCGCAGCTTAAAGTTCACCTTAGCGCGGCCCTTTCCGTTTTCGGCAAGCCAGTCGGTGATTTTTGCCTTGGCCTGCTCAACGGTGAGCCCGGTCAGGAAGCCGGAGTTCACCATCACGCCGGTTGCGCAATCTGTAAACGCTTCCTTCTCCACATCGCCGCCCTGAACGACCTCGATCACCGGCAGGTTAAATCTCTTCGCAAACTCCCAGTCGCGCGTATCGTGCGCGGGCACCGCCATGATCGCGCCTGTACCATAGGAGACCAGAACATAATCAGAGATAAAAATCGGGATTTCTGTATTGTTCACAGGGTTGATGGCGCGCACGCCCTGGATGCACACGCCGGTCTTATCCTTATTGACCTCTGTGCGCTCAAAATCAGATTTCCGTGCCGCCTCCGCCTGATAAGCGCGCACCTCGTCCATATTCTCAATTTGATCCGCCCATTTTTCGATGAGCGGGTGCTCCGGGGAAAGCACCATGTATGTTGCGCCGAAGAGCGTATCCGGCCGGGTGGTGTAAACGGTCATCTTATCGCCCGTCGTCGCCGTGAAATCGACCTCCGCACCCGTGGAGCGACCGATCCAGTTGCGCTGCTGCACCTTCACGCGGTCGATAAAATCGAGCTCGTCCAAATCATCCAGCAAGCGCTGGGCATAGGCCGTGATCTTCAGCATCCACTGGCTCTTGACCCGCCGCACAACCTCACTGCCGCAGCGCTCACAGACGCCGCCCGCCGCCTCCTCGTTGGCAAGCACGCACTTACAGGAGGGGCACCAGTTGACAGCCATCTCCTTTTTATAGGCCAATCCCTTTTTGAACAACTGGAGGAAGATCCACTGCGTCCATTTGTAATAGGACGGATCCGTCGTATTCACCTCGCGGCTCCAATCGAAGGAAAAGCCGAGGGATTGCAGCTGCTGCTTAAAGTGCGCCACATTGTCATGCGTGACAATCTCCGGATGGATATGGTTCTTAATCGCGTAATTTTCTGTGGGCAGGCCGAATGCATCCCACCCCATGGGATAGAGGACGTTATAGCCCTGCAGCCGCTTTTTACGCGCCACAATATCCAACGCCGTATAGGAGCGCGGGTGGCCAACGTGCAGCCCCTGCCCGGAGGGGTAGGGGAACTCCACCAGGCAGTAAAATTTGGGGCGGGCGTATTCATTCTTTGCATGGAATACACCCGTTTTTTCCCATCGGTCCTGCCATTTTTTCTCCACCTGTTTAAAATCGTAGTTCATCTGCAATCCATCCTTTCTACCGGCAGGCTGCGGGAGCTGGTGTCTCCCGTAAGCCCATGCTGCTGTGAAATATCCACCGCCAGCTTCAGCGGTCAAGCATATCCTGTATCTCAACAACCTTGCCATCCGCCCAAAGGCGCTCCAGGTTGTAATACTCCCGGCTTTCCCTGTGGAAAACATGCACCACCACGCTGCCGTAATCCAGCAGGATCCATCCCGTGGCGCGGCCCTCGATGTGGCCAGCCGGTACACCCTGCTTCAAAAGCGCATCCTCCACCTCGCCCGCGAGCGCGCGCACATGCGTGTTAGAGGTGCCGTTTGCAATCACAAAATAATCCGCCACAACGGAGAGTTCCGTGATTTGAATCACCTCAATATCCTCCGCCTTTTTTTCATCCAACGCGCGCACTGCTGCCTTCACCAATTCAAGTCCCGTCATCAAATCCCTCCGCACTTTGTTCTTTTGAATACTAGCATTTGCACAAACGCCTTCCTTTACGAGGCGGGCGCCAAATCTTTCGCCCGAAAAAGCGCAAATTTTAACTGGATGCGATTATCGGTGGTTTCTACCTGTTGCGCCGCCAATTCATAATTGCGGGTCAGCTCCGGCAGATACAGCTGCGCGGCATCCTGCTCCGGGCTCAGCATTACAATGACAAAATCCACGCCCCGCTCCCGTACGATCTGATTGAGTTCAGCACGCATTTCCGGCAGCTTCTCATCGTCAATATTCAATAAGCAAAAATACCGGCTGACCGGCAATGTATCCGCCGCATAGTAAAAGCCAAAATCCAAAAAATTATAGCTGAGGAGCGTTGCATCCTCCCGCTCGTTGATGATGCTGGCAAAGCGATATTGCACACACTGCTCCTTGGATGTGCCCAAAAGATACGTATTCTCGCAAAAGAAATAGGAGGCGCCGGAAAGCGCAACCACCAGCACAGCGGAGAGCGCCATCAGCCTGCGCCCCGGCAGGGCGGAACGCGGGTGGAACCACCGGCTCCCCACCGCCACGATCAGGTGCGTGATCACCACAGCCGCCAAAATCGTGAAGCCTGCAAAGATGAAAAAATAGTAGGTATATCTCCGGCCGCCCCAATACAGGCCCACCGCCAGGCACAGCGCACAGGCGAGGGGCGACAGCGCGCCCAGCCAGTTTTGATGCAGGCGGCGCAAAAGGAGCATCCCGGCCACGCCGATTACTCCCGCGCCAAACAACCACGGCGTACGGTACGCCATCCGGGCAAGCGCCTGCAGAATGCCTGCCAGCCGCTCCCCCATGGAGAGTGTTTCAGCATAGGCAAAAATGTTGTTATAAAAATAAACCTCAAACAAATCGCCCAGTGCGCCCTCCCCGCCAAAATAGGCAAGCCAGGGCAACGCCGTGACCGCCATGCCGCCCAAAAAGACCAGGCAGCTTCCCAAAGCCCTTGCAGGCTGGCGGGACACCAGCAGCCCCAAAAAGACAGATGCCATAAAGCCAATCCAAAAGCCTAACAGCGTAAATTTCATCCACAGCACGCATCCGGCGCATACGCCCGCAAGGAACAGCCAGCTCAGCGGCATCGCACCCGGGTAGAGTTCCCTGCAATAGCGCAGCAAAAAATAGAGCGTCAGCGCCATGAGGGGGAGGGTGAGCTCCTCCACCTCGCCGCCGTGAAAAAAGCTGGGGGAGGTAAAACTGACCACCGCCATCAACGGCGCAGCAATGTAATAAAATTTCGCCAGCTTCGGCGGAAAAAACAGGGCGAAAATCTGATAGGAGCAATACAGAAAACCCGTGCAGCTGAGCACTTCCAGCAGGTAAACGCCGAAAAACGAGCGCTCTGAAACCAGTGTGGCAAGGCCATAGAGAAAATAGAGCAGCGGCCCCTTCTGCTCCACAAGATCCCGATAGGGAACGAGGCCGTGCATCATCCCCTTGCCCACAGTGAAAAAACACTGCGCATCGCTGCCGTTATTGAGCGGATATAAAAAGGAGCTTTTGGAGCACACCGCCAAAAAACAGGCAGATACCAGCAAGCAGTAGAGCAGCATCTGCCACCCGAGGCGCTTTTCCGTTTTACGCATTCGGCTTCTCCCCTTGTGCAGCTTCGGCTATGAGGATTTCATTATAGGCCTCCACACTGTCCGTATGGATCACCTGCCCTGTCTGCACTAGGTCAACGATACAAAAACGCATGCCCTCCAACATGGCTTGCTCCAGGCTCACCCCAGCGGCCTTGCGCATGCCCTCTACGCCGTCATAATCCCGGTCCGCAGAGATAAAATCGGCAATATAGAGCACCTTTTCCAGCGTGCTCATGCCTGCGCGCGCCGTGGTGTGGTAACGAATCGCCTGCAGAATTGCCTCATCCTGCACATGGAGTACACAGCGCACATAGGCTTCCCCCGCCATGGCATGCCAGAGCTTCGGGTTTGCGCGCTCAACCGCCGTCAAAGGCATACCGGCCTGCTCCATCACGGCCAGCTGCTCCTTCGGCGGGCTATTTTTCATTATATCATGCAAAATGCCCGCTGTATACGCCTTTTCGGGATCTGCGCCATACTTTCTGGCCAGCTGCTCTGCCGCCTGCGCCACATTGATCGAGTGGGTGAACCGCTCCGGGCGCAGTTTTATGCGGATGGCCTCCACAAACTCCGAATTGCGCTGTGTATCAAGCATGTGATAAAGCCCCTTTTCCTGAATATAACCATAAACCGCCTGTGGCAGCAGGCCTTCCACTGAGCGCCCTGCGCGCAGCCGCTCCCGCAGCTCAGTAGAGCTCAGGGGGAAGGGCTGTGCGATGCACAGCGTCACGCGGCTGCTAATATCTCCCAACGGGCCGTTGCGGATATAATCCTCCAAAGATTGATACTCCGCCATCGCCCCGCGTGCCGCCACACATAGCCGGCAGAGCTCCAAAATGCCCTGCGGACGGTACCACTGATGAAAGGTGAGCAACATATCCGTGCCCAGAAACAAATACAGCTCTGCGCCGCGATATTCCGCATGCAGCGCCGCAAGCGTATCATAGGTGTAGCTCTTCCCGCCGCGTGTAAGCTCCATGGCGCTCACCTCAAACGGCGCCCCCGCAAAGGCGAGGCGGCACATTTGCAGCCTGTCTTCCCCGCTTGCCAGCATCTGCGCCTGCTTGTGCGGCGGCAGGTTTGCCGGAATGATGAGCACCCGGCTCAGCCCCAGCGACCGGACGAGCGCATTCGCCAAATGCACATGGCCGCTGTGCGGTGGGTTAAAGGTACCGCCGAAAACACCGATGCGTTCCGGCCGCCCGGAAGCTGCTTCTGTGCCCATTGTCGTTTCCCCCATCGGCATTCCCCTATTTCACGCTGCGTCCCTGGCCCCGCCGTGCAGGGGAGCGGCCTCCCGACTCCCGTTTCTGGCGCAGCTGGGCTGCGCTCCTGCGGCTGTTGGGCCGGTTGCCCGTGCCGGATTTTGGCTTTTCCTTTTTAGCCGGCTCATGCAGCGCCGGGCTATAGCGATATAGCACAACGCTGCCGCCGATAACCTGGATAATCTCCGCCCCGGTGGCCTCCGCCAGCCGCTGAGCGACTGCCTTCGGCGGCTCCGGCGTTGTCTCCAGCAAGACCTTGATTTTGATGAGCTCCCGCGCGCGCAGCGCATCCTCCGTCTGGGCAATCAGCGCCTCATTGACGCCGCCCTTACCCGCCTGAAACAATGCCTCCAGCGTATTCGCCTGCGCACGCAGCACGGCCCTTTCCTTCCCTGTCATATGCGTTCCTTTCCTGTGTTAAGATAATGGGGAAGCTCCTGCGCAAAGCAGCGCAGGGCGTTCCCCCGGTGGCTGATGCGGTCCTTTTCCTCCGCTGTCAGCTCGCCGAAGGTTTTCCCACCCACGAGGAACAGCGGGTCATACCCAAAGCCCCCGGAGCCATGCGCCTCAAAAGCAATATGCCCTTCGCAGGTGCCCCGCACAGCGAAATGGCGTCCATCCGGGAAGGCGCAGCACACGCAGCTGACAAAGCGCGCCGTGCGCTGCGGCATCGGCACCTGCTCCAATTTTTGCAGCAGAAGCTGGTTATTCTTCTGATCATTGCCATGCTCGCCTGCAAACCGCGCGGAATACACGCCTGGTGCGCCGTTCAGGGCATCCACCTCCAGGCCGGAATCATCCGCGATGCAGGGCATCCCGCTCTCCCGGCAGCCGGAATCCGCTTTCAAAAAGGCGTTTTCTTCAAAGGTGGCTCCCGTCTCCTCCACATCGCTCAGGCGCACACCCGCCTCCTCGGCGGTCAGCACCCGAATCCCCAAAGGGCTCAGGATTCGCTGAAGCTCCTCCCGCTTCTTCAGGTTATGTGTCGCAACCAAAAAATCCATATGGCTCCCCGCCTTTTCTCTTGTAATCTGTAATCAAAGCGCCTTTATTCCGGTGCGTTCAAGTTCAAACGCTCCCGCCAGCGTTGCCTGTGCAGATACCAGCGCTCCCGGCGCAGCAGCCTGCGCCTTCTGCGGCGTTCCCGGCGCTGCTGGCGGCGCACCGCCCGCCTGCTCGAGCGTTGATCGCGCAGCGGATCCCCTAAATAATCCCAGATACCCGGATGCTTTTTATGGGCCAGCTCCAGCGGATGATAGCGCTCGCCGCCGCGGTCATACCAGCGGTGGTAAATCTTTTTCCACAGCCGCCAGGAAAAACGCCAGAGCGCCCGCAGCCCTCTTGCCAGTTTACCCATTACACAAACCGTCCTTTCCGCAAAGTGAGGCTCTCCGCAGGGGCTCAGGCTTCCTCCTCCCGGCTGACGCTTTCAAACAGGCCCTCTGCAAACGCCTCGGCGTCAAACGGCTGCAAATCGTCAACCTGCTCGCCCACGCCCACAAATTTAACCGGAATTTTCAGGTCATCCATAATGCTCAGCACCACGCCGCCGCGCGCCGTACCGTCCAGCTTGGTCAACACAATGCCCGTGATTTCCGCCGCATTCATAAACTCCCGCGCCTGATTGACGGCGTTCTGCCCTGTGGTCGCATCCAACACCAGCAGCACCTCGCGGTCGGAATAGGGAAGCTCTCGGTCGATCACACGGTAAATCTTTGCAAGCTCCTCCATCAGGTTTTTCTTATTATGCAGCCGGCCCGCCGTATCGCAGATGATCAAATCCGCGTTGCGCGCCTTGGCGGCTGAAATCGTATCAAAAATGACGGCTGCCGGGTCCGCCCCCTCGCGGTGCTTGACGATTTCCACGCCCGCGCGGTCCGCCCAGATCTCCAGCTGCTCGATGGCTGCCGCACGGAAGGTATCCGCCGCCGCCAGGATCACCTTTTTGCCCTGCGCTTTATAATACGCTGCCATCTTGCCGATGGTGGTCGTCTTGCCCACGCCGTTGACCCCGATGACCAAGATCACGGAGGGGATCGTATCCAGCTCCATCCCCTCCTTGCCGGTGAGCATATCGGCAACGACCTCCCGGATGACCCGACGCAGCTTGTCCGGCTTTTTCAGATCGCGTTTTTTCACGCGGTCACGCAACTCGTCAATGACGTGCTGCGCTGTCGCCACGCCAACATCGCCCATAATGAGGATTTCCTCCAGCTCTTCAAACAGCGCGTCGTCAATTGCTGTGCTCGCCTCCAGCACAGAATCGATCGCGCCAGACATCTGCTCACGTGTCTTTTTTAATCCAAAATTAAATTTTTTAAAAATCCCCATTGCGCGGCCTCCTGATCTATCTTCTTTTAACGGGAAAGCCTGCCCTCTGTACAGGCTAAATGATTCTTGTATTGTATCATATTGCGGGTACGAAAGCAAACGGAGCGTCCGCTCCCTGCGTTCAAGCGAGCGCCATATTACCTTACAGCACGGAGGAAGAAGCCTGCAAGCCCAGTCCAAGCCTTTGGGCTCCACTCCCTGGGCAAGGGCTTCTGGTCTACCCCAGCTGGGCAGCAAAACCACGCGTACTTCATCCAATCCCCAGCTTTTTCGCCATTTCCGCCGTTTTGAGCTCCAGCATTTTAGAAACACCCTCCTCCTGCATCGTGATGCCGTAGAGGACATCCGCCTCTTCCATCGTGCCGCGGCGGTGCGTGATCAGGATAAACTGCGTGCTCTGCGTCATACGGCGGCAATACTGCGCATAGCGCGTAACGTTGACGTCATCCAGAGCGGCTTCCACCTCGTCAAAAATACAGAAGGGGGATGGCGTCACCTTCAGGATTGCAAAAAGCAGCGCGATGGCCGAAAGGCCTTTCTCTCCACCGGAAAGCAGATCGATATTCTGCACATTTTTGCCCGGCGGCTGCACCTTGATATCGATGCCGCACTCCAGCACATCGTGCGGGTCCTCCAGCAGCAGCTCAGCCTTACCGCCGCCAAAAAGCTCGGTGAACGTTCCACCAAAATGCATGTTGATTTTATAAAACTGCTCGCGGAACTGCTCCGCCATTTTCTTGGTCAGCTCCTCAATCAGGCGCAGCAGCTCATCGCGGGAGGCTTCCACATCTCCAATCTGCCCGCTGAGGAAGGCATAGCGCTCGCTGACCTCTTTATACTCCTCAATGGCGCTGACATTGACGCTCCCCAGCGCGCGAATTTTCGCCTTCAGCTCGCCCAGCCGCCGCTGCGCCTTTGCCGGCTCCTTCAGCTCCGGGCAGAGCTGCTCCGCCTCGCGGCGGGTGAGCTGATATTCGTCATAGAGCTTGTTAACCGTCTCATCATATTCCTTGCGCATGGCGGCCTTTCGCTCCTCCAAACGGGCAAGCTCGCCGCTGAGCTTCTCCCTCTCGGCGGATTTCGCCCGTTCCAGCAGCCGGAGCTTAGAGGAACGCGCCTCCAGCTCGTTGCGCTGCGCGATAAAGCCCTCAATCTCCTCTCGGGAGCCGCCGCTCTGCCCGCGCAGAGCTTGTGCCTGCTGCACAAGGCCGTCCTTTTCTTCGCCCAGGGCACGGTTTTTCTCCTCCACGCCCGTGATCTCGGCCTCCAACTCCTCTATCCGCGCCAAATGCCCTGCACGGCGGCGCTCTAGGGATTCCACTGTCTCCGCATGAGCCTGGCGGTCCTTCTCCGCCGCCAGGAGGGAGAGTTGCAGATCCTTCTCCTGCCCGCTAAGCGCTTGGCGCTTTGCGGCGAGCGCTTGGCGTTGTGCCGTCACATCAGCAAGCCGGTCCTCCGCCTGCTGCATCTGGGCAGCAAGCTCCTCTTCCTTTTGACGGATCGCGGCCTGCTCGCCCTCCAGCGCGGAGAGGCGCTGCACAGCCGCCTCGCGCTCCCTCTGTAAATCGTCCGCTGTGGCGGCCGCCGTCTCCAATTGACCGGCAACCAGCTTCAGCGCGCTTTCACTGCGCACCCGCTCCTCCTGCGCGCGCGTCAGATCCGCCTGAGCGCCTTCAAATTCCGCCTGCGCAGCGGCGAACTCTTCCCGCGCCGCTTTATAAGCGGCAACGCCTTCCTCAAAGCGCGCGCTTGCCGTTTGCCTTTCAGCACGCAGTTTTTCTATTTCATTCGACCGGCTCAAAAAGCCGGCGTTTTGCATACGCGAGCCGCCGGTCATGGAGCCGCCGGCATTGATCACCTGGCCATCCAGCGTAACAATCCGAAAGCGGTAACCAAACCGTCGCGCAATCGCAATGGCGCAATCCATATCCTCCGCCACTGCCGTGCGGCCCACCTGCGCTTTTACAACCGCCTCATATTTTGCATCGCAGCTCACCAGCTCAGACGCGATGGCCACAAAGCCCTCGCACTGGGCGAGCTCCTTTTCCTCCAGCACCTTGCCGCGCACGGCGCTCAAGGGCAAGAAGGTTGCGCGGCCGCCCTTTGTCTGCTTGAGGAACTGGATTGCACGCTTCGCATCGTTCTCGGTATCCGTCACAATATTCTGAAGGGCAGCGCCGAACGCTGTTTCGATTGCGACGGCATATTGCTCCGGCACGGAGATCAGCTGCGATAACGCACCGTGGATGCCGCGCAGGCTACCTCGCCTCGCCTCGCGCATCACTGCGCGCACACTGCCCGCATACCCCTCCATATTCTTTTCCATATCCTCGAGCATATGAATGCGGGAATCCTTCTGCTTCAAATCCAGCTCCAGGGCTTCCTGTTCTTTTCTGCGTTTTTCGGCTCTTGCCCGGCGGGAATCCAGCCGCATGGAATAGCCCTTCATCGCATTGGAAAGCTCTTCCACCGTTTCCCCACATTTCACAAAGGCCTCCTGCGCCGTCTGCTTTTCACGGTTCAAGCGCTCAATGAGCGCATTTCGGGCGGTAAAGGTCTCATCAATCGTCGCAACGCGCGCATGGATTTCCGCCATCGCACTCTCCACATGGGAGGCCTGCACCCTGCAATCCGCCATCTGCCCGCCAAGCCCGGCGATCTCCTCTGAGATGCCGGCAGAGCGCCCCGCCAGTGCTTCCCCCTGCTGAGAAAGCTGCGCCGATTCCGCTGAAAGCGCCTGAAGCGCCGCATGCGCTTGCTCCGCCTGGCAAATGAGCTCCTCAATTGCGCTCGATTCCTGCGCGATACGCTCCTCCAAATGGCGGCAGGTCTCCTGCGCCTGCCCCCGATCCCGTTCGATACGGGCGATTGCCTCTCTGTTATGTAAAATGGAGTTTTCCGCCACAGCGGCCTGCGCCTCCAGGCGGGCGGCCTCCTCCTCCAGCTGCGCCGCACCGTGGCGCACCTCGTCGATGCGCACAGTTACCTCCTGCGATTGGGCAATGATCGCTTCAATCTCCTGCTCAATCTCAGAGAGCTCGCGCTCGGCGCCCTCATGCTGGGCGCTGGCGAGCGCAATTTTATGCTCCTGCTCGCGCAGCCGCTCATTGGATTGCCGGATCGTGTGCAGCCACAGGCCGATCTCCAGTTCTTTTTTCTCCTGCGCCAAAACGAGGAACTGCTCCGCTTTTTCGCTCTGCTCGCGCAGAGGCTCTACCCGCGCCTCCAGCTCTGATAAAATATCCTTCAGCCGCACCAGATTTTCCTGCGCCTGTTCCAGGCGGCGGTTCGCATCCGCCCGGCGGTAACGGTAGTGAGAAATCCCCGCTGCCTCTTCAAACATTTCACGCCGCTCGCTGGATTTTGCGGAGATCATATCCGCAATTTTACCCTGGCTGACGATGGAATAGCCATCCCGCCCCAGGCCCGTATCCATAAACAGCTCATGGATATCCTTCAGCCGCACGGTATTCCCATTGATGCGGTATTCCCCCTCGCCGGAGCGGTAATACCGCCGGGTCACCGCCACCTCGTCCTCCTCAAGTGGGAGGGAACGGTCGCTGTTATCCAGCCGCAGCGTGACCTCTGCAAAGCCCTGCGCCCGGCGCACGCTTGTGCCGCTGAAGACCACATCCTCCATCTTGGAGCCGCGCAGGCTCTTGGTGGATTGCTCGCCCAGCACCCAGCGCACCGCATCGGAAACATTGCTTTTGCCGCTGCCGTTTGGCCCGACGACACAGGTAATCCCTTGATCAAAGGTGAGCACCGTTTTATCTGGGAAGGATTTGAAGCCCTGCATTTCAAGCGATTTTAAAATCATTGGGTAAGGAACCTCCAAGCGAAAACGACAGGCATCAGATCTCAGACCTCAGCGTAACGAGCCCAGCCAACGTCTGACATCTCATCTCTGGCGTTCCAATCTGATTTCATATTTTTGCAGCTCTGCGTCCGGTTGGACGCGGCAGTCAAAGCCCTGCGCCTTCAACCGCTCTATATTTTGACGGCGCTGCCCTGTCATCTGGGAGACCGCCTGCGGCGCAACCCACAAAACGGCGCGCCCACCCTGCGGCAAAGCCAGGCGCAAGGCATCCCCAGCGCGCTGATAATAAATTTCCCCTTCGCACAGCTCGCGGAAGGCGGGGTGCCAGGGCCCCGCAAGGTAACCGGCCTGTACCTCCCCGCCCGCGTGCAGCCCAAGCCGAATCACCGGCACGCCTGCGCGATGGCAGCGCAGCAAAAGCTGTGCACACAGCGCAACCGCTTCCTCCAGCGCCGGCGGCTGGTAGCCACCCGCGCGGTATTGCTCCGCCAGAGACGTGCCCTCCAGCACGATGGTGGGGTAAATCCGCATCGTATCCGGCCCCAGCGCCAGCAGCCGCTCCAGCGTCTCCCGTGCACCGGCATCCGTGTCGCCCGGAAGGCCTGTCATCATCTGGAGGCCAAGCGCAAAGCCCAGCGTCCGGATACGGCGGGAGGCCTCCTCCACCTGCTTCGCCGTGTGGCCACGACCGTTCGCCTGCAAAACATGGTCGTTCATGCTCTGCGCACCGAGCTCGATGGCCGTCACCCCGGCGTTTTTGAGCAGTGCAAGCACCTCCGGCCCGACAGCATCCGGCCGGGTAGAAACCCGGATGCCCGCAAGCCTGCCCTCCTGCACATAGGGGCTGGCAGCCTCCAGCAGCTCCAGCATATACGCCCGGTGGATCGCAGTAAAGCTCCCGCCAAAAAAAGCGAGCTCTGCGCCCGTGCAATCCCGCGTGCACAGCGCCGTTTCTACTGCCGCCCGCACATCCTGCGCGCGAGGCTTGTGCACGGCGCCGGAAATGCTGCGCTGATTGCAGAAGCTGCACTGGTGCGGGCAGCCCTCGTGTGGGATAAACAGGGCAATGTTGATATGCTTCCCGCTCACAGGCCCATCAGCGCGAGCGCCTCGCGCGCAGCCGCCTGCTCGGCCAGCTTTTTGCTCCGGCCCGTGCCGCGGCCGATCACGTTGCTGTTGAGGTGGACTTCCACCGTGAAGGATTTATCGTGCGGCGGCCCGCTCTCCCCCGTGAGGACGTATTCGAGCTCCTCCTCCGGATTCTTTTGGATAACCTCCTGCAACGTCGTCTTGTAATCCTGAAATGGGAGGCTATGCTGCACCGCATTTTTGATAAACCGCAGCACAAAGGCGCGTGCTGCCTCAATGCCGCCATCCAGATAGATAGAGGCGATCACTGCCTCAAAAGCGTCGGCCAAAATGGAGGGGCGCTCCCGGCCACCGGTGTTTTCCTCCCCATGCCCCAGGCGTAGGTAATGCCCGAGGTCAATCTCCCCTGCAAACCCATGCAGGGATTTTTCGCACACCGTGGCTGCGCGCAGCTTGGTCAGCTTGCCCTCCGGAAGGTGGGAAAAATGGCGGTAGAAATAATCCGCCGTGATAAAGCCGAGCACAGAATCCCCCAAAAACTCCAGCCGCTCGTTGCTGCCATAGGAGACCTGGCGCTCATTCGCATAGGAGGAATGCGTCAGCGCGCGCTCCAGCAGGTTGATATCTCGATACGTATACTGCAATTTTTGCTCTAATTCCTTTAGCTGCCCCTGACCATTCATCCAATTGACCGCCCTTTCTGTGCACTGATAAACGCTTTATGCATTCGTTGTGGAGGCTGCCTGCCCCAGCTCCTGCTTCGCGCGGGAGACAGCGCCCGCAATCTCGCCAATCACGCCCGTTTCGTGGAACTGCTTGGCCTGCCGGATAGCACTGCAAAACGCCTTTGCGTTGGAGGAGCCGTGTGCCTTGATGACGGGCTTCGCAATTCCCAGCAGCGGCGCGCCGCCAAACTCCGTATAATCCATCCGCTTTTTAAAATCCATCAGCCCATTCTTCACCATGAGGGCACCCAGCTTTGTCAGCAGGTTTTTTTTGAAGATTGCCTTGATGTTGACCATCATCGCGCCCGCCACACCCTCATACATCTTGAGCAGCATGTTGCCGGTAAAGCCGTCCGCCACCAGCACGTCGCACGCACCAAAGGGCACATCCCGCGCCTCTACGTTGCCGATAAAGTGGTACGGCGCCGCCTCCATAAGGGAATAGGCCTCCAGCTGAAGCGGGCCGCCCTTTGTTTTTTCCACGCCGATGTTGGCAAGGCCCACGCGGGGCCTGGTCACCCCAAGCACCCTTTGCATATAGAAGCTGCCCATTGCGCCGAACTGATCGAGCATCTGGGCGGTGCACTCCGTGTTTGCACCGCAATCCATCAGCAGAAACGGCGCCCCATTAGAGGGCAAAACACTTGCAATTGCCGCACGGCGCACACCCCGGATGCGTTTGACCAGAAGTGTCGCGCCCACCACCAGCGCGCCTGTGCTGCCGGCGGAGACAAAGGCATCCCCCTCCCCGGCCGCAAGCGTCTTGAGCCCAACCGCCATGGAGGTCTCGCTTTTTTCCTTAGCGATACTGGTGGGCGCATCTTCCATGCCCATCACATCCGGCGCATGGAGAATCTCCATATGCGTGAGGGATATGTTGTTTTCCCGCGCGCAGGCCTCTATTTTCGCCTGATCGCCTGTGAGCAGAATCTCCACCCCCAACTCCCGCACCGCCATTTCGCATCCCTGAAGCACTGCAAGCGGCGCGTGGTCCCCGCCAAATGCGTCTGCAATGATTTTCATATATCATGCCTTCTCTCTATAGGTTGTGCAATTTTTGGCGGCTTAACAGCCGCCCCGCTTTTTATTCAAATTGCGCCGCGCCCGGAAATGGGCGCCCGCTCTCTGCAATCCAGCGCTCCAACGATGCCAGCGCACGGCGGGAGAGCGATTCATACCGCTCCTTTTTCTCCCGAATCGTGCGCTCCAGCGGCGGCAGCACACCGAAATTGGCCCCCATGGGTTGAAAATTGGAAACCGACGGATCGCTGATATAGCCCGCCAGCGCGCCGAGCATGGTGTCTACCGGAAGAGGGAGCGCCCGTTCTCCGCACAGCCTGCGGGCTGCGCTGAGCCCCGCGACAATGCCGGAGCCAGCCGACTCCATATACCCCTCCACACCCGTGATCTGCCCTGCAAAAAACAGCTCCGGCCGCCCGCGCAGGGAATAGTCCGCGTTGAGCAGCCGCGGCGAATCCAAAAATGTGTTGCGGTGCATCACTCCATAGCGCAGGAATTCTGCGTTTTTCAGCGCCGGGATCATCGAAAACACACGCTTCTGCTCACCGAATTTCAGATTGGTTTGAAAGCCCACTAGATTATACATCGTGCCCTGGGCATTCTCCCTGCGCAGCTGCACCACGGCCCACGGCCTGTGCCCTGTGCGCGGGTCCCGCAGGCCGACGGGCTTGAGGGGGCCGAAGCGCATGGTATCCGCCCCGCGCGAGGCCATCACCTCAATCGGCATACAGCCCTCATACACGCCATGCCGCTTATCAAAAGCGTGCGTCCCGGCGCTTTCGGCATGGAGGAGCGCCTCGTAAAACGCTTCATACTCCGCTTTGTCCATCGGGCAGTTGATATAATCCGCCTCCCCGCCCCGGTCATAGCGGGATTGGGTGAACGCGCAGGCCATATCAAGGCTCTCCGCGCTCACAATTGGCGCGGCCGCATCGTAAAAGCTCAGCCCTGCTCCACACAGGGCGGAAATCTCCTTGGCGAGCGCGTCGGAGGCCAGCGGCCCCGCCGCCACAACCGTAACGCCGCTCTCCGGGAGGGCGGTCATCTCCCGCCGCTCTACCGTGATGCGCGCGTGGGCGCAGATTTTTTCCGTCACCAGGCGGGAAAACAGCTCCCGGTCAACCGCCAGAGCGCCCCCTGCCGGCACGCGGCTTTCATACGCGCAGGCAACGCACAGCGAGCCAAGCGCCTGCATCTCCGCCTTCAGGAGGCCTGCCGCAGAGCCCAACCGCTCCGCCTTAAAGGAGTTGGAGCACACCAGCTCCGCAAAGCCCTCGCTGTGGTGAGCAGGGGAAAAACGAACCGGCTTCATCTCCACAAGCGTTACCGCTATACCCGCCTGCGCCAGCTGCCAAGCGGCTTCGCAGCCCGCGAGCCCCGCGCCGATTACCGTTGCCTTCTTTTCCATGGGTCGGGTTTCCTTTCCGGCGTTTATGATTTTTCCTGCGCCTCATCCGCCGCCTGCGCTGTGCCCTTCTTTTTGCGCTCTGCCTTGCGCTCATAGCCACAGCCCTCATTGAGGCACACGATCAGCCCACCGCGCCGCTTAAACAGGGATTTGCCGCACTGCGGGCACGTTTCGGTGGTGGGTTGATCCCACGTCATGAAATTGCAATCCGGGTAATTGCTGCATCCATAAAACGGATAGCCACGCTTGGATTTTTTGGCGATCACCTTGCCGCCGCAGCGTGGGCAGAAAGCGCCCGTCTCCTGCACGAGGGGCTTGGTGTTTTTGCACTCCGGGTAACCTGGGCAGGCAAGGAATTTGCCGTAGCGCCCCACCTTGACAACCATCATGCGCCCACATTTCTCACAGGGGATATCCGTTTGATCCTCAGCGAGCTTGATTTTGACATCCTTCATCTCCTCCTTGACCTTTTGGAGCGTGGCGTCAAAGTCATCATAAAACGTGTGGAGCATTTTGATATAATCCTCCTGCCCCTCGCCGACCTTATCCAACGAGGCTTCCATGGAGGCTGTAAATTTCGTGTTGACGATTTTAGGGAATTTCTCTCTCAGCAGCTTTGTCATCGCCTCGCCCAGCTCTGTGGGGTGCAGCTGCTTTGCCTCGCGTTTGACGTAATCCCGGCCGGTAATTGTGGAGATGATGGAGGCATAGGTGCTCGGGCGGCCAATGCCGTTCTCCTCCAGCGTTTTGATCAGCGAGGCCTCTGTGTAGCGGGGCGGCGGCTGGGTGAAATGCTGATTTCCGGCAATCTCCTTCAGCTTGAGCTTATCCCCCTCCTGGATCTCCGGCAGGCGGCCGTCTGATTCCGCATCGTCCGTACTCTCCTCATAGAGGACGGTATAGCCGTCAAACTTGATGGAATATCCGCTCGCCGTGAAGAGATAATTGCCGCCCGCCTGCGGCTCCTCTGGCGTGGCTGCAATTTCCACGCGGATGGTATTCTGCACGCAATTGGCCATCAGGCTCGCCATAAAGCGCTTCCAGATGAGGTTATACAGCTTGTATTGATCGGAGGTCAGGCTCTTTTTTGCCTGCTCAGGGGTGAGCGACGGCATAGTGGGGCGGATGGCCTCGTGCCCATCCTGCGCGTTGGCGCGGGATTTATAGTAGCGCGACTTCTCCGGCAGGTATTTTTCGCCCCAGTGCTCCCTGATATAATCGTTGCCCTGAGCGCGCGCCTCCTCGGAGATGCGCAGCGAGTCCGTCCTCATATAGGTAATCAAGCCGACGGAGCCGATGCCCTCCACCTCAACGCCTTCATACAGCTCCTGAGCGGCCTTCATCGTCCTCCTGGCCTGGAAGCCCATGCGGCGCGACGCCTCCTGCTGCAGGGTGGAGGTGATAAACGGCGGCGCCGGGCTCTTGCGGCGCGTGCCCTTTTTCACGGTTTTCACATGGTATTGCGCGCCCTCCAGCTGTGCCAGGATGGCGTCGGCCTGCTCCTTGTTTTCAACCTTTATTTTCCCCTGCTCGTTGCCGTAAAACGCGGCGGCGAACACCCGGCGTGTGCCCGGGGTGAGGAATTTTGCATCCAGCGACCAATACTCCTCCGGCTGGAACGCGCGGATTTCCTCCTCGCGATCCACAATCATCCGCAACGCAACGCTCTGCACACGCCCGGCAGAGAGCCCACGGTGGATCTTCTGCGACACAAACGGGCTGAGCTTATAGCCCACCAGCCGGTCGAGAATGCGGCGCGCCTGCTGCGCGTTGACAAGATCCATATCTACGGCGTGCGGGTGTTCCATGCCGTTTTTCACGCCCGTTTTCGTGATTTCATTAAAGGTCACGCGGTTGGGCTCTTTCAGATCCAAATTAAGGATCGTGGCAAGATGCCACGAAATCGCCTCTCCTTCGCGGTCAGGGTCCGTCGCAAGGAAGACCTGCTCGCTCGCGGCGGCCGTCTTTTTTAAATCCTTTACAAATTGCTCTTTCCCCTTAATGATTGCATATTTGGGCGTGAAATCCTTTTTGACATCCACGCTCAGCCGGGCAGGCGGTAAATCCCGCACATGGCCCATTGAGGCGGTCACCTCATACCCTTTGCCCAAATATTTCTGAATCGTCTTGGCTTTCGCCGGGGACTCCACAATGACAAGCTTTGACATATCATCATCCTAAAAATATATATTGAAAAAAACGCCGTTTTCAAAAGCGGCCCTGCGGTTGGGCCAGTGCGTTATTCCGCGGGCGCCGGGGCCGTTGTATAACACCCGCCAGGCTCCTGGCGCGCAAGCCCGTAGAGCTCCAGCTCTGTCAGCGCTTCCAGCACTCGTTGCGGCGGCTCCCGCAGCCGGCTGGTCACTTCATCCACATGCAGCGCTTCTTCCGACAGTAGCCCGGCCAAACGCTTTGCCGTCTCGCTGAGCTCCGCCGGAAGCGGGCGGGCCTGCACGGCCGGATATTGCGCCTGCGTCTGCTCTGTTGCCCTTATCGTATGCGGCCGTACGCTAGGATACGCGCCCCGCTGCCCGGCCGCCTCTTTTTTGTGAAATAGCGGCCCGCGCGCTTGCTCAAGGCGCAGGGCATCCGGGTAGAGGTATTGATACTCCTCCAGCACATCCATCGCGGTGAGGACGGGCTTCGCGCCATCCCGAATAAGCCGGTTGGCCCCTGTGTAGGCGGAGCTGACAATATCGCCAGGCACAGCAAACACATCGCGCCCCTGCTCTAGCGCGCAGCGGGCTGTGATCAGGGAGCCGCTCCTTTCGCCCGCCTCGATCACCACCGTGCCGCAGCTGACGCCGGAAAGCAGCCGGTTGCGAATGGGGAAAGTACCCCGCCCGGGCAGCGTGCCGGGAGGGAACTCGCTGACAACCGCGCCATGGGCCGCCACCGCCTCCCGCAGGGGCTGGTTCTCTATCAGATACCGCACGCCAAGCCCACATCCGAGAAAGGCTATGGTTTCCCCGCCGCCTTCCATGGCGCCCATATGCGCGGCGGAATCAATGCCAAGCGCCCCGCCGCTAATCACAACCGCCCCCGCCCGAGCAAACGTCTCGCACAAGCCCTGGGCGATCCGCCTGCCCTGCAGGGAGGCCTCCCGCGCGCCAACGACGGCCAAAGCCACCCGCTCATTCAAATCAGGCATCCGGCCCCATACATATAATACTGCCGGGAAATTCGGCAACTCCCGCAGCCGCCTGGGATACAGCGGATCCTCTGGCGTGAGCACGGACCATCCATTTTCCGCGCACTGCTTGAGAGTTGCTTCGGCCGCCTCCGGCCGGCTCGATTGCAGCTTATCAATCTGCTTTGCCGTCAGCAGGCCGGAAAGCCGCCATTCCAACTCCCCGGCCTCCAGTATGCGGCGGGGCGTGCCAAAATAGGCAATCAACTCTTCCAGCCGCGCCTGCACGCCAAGGGCGGCTTGCAGCCAGATCCAATAGCCTTGCCCCATCATACGCACACCCTCCTTCTCTGGAAGCCTTAACGCCCTCGCATCATTTCCCACATGAGGATCGCTGCCGCTGCGGAGGCATTCAGCGACTCCGCCCGCCCCAGCATTGGGATGGTCACCAGCGTATCGCATAAAGCCATCGTCTCCTGCGTCACACCAGCTCCCTCATTGCCTACCACACAAACCGTACCTGGGCCAAGGCCTGCCTGCTGGGCGGGAACCGCCTCCGCCCGAGGGGTTGAAGCAAGCAGCCGCAGCCCCTGCGCACGGCAAAGAAGCAGCGCTTCCCGCAGGGAATCCGCACGCAGCACTGGCAGCCGCAAAAGCGACCCCATGGCGGCGCGCTGCGCCTTGGGGCTGTAGATATCGCACCCGCCGGAAACAAGCAGCCCGCTCAAGCCCAGCGCCTCCGCCGTGCGGGCAATTGCGCCAAGATTGGCTGGGTCCTGTATATTCTCAAGGGCGATATAGCTGCCATTCTTTTCTATTGTACCGTCGCCGGGGCGTTTGTCAAGTGCTTCGCAGATGCAAAAAATGCCTTGCGGGGATTGCGTATCCCCCAAACGGCGGCTGATTTCCTCCGTAATCAAAAAAATGGCGCCAGCCTTCCCCTGTAGGAAGGCCGTTTCCTCCGGATAGCGAACCAAAGCCTCCCGCGTGAAAAAGAGCTGCCGAATCGATACACCTGTTTTCGCTGCATCTGTGCACAGGCGGGCGCCTTCCAGCACAAACAGACCCTCCCGGCGCCGCGCCGCAGCAGAGGAACAAAGCTGCGCCGCAGCCTTCACACGGGCGTTAGACCGGCTTGTAATCTCCTCCATGCAGGCCCCTCCTCCCACAAAGCCAATAAAGAAAAGCACGCCCGAGTCACCCCCGGGCGCTGCTTTTGATCGGTCTTTATTTAAGCGCTGCCTTCGCCTGCTCGGCCAGAGCGGTGAAAGCCGCCGGATCCGCAATGGCAATCTCAGAGAGCATCTTGCGGTTGAGCGTGACGTTTGCCTTCTTCAGGCCGTTCATAAAGGTGGAATAGTTCATCCCGTTCTGCTTGCAGGCAGCCGAAATACGGGTGATCCACAGCCTACGGAAATCGCGCTTCTTCTGCTTGCGGCCAATATAGGCATACTGGCCGGATTTCATAACCGCCTGCTTCGCGGTCTTAAACAGCTTGCTCTTGGAGCCATAGTAGCCCTTGGCGAGCTTGAGTGTTTTATTCCTTCTCTTGCGCGTCATCACTGCGCCTTTGATACGAGCCATGGTAGGTTACCTCCGTTAATGTATTGTTTCTGGCGCGCCTCTTATTTATAAGGAATCAGGCGCTTAATCTGCTTCTGGTTCGTGGTGTCCGCCACGCTCGTTTTACGCAGATTCCTCTTGCGCTTTGTATTTTTCTTCGTCAGGATATGAGATTTGTTGGCATGGGCGCGGATCGGCTTGCCGTTCTTTGACATTTTGAAGCGCTTCTTCGCACCGCTGTGGGTTTTGATCTTCGGCATGATAAATAATCCTCCTTTGTTACTTCACTGGCTTAGCGGCCAGGAACATGATCATGGAACGCCCTTCCAGCTTAGCAGGCTTCTCTACGTTGCTCTCTTCCTGAAGCTCTTCGGCGAACCGTTTCATGATCTCCAGCCCATTCTGGGGGTGCGCCATCTCCCTGCCGCGGAAGCGGATGGAAACCTTGACCTTGTTTCCTTCCTTCAGGAACCGCCTGGCATGGCCGGCTTTTGTTTCAAAGTCGTGCTTGTCAATGTTCAGAGACAGACGGATCTCCTTGATCTCCACGATATGCTGGTTTTTTCTCGCTTCCTTCTCACGCTTTGCCTGCTCAAAACGGTATTTCCCGTAATCCATAATTTTGCAGACAGGCGGCGAGGCCTGGGGAGCAATTTTCACAAGGTCAAGATCCTTCTCCTCGGCGATGCGCAGCGCTTCCCGTGCGGACATAATGCCAAGCTGCTCGCCCGCGTTTGTGATCACCCGGATTTCCCTGTCGCGGATCTGCTCATTGATCTGCATGTCTTTGTTGCTAATGTTCAAGCACCTCCAAAACCTGCCTGCGGCCGCTGGGCAACATAGCCGGGCCGCTGGCATAAATCAAAGCGCGGAGAATCCCTTCGTCCGCGCTCAACACTCAAAACACAGGCCATAACGGCCCTGCTTCTCTGTATTGACCTGGCGCGGGCTGCCCCGGCAGGTGAGAACGAAAGGCGTTCTTCTTTGTTTTGCGGGAGCTATTATAGCAGATCCTGCGCGCCCCGTCAAGCCCGAAATTAGATTTCAGTGTAGAGCTACTGTAGAGCTACAATACATATTGGACAGCGTGGGCAAGAAAAAGCGAATAAAAAGGTAGAAGGTCAGAGCCTTCATAGGGTATAGTTAAGTTACGGCACCAAACAACCCACGGAAAGGAGCTCTGTCCCTCATGAGTAAGAGTATAACAATCCGTGTTTCTCCGCATACTTCACGACCCCTTGACGGATTCGCGTTTCTTGTGCTACTCTCTTCATGGGAAGTCTCTGTCCTCTCTTTTGGTGAATGGTTTGTGGTGATTTCATTCTACCATAGTGAGCCTTTGACTTCCTCTTTTTGGGGGTCACATCATTTTAACATATACAGATGCCGCAATCTGAGATCTGACATTTGAAAACTAACGTTGTAAAACGACGGAGCGGCTGATACAATATAAGGTATCATCAACCAGAGAGGAACGGTTTGTATGGATCTGTTTGAAAAGGCCCTGCTCATCACAGCGCTCGTGCTGCTGCTCCTGTTTGCGCTGGCTGCCGCAGTTGGCGCCGTGTTTTTCAAAATGGTGCTTGTGCGGGAGAAGCACCCTGGCGACCCGATGGATAAAAGCCACGTTACACCCGAGGAGCTCGAGCGCTGGCGTAGCGCCGTGCGCGAGGGGAACGCATGGGTAGCCTCGCACAAAACACAGGCGGTGGAGATCCCCTCGTTTGACGGGCTGCGGTTGAGCGGGCTACTCGTCCCGGCCGAAGGCGGCATGGCGGCCAGCCGCAAATTTCTGCTCGCCATCCATGGCTACCGCAGCGGCCCAATGCGTGAATACTACTATATGCTGCCCTTTTATCACTCCCTGGGCTACCATGTGCTCATGCCGGATGACCGCGCGCATGGCAAAAGCGAGGGGAAATACATCGGCTTCGGCTGGCTGGACCGGCTCGACTGCATTGCCTGGGCCAATTATATCGTTGATACCTACGGCCCGGATTGCGAGATTGTGTTGCAGGGCGTTTCCATGGGGGCGGCCACGGTGATGAACGCCGCTGGGGAACCGCTTCCGCCCCAGGTGAAGGGGATCATTGAGGATTGCGGCTTTTCCACCGCAAAGGGGGTTTTTGCGCACGAGGCAAAGCTGCGCTACCACTTGCCCGCCTGGCCGCTGATCCCCGCCGCCAGCATGGTTTGTAGGCTTGTGGCCGGCTACCGTTTTTCTCAGGATGAACCGGTACGCCAAATCCGCAAGGCACGCGTACCTTTCCTTTTCATTCATGGCAGCCGGGATGATTTCGTCCCTACGCCCATGGTGCATGAGGTGTATGACGCCTGCCCAACGCATAAAACAAAGCTCATTGTGGAGGGCGCCGCGCATGCAATGGCCTATCTGGAGGATCAGGAGGGGTACGAAAAGGCCGTCCGCACATTTTTGGAGAGCGTCACCACACAGCCAGATCCGCAGAATAGCCTGGCCTGAGGCTTTTGGGCGATCCGTGTCCCTGCCGTGCATAATTCACAAACTGTTTATTGATATTCCCCTGTAAATCTTTATAATGGAAGAAAACGGATAACGCCTAAAGGAGGCTGAACCATGGCGAATCTGATCGAAATTGAGCACCTGTCAAAATCCTATGGGAGCAACCGGGTGCTGGAGGATATTTCCTTCTCATTTGGGGCGGGCAATATTATCGGCCTACTCGGCCCGAACGGGAGCGGCAAGACCTCGTTGATTAAAATTATGACCGGCCTGATCAACGATTATGAGGGCAGCGTCAAAATCGACGGTCACCGCCCAGGCCCTTATACAAAAAGTATCGTCGCCTACCTGCCGGAGAAAACCTATCTTGCGGATTGGATGCGCCCGGTAGATGCGGTCGGCTATTTTGCAGATTTCTATGCGGATTTCGACAAAGCCAAGGCCGTGGAGCTGATTAACGGCTTCCACCTGCCGATGAAGCAGAAGATCAAATCCATGTCCAAGGGAATGCAGGAGAAATTGCAGCTTGTGCTGGTGATGTGCCGCCAGGCGCGGCTCTATCTGCTTGACGAGCCGCTTGGCGGCGTAGATCCTGCCGCCCGCGCCTTTATTCTGGATTTCATCATGAAAAACTATGCGGAAAATGCCTCCATCCTCCTTTCCACGCATCTAATCAACGACCTAGAGCGCATTTTTGACCGCGCCCTGATGATTGGAAACGGCAAGGTGCTGGTCAACACCGCCGTGGAGGAGATTCACGCTACCGGCAAAACGCTGGAGGAAACGTTTAAGGAGGTGTTCGCTTATGCTTGGCAAATTGATGAAGCATGAGTTCCGTTCAAGCGCCCACTCCGTGATGAATATCTACATCGCCGCCGTGGTCACACTCGCCGTGATGTTGCTCTCCTATGCGGTCAAGGTGACCTGGGTGGGTGTGATCGGCTCCATTGCGCTGATCATTATTGGACTGATCTGTGTGGTCATCACGCTGGTCGCAGTCGTCACGAATTTCAACCGGACGCTTTACGGCGCAGAAGGATATCTCAGTTATACGCTTCCGGTCAAAAGCAGCGCGCTGCTCACCGCAAAGGCGATTGTCTCCTTTGTCTGGGTGCTGCTGAGCTATCTGTTTATGATCGCCACCTTCTTTATTGTGTTCGCCTATATCCAGTCCTCCATCGGCGAAGAGGTCGGCAGCATGGTGGATATGCTGACGGTAACCGTGGGCCTGCCTTCCTTAAAGGCAATCGGCAAGGCGCTCGCCGTTTTGGCGGTGGGAATGTTTATTCAAATCGCTGTATTTGTCGCCATTGTCTTTTTTGCGGTCACAATTTCCAACATCCGCCCCTTCCAGCGCTTTGGCATCTTCTCGGCGCTAGTCACCTTTTTTCTGATCTATCTTATCATGCAGGCGCTTCTCTATGTTGCAACTTCTTACGTGCCGCTCACAGTTGTGATCGATACGGCGGGCAAAATCGCGTTTTCCTTCACAACGAGCATGGCGGCGACAGGGGCGCAGCAGGGCATGGTGATCGGCGTAGCGGGCTTTGTCATTGAGCTGCTGATCGCTGTGGGCCTGTTTGCAGCCACCAATGCGCTAATGAAAACCAAGGTCAATATTAAATAAAAACCGGCAGGCGGGGGCAGCCATTCATCCCCCGCCTGTGCTGTTTCAAAGGGGTGTGCTTCGTTTATGAGGCTGATTGATATTTCCTCCGATCTGCTTACCGCGCCGGTCTATCCCGGCGATCCTGAGCCGAGGCTGCATGTGATCAGCCAAATCGCCAACGGGGATGCATGCAACCTCTCCGCCCTCTACGCCTGCCTGCACACGGGCACGCACGCGGATGCGCCCATGCACTTTGTCGAGGGTGGTGAAGGGATCTCCGAAATGCCGCTGGAGGCCTATATCGGCCCCTGTCTGGTCGTGGAGGTAGCGCCCGGCCCCATCACAGGCGGGCAAATCGACGCGCTGGTGCCTGCTGGGTGTGAACGGGTGCTCTTTAAAAGTGGAGGCACAGCATATTTTCTGGAGAATGCGGGCGACGAGCTCGCCGCCCTCGGCGTGCGCCTGGTCGGGACGGACGCACAGTCGGTCGGTATCCCCGGCAATCAGGTGAAACCGCATCAAGCCCTGCTGCGGGAACATATTGCCGTGCTGGAGGGGCTAGATTTAGAGGAAGCCGCCCCGGGGGAGTATTTTCTGATCGCTCCGCCGGTGAAAATTGCCGGTCGGGATGGGGCGCCTGTGCGTGCTGTGCTTGCAGCGGATTATATCTTTTGGGGCGGCGCGTAACAGCCGGCACCGCTTCAGAAGCAGTAGGTGGCAGGCGTGTTTTCCCTATTGTGTTTTTTCGACAAAACAATTGAAAAAAGCGGCAAAATCTGTTATAGTAATTATCACAGTATTTTCAGGAGAGGGAACGCTGTATAGAGGTGTGGGAATGAAACGATTCTTTGATTTTGTCTGCAGCCTGCTGGCGATCATTATTCTGTCCCCGCTTTTTTTCATTCTGAGCATTGTTATCGCGGCGGATAGCGGCAGGCCTGTTATCTTTAAGCAAAAGCGTGTCGGGCTGCACAATGAGTTATTTGACATTTGGAAATTCCGCAGCATGAAGCAAGGCACGCGCAACGCCCCAACGGCGGAGCTGAAGGAGTTTGAGAGCTGTGTCACCCGCAGCGGCCGCTTTTTACGCAAAACAAGCCTGGACGAGCTCCCCCAGCTGTTTAACATCCTGCGGGGAGAAATGAGCTTTGTGGGGCCGCGTCCGCTCATCCCGGAGGAGGGGAAAACCCGCTCCCTGCGGGAGAAGGCCGGCGTCTACCGTATGCGGCCCGGCGTAACCGGCCTTGCACAGGTCAATGGTCGCGATCTGCTCTCAGATGAGCAGAAGGTTGCATATGACGCTTATTATGTGGAGCATCATTCGCTACTGCTCGATATCCGCATTTTGCTCCAAACAGTGCTTGCCGTGCTCACCGGCAGCGGAATTGCAGAGGGCAGCGATACACGGCACCGCGGCCGGCGGGGGAATAAAGGGCCAAAGGCCGGCCCGCAATAAAAGCGGCTTTGTTTTTGCCCATGGCGCAATGCCCTGGGCTTTCTTTATGATAACCGGCCGGTTTTTGCCCCGGCCAGGGCGCTAAACGAATGGAGCAGGAGGATACACCCCATGAGGGAGATCATCGATGGATATGCCGAATGGCAAAACCGCCCGGATATTACGGGCATCGGCCGCCTGCCGGACCGGGCGGCCTTTTTCCGCTACGCAGAGCAAAGCGAGGCGCTCTCCGGCGCAGGGGTTTCTTCTGCACGCTGCACATCCCTCAATGGGCAATGGCGCTTCCGCCTTTACCAAAACTATTTCAAGCGCCCGGAGGGCTTTGCCGATCCGGCGTTTCACGCCTCCGGCTTCCGTCCGATCGATGTGCCCGGTTCCTGGCAGCTCCAGGGCTACGGCGCGCCGCAATACTGCAACATGCAGTACCCCTGGGAGGGCCACGAAGAGCCTGCGCCGCCCTGCGCGCCAGTGGATTCAAATCCAGTTGGATGCTACCGCAAAAGCTTTCTGTTGCCCGCAGCCTGGTCAGATAAGCGCGTTTTTCTCCGGTTTGAGGGGGTGGAAGCCGCCTTTTATCTCTATCTCAACGGCACACGCATCGGGTATGCGGAAAATTCCTTCAGTCCTTCGGAATTTGAGCTGACGCAATATCTCTGCCCTGGAAAAAACCTCATTGGCGTGGAGGTCTACCGCTGGTGCACCGGCAGCTGGCTGGAGGATCAGGATTTTTGGCGTCTCTCGGGCATTTTTCGGGAGGTGTATCTCTATGCTACCTGTCAGAGCTTTGTGGCAGATATCGCCCTCTCCGCCCTACCGGACGAGGCCTTTCAAAACGGCGAACTGACGGCGCGCCTCACTGTGGATACGCCGCAACCCGGCCAGCGGCTGGAGATGACGGTGCTTGGCCACAGCGGCTCCATTGTGGGGTATGCCAGCGCAGATGTACCGGAGAGCGGGCAGGTCTCCTTGCATGCTACGATTGCGCAGATAAGGCTCTGGAGTGCGGAAAGCCCCAATCTCTACACGGCGCTGTTCACCCTCAGTGGCGATGAAGGAGCGCTGGAATACATCCCGCTAAAGGCAGGCTTCCGCCGGCTTGAGCTCCGCAACGGGAGGCTCCTGCTTAACGGCCGCAGGCTAGTGCTCAAGGGCGTTAACCGCCATGAATTTTCCTGCCGGAATGGCCGCAGCCTCACGCGGGAGGAGATGGTACAGGACGCTATCCTGCTCAAGGCGAACAATATCAACGCCGTGCGCACCTCACATTACCCGAATCACCCCGCCTGGTATGAAATCTGCGATGCATACGGCCTCTATGTGATTGATGAAAACAACCTGGAATCCCATGGGACGCAGGGCAGCTCCATCCCCGGCTTTCCGGCTCTGCCCGGCAGTCTCCCGGAATGGGAAAATGCCTGCATGAGCCGCATACGCGCCCTGTATGAGCGAGATAAGAACCACCCCTGTGTCATCCTATGGTCGCTCGGCAATGAGTCGGGCGGCGGCAGCAACTTTCAAAAAATGCATGACTGGCTGCGGGCGAAGGACCCCACCCGCTTCGTCCACTATGAATCCGTTTGGGCAAATGCGGAGAAGGACCTTTCCACTACAGATATTTATAGCATGATGTATGCATCTCCGGAGCAGGTTAAGGCGTTTGTCAAAGCGCATCCGGACCGTCCCTTCCTACTGTGCGAATGTGCCCATGCAATGGGCAATTCCTGCGGCGGCGTAGCACGCTATACGCGGTTGCTGGAGGAGGAGCCGCAGGTGCAGGGGATGTTTGTCTGGGATTTTATCGATCAGGCGCTGTTAAAAACAGATCCCAACGGGCAAGAATATCTGGCCTATGGCGGAGACTTTGGCGACGCACCCAACGACGGCAATTTTTGCGGGGACGGCCTTCTGTTTGCCGGCCGCACGCCGAGCCCAAAGCTTGCCGAGATACAGGCGCTCTATCAAAGCATCTCCTTCCGCGCGCTGGACGCGCAGCGCGGGACGATTGAAATCACCAACCACTTTTTGTTTACCGACCTTTCCGCCTTTGAATTCCACTGGGAGCAGGTGTGTGGGGGGGAATACCTGCGCGGTTCCACCTTCTATTTCTCGCTCGCGCCAGGCAAAACGCGGCTGCTGGAGCTGGAGCTCAACCGCATCTGCCGCCGCGAATGCTATTTGAATCTCTCCGTCGCCCTGCGCAGGGATACCCCTTGGGCCAAAGCCGGGGCCGTGATTGCACGCGCGCAATTTGTGAGCAACCCGATGGCGCTGGAGTACCGCTTTGCCAAGCCGGAAAAGCCCTTGACGCTTCTGGAAAGCTACGGGGCGCTCAGCATCCAGGGCGAAGAGCTCTGCGTGCGCTTTTCCCGCCGGACGGGGCAACTCGTATCGCTGCGCCGTGGGGAGCGGGAATATCTGCAAACACCGCTGCGCCCCTCCTTCTGGCGCGCGCCCACGGATAACGACCGGGGAAATCACATGCCAGTGCGCTGCGCCGTCTGGCGGGTAGCCGGCCAGAGCTGCGTTTACGCCCTCTATACGGTGGAGGCGCAGGATGCGCCGCGCGGCGTTGTACGTGTGATCAGCCGCTTCACCATCCCATCGGAGCCGGAGAGCCGGGGCGAGCTAATTTATACGGTCACACAGGCAGGCGTTATGGTGGAGCTGTGCTTTACCCCGGATGAACGGCTGCCGGAGCTGCCGGAGGCAGGCATCTGCTTTGAGGTGGATAGTAGCTATCAGGCCCTCTCCTTTTTGGGCCGCGGCCCGCTGGAAAACTACAGCGACCGTCATTCCGCCGCGCAGCTCGGCTTTTACCGTATCCCTGTAGAGGAGCTGTACGTCCCCTACCTCCGCCCACAGGAAAATGGCCTGCGCACGGATATCCGCTTCGCCACACTGGAGGGTGAGCGTCATTCGCTGCGCATGGAAAGCGCCGGCGAAGAGCCCTTCCTGCTCTCTGTTTGCCGCTGGTCTCCCGATGAGCTGGAAGCTGCCGCTCATGCGTATCAGCTGCCGGCGAGCAACCGGCTCTTTGTGCGCGTGCTCACACGGCAGATGGGCCTTGGCGGGGATGATAGCTGGGGCGCGCTGCCGCAGCCGGAGCATAGGCTACCAAGCGGCAGGCCCTATACGCTGCGCTTCGCGCTCATTCCGGAATAAGCACAAAAATTGCCGCAAGGAATGGATCGATTCCCTGCGGCAATTCCTTTATCCAAGAGCAAACGGCACTGCTCTTCTCTTTTGCAGTCAAAACGCTTGGTTACGCTTCGTTGTACGCGGCAAGGATGCTTTTCAGCTCCTCATCGGTGAACCTGCCAATGGGCACAAACGGCCGGGGCGCAGCCTCATGGGGTGCAATCTCCTTTTCAAACCAGCTGACGTCATGCCATGCGCCACATTTATAGCCCGTGCGCCGGTAGGTTCCAATGCAGTGAAAGCCGAGGCGGAGATGCATCCGCTCACTTTGCACATTGGCGCCAGTCACGCCGCCATAAACCATTTTCACGCCCTGTAAACACAAAATCTCCATCAGCGCGCAATAGAGCTTTGGCCCGATGCCTCGTCCGGTAAAAGAACGGTCGAGATAAACCGACAGCTCAGCGTTCCACTGATATGCCTCCCGCTCCATTTGCCTGTGCGCATATGCATAGCCAATCGCCTGCCCGGCCTCCTCGCACACCAGATACGGGTACTCCCTGCCAATGGCGGCGATACGACCGGCAAACGCCTGCTCGGACGGCAGAGAGCACTCAAAGGTAATTGGCGTATCAATATACTGCTCATATATTTTCAGCAGCGCCGCGCTATCCTCCTCCGTAGCAAACCGGATTTTCATCGTAAACTCCTCCATCCGCCTTCGTAGAGCCTGTGCGCCTTAGCCGCCACTCCGCTTATTTTAAAAGTGTCTCATAGTGAAAGCGGCCCAGCGCCCGTTTGAGCAACAGCCAGGCAATCAGCACACACACCACGCCCAGGCCCAGCAGGAACCACGCGTTTATCAGCAGTAGGCCTGTAAACTGCCCCGCCACCAGCAGCACCAGCGGCAGGACGAGGAACACCGCCCCCTGCTGGGATTCCTCCACGCTCTGCGCCTTAGCAGAGCCCCTCACAATCAGTGTCACAGCGATCAGAGAGACGGCCGGGGCCACCAGCAACAGGATCACCGGCCAGCTGACACCGGGTGTAAAAAGGCTACCAGTGAAGCAATAGAGCTCTATCTCCACCACCAGCAGCATCGCGCCAAAGGAGAGCAAGGAGACCAGCATACTCAGAGAAAACGCAGCCAGCACCTTTGCCCGAAAAATTTGCGGCAACGACAATGGGCAATAGAGCAGGGTTTCCAGCGTGTGCTTTTCCTTTTCCCCCACAAAGGCGCTCGCCGCCATAACGGAAGAAGCCATAATCGGGATGATAAGAAAAAACACCGGCATGATGTGGTTGAGCAGCAGCGCGGCCATCGTGCGCTCCACTCCACCGGCCAGCTCCGCCTGGGGCATGAGGGCCAGCAGTTGCTCAAGCTCCCCCAGCTCCTCCGACAGCAAAAACAGCAGCGCCACAAACCCTGCCGGGAACAGCACCGCCAAAACCAGCGGGACGATCAGCAGCGAGGGGAACAGCCGCTTGTTGGCGGCGACACCCTTGAAATCTTTCTGGATGATGGCGGCCATCGCACGGTTCATTGCCCTTCCCCCTCCTGCTGTGCCGTCAGCGCAAAATAAAGCTCCTCCAATGAAGGGCGCTTTGCCAGCACCTGATAAAGGCTGCCGCCCGCCCCCACAATTTGACGGACGATCTGCGGAATCTCCTCCTCGGAATGCAGCTCCATTTCAAACAGGCCCGCCCCGGTTGCCCGGCAGGGCAGAGAATCTGGCACACGGCTTGCCTGAAGGCTAAGCGTGAGGCCGGGGCTCACCCGTGCGCGCAGCTCCTCCAGCGTGCCCGCTGCCAGCAGCCGGCCCTGATCAATCAGGCCATAACGCGTGCATATCTCCTGCGCATAGCGCAGCTGATGCGTGCAGAGAAAAACGGTAACGCCTCTCTCCCCTGCGAGGCGGCGAATCATTCGGTTGACATTCTGCGCGCTCTCCGGATCCAATCCAGAGGTGGGCTCATCCAAAAATAGCACCTGCGGCTGGTGGATCAGCGCCCGGGCCAGCGAGAGGCGCTGGCGCATCCCGGTGGAATAGGCTGCAAGTTTCTGCCCGCCCGCTCGCGAAAGCTCCAGCTGCTCCAGCAGCGATTTGGCACGCTTTTCGCACTCTGACGGGGCGACGCCGAACAGCGAGCCGTAAAACAGCAGGTTTTGCAACCCAGTGAGGTGATCATACATCTGGGCGTGCTCTGTCACCACACCGGAGACCGCATGCGCCCTTTCCGGCTGTTTAGACGGGTCAAAGCCGAGCACCCGGCAGCTCCCCTCCGAAGGGGTGAGCATCCCGTTGAGCAGCTTGACGGTGGTGGTTTTGCCCGCCCCGTTTGGGCCGAGGAAGCCAAAAACCTCCCCCTCCTTCAGGGCAAGGCTGATCTGATCCACAGCCCGCTTGCCACCCGGATAGGTTTTGGAAAGATGATCGAGCTCGACCGCCTGCATAAAAGGCCCTCCCCGCTTTGTTTTAAAACAGCCTTTTTCCGCTACGATATGTCCAAGCCAGGCATATCATATGTTACTCCAATGGAAGGTTTAGAAGAAACATCATTCAATTCATAATCAATGATAACCGTACCTTTGTTGGATTCCAACTCCATTTCATATATGGTGTAAAGGGATTCATAGGTTATTTTAGGGTCTTTGGGGCCACCATAGGAATCATAAAATTGCTCTGCCAACCGGTACATATCTTCCTTGGTGAAGGTTGAAGATGAAGCTGTGCAAGTAATTGAATTTAGCTTCTCATCCTCGTCAAAATGATACATAATTCTCACTTCTGTATCACGCTCACGGGCCAGCTTTACGATCGCCAAATCGCTTGTGATATCATAGGCCATCAAAGATGTCCCCTGCCCAACCGGCTCTGCATCCGGAAGCAGTTCTTGCACCTCTTCCCTTGCCATCCCATAATAAAATTCCGGCTTGAACTCTGGAATACGGCTTTGCGAAAGTGATTCGCTTTGCACAGTGCCGCTATCAGATACACTGGGCTCCTCCACCTCATTAGGAGCTGTCTGGCATCCTCACAGCGACAGCACGATGCAAATTCCGATAAACAAACCCACCAGTTTTTTCATCATCATTCTCCTCCCCTATGTTCTCTTGTTTTTCCCAATTCCTCCTGGCAGATGCACTGTAGCCTTTGCAGTTCCTCCTCCCCCATCTCCGGCGTATCCGCCAGCGGGAAAGGGATGCCCATCCGCTCATATTTCTCCATGCATAGCTTGTGAAATGGCAAAAGCTCCAGCCGCTCCAGGTTGCCAAACCACCCGGCCAGCTGCGCAATCCGGCGCACCTGCTCCGGGCGATCCGTCAGCCCCGGCACGACCACATGCCGCACCCAAAGCGGGATTTTCATCGCCTGCGTCAATTTGAAAAAGCGCATAACCTGCTCAAAGGATGCACCGCAGTGCACCCGGTATTCCTCTTCGCTGGCAAACTTGAGATCGCACAGCACAAGGCTGGTTTCCGCCAGCACCTCGCGCGCCTGTTCCAAATTCCCAACACCCGAGGTATCCAGTGCCGTGTGGATGCCCTGCCCGCGCAGCAGGCGGAAAAGCGCTGCCACAAACGGCGCCTGTAGCAGAGGCTCCCCGCCAGAAACCGTCACCCCACCGTTGCGGAGATAGGGCCGGTAACGCAGGATCTTATCGCAAACCTCCTCGGGCGTATACAGCGTACCACCCTGTGGAGCCCACGTATCCGGGTTGTGGCAATAGACACACCTGAGCGGGCAGCCCTGCATAAAAACAACGAACCGCACGCCGGGCCCATCCACTGCGCCCATGGATTGAAAGGAATGAATCCGCCCCTGCATCATGCGATCGACTGGTGGAAGGTGCGTGAAATCACCTCCCGCTGCTGCTCCTTCGTCAGCTTATGGAAGTTGACGGCGTAGCCGGAAACACGAATCGTCAAGTTCGGGTATTTCTCCGGGTTGTTATAGGCGTCGACGAGCATCTCCCGGTTCATCACATTCACGTTGATGTGGTGCGCATTCTGCGCAAAATAGCCGTCCAAAATCGCCACCAAATTTTCACAGCGCTGCTCCGGCGTTTTGCCCAACGCCTGCGGGATGATGGAGAAGGTGTTGGAAATACCATCACGGCAGCATTCATAGGGGAGCTTGGCCACGGAGTTTAGCGAGGCCAGCGCACCGTTTTTCTCCCGCCCGTGCATCGGGTTCGCGCCCGGAGCAAAGGGCTCGCCCGCCTTCCGGCCATCCGGCGTAGCGCCGGTCTTTCTGCCGTAAACCACGTTGGAGGTGATCGTCAGGATGGAGAGCGTGTGCTCTGCGCCGCGGTAAGCGGGAGTCTTTTTCAGCTCCTCATAAAACAACCGGATCTGATCGCATGCAATCTGATCCACGCGGTCGTCGTCATTGCCAAAGGCCGGGTATTCACCCTCTGTCTCAAAGCCAGTGATCAGGCCGCTTTTATCGCGCAGCACGCGCACCTTCGCATATTTGATGGCGGAGAGAGAATCCGCCAGCACAGACAGCCCTGCCGCGCCAAAGGCCATAAAGCGGTGCACCTGCGTATCATGCAGCGCCATCTGCGTTTTTTCATAGGCATATTTATCATGCATATAGTGGATGATATTCATCGTGTTGACATAGGTCTTTGCAAGCCACGGGCGATAGATATCCATCAGCTCCAGCACCTTGCCATAGTCAAGATACTCCCCCTCATAGGGCGTGTGCACAGGGCCAACCTGCATGCCGGTTTTTTCATCCCGGCCGCCGTTGAGGCTCATCAGCAGGAGCTTGGCGAGGTTGGCGCGCGCGCCGAAGAACTGCATCTGCTTGCCCACCTTCATGGCGGATACGCAGCAGGCGATGGCATAATCGTCGCCATAAATCGGGCGCATCAAATCATCGTTTTCATACTGAATGGCATCCGTATCGCAGGAGACCTTGGCTGCATAGCGCTTAAATGCCTCCGGCAGCTGGGCCGACCACAGCACCGTCAGATTCGGCTCAGCGGAGGAGCCGAGGTTATACAGCGTGTGCAGCACCCGGTAGGAACTCTTGGTCACCAGGGTACGGCCATCCTCGCCCATGCCGCCGATGGCTTCGGTAATCCACATCGGGTCGCCGCCAAACAGCTCGTTATAGGCCGGCGTGCGCAGGTGCCGCGCCATGCGCAGCTTCATCACAAAATCGTCAAACAGCTCCTGTGCACCGGTTTCATCCAGCACGCCATTTTTCAGATCGCGCTCAAAATAAATATCCAAAAACGTACTCGTGCGCCCAAGGCTCATCGCGGCGCCATTCTGCTCCTTAATCGCGCCCAGATAGCCGAAATAGAGCCACTGCACCGCCTCCCGCGCCGTCTGCGCCGGGCGGGAGATATCATAGCCATATTGCAGCGCCATCTCCTTGAGATAGCCGAGGAATGTGATCTGCTGATACAGCTCCTCAGAAAGCCGGATGGAATCCACATCCATCACACCCTGCGCAAGCTGCTCCTTATCCTTCTTTTTCTCCTCAATCAGGCGATCGATCCCGTAAAGGGCCACACGGCGGTAATCTCCAATAATGCGGCCGCGGCCATAAGCGTCCGGCAGGCCGGTGATGATCCCGCAGTGGCGGGCCTTGCGCGTCTCCTCCCCATACACACGGAACACGCCGTCGTTATGCGTGGTGCGGAAGCGGAACTCCTCCTCCACCTTGTTGGAGAGGTGGTAGCCATAGGCCTCGCACGCCTCGCGCGTCATGCGGATTCCGCCAAAGGGGTTAACACCCCGGCGCAGCGGCCGGTCTGTCTGCAAGCCAACGATGAGCTCCTTACCCTGATCCAGGTAACCGGGGTTATAGCTTGTTAGGGAGGAGACCGTTTCCGTTTCAATATCCAGCACACCGCCGAATTCCTGCTCCAGCTTCAGCAGGTTGGAGAGCTTGTGATTAAGCTCCTGCGTGCGCTGTGTCGGCCCTGCGAGGAACGAGGCATCCCCCTCATAAGGTGTGTAATTGCGCTGAATAAAATCGCGCACATCAATTGTCTCCTGCCACTTACCAGGCCGAAAGCCCTGCCATGCGTTTTGCTCCATTGCAAAAATCCCCTTTCTAACAAGCCTGCGCCACAAGCAAAAAGGGCAGTGTACGGCGTAACCATACACTGCCCAGACGGCCGGCAAAAATCAGGCGCTTCATTCCCCCGTGGTTGTGCCCACAATGCTCCGTCAGTCATGAACGCCCTTTCAAATTGTATCTTTAGCGTACCGTATCCAGGGTGAAAAGTCAAGCGGGAAACGCGAGCCTTTCGAATTTCAGAGAAATCCATAAACCCGGCCATGTAATATTCCAAAAAACGGTCATTTTGCAGCCTGGGCCGGAACCCACAGCCAAACGGCGGCGCATCTGTAGCCGGGTTATTTATGGTACTTTCCGCCGCTGCCAATCTCAAACGCACGGTAAACCTGCTCGAGCAGCATCACCCGAGCCAGCTGGTGCGGAAACGTCATCTGCGACATGGAAAGCCTTTCCTTCGCCCGCGCTTTCACCGCGTCCGAAAGGCCCCAGGAACCCCCGATGACAAAGCAGACACAGCTCACGCCCCTCACCGCGAGCCGCTCCAGCTCTGCGCTGAACTGCTCGGAGGAACGCTGCCGCCCCTCAACACACATCGCATAGACATACGCACCCATAGGAATCCGCGATAAAATCCGCTCCCCCTCCTGCACAAGCACGGCAGAAAGCTGTGCGGGGGAAGGTGCATCCGGTACCCGGGCTGGTGGAAGCTCCTCAATCTCTAACCGGCAAAAAGCCGAAAGCCGCTTTTGATACTCTGCGCAGGCCTCACGCAGATAGCCCTCCTTGAGTTTGCCAATGCAAATCAGCTTCACGCGCAGCATCGTTCATCCTCCATTAAAAATGGGAAAGCACTCGCTCAGGCCGCTTTCCCCTGCGTGCTCCAGGTCTGATCAAAACACGGTCACCGGCGCAGAACACACCGGCTCCGCCACATGCAGCAGGTAATCCCGTCCCTCCTGCGCACCTGCCTCCCCAAGGGCAGCGACCGCCGTCTGCCGGGCAAGCTGCGGGATGTTATTCTCCCGGCTCAGATGAGCAAGGCAGAGCCGTGTCGTCCCCCGCTCCACAAGTTGCCCAAGCACACAGGAGCAGGCGTCATTGGAGAGATGCCCCCGGTCCGAAAGGATCCGGCGCTTGAGCGGGTAAGGGTAGGGCCCATTCTCCAGCATGCGGACGTCGTGATTGGATTCCAGCACCACCAGATCACAGCCGGAAATAGCCTCCATCACCTCATTCGTCATCACGCCCATATCCGTCGCCACAGCGAGCCGCCGGTTTCCAGGCAGCTCCACAACATAGCCGAAACCCTCCCGGCAGTCGTGCGGAATCGGAAAGGGGCGGACGAATAGGCTCCCAGCCTCCATACCGCTCCTTGGTACAACACCGGAAGGGAATTTCCCGTTTAAAATTTGCGCCTCCTCCAAAGCCTGCAGCGTACCCTCGGAGGCGTAAACGCCAATCTGATGGCGGGCTGCAAACACGCGCAGCCCCTTGACATGGTCACTGTGCTCGTGGGTGACAAAAATCGCGCACAACTGCGCAGGGTCGGCATCAATCCGGCGCAGCGCAAGCTCCAATTGCTTTGCCGACATCCCTGCATCAATCAGGATGCTGCTGCCAGAGGCCGCTATGTACATGCTGTTGCCGCTGCTGGAAGAAAACAGCGGGGAAAACCGCGCCATCCAACCACCTGACCTTCCCACATGAAAAAAGGGCGCATCCGCCCCTTTTCCTTTTTCATTTTCGCCGCAAAACGGAGAGCACACCGCCAGCATCGCTTGCTTAGGCAAAGCGAGCCCCGCCAAGCTCAAACCGCTTTCTCGACAACCGCGTCCGGGTAATCCCGGCGCACAATATCCGCGCCGAGCGCGGAAAACTTTTCCACCACATCCTCATACCCGCGGTCAATGTGCTGAATATTTTCAATCTCGGTCGTGCCCTCGGCCGCCAGGCCTGCAATCAGCATGGCTGCCCCGGCGCGCAGGTCATCCGCCTTCACCGGCGCTCCCGTGAGCTCCCGCACGCCCTCAATGACGGCAACCTTACCATCCACCTGCACATTCGCGCCCATGCGGGTCAACTGCGCCACATAGCGGTAGCGGTTATCCGACACATTTTCGGACACAATGCTGGTGCCGCTCGCCAACGAAAGCAGCACAGACATCTGCGGCTGCATATCTGTCGGGAAGCCGGGGTGCGGCATGGTTTTGATGTTGCACTTGCTCAACTTCCCGACATAGCGCACTCGGATGGAATCATCGTATTCCGTTACCTCCAGCCCGCACTCCTCCAGCTTGGCGGAGATGGATTCCAGATGCTTCGGAATCACATTCTTCACCAGCACATCGCCCTTGGTCGCGCCGGCCGCTACCATGTAGGTGCCTGCCTCAATCTGATCGGGGATGATTGAATAGGTGCAGCCGTGCAGCTGCTCTACGCCGTGGATTTTAATTACATCCGTCCCGGCGCCGCGTACATCGGCGCCCATAGAGTTCAAAAAATTCGCCAAGTCCACAATATGCGGCTCCTTCGCCGCGTTTTCGATCACCGTCAGCCCGCGCGCCTTAACAGCGGCCAGCATAATATTCACCGTGGCACCTACAGACACCACGTCCATATAAATCGAGCTGCCAATCAGTTTCTCTGCGCGCACATTGACCATCGCATTCTCAATGTTGACATCTGCGCCAAGGAACTCAAAGCCTTTGATATGCTGATCGATCGGGCGGATACCAAGATCACAGCCGCCCGGCATGGAAACACGCGCCTGATGATACCGGCCCAGCAGAGCGCCAATCAGATAATAGGAGGCGCGCATGTGCTTCGTCAGCTCATCCGGCACGGTGAAAGAATGCACCGTGCTCGCATCAATTTCAAGGATATGCTTATTGATAACGCGCACGCCCGCGCCAATTTGCTTTAAAATACGCACCATATAGGTGACGTCACTGATATTCGGTATATTTTCAATCCGGCACACATCATCCGCAAGGATTGTGGCAGGCAGAATAGCAACAACAGCGTTTTTCGCCCCGCTGATGGAAACCTCTCCACGAAGCGGACGCCCTCCGTGAATGACGAATTTCTCCAATCGGCACACTCCCTTTTCCCTTTTCGGTAAGCGCTGATACATCTCGACCCATATCAAAAACGGTCATCATAAAGAAACTGCGTGCGAGCATTTTGGCTCGAGGCATAAAAAATGCAAAAATAGCTATCTAGCTAACTTCATCAGTGATTACCCAAACCTTTGCTATTATACCACCAAAGAGCGCGGATTAAAAGAGATTATCTGTACAATTTTTAACGCGGCCGCCGCATTGCCTTCAACAGGTTCTATAAAATCATTTCCATCAAAAAACGCTTCTCCTCACTTCCCGACTAGCCTTCCGCTTTTGACGCCGCCAAAATAAAAAATTTTCCTATAAAGCACTCCAGCATATTCACGCAAGGGGTTGCGATTCCCTATGCGATTTTGGAGCTGCGAAAGCCGCCCGTTTCAAATAAAAAAGCTGCTCGGGATGCGCTCCCTAGCAGCCGTTTTGTAAAAAGCAAAAAATTACTGCTCCACCGCATAGACGCTGACCTTTTTGCGGTCACGGCCCATGCGCTCAAACTTGACCTTGCCATCCACCATCGCAAACAGCGTATCGTCCGAACCACGGCCGACGTTGTTGCCGGGATGGATGTGCGTGCCGCGCTGCTTGACGAGAATATTGCCCGCAAGGACAAACTGGCCATCCGCGCGCTTGACGCCGAGGCGCTTCGACTCGGAATCACGGCCGTTACGGGTGGAGCCCATTCCCTTTTTATGTGCGAACAGCTGTAAGTTTATTTTAAGCATTTCGTACACCTCCGTATTTCACTTTGATATTTTCAGGATAATCCTCTGCCAGAGAGGCCATGTGCAGCGCAAACCCCTTCAAAAGCGTTTGTGCGCGTTGCGCCTCCTGCTGGGGAAGGAGCAGCCGCATATGACCATCCCCCACCTCTACAGGCGTGTGAATCTGCATAACGTCGGTAATGGTGTTTGCCGTCATATAGGCCGCTGAAGAAACCGAGGCGCAGAGGAGATCCTCCCCCTCTTCGCCGCAGCCGGCATGGCCATCCAGAGAAAACCCTCTGATGAAGCCCGCCTCGGAGAAAAAACGCACCATTATCATTGCTTACGCATTGATCGCGGCAATTTCGACCTTTGTATAGGGCTGGCGATGGCCCTTCTTGCGCTTCTCATTTTTCTTCGGCTTGTAGGTAAAAACAGTAATCTTCTTCGCCTTGCCATTTTTGATGGCCTTGGCCCTTACCGTGGCGCCCTCCACATAAGGCGCACCAACCTTGATGCCGTCCTCTGCGCCAACTGCGATCACCTTATCAAAGGTCACTTCGGCGTCTGCCTCAACGTTAAGCTTCTCAATGAAAACGGTATCTCCCGCTTCCACCTTGTACTGCTTGCCGCCGGTCTCAATGATTGCGTACATATGGAACCCTTCCTTTATTACGGTCTCGCTGCTGCCGGGCGGGGATAACCCACTTGATGCGCCCTTAAGGCGCCAGCCCGAAGCAAGCGGCTAAAGAGCATTATAGCACAGCGCGCCGGGGTTGTCAATGCGGATTTTATCCGCAACGCTCCACCACCGGCGGGCAAAGGCGCGAGCCACCCCCGCATCGGGCGGTATACGCCGCGCCCTTTTTATGCATTCTTCTCACACGGAACGAGCGCTTAAAAACTCAGCCCGGATAGCCGTCCGGATTCTGGCTCTGCCAGCGCCAGCTATCCTCACACATCTCCTCAATGCCGCGCTCCGCCTTCCACCCGAGCTCCTTTGCCGCCTTGGAGGGGTCAGAATAGCAGGTAGCGATATCCCCCGGCCGGCGGTCAACAATCTGGTAGGGGATTTTAACGCCGGAGGCCTTCTCAAACGCGTGCACCACGTCGAGCACACTGTAGCCCGTGCCGGTGCCAAGGTTATAGATATCAACGCCGCCCTTCCCGGCGCGCTTCTCCACCGCCTTCACATGGCCGAGTGCAAGATCAACCACGTGGATATAGTCCCGCACGCCCGTTCCATCCGGCGTGTCGTAATCATCGCCATACACCTGCAGCTGCGGGCGCTTGCCGATGGCCACCTGCGTGATGTAAGGCATCAAATTGTTTGGGATACCGTTGGGATCCTCGCCAATACGGCCGCTCTTGTGCGCGCCAATGGGGTTAAAATAACGCAGCAGGGTGATCCCCCACTCCGGGTCTGACTTGTAAAGATCCTGCAAAATCTGCTCAATCATCAGCTTTGTTGTACCATAGGGGTTTGTTGTGCCGCCAGCCGGCATATCCTCGCGCAGGGGGGAGGGGTTGTTCATCCCATATACCGTAGCAGAGGAGCTGAACACCATCTTTTTTACGCCTGCATCGCGCATCGCCTCGCACAGGGTCACTGTGCCGCCCACATTGTTTTCATAATATTCCAGCGGCTTTGCGCAGGATTCGCCGACTGCCTTCAGGCCGGCAAAATGAATCACCGCGTCAATCTGCTCATTTTGGAAAATTCGATCCAGCCCCGCGCGGTCGCGGATATCGCACTCATAAAAGCCGAATTCCTTCCCGCTCAGCTCGCCGATGCGGCGCAGGACCTCCCTCTTGCTGTTGTAAAAATTATCGAGTATAATAACCTCATAGCCCGCCTTCAGCAGTTCAATGCAGGTGTGGCTGCCGATATAGCCGGCGCCGCCGGTGACCAGAATCGTCACGGTAAACTCCTCCTCAGGTTTCCAAAAATCGGGCGCGCTGCGTGCGCCTCTTCTTTATTATACCGCAGGATTCCGGGAAAACAATAGGGAGTTTCACCGATCATAAGGGGAAAATCCATGCACACCTTTGAAGAAATCAGAAAAAATCCTGAGATCAAAACATATATCGAGCGCAGCAACGATGTGCTCGGCGCTGTAGGCTTTACGGAGCACGGCTTCGCCCACGCGCTGCGTACCGCTGAAATCGCCGCCCGCATCCTGCGGGAGCTGCAATACGATGCGCGCACATGCGAGCTTGCGCAGATTGCAGGCTATATGCATGATATCGGCAACCTCGTCAACCGCCATTCCCATGCTCATAGCGGCGCATGCCTTGCCTTTCAAATTTTAACACGCACCGGCTTTGCCCCGGAGGAAACGGCGCAGATCGTCTCCGCTATCGGCCATCATGATGAAAAAACGGCCGCCGCCGTCAGCCCAATTGCGGCCGCGTTGATTTTGGCGGATAAAAGCGATGTGCGCCGCTCGCGCGTGCGCAGCCAAGAGACGGTCGGCTCCGATATCCACGACCGCGTCAATTTCGCTGTGGAAAAGGCAGAGCTTCAGATTAACCGGGAGGCAAAAACCATCGTCTTAATCATACAGATCGATACCGGCATCTGCGCGGTGATGGACTATTTTGAGATTTTTCTTGACCGTATGGTGCTGTGCAAAAAATCAGCGGATTATCTGGGCTTGAAATTCGAGCTGCTGATCAACCATTCGAGGCTGCTATAGCGCGGGCAGGAGGGCGTTTACCATGCAAAATTTAACGGATATCCGCTTCGTGCGGGAGCTGCTTGCCCGCCACGGCTTCACCTTCTCCAAGGCGCTGGGGCAGAATTTTTTGATCAATCCCACCGTCTGCCCGCAGATGGCGCAGGCCTGCGGGGCGGATGGGCAGGGCGTTTTAGAGATCGGGCCGGGTGTCGGCGTGCTGACGGCGCAGCTCGCCCGGCGTGCGCGCAAGGTGGTCTCTCTAGAGCTGGACCAGCGCCTCCTTCCCGTGCTTTCAGAAACACTTGCGAGATTTGACAACATTGAGATTCTTCACCAGGATATCTTACGGGCGGATTTGCATACGCTGCTTCAGGAACACTTTGCAGGGATGGAGGTATCCGTCTGCGCAAACCTGCCTTATTACATCACCTCGCCCGTCATTATGCGCCTGCTGGAGGAACACCTCCCCCTGCGCGCCATCACAGTGATGGTGCAAAAGGAGGCGGCCGAACGGCTGTGCGCCCCGGTCGGGAGCCGGGAGGCTGGCGCGGTCACCGTGGCAGTGCAGTATTATGCGCGGGCGGAAAGATTGTTCGGCGTGTCGCGCGGCTCTTTTTTGCCTGCGCCCAAGGTGGATAGCGAGGTCATCCGCCTGACGGTGCGGGAGCAGCCAGCCGTCACTGTTGAAGACGAGCGCAAATTTTTCCGCATGGTGAAAGCCGCCTTCGGACAGCGGCGCAAAACCGCACTCAATGCAATCAGCGCCGGAATGCAGCTACCAAAGCAAGCCGTAGCTGAGGCGCTCCACCAAGCTGGACTGGCGGAAAATGTGCGTGCGGAAACGCTCTGCATGGAGGAGCTGGCCGCTCTATGCCAATCGCTCCCGGATTAAGCTGTCCACACTGCTTTCAAAGCAGCCTGTGAGATGCGTGCGCCGCGCAGGCAACCGCCTTGCGGCGCGCTTTCTTTTGCAATTTTTCACAAACTTTCCGCAGTCCGTTTTTACACGCAGTTCACAAACCGTCGATTGTTACAGAATTATAACAGCAGATTTGTGCAAAGAATACAATTCAAATTTCCGTACAACATAACATCTGGAAAAACTGAAACAGAGTAAAAATCTGCGGAGTTTGGTCAATTTGTACAAACGTAATGTGATTTCGTTGTGCAACTTGCCTTGACAATTTCCATATATTGTGATAGACTAAAGCTACCAACAAGGAAAGGAGGGATCCATATGATGGAACGGACTTCTGATCTCCACAGAAGCGAGCAGAGGACGCTGAATGAGCTCATCAATAACAAGCATCTCGGCGCATGGAAACGCTTGCGCAAAACATTAGAGCTGGATGCACTGATGCGCGCGGAGAGCGGCAGAGGCTTCATCGGTTGAATCCTGGATTTGCATTAACATCCTGGGCAGCGATGTCTGTTCAGTGGATGGCGGAGGCGAAAGCGCCTCCCATCCAGGATCGGCCGGGGAAAATAACGCGTACGCGCGATAAAATAAAAATGGAGTAAGTCAACAGCCGTTGCGGCTTTCACCGCAACGGCTGCTTTATCTATCCACACAAGGCACTGCTCGTGTGTTTTCAATGCCTGCGGCATGTAGAAATGCGCCCCATCTGATCAAACGGGAGTTGTTCGAAGCCCTTCGGAGCCTGTGCGAGGATATAAACTCCATCAGCTTCAAATGGCGCCGCCTTTAGCCGGTAGCTGTGGTTATCAGAGATTTCGCTGTATTCTTTCACTCTTTTTGCAAAATCACCCGTGCTTTTTTTGCGCCCCACTATCACATTGTTTTGAACCAAGCTTCCCGCCGGGTTAGCGGCAAAGTTTGGATCATCCACATTCTCAAAATCATCTGACAATGCCGATAGCTCTGGATATGCGTCCGTCCAAGCCTTAGAATGGATATCCACCTCTTTCAGGCTCTGCCAAAGCGTTGCGTCCGGCGTCCTGGCGTGGGTAAACCAACCGCCATCCAAGATGCCCGCGATTGCCCGGTCGTCATAGAAAACCGGCGTAGCGGTGTTGACAATCAGGTTGTTTTCTATCTTCAGGTCACGCCCTCCGCCGAGCAGGAAACCGTTGCCCGCGATATTCAGCAGAAAATTTCCATACGCCTCCTGACCGGAGAGCGCATCGTCAAAATAGATACCGCTGGGAGTGAATTCTCCGGAGCCGATATTGTAAATACAGTTATACCGGATCGCATTGCCATAGCTGCTCCAACTGCGGCCCGCATAGATTGCTCCCGCGTCTGAGGATTCCAGCACCACGTCATGGATCACATTGTATTCGATCACATGGTTATTGCCCGTATAGGTGATTGCCTCATGTGGAGAGTTATAAATTTCATTGTGGCTGCAAGTTCCTCCCACGCCGTTGAGGCTGACGGCCGCCTGGTAAGTCCGGTAAACTTGTGACCAATCGTGAATGAGATTGTTCGTCACCATATTCTGCGAGGAGCGTAACGTTTGGCGGTCGCCACCGGTAAGAATCACACCTCCCCTCCCAGTGCCCGTGATTTCGTTATCCTCCACCAGAAGCCGGTTACCCGTCAGCTCAATCGCATTGCCTCCAATGTTTCGGATTGTACAGCTGCGGATGGTGATATCGTCGCCGGCGCCGCAGATCGCGTTTGCGCGCGTGCCGGTGAAAGTGATTCCCTCAAAAACAACATTCCGAGCGCCGTCGAGGGTCACCAGATTCTCCGTCGCCAAGGAGAGTTCAACATCCTGCCGCTCGTATCCCTCTGGTGGTATCCAATAAAGCTTTAGCGCATCGCGGTCGATATACCACTCGCCCGCCTGATCAAGTTCCTCAAACACATTAAAGAAATAATAGGGCGCCCCCTCCTTGAATCCATAAACGCTGGCGTACTCCGTCGTGAGCGTCCCATCCCCGACGGATTTCAGCGGGGTGGTGGAATCCGCCCAATCGTACTGAAAGTAGCCAAACATCCAGATATCCGGGCTGTTTGACCAGGAGCGGACGCAGTCAATCACCTCGGGCTCCGCCTCAAAGGTGCCGCCGCGCGGAAACTTCATCATCTCCCATTCCGTGTTCGTTTTGGTTCCCTCACTGGTATATACCTCTTTCGAATCACCATTGTCCAGAATTTTTCCGGTGTGCAGATATTTGCCTGCATTCGGATAGCGGGAAAGTGTCATGCGCTGATCGCCGCAAAACAGCTCGCAATAGAGGCTGCCCGCAGCGTCATATTTTTCAGCTGTGTGGTACTGGCCAAAGGCGCGCACCGGCCCGATTTGTTCGGCCGTGACGCCGTATTGCGCCAGATCCAGCACACGAACATCCCCTTGATAAAGCCCAAAATCAGCGGCATCCAGTGTAAGCCCACCGTTGAATGTCACGGCATCCTCGGCAAAGAAGGTGAGCCCGCTATCCTCCTGTGTGAGCGTGATAGGGGAAATGTTGTACTCTCCGGCTTCAAAAAAGAGCACCTTCTTCCCCTGCCCGAGTTCCCGCGCCAATGTGATGGCGCGCTGCGGCGTGCGGACAGGCAGCGCCTGCGTGCCTGGGTTTTTATCATCTCCGGAGGGGGACACATAAATATCCCCCGTCACAGCTGTGCGCGTGTGCTGCTGCACCGTGCTTAGGTTGACCGGCGCGGCGAGCGGCTCCCCCATCTTCGGCGAGCGGGAGCAGGCAGCAAACGACGCCAGCATACAGGCCGGCAGAAGCAGGCACATCGCTTTTTTCCATCGTTTCACAGAGCACCCTCCTCCCCCAGCCCAGCTAAAATTTCAAAGGAGAATCGCGCGTTTTCCTCATACCAGAGCGGGAAATTGGTGCCCCACACATTGTCATAAAGCACATAGGCAAGGCCGTCGCAGGCCGGGTTTTCCAGCCGGTTGTCAAACTCTAAAATCTTGCCGCAGCCAACCGAGAGCAGCGGCGCATGGAAATTCATGAGGCGATATTCGCCCCCGCCGGTATCCAACCGTGCTTCCCACACAGCGTGAAGATTGCGCCCACCTGTAGATGCAACCTGCGCAGGGTCGATCCAATCCGCTACCTTACGCAGGCGCAACTCCCCCTGCACCGGATAGAGCCGCAAAAACAGCGCCTCTGTCAGCCGGTTTGCATCCTTCCCGAACCAGGACACATCAAACCGCAAGCCCTCCGGATTAAGGTGATAGGCAATTTGAAACACACGCGGCGCACCCTGCTCGGTGCTCAGGGCCAGCTCGCATTCCAGATCGACGCAAATGTGCACGCCATCAACTCCGCAGCTCCGGCAGGCTGCACGTTTGATAGCATAGGGGAACCGGCCGGAGCGGTATTTGCCCCGCACATATTGCAGCAGAGGCCGCGCAAAATCGGGCACGGACCAGGCAAAGGTCCCCTTCAAATTCCGGGTGTAGTGCTTCAGCCAAAAGCTATAATCTGCATCTGAATAAGCATGGTATTCTATAGCCGGCTCCTCATTCTCCCGGATCACCGGCCGGCCGCAATGGCAGAGCGATCCAATCCCGCCCCATCGGTTCAGGCGGAACGACCACTCACCGCAGCAGTGCAGCGCGTAAGGATCCCCTTCCCCACTGAGCGTTTCCGGCCGTTCCGGGCGCAGGCGGCGCAGGGCAAGCTCCGCCGCCTGCCTGTGCTCCGGCGAAAGGGCGTTGACTGCACCGCCCAAATAGGCGCGCTGCTCCGCCCAGCTTTTTTCAATTGCCCGGTAAGAGCCAGGCTTATAACCGCCGTTAATCCGATTGCTCAGCGTAATCAGGTTGTGCGGGAAGCCGCGCAGCGGATGGCGGATGTGCACCCGATCCTCCCGGCGGGCCCGCTGAAAATCCGGCTTTAAATAGTGCTCATAGTCGGCAAAAAACTTCTTCACATCCATGCCCCAGGTGTGCTCCGCCACACAGAGCAAGTGGTTGGCCAGGCCCTGATATTCCGTACTGGTTCGCTCCAGCGAGCCCTCCCCCAGCCACTTGTTTTTCAGCCGGATCAACTCCCGTAGCGCCGCAGATTTATAGGGATCCGAGGCTGCGCCATGGATCCAAGTGTCGCCGATTTCGCCCTCATAGGCGGGCAAGCCACCCCGCTTCTCCCAGATGGCCTCAGCAAAATCATCCAGCGTCCCGGCAGAAACTTCATAGCCAGGGAACTCCCTCTGAATCTGGCGAAGCCGATCCAACACCTGCTTTGGCTCCGGTGCACCATGATTGTCGTGCGTGTGGTCAAAGTAGAGCACCTCCTCCAGCAGCTCGCTGCGGAACGCCCCGCCATAATCCCCGGAGTAGATAACCACTATTTCACTGCCCCCGCTGCGCCAGCGGAAGCAAGGCGGCACCTCCGGCAGGGGAGACGCTCCGTTTACCCCAATGTGAAGCAGCTTGATGCCATGCCGCGCAAGCAAAGGCACCAGCCCACGCGTGTGGCCTGGCACATCCGTCATCTTCGCGGCAACGGTTTTGCGCCCGCGCAGGCAATCCAGTTGCTCCACAATCGACAGGCCGTAATCGAGCGTATCTGCATCCAGCAGCTCCGTATGCATGGTAAACGGCAGCGCGTGCGGTGCCACATCTCCACGGCGAATCGCCTCCTGCAAGCTCTCCCGTTGGGCCTGCGTGCCATGCTCCAACGCTTCCCTGAGAATCCAGGAGCCCGTCGTCCAGATAAAATGCTTCTTCTCCGGCGTGTTAACCTGCTCCGCTAGGCGGATCGCATTGGGAATAAAGGTATCAAGATATGTCTGATAAACATTTTTTGCATAATCGGTAAAGCCGAGGTCCAGATGCGTCTTTGAAACAACGAAAACTCTTTTCATGCATACCCCTCTTTCTGCAAATATCCGGGCAGGCGAATCAATCCCCTTCGCTGTTGGCGGCAGCTTCTGCCCGCTCTGCCTCCTGCATCAGCCGGTTCAGTTCCTCCGTTTCCCGGCGCGCTTTTTCTGCGCGAAAGGCTTTGAGCTTGCCCGCCTGCGCTTTTTCATCAAATTTGTAGAAAAGCATCGTCACCGATTGCAGCAGCAGGCCGATTGCGCCGAACGCAGTCAGCAGGAAGAAAATCACATTGAGCAGCAGCGTGTAATCCACCCCGCCATGGATGACGGATTGCGTCGTGCTCTCAATCAGTGGGCGCGTCAGGTTATCCGTCAGGGCGGTCATGCGTTTCACATCATAGCCAAAGGCGTTTACGATTTGGAGCATCAGCCCATTCAGTAGGGCAACGGAAATCTGGCTGACCAGGCTCTGGAAGGAGAATACCGTGCCCTCAAGCCGCTTGCCAGTGCGCATCTCAATATCCTCCACAACGTCGGAGAACATGGCGACCGTCAAAACCGTCATAATACCTACAGGGAAATTTGTGAAAAACCGCAGGATCATATAGGTCACCGCACCGGCAAATGTGTTGTAGGGCACAATCCAGACGCCTGTCACAAAGCAAATTACATCGGCCACTAGGCCGGCCAGAGAGGCGCCAATCCAAAGCGTTTTTTTATCCATCTTTTTCAGGAATACCGGAATCAACGCCATCGAGAGCATGTAGGAGGCGCCGCTGCCGATCTGTAAAAGCGGCGTGAGCAGCCCCTCACTGGTAAGTGAGACGGATATGCCGAATGTGCTCTGGAGCCAATCGCACAGCTGGTCGATCGGCAGCACGCCAATGCAGTTCCACTTCGCAAAATAGGGCAGGAACATGGAGCCGATATTGACAATGGATGAAAAAAACATCGCAATGGTCAGAATGATAAACTTTTTATCCCGGAACACAATCTTCAGGCTTTCGCGGTATTTCTCCTTACGGGGCGGAATCGTAATCTTCTCCTTGATCCCGAAAGCCGAAAAAAACATCGGGATTGCACCGAGCGCCGCAAAGAGCAACGCCGCAAAGAAATACCCGCTCTTCTGGTTTTCACGCCCCCACATCCCCGCAACCGTAAAAAACAGCACAGAGGGCAGGATGGAGCCGAGCGAACCGAGGATATTGCTCCAGGAGAGCGCCTTCACACGCACCTTATCCTCCGGGAATACTAGCGGCGCAAGGCCCTTGTTGGGGATATCCAGAGCCGTATAAACGGTGTAATAGAGCAGATAGGCAAAAATCGCGTAGGCGAAATTCCCCTTCTGCCCAAAATTGACCGGGGCAAACAGCAACGCCGTGGCCAGAATCATCGGGAAGGACATCCACAAAATATACGGGCGGCACTTCCCGAAGCGTGTGTGCGTTTTATCAATGAGCATACCCATGAGCGGGTCGTTGACCGCATCCCACACCTTTGTCACCGATACCACGATACTTGCCATGGCCATAGACAGGCCCAGAACATCTGTAAAATACATGTTCAGCGCCGTTCCGACAATGCTGTAGATCGTGCTCATCCCAAAGGGGAGAAGCGAATAGGCGATGATTTCCTTCGTCGACTTATCCTTGAGCAATTTGTTCATTGGCGATCTCTCCCTTTTTAAAATATCCATTCTGATCCACCAGGCAAAACATGCCGGTTAGAATATCCTCCTCATAATCATCTGATACAGCGTATTGCGGCACAGCCGCCGCCGGCAACCCCTTGACCGCTTCCTCAAAAATTTGCGGGAAGTGGTTCTGCCTCTCTGAGCGATAGAATACGATCCTTTCCGGATTGATGCAGATGATCACGTTGCGGATAATTTTCGCAGGGTAGGCAACGCCCATGATGTTTTTTCGCCGGTCCTGCGTATGGCCAACCTCTCCGGCGAAACCGGCAGCGCCCTCCAGCACCTGGCCATTCACCATTTCACCCACGCCGACGCCGTTGTGCCCAAACTGCGCGGCAACAAGATTCGGTACGCTTTTTTCACCCAGGCGGGCCGCTGCGCCGCGCACAGCCAGCTTCATATCGTTTTGCACAATCGCATGGGCGCCAAAGCGTTTTTGCAGCTCCTGCCCAATATCAAAGCCCTGCATGGCAGGGTTATAGTACCAGTCGGTCACGCGACCATCCTTTATCACGCAAGGCATGGAAAGGCTGATAACCCCTACCCTATAGCGGGCAACATAGGAGGTGATCTCTCCACACAGGCACTGCCAAAACGAAGGCATCTCAAACCGCGTTTGTGATTTCTCCAGACAGTGCCGGTTAAAATCATAGACCCTGCACAATAAATTGTTATTATCCACCAGGATCATCAGCTCATATTGATAGCTCGCGTTGAGCAAAAACTGCTGCGCTTTCCGCCCCCCTGTGGATTCAGCCGTTTCCCCTGGGAGGATCATGCCGCAGCCAAGGCCCTCCTCCATACATTTCTTAACCGTCGTCAGGCCAACATTCATCCGCTCAGTAACCTGAGATAGACTGCATGGGCCTAGCGCACGCATCACCCTGAGCAAACAGGCAAAATTTCGTATCCTGATCTGCTCAAGCTCTTTCTGATTGGCCATTGATAAATCTCTCCCTTCTATCCATCTCCCTGTGAGCTGGCGTGGCCAAACAACCCTCTCGCCACTTTTGTTATGGGGTGTCAAAAGAAATTATATCGGCTTTTTTACAAATGTCAATCCCGGAAAATCACTTTTTCATATAAAATGACGCGCACAGCGAAACTAGGCACTCATTAAATAATGAAATAACACCTTCCGGCGAGGCTTGTCGGAAACCTCTCGGGGCCCTCCGTCTGGCGCGGAGGCAGAAACCTTTCAATAGGCCAACAGCGGCAGGCTCCACAAACTTCCGGCGGACCCGCAAGGAGTGGCAGCAGCTGCCGCCTGGCCTATCGCTACGTTTGCAGCTCCGGACTGCTTACAGATCAAATTCACGTCCGGTCGGGTCAAGGCACGACTCTACCATTCTGGATTTTGGACTGTGGAAATTGGATGCCGGATGCGGAAGCAAGGAAGCTCCGCTCTGAGGTAAGGTATTAATATAGAATCACATCCATCTAACATCTCATTTTAAAATCTACAATCTAAAAACCTGAGGCCCACCAAACGGCGGGCCTCCTCATATGCTCTTTCTTTATAAGCCTCAGGCATGCAGCTCTTTAAACTTCCTGCCGATGGCGTCCGCACCCAGGATCGCGTCATAAACCGCATCTGGCGTAACGGCGAAGGGCATGTTCCCCAGCGTATCGGCCGGAGCGCAGGCCAACTCGGCAACCGCGCGAATCTGCTCCGGCTGGATCTGCGCAATGCCAAGATCGGCGAGCGTTGTGGGCAGCCCCACATCCGTGCAAAAGCGAACAACCTCCTGAATCTGCGTGTTGACTTCATCCTCCAAAACGAGCTGTACCAGCGTGCCAAAAGCCACCTTTTCACCATGATAGAACCGATGCGTTTCCTCAATTGCTGTCAGGCCGTTATGGATTGCATGCGCGCCGGCCAGGCCGCCACTTTCAAAGCCGATGCCGGAGAGGTATGTATTCGCCTCCACAATATTTTCCAGCGCCTTTGTGCAGGCGCCCGCTTTTGCCGCCACAGCAGCTTTGCGGCCATCCGCCATCAGCGTATCATAGCAGAGCTTTGCCAGCGCCATCGCGGCCAGCGTCGTTTTGCCGCCCACACAATTCGTCGCGTTGGAGCGCAGGCAGGCACGCGCTTCAAAATAAGTTGCAAGTGCGTCCCCCATGCCGGAAACCAGCAGGCGGGCTGGGGCTTGGCTGACGATCTCCGTATCCACCAAAACCACATTCGGGCTCGCCGGCAGGAAGAGGTAGCGATCAAACACGCCCTCATCCGTATAGATCACGGAGAGCGCGCTACAAGGCGCATCAGTAGAGGCAATGGTCGGCACGATCACCACCGGACAGCCGGCATAATGTGCGGCCGCTTTCGCAGTATCATGCGTTTTTCCGCCGCCGATGCCAACCATCAAATCGCAGCCGGACGCTTGGAAGCTTGCCACCACGCGGTCAATTTCGCTCTGGCAGCATTCGCCGTGGAACGGCTCATAAACGCACGTGCATTCTGAGTCTGCCAGGCTCTCACTGATCGCACCCTCCACACGCTGCCTTCCGGAATCTGTGGTGAGAATGAAAAGCTTCTTGCCGAGCATCTCCACATGCTGCCGCAGCTGACGCAGCTCGCCTTTTCCCTGGATATACCTCGTGGGGCTTGCAATGATATTCGCCATAAAAATCATCCTTTCTATGCAGGAGGGAATCGTCCCATCCTATGATTGTCTATTTTTTATCAAACCAGCGTTTTTTTCATTATACAGCATGACCCTCTCAACCGCAAGAGGATCGCTCACATTCCGGTATGATTCTCGCTATTTTGCCTCCGGCCCGTTCCGGCGGCGTATCCGCCGGATTAAATAGATGATTATCCCCACGGGAATGCCCACCAGGCATACCGTGATAATCAGCCGCATCGGAATCAGGTCATAAATCTGATCCCCCGCAATGGTAAAGGCGACCACCCGGGGCGCAAGCCCCAGCAGTGACATCAGCGCATACATAAAAAAACTGCGTGGCTTCGTAAACGCACCAAAAAAGAGGCTGGTAAAATCAATCGGAAAAGCGGGCACAAGCCGGATTAAAAAAATAAAGCCGGCCTTATCCTGCAAATCCAGGCTTAAAAGCTTTTGCCCTCCCTTCTTTTTGCGCAGCAGCCGCTCTACGCGGTCTCCGCCAAGAAAGCGCCCGAGCAGATACGTCACGCAGACCTCGAGCAGAATCCCGCTCAAGCTGATCAGGCAGGCCACCGGCCAATCAAACGCCATACCGACCGAAATATAGATCAGCGACGCCGGGATCACAAACAGCACCGATTTGACCAGGTAAACGCCCAACAGCACCGCCACTGCCGAGGCAAAATCGGGCGCTAGCGCCACAATCGCCCGCACATCCAAATTGGTCAAACGGTCATAGTTGAAAAGGATGATGAAAAAAATCAGGAGCGCAACGCACACACGCAGCGCGATTGAGAGGGCCTCCCGTGTCCGGGCAGTCATCGCACACACCTCTTTCCGCAGAGCCGCCGGGACACTGCCAAAATGATCTTACCATTCTTTTGCCCTATTGAGCCGCCGCGCGAGATGCACGGCGAATTCACTGCGGGCGATTTTCTCTTCCGGGCTGTAATCCGTATTTCACCGCAACCCGCTCCAGCTTGCGTAAAAACGGCTTGGCCAGCAGCACAATAAGCAGGAGATTGCATACAGCGTGCGCCAAATCAAACAGGAAGGAGGCGGCGCAGGCCGCTGCAACCGCGCGAAGGGAAAACGCTCCAAAAAATCCGCCGGATACCGTCCAAAAATTCATCAGCCAGCCAAATAAAAACCCCCAGAGAAAGCCGTAGGCGCTCAGCAGCAGCAAATGCTTTTTCAGCCCCCGGCGCAGCAGGCCAGAGAGCAGGCCCATCAAGCCCCACGCCGCCATTTGCCACACCGTCCATGGCCCCTGCCCAAGCAACATATTGGAAGCCAGTGCTGTCATCGCCCCCGTCATGCAGCCGGCCTGCGGGCCAAATACCAGCCCTGTCAAAATAATCAAAAAAGAGGCAGGCTGCACACTTGGGATCCCCGCAAACAGCGCCCTTCCGGCGCAGGCAATAGCGGCCATCAGCGCAATAAGCACCACCCTCTGCGCGCTGGCGCGGCTTCGCTCGAAGTGGGCTAAAAATAGCAGCAGCATGCCGCACACCGCCAGGAGCAGCGCAGGCAAAAAATTGCCCTGCTCTAACAAAAGCAGCAGAGGCGCTACCGCCAGGCAAATGCCGCCGAGCGCCAGCCCTATGCATCTCGCTCGCATAGCTTTTGCACATCCTCAAACAAAATTGCGTCGCTGCCCAACGGGGAGAGCGCCTGGCCAACCGCAGTGGTATAATACCGGCTCCCCTGAAAAAAGCGGCGCGGTGGCGCAGCATCGGCAATCGAGCCGTCAAACAGCATGGCGCAACGGCTGGCGAACGTGGCCGCAAACAGGATATCATGCGTGGCAAGCAAAACCGGTATGGAAAGGCGCCGCAGCGTTTCGCCAAAAAAGCGCTTGGCTACCGGGTCGAGCCCCTTTGTAGGCTCATCGAGCAGGAGCAGCTCCGGCCGGCGCAGCAAAAGCGAGGCGAAGGCCGCACGCTGCTGCTCCCCCCCGCTGAGATCATACGGGTGACGGCCCAGCAAAGCCTTCAGGGAAAACAGAGCAATCATACGCTCCTCCTCTCCCGGCGGCAAGCCGCCCTTTTTCCAGCTGTCGTGCAGCGCCTCGCCCACCGTATCCGCCAAAAAACAGGCCTGCAAGCTCTGCGGAAGGTAACCGGTGCGCATTTTTTTGCGTTTGATTCGCCCCGCATCTGGTTGGAGGAGCCCTGCCGCCAGCTTTAAAAGCGTGCTTTTCCCGCTGCCATTGCCGCCAAGCAGGCAGAGCACCTCCCCCTCGCGCAGCTCCAGCCGCAGGTTTTCCAGCACCGGCGCCCCCGCCTCATAAGCGAAACAGACATCGCGAAACGCCAGCACCCCCTCCCCCGGTGGCGGCACAGGCGTACTGCGCTCCTCCACCAGCTTTTCCTGTAAAAGCGGGCGGCACCGCTCCCGCAGCTGAGGCGGCGTCAAGGCGGGGAGCGAATGGCTGTCTATCGCTAGGGAACACGCCGGAGCCTGCGGCACAAACGGCAAGAAGGCGTGATCCCCCTCCTTCCAAATCCGCTGGAACACCTCGCCCGGCGCTCCATCGTAACGAATCCGGCCCTGCTCCAGCAAAAGGATTCGCCCGGCTATGGCGGCCGCCTCCTCCAATCTATGCTCTGCGAGGAGGACTGTAACGCCCAGCTCCTCATGAATCCGGCGCAGCATATCAAAAAAGGTGCGCGCGGCAATCGGGTCCAGCTGTGCGGTGGGCTCATCCAGCAAAAGCAGCCTTGGCTGCTGCATGAGCGCGGCGCACAGCGACACCAACTGCTTCTCCCCGCCGGAAAGCAACTCCGGCCCCCTGTGAAGAAGCGGCCCCAAGCCAAAAAAGCTCACAGTCTCCGCCATACGGCGGCGCATCTGCTGCGGTGGCAGCCCACTATTCTCCATAGGAAGCGCCAGATCATTGAGCACGCTGGTGGCCAGCAGCTGCGCCCCTGGATTTTGAAATACAATCGCCGCATCCTGCGCCTGTAAGGCTGTCTCAAGCGTGCCATCCGAGCTGCCGCAGGGCGCAATATCCGGCTTGAGCAGTTCCAACAGCGTGCTCTTCCCGCTACCGGAGGCGCCGCACAGGGCGATGAACTCCCCCTCACATATTTCCAGGGAAATATGTGTGAGGGCGGGCGTTTCTCCCAGGGAATAGGTAAAGCTGTAATTCTGCAGGGAAATCAGCGTGCGCTTTTTAGACAAGGAGCTCCCCCCTTTTGCGATTTTCCAGGCTGCACAGGAGCCTGCTGCCTGCCTCCAGCAGAAATGGATATCCTCCAAAAAGGCAAAGCAAAACGAGCCCCGCCGCCTGCACCCCATCAAACGCTGGGAGCGCTACGGCGGGGAAATAAAGCCATTTTCCGGCGCCGCAAAAGCGGCAGGCAACCAGCGCCACAATCGCCGCAGCCAGCACGGCAAGCGCCGCCGCATCCCGCAGCGTAAAGCGAAAGGCGGCATAAAACGTCCGTTTGCCGCCGCGATAGCCGCGCGCACGCAGCACGCGGGCGGATTGCAGCCCCTCCTCCACTGTCCAATCCAGTAGCGCTCCAAGCAGCCTGCCCGCATGGCGGATACGGGCAAGGCGGCGCGGCTCCGCCTGCCTATAAAGCAGCCGCAGCTCCTCTGCCCGGCGGGCCAGTAAAGGAACAAAGCGCATTGCCATCATTAAAATCAACGCGCTGGTGCGCAGGGCATGTGAAAACAGGTATAAAATCCGCTCGCTATCCAGCAAAACATTGAACGAGGGGAACACAAGCAACAGCGCCGCAAACAACAGCAGACGCTGCGCGCCATACAGCAGCGATTCCAGAGTAACCGGCCGCTCCCCCAGATAAAAAAGGATGTGGATGCCTTCGCCATTGATCAGCGGATTGAGCATCATCAGCAGCGCGCCAAAAAGTGCTGCACCCATCAGCAGCCGCAGCGTCTTGCGCCCGCCGGCTGTCCGGCAGGCAAGCAGCAGCATCCAGCCGAAAAGCGCCGCAGTGTACGTTATGCTGTCAAAGCAAAACAGCGTGGCGAACACGCCAATATAGTACGCCAGCGCAACCAGGGGATGCATCGCCTGCAAACGCAGCGGCCGCCTTACAAAATGCCCTTTAACCATCTGCTTCTGCGGAAAACCCGCCCTGTTTGATCGCATGTGCGCGGATTTTATCAAAGGATTCCTGGCTGATAACATGCTCCATTCGGCAAGCATCCTGCGCAGCTGTCTCCGGGCTGACGCCGAGAGCCGTCAAATACTCCGTCAGCAGCCGGTGGCGCTCATAAATGCGCTCCGCAATCTCCCTGCCTGTCTTTGTCAGTTCCAGAAAGCCGGCCTCATCCATCGTGATGTGCCCGGCCGCACGTAAAATCGACATTGCTCTGGAAACGCTCGGCTTCGTCACGGAAAGGGCATTCGCCACATCAATAGAACGCACATTCCCTTTTTTATTTTTTAGCATCAGGATCATTTCCAGGTAATTTTCACCGGATTCCTGTATTTTCATGCTGGCGCCTCCCTTGTTTCATCCTATTTCCAATAGCGCTCCGCCTGGCGATCGCCTCGCACCAGCTCAGATGCCTAGCCGGGGTATCAGGAAGGCGCGCAGCCGGGCTACATCACCGTCAAACAGGTAGCCCTCCAGCCCACAGCGCAGCGCCGCTTCTATGTTCTCGGCCCGATCGTCGATAAACAGGCATTCTGACGCAGGCAGATGATAGCGCGCCAGCAAATACTCATAAATACCGGGCTCTGGCTTTACCATTTGCAGCGGCCCTGATACCACTGCGCCGGAGAAGCCGCGCATCACGTCAAGTAGCTCCAGCTGCTCTGCAAAACACACCGGCGCATTAGAGAGAAGATAGAGCGGGATTTGCGCCGCTTTTAGCTGCGCAATCAGCTCCGGCATCCCCTCCACATAGGGCAGGCTGCTGCACCAGTCGCGAAAAAGTGCCTGCGCCTGGCGGTGCAGGTGGGTAGGCATCTGCTCCATTGCCCGCGCAATATACGCTTCATAGTCGGTCTTTCCCGCATCCAACGAAGCCCAATCGTGAAACACCGCCTGCTGGAACACTGTCCGCTCTGATTCCTCAGGGCAAAACCGGGCGGTCAACTCCGCCTCGTCGAACCGGCCAATCACATTCCCAAAGTCAAAAATGATATTGCGAATCACAATGAAGTCCCCCTGTATCCATCGTTTTCCCTGTAACAAAAGCGGAGTGAAAAGACCGCAAGCCCCTTCACCCCGCATCTTGTTTCTCAAAAACGAAACGGCCACAAGCCGTCAGTCGTCCTCTTCCTCGTCCTCTTTGTCACAGCAGTCGCACTCTAAGTCAAACTCCAGCTCGGTGCCGCAGTTCGGGCACTCAATGGCCCCATCCTCCAGGATGCTCTCGTCGAGGTAAATCGTTTCATGGCAGGCGGGGCATTCAACCTCGTACATGTCATCGTCACCGTCACAGCCACACTCGCCGTCATCCTCGTCGTCAAAGAGATATTCTTCGACATCCGCCAGATCCTCGTCCACAGCGTCCACCTGCTCGCCCAGCTCGGCGACCTCATCCTCCAGGTCGGATACTGTCAGGGCCATATCCTCCAGCACATCCATAATCGCGTCGAACATCTTGGTTTCCGCTTTGTCCTGCGCAAGATCCAAGCCCTTTGCCAGGCCCTTGAGATACGCTACCTTCTCTGTAACTGTCATCATAACAAACCTCCCTAAACAGTTGCGTTAACCGGGGTGCCTGCGGGCACATAGATATAATATACCCGCGCCTCCCGGCGTTTATGCACGGCTCATATATTCGCCGGTACGGGTGTCAATGTTAATCATTTCCCCTTCGTCAATAAACAGGGGCACACGGATCTCCGCGCCCGTCTCCACGGTAGCGGGCTTGGTCGCATTGGTTGCGGTGTCACCCTTAAAGCCGGGATCCGTCTTTGTGACCTGCAGCGTAACAAACGTCGGCGGCTCCACGCCAAACACATTGCCCTTGTAGGAGAGGATTTTGCACACCATGTTTTCCTTAACGAACTTAAACGTATCCGGCAGGTCGCTGGCGTTGATCGGGATCAACTCGTAGCTCTCCGGATCCATGAAATAATAAAGATCGCCGTCGTTATAGGAATACTCCATCTCCTTGCGCTCAATATAAGCGGTGGGGAACTTGTCCGTAGGGCTGAAGGTGCGCTCCACCACTGCGCCGGCAATCACATTGCGGATCTTGGTGCGCACAAAGGCCGCGCCCTTGCCGGGCTTTACATGCTGAAACTCGATGATCTGATAGACGTTCCCATCCATCTCAAAGGTAACGCCGTTTCTGAAATCGCCTGCTGATATCATGCCTAGATTCCTCCGATTAACGTATTTCTGTGCTCTAAAACGATATTAGTGTATCGTACTTCTGTAAAATTTTCAAGCCTTATCTGTGAAAACCCGTCTCAAGCGGGCAAAACAATCAACGCCTTGGGGGCGCGTGTCAGGTTTTCATACCCATCCTGCGTGAGAAATGCCATATCTTCAATCCGGACACCGAAGCGCCCGGGCAGGTAGATCCCCGGCTCCACCGTGACGATATGGCCGGGCGCCAGCATCTGGGTAGAGGCAGGCGATAAAACCGGCTGCTCATGGATTTCGATCCCCACGCCGTGACCAGTGCCATGGCGATAGCAGTCGCCATAGCCCTCCGCTTCGATCACCTCACGGGCCGCGCGGTCCGCCTGCGCGCAGGCCACGCCGGGCCGCAGCGCCGAAAGCGCCGCCTCCTGTGCGCGCAGCACAGTTTCATACACCCTCCTCTGCTCCTCTGATACCTCACCAACCGCCACCGTACGCGTCATATCGCTATGGTAGCCATCAACCACCGCGCCATAGTCCATGGTGATAAAATCCCCGCGTGAAATTTTGGTATCAGACGGCACACCATGCGGCATGGAGGAGTGCACACCTGCCACGGCAATCGTTTCAAAAGAGAGCGCCTGTGCGCCATGGGAGAGCATATCATACTCCAGCGCCAGCGCAATCTCCCGCTCTGTCACACCGGGGCGGATAAAGGTGAGAATGTGCTCAAACGCTTGCTCCGCGATGCGCTGTGCGCGGGCAATGCAGGCTTTTTCCTCCCCACTTTTGGCTATACGAAGCGCATCGACGTATTCATCCAGCGTGTCGCCGGTATCCAGCGCAACGCCCGGCAGCATCCGCCGGTAGCGCTCCGCCTGGCTGAGGGTAACGCGCCCCGCCTCCAACAGCAGCCGCTTTACGCCCTTCGCCTTCATCAATGCTGGAAGCTGCTGGGCAAGGCTGGTCAGCTCCTCCACCTCGCAGCCCGTCACCGCTCCACGCGCCGCCTCGATATAGCGGCTATCCGTCAAAAAAACGCTGCCTGCGCGCGTCACCAGTAAAACGCCCGCCGAGGAAGGGAACCCGGTAAAATACCTCCGGTTTTCCTCACTGACGATAAGCGCAGCCTCTGCCTGCGGCGGCAGCATGGCGGCCAGCGCCTCAAGCCGGTCCTTCATGAAAAAGCCATCTCCTTGCCGCCCGAAAGCCTCCGCGCAAGCCCGCCATGCCGCAGATACACGGCTGCCCGGCGGCAAGCTCCTCAGAGGGGCTCGGGCCATTATTTATCATATGCGGCCAGCGCCTCAACTGCCAGCCGGTAGCCAAGCTTGCCAAGGCCTGCAATCTGCCCAATGCATACCGGCGCGATAACAGACGTGTGGCGGAACGCTTCCCGTGCGTGGATGTTGGAGAGGTGCACCTCTACAAACGGCTTTCCCGTAGAGGCGATTGCATCCCGCAGGGCATAGCTGTAGTGCGTATAGGCGCCCGCATTGATCACGCAGCCATCAAAGCCCTCCAGCAACACACCATGCACAGCTTCAATCAACGCGCCCTCGCTGTTGGATTGAAAGAATTCCAGTGAGATGCCGTTTTCTTCCGCAAAGTTTAACAGCCAGCGATTGATATCCGCCAGCGTTTCACGGCCATACACAGCCGGCTCCCGCAGCCCGGTCATATTCAGATTCGGGCCGTTGATTATGCGTAGTTTCATCTGCAATCCACCCTTTCAAACGGGCCAACGCCCATTTTAGACCGAATCCCCTAAGTCGTAAAAGCCCATGGGATGCAGCTTGTCAAACGCCTCCAAAACCGGCCTTTCCCGCCGGCGCCGGCTTTCAAAAATTTTCACATTGCGCGTCTCCTGGCGGGCAGGGTCCACAAAAATCGTCACCGCCCCGCAGAGGTTGCCGCCCCGGATATCCGTGAGCAGCTGATCGCCCACCACAGCCATCTCTGCCACACGGACCCCCATTCGCCTTGCCGCGCGCCAGAAGCCAAATGGCATGGGCTTGATCGACATTCCCAGAGCAGGCACCCCGGCCAGCCGGGAAATCTTGCGTGCGCGGGAGGGCAGTGCATTGGAAACAATGATCATTTGCAACCCGCTCTCGCGCATCTCCTGCAACCATTCCGGCACGCCTTCAATAAAAGTATCCACGCTGTCATAGGCAATCGTGTTGTCGATATCGAGCGCAAGCCCGCGAATGCCGAGCTTTTTGAGCTCCTCTGGACGGATATCTGTGATGCGGCGCACACGATAGCGCGGCATTAAAACATTTTTCATTTGAGCTGCTTCTCCTTTTCGGGTAAGGGAAAGGCGTGTGCTACACGATCCTGCACACAAGCATTGTGCCATCCTTTCCCACTGTTCTTAAGCTTGCTAACCGCCTCTTTTCTTCGTGCGTAAAAATGAAAAAGCGGGCTGTGCGCCCGCTTTCAGAAAAGACAAATCACCTATACTTGCGCTTACGAGCAGCCTCGGACTTTTTCTTTCTCTTCACGCTGGGCTTCTCATAATGCTCCCTTTTGCGGACCTCCTGGATCACCCCATCCCGTGAAGTCTGGCGCTTAAACCGCCTCAGGGCGCTGTCTAAGGATTCATTTTCTTTTACTTTGACCTGGCTCATCTATAATTCCCTCCCTCCGGCAAAACGCAGGGGTTGTGTATCTGTGCGGATACTTTGTCATTATACAATACTCCTGCCAGCCTGTCAACCACTTTATGCGTGGAAACCGCACAAAAAAACATGCATTTTCAGCCTCATCCCATTCTGTTCCCGCAAAAAGCTTGTGCGTTCGCACGGATGTAATCCGCAGCCAGCGACTTAACACGGCTCACGCTGAAAACTGCGCGGAAGGCTTCGTCAAGCTGTGCCAGCCGCTCCCTATCGAGAGAAACCGTTTCGTTCCCTTCGTCAAACATTTCATATTCCTCCGCTGCAATGCGCGCTTCCTCCTGCGCGCCTATGTGCACAAGCGCCTGCGGTGCGAGCGAGAGCAGGGGTTCGCCGTTGATCCGGTAAAAATCACTCAGCTTCCGCGCCCCATCCTCGCACAGGTAATAAAGCGTATACATCTCCTGCTCCGGGGCGGTGCACGCCTGAAAGGCCCGCGTCATATCCGGCAGTTTTTCCAGCCGTTGCTGCATCAGGAGCACCACGCCGTCCAGCAGCGTGTCCTGCGGCGCCTGTGCAATCCGCTCTGGCGTTAGCTGCGGGTAGTCCTGCCGGAGCTTCGCCTCATAACGCAGCTTCGCTTCAATCTCGGCGCGCTTCTCACCGCGCCGCCGCGCTGCCGCAGCGGCCTTTCCCCACGCGAAAAAAGCCGCGATCACCAAAACGGCAAGCAGCAGCCAAAGGTACCAATACTCTGTAAACACCTGCATTCCAAAACCGCTCCTTTCTCACGGCGCTCCACCCGGATTGCCTTCCGGCTGCTCTAATAGCACCTTATAGATATCGCCCTTTTTCAGGCCTGTCTCTCCGGCGGCCCGGCGAGCTGCTTCGCTGGGGGCGCAGCCCTCCCGCTGGTATGCGCGCGCCAGTGCGGCCGCCTCCTCCAGCGTCGCCGCAGGCCCCGCCGGCGCCTCTGCGCCCTCGATGACCAACACCAGCTCGCCCCGGAGGCCGCCATCCGCATACTCCTGCGCAGCCCGCGCAAGCGAGGTGTGAATCACCTCTTCATGCACCTTGGTGATCTCCCGCACAATGGCAAGATGCCGGTCGCCCAACACTTCATAAAGATCCCGCAGGGTGGCGGGCAGCTTATGCGGCGCCTCATAAAACAGCATGGTGCGCCGCTCTCCGGCCAGAGAGGCCAGGTGCTCCCGCCTGCTGCGCTTGTTTACACTCAGAAACCCTTCAAAGGTAAACCGCCCCGCCGGAAGGCCGGAGAGGGCAAGCGCCGTCACAAAGGCGGCCGGCCCGGGCACGGCGTGCACCGGGATTCCGCGCGTATGGCAGAGCGCCACGAGATCCTCCCCCGGGTCGGATACTGCGGGCATACCCGCATCTGTCACCAGCGCGCCGTCCTCCCCCGCGAGCAGCCGGGCGGCAATCTGCTCCCCCCGTTCGCGGCGGTTATGTTCAAAATAGCTCACCATCGGCTTTTTGATGCCGAAATGATTCAGCAGCTTCAGCGTGACCCGCGTATCCTCCGCTGCAATAAAATCCACGGTGGACAGCGTCTCCACCGCGCGGGGGGAGAGATCCCCCAGGTTGCCAATCGGCGTGCCAACCAGATATAAGGTTCCGCTCAACCGTCTCCCTCCATCCCGTAAATCGCGCGCATCTCAGGCGAAACCGCACCGGAAGCATCCTCCATCACGAGCAACGGCTCAACACGCAAGCCTGGCTTTCCGCCCCTGCGCCCTTCCAGCAGAAACAGCCATGGCGCGCTCTGCGCCTGCTGCGCAACAAACCGCAGCCGCTTCGGCTCTAGCCCCTGTGCACGCATCTCACACAGCACGCTGCACAGCCGCTCCGGCTTATGGCACAGGCAAAAACGGCCGCCAAAGCGCGTCAGCCGGGCGCCGGCCTGCACCACATCTGCCAGAGAGCACTGCTCCTCTTGGCGCGCCATTCGTCTGGCCTTATGTACGCTCACAGCGCCTGCGGCCAGCGGATAGTAAGGCGGGTTGCAGGCAATCAGATCATATAGCGGTTCCCCAGCGGGCAGCCGCCAGCTGCGCAAATCTCCACACACGGCGCACAAGCGGCCGTCCAACCGGTTCCATGCAATGCTGCGGCGGAATTGATCACAGCCCTCCGGCTGAAGCTCAAGCCCATCCGCATGGGAGAGCGCACTCGCCCGGCACCAAAAAAGCGGCACCACCCCGCACCCCGTGCCCAAATCCAGCGCCCGCTCGCCACCGCGCGGCGCAGAGAAAGCCGCCAGCAGCAGCGCATCCGCTCCAAAGCCATGCGCACGGGACACAATCACCTCAATCTCGCCACCCAGCGGCTCCAGCCGCTCCCCCGGCAGCAGCGGCGCCATCAAAACAAAATCTCGCATTCTGGCAGCGCCTCCCGCAGGGCCTGCACCTGCTCCTGCGTCAGTGGGTTACCTGTCAAATCCAGCGTTGTCAGGGCGGAAAGCTGTGCCAGAGCGCTGGTATCCGTAATTTGATTCTCCGCAAGATACAGGTGGCGCAGCCGCGTCATCCCAGCCAGCGCGGATACATCGGTTATCTGATTACTACTCAGGGAAAGGTCGCTGAGCAGTGTCATCCCACTCAGCGGCGTGAGGTCTGCCAGCTTGTTATCGTTCAGCGAGAGGGCAATCATCTGCGTCATCCCGCTCAGCGGCGTAAGGTCGCTGATCTGATTCTCCGACAGCAATAACACATTCAACCCAACCAGGCTGCTGAGCGGCGAAAGATTGCTAATGCGGTTATCCTCCACATTCAGCTCCCGCAGTCCGGTCAGCTCTGCCAGCGGCGTAAGATCGGAAACTCCATTGCTGCAAAGGCCCAGATTCTCCGCCTGCGTGAAGCGCTCAAAGCCTTCCAGCGTGCCGAGCCCCGCCCCGCAGAGCGAGATCTCCCGCGTGCCCTCATAGGGAAAAAATTGGCCTGATACCGTCATACCGGTATCGCTAAACTGTGCTTTCGCCGCCGGGTCTGTTTCATCCGGTATGCCGCCGCGTGTACCACAGGCGGATAAGGCCAGGAGTATGCAGCAAAGGATAGGCGCCAAGGCTGCCCTCTTTTTGCCCCTTCTCCTAAACAACTGATTCATCAATTCCCAATCCTTTCCATACGCGCAAAAACTGCGCAGCCGCATCCCCGCTAGTCGCCAGGCGCCAAAGCGCCCCGCCAGCAATGCGCCTTCCCTAGAATGCCCAGAATACGATTGTCTAACATCCAGCCGATTCCCTTTTATTGTATACGCCGCGCAGAAAAAAAGCAACCGCCTTCCCTCCGCAGTGCGAAAGAATAGCGGCAGCCTGTATCTCTCTCATTTCGAGCCTTTTTCAACGGGAGAAAGCCTGCGAAGCAGAAGCAGCACCACAACCCCCAGCAGCGGAAACAGTGCGGCCGACAAAAGCCCTGCCCGCATCCCCGCCTGCTCCGCCGTCAGCTGCACGCCCGAAAGCAGCGCGGCAGTGCGCGGGGACTGTGCAACGGCATCCGTCAGGAGCCCCACGGCTTGCGGCGCCACCGAAGCGCCGAGATCGCCGCCCGCCGCCATGAGGGCATAGACCGCCACGCCGGCGCTGGGGAAACGATCAGATGCAGCGATCAGGCTACCGGGCCAAAGCATAGAGGTGCAAAGGCCAGTCATCACGCAGGCCAGCAGCCCCACAACAGGGTTGCCCGATAAAGCAGCCGTCACATAGCAGCATACGCTTCCGGCCATCCCTGCCAGCAGCACCCTGTCAATGTGCTTACCACGCTTGGCGTAAAGCGTCCGGCCCGCCCCTAGCATAGCCGCAAAAAGCGCCACACCGAAGAGATCTCCCCAGAGCTTGGGGAGATTCAGCGCGTTCTCCAGGTAGCTGGAGCTCCACTGTGACATCGTGCTCTCGCTCGCCCCACCCAGGAAGATGCACAGCACGCACAAAATCAGGCCCTTGTTTTTCATCAATCCCAAAACACTGGATGCTCTTTCCGGCGTTTCCAACGATGGAATCTCCGCTTTCAGGAAAAGCAGAAACGCAACCAACGGGAGCGCCCCCCACGCTAACGCGAGGAACTGCCAATTCTGCTTGCCGAACGCAAACAGAAACAGTGTGCTAAGCACCACCACCGCTACAACGCCCCATGCGTACACCGAGTGAAGCTTGCTCATTTCACGTTCAGGATTTTCTGAAGGGATCGCCGCAATTACTGGGCTGATCAAAACCTCCGCCAGCCCTGCGGAGGCCGCAAAAACAACCGTTCCCGCCGCCAGGCAGGGATAAACTGCATGAGGGAATGCAAACGGTAGCATTGCATAGAGCAATATGCCCACCACGGTCATCGCCGGCATCAGCCGAATGGTCTTTTGGATCGGGAACCGGTGTGAAAAAAAACGAAAAAAGCAGATCTACCGCCAGCTGCGTGCAAAAATTGAGCAGCACAAGCAACCCCAAGAGGGAGTAGGAAATCCCATAGACCTCCCGAAACGTCAGGAACAGCAGCGGGGACAGATTCGCTACCGCCGCCATGGAAACATTCGTCATATAACAGGCATATTTGACGGTTCTATATCTCTTTTGCATCTTTTCTCCCCCAATCAGCGCCGTGAGCTCTCCCGCTCGCTTGCAGAAAAACGCCGCAGAGCGGCAGCGCCCTGCGGCATCTCAAACATTTTAACTCAGCCGAATGAAGCCTTATTTGCTCTTTTTGTGCGTCACTACAAACGCTGCGCCCGCTGCAACACAAACCAGCGCCAGCGCGGAGATGGCAATGGATTCGCCTGTGGGAGGGTTCTCTACCGGCATGGTGATCACCGGCACGGTGGGCGCTTCTGTCGGGGCGGCGGTTGTCGTCTCCGGCACGCAGTGCTCCTTGAGCCAGTTGGCATAATAGGTCGCCAGCTTCTTCTGCATGGTGCCAAGATTCGGCCCGTCCTGGCCTGTATGGATGGAAGCATCCACGTAGTTGACATACATCTTAATGCAGTCCACCGTCTGTGTAATCGCACCCGGATTATCTACATAGACCCAGTAGATCTGGTCGAGCATCGTCTTAACATCCGCGTCGCTCATCGTGCTGATATCGCCGACGATGACCCCGTTCTCCGCCGCGTTGACAATCACCTCGGCAAGGTTATCCGCCTTTGCGCCAGTGACAATCAGGCCCACGGTGCTACTCACAAAGTCGCCAAAAGCCTGCGCACTGCCAAAATATCTGTTAGCAAAATCATTTGCAACTTCTCCCGATGGCTCCAAAGGCTTTATCTCCTGCCCCGCTTCCGGTTTGAGCACCTCGTCCGCCGCGAGGGCTGCGATCCCGGTCATGGAAAGCACCATGCACAGCGCCATCAGGAGGCTCAGCAATTTCTTACTCTTTGTCACTTACTTCTCAATCCTTTCTCTGAAAACTTCTGCACCGGCGGCGCTGCCCCCTCTGTCCGCCGGCACTTTTGGCACACAGGAAGAGAGTCCCCCGTATATACAGCTTCATTTTACCGTTTCATAATCTGTTTGTCAATCAATTCTGCACAAGTAATTTCAGCCGGCAGAAATTCCCTGCCTGTTTCACCCGCCCACAGCCGCTCAAAGGCCCCATCCGTGGCAAACTAAAGCCACCCTTTGTTTTAGGAGAGGAGGTGTTTCCAATGGCACAGCGCAAAAAGCAGCCGAAAAAGCCCTCGCTGACGCCGGAAGACCTGGCCGCCATCTGGCGCGCGCCGGGCGGAGAAATCCATTCGGACGTTTTGGGTAGTTACACCGGCGCCCCTGAGCAGGGCGAGCAGCCCGTGCAGGATGCAGACGATCTGTAATCTGCCCGGCAGACAAACGCATCTCTACAACGCAAAAACCGGAGCGTTTGCAAAGTGCGCAAAAAAGAGGCCGGACCTTCCTCAAAAGGATTATCCAGCCCCTTTTCTTATAAATGGATCAGTTTACGCTTTATCCGATTTGCCCTTTTTGCAGGTCAACACGAACGCAGCTGCTGCCGCTGCGGAAACCAGCACAAGTGCGGAAACCGCCGTGGAATCACCTGTATCCGGGCTTTCCTCCTGCGCGGTAGGCTGCTCGCCAGCCGGAGCCTCATCTGTCTGCGCCGGTTCGTCCGTCGGATTCACTACAGGCTCATCCGTAGGAGCGGCCGTGGGTTCGTCCGTAGGAGCGGCCGTGGGCTCATCCGTAGGAGCGGCCGTGGGCTCATCCGTAGGAGCGGCCGTGGGCTCGTCCGTAGGAGCGGCCGTGGGCTCGTCCGTAGGAGCCTCAGTCGGCTCAGTTGCCGGCTCGGTCGTCGGCTCGCTGGTCGGCTCGGTCGTCGGCTCAGTTGCTGGCTCGCTGGTCGGCTCAGTAGTCGGCTCGGTTGCTGGCTCACTGGTCGGCTCGTCTGTCGGGGCCTCAGTCGGCTCGCTCGGATCCGTCGGCTCGACCGGCTCATCTGGCCCTAAGCCCGGCACGCAGTGCTCTTTGAGCCAGTTCCAATAATAGGTCGCAAGCTTCTTCTGCATCGTGCCCAGCAGTACGCCGTCCTGCCCAAAGTGGATCGCGGCATCGCACCAGTTGACAAACATTTTGATGCAGTCCACCGTTTGCGTGATCGGGCCGGGATTGTCTGCATAAACCCAGTAGATCTGATCGAGCATCACTTCGACTTCTTCATCCGTCATTGTGCTGATGTTGCCGATAATGATACCCTCTTCGAACGCTCTGACAATTACTTCTGCCAGATGGTCACTCTTGGTGCCAGTCACGATCTGCCCAACCGTACCGGCGACAAAATCGGCAAAAGCCTCCGTGCTGCCAAACCACTCCTCGGCAAACTCCTTCACACCGGAAGGAACCTCTACCGTAGCCAGCGGCTCTACCTGGGAAGTATTGCTGTCATTCGCAGCAAACGCCGCCACACTGACGATGGAAATTACCATGCACAGCGCAACCACCAGGCTCATCACCTTTTTGCCCTTTGACATCTTTCTTTTCATCCTTTCTCAGAGCGATTTATTCAGAAAAAAATCCCTGAATATAGCTTCATTTTAGTCTCTCTCATTTTCATTGTCAATAGAATAAACATTCATCTTTACCGAATAAAAATCATGCAGTCGGGAAGAGCCTCCTGCAGCCTGTCTCGCTCCTGTTGCGTAAAGCTGTCCCCCAGCGTCAGGGAAACGAGGCTTTTCATCGACATGAGCGCCTGCAAATTCTCCTCCCCTTTGATGTCGTTCCCGGCCAGAGAGAGATAAGTCACATTCTTGAGACCTGCAAGCGGCGTAATATCCGTAATCTGGTTGTAGGAAAGCCGCAGGCTCGCCAGGTTCGTCAAGCCCGCAAGCGGCGTTACATCGCTGATCTGCGTGTGGGAAATCTCCACAAGCGTCAGGTTTTTCATCCCGGCTAACACCTGAATATCCGCGATGGGATTATCGGAAAGGGTAAGGCTCTCCAACGCAGTCAGGCCAGCCAGTGCGGAAAGATCAGATATTTGGTTGCCCGCCAGGTTTAATATTTTCAGCTGCGTCAGCCCGGCCAGCGCGGTCAGATCATCAATCTGATTTTGCGACACATCCAGGTTCAAGATGTGCGTCATCCCCTCCAAGGGCGATAGGTCAGAAATTTGATTGCTGCACAAGCTCACCTTTACCGCCTGGGAGAAGCCCGTGATCGGGGTTAAATCTTCAATTTCACTCAGGCATAGTGAAAGATTATCCGAATCCGCCGGCAGGCTTTTGTTGCCGATGCGGATCTCTCCCGGCATGGTGCAACCAGCCGCACTCATCAAAACGGCGATGGCGAGGCAAAGCGCCGCAATTCTTTTCATCATAAATAGATCACAGTCCTTTCCCTGTTTCAAGCGGCCGAAAAGCCTTGCGTGGTTTTTCATTTATTTTATCACATCTATTTCAAAATACAATCACCCTGAGCGTCTCTCTTCTCCATGAAAAGAGATTCTGATCAAGAAATTGACGTGAAGTAACGAACATGCTATACTGAATCCACTACTGCTTGGCCAAGTTCTTCCCGCGTCCGGCCAGCTTTGAGGAGGAGAAACAATGCATCACACCACCGAAGGCGCCCGCCGCATCCCACTTAGCGGCAGCTTTAATTGCCGCGATCTGGGCGGTTATCCCTGCGCAGGCGGGGGCATCACCCGCTACGGCCGCTTTATCCGCTGTGGGATTCCCTTTGGTCCTATGGGGCAGGATCGTGCCCGTCTGGCTGAAATTCCTGTAAAGACCGTAATCGACCTGCGCGGCAACGGGGAGGCCAAGGTTTCCCCCTCTTCCTATGCAAAGGAGCCGGGGATCAGCTATCACCATTTTTCACTTCTAGAGATCAATCCGGCCTATGTCAGCAAGGTGGAGGAGCAGCCGCTGTGGGAGAGCTATGTTTGCACCCTCACAGAGCACAAAGAAAACGTCGCTGGGGTTTTCCACACCATTGCCGCCGCTGAGGAAGGGGCGGTGCTTTTCCACTGTGCGCTCGGCAAGGATCGCACCGGCATTGTAGCTGCGCTCCTACTCTCCCTTGCAGGCGTGGATCGTTGGGATATCATCGCGGATTATCAGGTCTCCAACACCTATTTGCAAACCACGCTGCGTACCATGGTGGAGGATGGGAACGATATCTTCGATGAGAAGAAAAATCCGCACCTAAAATCCGAGCCAGCAACGATGGAACGCTTTTTGGATTATTTGGAGGAGGAATGCGGCGGCGCAAGGGCTTACCTAAAGTCCATCGGTATAACCGACGCGGAGCTGGATGCGATCATCCGGCGACTGGTTGATTGATCCGCATAGCGCCCCTCCCGCCTACCGGTGGCAGGAGGGGCGCCGCTAAATCCAGAAGGCTTTCTTTTCGCAGAAACCCCAAATACAGAAAATCGAGTTTTTTTCAAAAAAAGCTTGCAAAATAAATGTGTTATGCTTATAATATAAAAGCTGTCAGATCGTATTCGCTTTGTACAGCACTCAAAATGCTACTGTGGCTCAGTTGGTAGAGCAGCTGATTCGTAATCAGCAGGTCGGCGGTTCGAGTCCGCCCAGTAGCTCCACACCTGCGGTGAGCAAATTACGCGCCGCAGGTTTTTTCTTTTCTCAGCAAGAAACCCGTGTGGCAACCAGGCATCTTTGAACATAAATCACAAGAACCGCGCAGCGTCGTGCTTCGCGGTTCTTTTTATTTTGGGCGGGTGTGCGGTAATTTGATTTTCGGGGTTTATTTTGTTTACGGCCTTCAAAACGGCTGTTTTGGGGCATGAAATAGAATGCGAGCGGGCTTCCCGGCATAGACCTCAGGGCAGACCTCTTGTATTTTTTCCCGCAGCGCTATAAAATCCGCAAAAGCCTCCGGCTTTTGCTGCGGGTTGCGCAGTAAGGAGGCCGGGTGATACGTGCCCATCATCAGCACGCCGTTCTTCTCTATAAATTGCCCGTGCTGCTTGGTCACGCGGAAATTTTTATCGATCAGCCGCTGGGCGGCAATGCGGCCGAGGCAGACGATGATTCTCGGCCGGAGCAAGCGCACCTGCTCCCGCAGCCAGGGGAGACATGCCTCCTGCTCGGCAGGGAGCGGATCCCGGTTTTTCGGCGGGCGGCACTTCACCATGTTGGCGATATAAATATTTTGCGTACGGTCGAGCCCCACCACGGCCAGATATTGATCCAACAGTTGCCCGCCGCGGCCAACAAACGGCTCGCCCTGCAAATCTTCATTTTCACCCGGGCCTTCCCCCACAAAAAGCACGCTGGCCTCCCTCTTGCCTGTCCCAAACACCAGGTTTGTGCGCGTCTCCCCCAGCGGGCAATTGTGGCATCCAGAGCACGCTTTCTCCAGCGCTTCCCAATTTTCATACATACGGCTTCCCGCAACCTTTCTAAATATATGTCCTGCAAACAGTATAGCACAAAAGCCGATGTTTGTGGAGCGCCGCCTTGATTTAACGTTGCTATTTTGTGCGCACTGATGTAAAATAAAAAAAATTGAATTTTTTGGAGGAACCAGAGTATGAACAAAAGCGTATTGCTTGAAACTTCAGCGCGCCATGCCCATGTCAGCCGCAGAGTGCTGAACATTCTGTTCGGCGAGGGCTATGAGCTAACGCATAAAAAGGATCTTTCTCAGCCAGGGCAGTTTGCCACCAACGAGCGCATTCAGGTCATTGGCCCGAAGGGGAACTTCCCGAGCGTTTCCATCCTCGGCCCAATCCGCCCAGAAACACAGGTGGAGCTTTCCGCTACGGATGCGCGCTCCATCGGTTTAAAGCCGCCGGTGCGGGAATCCGGCGACCTTGCCGGCAGCACGGGGTGCAAGCTTGTCGGCCCCAAGGGCGAGGTGGAACTTCAGGATGGCGTGATCATCGCAAAGCGCCACATCCACGCTACACCTGCGGATGCGGAAAAATACGGCCTGAAGGATAAGCAGGTGGTTTCCGTCCGCGTAAATTCTGACGGGCGTTCGCTCATTTTTGGCGATGTCGTGGTGCGTGTAAGCGAGAAGTATGCGCTCGCTATGCATATCGACACGGATGAATCCAACGCAGCAGGCGCAGTGCCTGGCATGATGGCAGAAATTTTGGATTAACAACATAGCGCCGAAGCGCATCGCTCTGGGCGGGGAAGAGGCTGACGTTGCCTTCCCCGCCCAGCTGCTTTCGGCCGCCTTTTTGCATCAGGCCGCCGCAGCGCCAGCACCTGGCGCAGGCTTTTTTCTGGCCAACGGTGATTCACCGCACGCCTTCCGCCCGGTATAATCAACTCCAAAAGCGCATAGGATCAATAACAGCAGCCCTTCATCGAATCCAACGGAATGGAGGCTTGATCAAAATGGGCAAGCAGGAAGCCGCAGCGGCATACAGCTGGGAGGCCCGCTATCTGCTGATCCTCGGCTGCACCGTGCGCGGCGACAGGCCGACGCCTCTTTTGCAGGCGCGCATTGATTGCGCAGCGCAATATCTCAAACGTCACCCAAAAGTAATCGCGGTCGCCAGCGGCGCATGCTTCCGCACCGGTCAGCGCAAAAGCGAGGCGCGAGTCATCAAGGAGGGCCTGTGTGCCGCCGGCATCGAGCCGAATCGAATCTTTCTGGAGGAGCAGGCCCGCTCCACGGCGGAGAATTTCTCATTTTGTAAACAGATTTTGCAGCAGCTTAGCCCAACCGGCAGCATGGGCCCCATCGTTTTTGTCACCAATGATTTTCATGTGAAACGCTGCCTGAAGCTCGCGCTCCTCAGCGGCCTGTGCGCAGCCCCCATCCCAGCACCAACGCCGAAAGGAGCACGCCTACGCTGTCACATCCGGGAGCGCCTTGTCTCACTGCCGCTGCGGCTTTCCGCCCGGTGATTCCGCCCCCTCTTTTTCCAAAAACTGCTGCCGGTAGGCGCCTGGCGTCATACCGGTCACTTTTTTAAAAACCCGATCAAAATGGCTTTGATCACAGTATCCGAGCATCAGCCACAAGCTGCCGCTGCTGGCGGGCGCACGCAGGAGGCGCTTGGCCTCCCCCATTTTTTGTTGCTGAATATATTGCGTCACGCTCATGCCGGTCTCCTGCCGGAAGCGCTGCGTCAAATAGCTCGAGTTGCGCTGCACATGGGCCGCCACCTCCTCCACACGGATGCGCTCATACAGGTGCGCCTGGATATATTGCATGCACAGCCGCACGGTTGCCGAATATCCATCGTGTTGCAGCGCTTGCACGCGGGCGGCGAAATCCTGCAGCATGCGGGCAAACAGGCCGGTTAGCGCCGCCGGGTCGGACACCTCCTCACAAAACAGCACATAATATTCGTATAGCCCGCATGCTTCCTCCCAGCCAATCCCCGCGCGCACGGCGGATTGCATCGCAAGCGCCCCCACTGCAATCAGCTGATTGCGCAGGCTGCGCAGCGGCTCGTGCGCTAAAGTGGCCAGATTCCACTGCGGCAGCTCGCGCAGCTGCCGGGCCAGCTCCTGTGGAGCGCCCTCCCGTATGCAGCGCAGTATTTTTTGCAGCGCCGGTTCACTGAATAAACGCGGCTCTTCCTCGCGGCGCAGAAAGGGCCCTTCCTTCTTTACCTCTATTGTAGGGAAAATAGGTTGCTGCTCCATCAGCTTGGATAGCGTAAGCTGCTCGCCATACATCAGGTTATATACGAGCAGCGCCCCATCCACCAAGGCGCGGCAATCCATCGCCGGGATGGCGCGGTAATAGGCGGTAATCGCCGTTTTTTGCACCACACTGATATTTAGCGGAGCAAGGATATGTGAGATGGCCGTCTCATTGAGCTCACCAGGAAAAACCGGACCCAGCAGCAGCGTACCCATCGCGCGCCCCAGCTCTCGCACACCGATGCTGGCCATCGCGCCGAAAACCGGGGAGGTTTGCAGGCGCGGCAGGCAATTGCTATCCTCCCGGTGCAAAAGTGGCGTTACCAGCGCTTCTTCACAGCCCTCCGGCAAGGCAGGCCAACCAGCAGAAAATATCTCCTCCCCTGCCCTTGTCACAGCACGTACCGGCACGCCGGAAAGGGAGCGTAGCAACGCCCCGTTTTCCCGCGCCATACGCCAGCGCATCTCCACCGCTTGCTTGTAGCCCATCCTTCTCATCCCCAAAACGAAAATAAATTCACTCGTTACAAACGAATTATACTATAAGCTTAAATTAATGCAATCCGTTTTTTATAAATTATGATAAATTTTTTCTGTCAAAGCGGTTATGTTTAGCGGGTTTGCCCGGGGCGATTTTCATTGTCCCCTCCGCTTAAGGGGTGCGGATGCACGCCGCCGGATAACTCTCGCGCAGTTTCGCTTGGCCGGCGCGGGCTTTGAGGGAGGCGCACAGCGCTCTTTCCTGCATGGTATGCGCTGTAAATATCGTATCAATAAAAGGAGCTGGAGCAGAATGATCGGAATCGGAAATTGGGGCTGCCACATTGACACCATGTTCTTCAAGGGCGACGTCACGTTTACCATCACAGACAATGGCGGCGAATACGGGTTCGAACTGCATATGGACGGCCCGATCCCTGAGTTTCAAATCAAGGAGATCAAGGAGGAAAACGGCGACACCCTGCATGCAATCGCCAATGTGGAGATGCTGCCTGGCAAGGATATCGACGTGGCCCTAACCTTTGCGGGCGACACGTTCAACGGCGTTATCAAGGTGCCTTTCCTCGGCAAGATCAAGCTCAAGGATGGTTACCGCCTCGCGGAGTAACCCATTGTGCACACAACCCCGCCCTGTGCCAAGGCAGCAGGGCGGGGCAGAAACCGTGCAAAAACCCATTGACAAGCGGCGGTGTTTGTGGTAGGATAATACGCGTTCCATCATGGAGAGATACCGAAGCGGTCATAACGGAGCGGTCTTGAAAACCGTCGTGCCGAAAGGCACCGTGGGTTCGAATCCCACTCTCTCCGCCAGCATGTGATACGAAGCATTTTCTCGTTTGATATACAATTTTATCTTTCATTTGTTACCATGGAGAAGTACTCAAGTTGGTGACGAGGCGCCCCTGCTAAGGGCGTAGGTCGGGTAACCGGCGCGGGAGTTCGAGTCTCCCCTTCTCCGCCAAACCTGCGGTCAGCAATTCGCGGCCGCAGGTTTTTCTATTTTGAAGTTCTGAGCCTGCGTCCAAACAGGCATCGATTTCGTAACACACACGCCGGAGTAAAGTTTGCTTTGCTCCGGCGTGTTTTGGTCACTACAAAAAATAAGTCATCCGCCTGCTTCCTTGCTCCTCCTCTTTCGCAAAAAAATCACGCTCGGTTCACCTGTTCGGTTGTAAACGGTTCTGACCGAGCCGACAGACAAGAGATCACGACGGCTCTCTGTCGCTGACAACTTTTTGCGGGAAGGAGGGCGCTGCTATGCAGCAGTATGCTTTATCGTACCCTTCTGTTAGATTGTATGCCCGATATTATCTTTTTTCTTTTCACTTCTCCTCTTACATCCTCATTTTTTGCTCCTAAAAAGGAAGAGCGCGAAAGGTTTCTTGAAAGCGGAGGAAAGACGGTTTTCCCATATGAAACCGTCCTTGCGGCAAATAAGTAAATTATCCTATCATAGTCACCAGTCTTTCTTTCCACCGCGAGTTGACTTTACAAAAATCTGTCAAGAAACAAGGAAAATTCGCAAACAGCAAAATTGTTTATATCATAAATTCGTCCCTGTAGTCGGTCATTTGCCGCTGTGAGATCAGACACTGTTTGGCTTTTGAGTATGTAGATTCTTCTGCGTCTGGCCACAACGGCCTTCAGGGTTACAAATACTCCCGCAGGCTGTTTCTTGTTTCATATAATGGAGGATAAAAAGGGGGAGCAAGCACCTGTTTAAGCGATTGGCCCCCTTTTTCCATCTCATTCATCCGTTGGCAATCTTGTGCCGGATCAGCTGCGGGATCAAAACGCAATAATCCATCAGCACACGCGCCACATGCACAATAAAGTTATCAATATCCTGCTGCCACAGGGAGGCGTAATCCGTCGGATCCGGTTCAAAGGCAGCGGGCGGCGCATCGCTGAGCGTTTTTTGGATGGCATAGCAATCGATGCATTCCACCTGCTTTGTCTTATCCACATCATAGGCATAAGCCTTGTAGATCAGCTTATCACCATCAATCGTAATTCCGGCGAACACCGGTCGACCAGGCTGCGTGACAACCTCGCCGGCATCCAGAATTTTTTGGTAGGTTTCCGTGTGAACCGGATACCGCTTGGTGCCCGCCGTATTCGGCAGGATATAGACCGTTCCCTCCGGGTTGCAGGCAAAGGTCGTGAGCTCGCCATTGTAGAGCTCCTGAATATAGGTGGTCTCCTGCGCCTCGTCCCCCTTCATCTGCTTTGTGCGGAAATACATATGATCATGACCGGAGAGCACCAGATCGATCCCCAATTCATCCATCACTGGCACCAGGCGGTTATGCATAATCATCGTATCGGGCTTGTTATAGTTCTTCCCGGCCGAGTACAGTGAGCGGTGCATGAGCACGATCTTCCAATCTGCGCCGGAGGCCCGCATGTCATTGCGCAGCCAATTGACCTGGGCGCTCGTCATGGGGAACATATCGTTGGTGTTAAGCACTGCGAAATGCGCGTTCCCATAATCAAAGGAGTAATAATCCCCATCTAGCCCAAGGGAGGGCTCCGCCGCCTCCACTGGGAACTGTCTGCGGAACCAGCTCGGAAGGCCGTCATGGTTGCCAGAAACCGGTGCAAGCGTTGCACGCAAGTGATGGCGCTCAAAATTGCGGAAATACATATCCCATTGCTCATTGCCGCAATCATTTACAAAGTCGCCCAGATTAACAACGAACTGCGCATCAGGCACAAATTCAAAGCCTCTGTCCAGTACTTCGGACGCTTTAGCAAAATCCACCTCATTATCCGCCTGCACATCCGCAATGGCGAGGAAAGAGAAGGCCGCATCCCCGCCTGCGTCTGTTACAAACCGCCCTGTTTCGCTCCAGGCGTTCAACTCCTGGTCGCCTACACGGTAGACATATTCCATCCCCGGCTGCAGACCGTCCAGAATCACGCGGTGCGCATAGTTCTGCCGGTAGTACCGTACCGTTCCCTCATAGCAGATCGGATCGTTAAAGGTGCCTGTAAAGCGTTCCGCCTCCATCAGCTGCACGTCGGAGCGCGTGCGCTCCTGTGTAAACCAGCTAATGCCGCGCTGCGTGCGGGAATCCCCATGGAAGGTAACCACCACGCGCTCTACTTCAGCGCCGCCACCAGAGGCCACGGCGGCAGGAGTTGCTGGGACGAGCAGCAAAACAAGTGCCAACAGCAGGCTCATTCCGGCTTTGCTCATCTTGTGTATTTTCATATACAAAATTCTCCTTCCTATTTTTGAAGACACTATTTATAAATTCATATTACTATCTCTTTTAAAAAAGTCAAGCCTTTCGAAAAAGAATCTCAAACTTTAACCGAATGAATTAGACAATTTTTATATCAAGATTCCTTTTCCGCTAATTGGGTGACATTTTTTGATTCCAGTTTTTAAACCCTATTGCCTTATGCGTGTGTTTGTGCTAAAATCGTCGTTGTGAACAGGAACCATATTCGCAAGCACGATTATTTCAAACAATTTGTAAAAGGAGGAACTCAACTTGATTGCAAAATGGAAAAAGGGGATCGCAGCGCTGCTGGTCCTGCTTTTGCTGGCACCCATGGCGCTCACCAGCTCGGGGAGTACCACTTCCATTCAGCCAGAGGTTCAATCCACAGCGGCTGCATCCGGCTCCGTTTCACGTCAGGCCGCAAACATTGAGCAAGCGGTGCAGGAGTTGGCGGAGCCCGGGCAGGAGCTTGCCGCCACACCAGTCAAGGCGGCCGCGCAGGAGGATGGCTGCGACGGCAGCTGCCCTTATTGCCCCACGATTATCCTGCCCGGCATCGGCCAATCCCGCGCATTTCTGCTGGATGAGGATGGGAACCGCGCTGTTGATGCACAGGGCAATGAGATCACCTCTTGGCCGCTGTATTTCAATGTCAACGAGCTCATTAAGGAGTTGGCCATCCCGCTGGTAAAAATGCTGGTTACACAAAAGGATAACGGCTTCACCGATAAAGCCGCCAGCATATTGGCTGACATGCTCTCCGTCAACCAGACCAACCCGGATGGCACGCTTAAAAACAACATTGAAACCGTGCGGTATTACCAGTCCTTTGCCGACTGCTCGAAGGAAGATCGGGATTATTTCTACCGGATGGTGCCCGTCGAGCCGCTGACAGACGTGGTGGGTGAGGATCATGTCTACTTCTTCACCTTCAACGCCTTTGGCGAGCCCTTTGAGGCGGCAAAAGATCTCAACGCATATATCCAGATGGTAAAGGAGCAAACAGGCCATGACCAGGTGAATCTGCTGGCCGTAAGCCTGGGTGGCACAGTTGCTACCGCCTATTTCAACGCCTATCCTGAGACGACGGATATCCATAAGGTCGTCAACGTGGTAGCAGCTCTTGACGGTTCCTCTATCGTCAGCGATCTGCTCAAGGGTAGCAATATTATCACAGATGAATACCTTTACACAGATCTCTTCCCAGATCTGATCGGTGAGGATCAGCCGCTGAGCTATCTGGTCAACATTCTTGTGCGGATCATCCCCAAGCAGGTTATCTACGATCTGCTGGATAAGGCGCTCTCACAAGTGATGGATACGCTCATTGTCAATTGCCCCTCTATGTGGGCGCTCGTGCCAAGCCGCGAATACCCCGCCCTGCGCGAGCAATACCTCAGCGATGAGGCGCACGCTACCCTGCGCGCGAAAACGGACCGGTATTATGAAGCGCAAAAGCAAATGGAGACAGAAGTGCCCCGGCAGGTCTCCCGCGGGGTTGAGATTTATAACCTTTGCGGCTATGGGATGCCATTCGGCGCGGTCAACTACCCTTATTTCGGGCTGGTAGGCTCCACGCCCTACCTGTCAACCGATGAAATCATTGAAACCTACTCCACCTCCATGCACGCGAAAAGCGCCCCGCTCGGAGAAACGCTCCCGGCGGATTATGTGCAGTCCGGCGCGTTCTGCACGGATCCCACGCATAACCATATCTCCCCTGACCGCACAGTGGATGCCTCAGCCGGCGTCTTACCGGAGCAGACCTGGTACTATTACCAGCAGGATCATGAGGGGATCGCCGGCAACGATGCAGCGCTGAAGCTGGCCGCCACGCTGATGACAAGCCAGGAGCCGATGAGCGTGCACAGCGACCCAGAGCATTTCCCGCAGTTTAACGGGATGCGAAACACCAAATACCTGCGTCGGGATGTGATCCCGGTGTTTGAGCAGGCCCAGGCAGACGGCACTATTGACGCCCTGCCGCAGGAACAACAGGCGGAGCTCTATGCGGCCATGGAGCAGGTCAACGAGATGCTCGCCACCACCATTGCCGATGCCCAGCAGGCGCAGGAGGCTGAGGCCAGGCTGCGCGCCGCCTTGGCGGATGCTGGCTTGATGGAAGCGCCCGATGAGAGCGCAGAGACATGGACCAAAATCGCCAAAGTGCTCTGTGAATTCCTATCAGATGTACTTTACCGGGTGCTAGGCCCGCGTGGCTTCTCCGATGTGGCGCGGCATATCTTCTAACCGTTTAAACTTTGCAGCAAAAAGGGCTGCCGTGTTTTACACGGCAGCCCTTTTTGCTATCATCTTCTCCCCACGCCCCGTTTGTTTTAAAACGGGGCAACAGGCAAGGAGCTCCCCTGAACAGCCTCTATTCGGAGAGCTTCTCTCTTTTTTTATGCCTGCCACACTCCAGCCCGGCCAGCGCAAGGATATTCTCCCGCCCTCGGGCATCGGCAAAGCGGTAGCGGGTGAGCAGTTCCTGCTCCTCGTCATTCAAAAAAGCCGGACCATAGCGCATGGGCGTTCGCTCCAGCAAATAATCCGTGCTGACATGGTAATAGTCGGCGATCTTGCATAGAGAGTCGTATCCCAGCTGACGTTTCCCCGTCTCATACATGGTATAAGCCTCTCTTGTAATGTGAAGAAGCTGCGCCAAATCGTTTTGTGTCAGCCCGGAGTTGAGCCTGAGCTCCCGAATTCTCTGTGCAAGCAAGCAATCGCCTCCTTTCGGTTCAAATTATAAACGGTTTACCAGTAACATACAAAATAAGTATCGATTAGTTACTATTTATTTTAAATTATATTGACTAAGTAACTTGTTGTTACTATAATAGAATTGAATTTGCTTTTATTTTGAAGAGATTTGGCAGGCGAACACAAATCATGTTGAGCGCAAAAAGTTTCGAGTATTTATTGTATGTGCGGGAGCTGAAAAGCTCCCTGTATATTATGAGGCGGGCGGCCCGCCTGTTAAACCGCATTTCAATCGTTTTATGCGCCCAAAGGCTGGCCGGTTGGCTGCAAAAAAGAATTGCCGTGCCCTGGGGCGCAGCGGTTTGCCTTTTGTTGTTTGGCGCAGCCATCCTAGGGGCCGTATATGGCGTGTCCACCCTTCCTCCACTCGATAAAAGGCTAGCCGGTCTGTTTCTTGCCGCTCCTCCGCTGCTATTCGAGGCTTTTCTGCTGGTCGGGAACCCCTATCGCGTGGAGCGCTCCGCTTATGCGCAAATTGCTGTCCTGCGCCGGCGCCTGCGCCGCCTACGCCAGGAAACTACCCGCATTTCAAGGCGGCTTTACAGGCACAACCGGCTTTTCATCGCATTTCAAAGGGCTTTCCCGTGCGCTTTTTCTTATCGCCAGGCGCTTCCCGCACCTTCCCCTGAGGAGTTCCTTCTCTCTCAAAAAGTTCTTTGGCTTCTGCTTGAGTCAAAAAACCTCCCCAGCGCAGACGAATGGCTTCCCGTGATGGAACGGTTTTGCCTGTCAAGGGAGAAGCGCAATGCGGCATTTCTGCGGCAGCTTTCATCCAATTGTGCTGCCGGTCCCGGTTGTTAACGCCCGCCCGGCCTGCCGATCACGCGGCGCGCGCCATCGTTTCTCTTCGCGTCTATTGACGCAGGTGGTATGATAAAAGTAAAAACCGACTGGAAAGAGTGATCTGAAATGAGAGACAATGAGGTATTAAACAACATCCGAAGCCGCCGCAGCATTCGCTCCTATTCGACGAAGCCGGTAGAAGAAGAAAAGCTGGATCAGATTCTGGAGGCTGGCACTTACGCGCCAACCGGACGCGGCGCACAATCCCCCGTGATCGTCTCCGTGCGGCAGCCGGATACCATCCGCCTGCTCTCAAAAATGAACGCGGGGATTCTAGGCACAGAAGCGGACCCATATTACGGTGCGCCCATCCTTGTGCTCGTGTTTGCAGATGCCACCCGCAGCACCTGGCTACAGGATGGAAGCTGCGTGCTGGAGAATATGATGCTTGCCGCTCACGCTCTGGGCCTCGGCTCCTGCTGGATCAACCGAGAAACAGAGATGTTTGAAACGCCGCAGGGGAAAGCGCTTATGGAGCAATGGGGGCTGGCGAGCAATCTCGCCGGCGTCGGTGCGCTCGCGTTAGGCTATCCGGATGGGCCTCAGCCAAAAGCCGCCGCCAGAAAAGCCGGCTACATCATCAAGCGGTAAAAGCCCTAGCGCCAGCTGCCGTTCGCTTTCAGAGCCCCGTAAAAAGAGCCAGGAACTTTCCCTCCATCGGAAAGTTCCTGGCTCTTTCACGAGCATTGATCCATTTTAGGAGGCCGCCGTTGTGGAGGCATCCGTCGCAGCCTCTGTGGCAGCTTCTGCAGCCGCTTGCAGCTCAGCCGTTTTTTCCGCCAGCCAGCTGCTCAAAGATTGATTTACCGATACCAGCGCGCCCGCAATGGGGGCAAGCAGCTCCGGCAAAACCCACGCCGCCGCAATAGAGGTCAGCAGTGTGATACCCCAGCGCTCCAGCCAGGCGCCCGCCACCAGAATTGCGATGATTGGGAACAGCAAAATCCGAACCGCAAGATTACACGGCTCCTCCGAGCGGTAAAACTGCTCCCAAAGGGCAAGCGCATCCTCCATCAGCGGGAAGAGCGACGTCAGCAGCGAGATGCCAAGCCACAGCATCAGAAGATAAAAAACATTTGTAACCTGCTGCAGCTTGATCACATGCACGCTGGCAGGGATGGTGATCAAAAGCCCCAGCACCAGATGAATCAGGAAGGGCAAAAAGCAAAAGCCGAAGCTTTTCCCCCTGGTCGGCATGAAATCATGCTCCACATGCCCGCACAGCTCGCTCGCCTGGAAATAACGCGCATCCTCTACTGGGCAATGAAAACGGCGGCAGAGACAATGCTCCCACAAGGCGTGCAGGATTGTGCCCGGAAACGTCAGTGCCTTCACAATCACAAACAGGATTCTCATGCGATATCCCCCTCTCCGCTGAGGAAAATGTCCTCCACAGTCAGTTTTCCAGCCTGATAATCGAGCACCTTTTGCCCCATCTCCACGCCATAATACTCCAGGGTGGAAACCACCTCGTCATATCCATCCTGATTGTCATTGACCAGATAGCACAGCGCAAGCGTATAGCTGGTTGCATAGTTGAGCGCCAGATCATAAGCGGACTGCGCATTTTCCAATGCGCCCTCCTGATCGCCCTGCAGCAGCAGGACAATCGCCTTCTGCCGGTACGGCTCTGAGCTGGTGTCATCCAGCGCAATGCCCTTTTCCGCCGTATCAAGCGCCTTATCATACTGCTTTTGCAGGCGGTAAACGGAGGCCTCCGTGCCATAAGGGCTGGCATCCTCCACATTAATTTCACGCATCCGCCCGCAAACGTCCAGCACCTTATCGTAATCCTTCTCCAAGAGGTACTCAGAGGCCATCGCCGGCAGATACAGCCAGCTATAGCCTGGGTTCTGTTTCTCAATCGCCTGAAGAAAGCCGATACGCACCGCACCCTCTTGCTCGGTCATCGATGCCAGCATATATTTATAATATTCTAAAATCGCCTTATCATAGCTTGCATCGGTTTGTCCGCTCAGGGCATCAATCTTCCCAATCAGCTCTGCATAAGGCAGGTCGCCATCCTCCAGATCGGAGTATTCACTAAAGACCTCTTCCACGGCGCTGATCGTATCCGTCACAGCGTCCAGCTCCTGCGCCAGCTCCCCCAACGCACGGTTGGGGAATTTCTCAAGGTCATCCGTGGTGTAATATTGCTGGATCAAGCTTTGCGCATTCTCCACATAGCCCATATCGCGGTAAAGCCGTGCCTGCCCCAGCACCGTGCGCCTGGCTGCGGCCGCAGAGGCGTTTTGGCTGGCATCATAGTAGGCGTCCAGCGCGGAGTGGAGCTTTTTATCCTTCACGAACTGCTCTGCCTGCAAAACGCTCGCAAACGACGGCACGCCGATTACAAAATCCGCCGCGCCAACCAGCGCCACGAGGATCACAATCACCGCCAAAGCCACCGCGCTCCCGCGCACCTTGTGCTTCTGCGCAGGCGGCGCACTCTCCGGCCAATATTCCAGCTCCGCCTGTATAGGCGGCGCCTCCTGCGCACCGGCAGGCGGCTCCCCCTCCGGCTGCTCCTGCGCAGCCTGTTTTGCCGCGCTCATCTCCTCCAGAAATGCATCGCGGATACGGTTGAGCTCTTCATCCAAATCGTCGGCGGGCAGGCCGCTGGCTTCGCGCTCCTTCCTGTCTCCCAAGGCAATGCCTCCTTTTTGATAAATAATATAATGCTCGCCGGCTGGCCAAAGGCGCCCATGCCAGAAACCGCGCTGACAGGCTCGCTGCTGCCCTCCCCGCGCGCTCAAGTTTTTGCCTGGTGGCAAAAAAGCAGGCTGCCGCTCTCCAAGCTGGCGCCAGGCTGCCTCGCCCAAGCCGATGATAAGTATTTTAACATGGGAGAGCGCTTTTTTCAAACACCGTGCAATTTGTTTACATTTCCATCACAATTGAAACAAAAAAGCGGCCTCTCCGCATGCACTCTGCAGAGAGACCGTTGCTGCACCTACCCCTGTTATGCCACACGGACCACGGCTTTTAAATAACGCCCTGTGCCAGCATGGCGTCGGCCACCTTCAGGAAACCTGCAATATTGGCTCCCACCACAAAATTATCCTTCTGGCCATACTCCTCGGCCGCGGCCGACATGTTTGTATAAATATTGACCATAATGCTCTTCAGGTTCTGATCTACCTTATCAAAGGACCAGCTCAGCCGGGCGCTGTTCTGGCTCATCTCCAGCGCGGAGGTGGCCACGCCGCCGGCATTCGCCGCCTTGCCGGGCGCAAACAACACGCCGTTTTGCAGGAAGACCTGGATGGCGTCGTGCGTGGAAGGCATATTGGCGCCCTCGCCCACCGCAATGCAGCCGTTTTTCACCAGCTCGCGCGCATCCTCGGCGCTGAGCTCATTTTGCGTGGCGCAGGGCAGCGCGATATCGCAGGGGATGCCCCACACCTTGCCCCCTGCATGATACTGTGCGCTTGGGCGCTGTGCCGCATATTCGCTGATCCTGCCGCGGCGGACCTCCTTAATTTCCTTGAGGAGTGCAAGGTCGATCCCCTCCGGGTCGTAAATGCAACCGTTGGAGTCACTCGCCGTCACGACCTTCGCCCCCAGCTCCTGCGCCTTTTCAATAGCGTAGATTGCCACATTGCCGGAGCCGGAAACCGTAACAGTTTTTCCCTCCATGCCGTTATTGTGCGCATGCAGCATCTCCTCCACAAGGTAAACCAGGCCGTAGCCCGTCGCTTCCGTGCGCGCAAGCGAACCGCCGAAGCTCAATCCCTTGCCCGTGAGCACGCCCTCATACTGGCCGGTAATCCGCTTATACTGGCCAAACATATAGCCGATTTCGCGGCCGCCAACGCCGATATCCCCTGCCGGAACATCCGTATTCGGGCCGATTACACGATACAGCGCCGTCATAAAGCTCTGGCAGAAGCGCATCACTTCGGTGTTGCTCTTCCCCTTCGGGTCAAAGTCAGCGCCGCCCTTTGCGCCGCCGATGGGCAGCCCCGTAAGGGAATTTTTGAAAATCTGCTCAAAGCCAAGGAATTTGATAATACTCATGTTGACGGAAGGATGAAAACGCAGGCCGCCCTTATAGGGGCCGATTGCGCTGTTGAACTGCACACGGTAGCCACGGTTCACCTGGACTTTGTTGTTATCGTCCATCCAGCAAACACGGAAGACAGTTGCGCGCTCCGGCTCCACAATCCGCTCCAGCAGCGATGTTTTCTGATAAAACGGGTTACTCTCCACCACCGGGCGGATGGATTCCAGCACCTCTGTTACCGCCTGGCAAAACTCCGGCTGGGTGTGGTTGCGCTTGAGCACCCGGTTCAATACCTCATCAACGTACATGAAAACCATCCTTCCAAACTGAATTGCAAAACGCACAAAAAGGCTTTCTTTTTCTGCGAATCGCCCGTAATCTGGCAGTGTGCCTCTCCTCGAAAGCCCCTCAGCTCTCCCGCGTATGGGAAATCACGTTTCTGCTTGCTTTTTATTTTAGCGGATGTGCGCACAAAATGCAAGATATAATTTAAAATTATTCATATTGATAGGAACTTTATTAAAAATTAAGATTTTATCCACTTAAATTGAATTTTAAAAAACCGACACTTTCATCGCTTCTGCTATTTCCACAAAAATATTGCCCGAAATAAAAGGCTTTTATGATAAATTGCTTGAACCCCTCTTCCTCATGCCCCTGCCCCTCTTCTATGCTTATGCAAAGGCCGGAGCGGATGGTTCCGCCCCGGCCTTCTCCTATTCGATCCCTGCAAGTATTCGATCCTTGCAAGAGGCCAAGCTCCGCTCTTTTCAGCGCAAGGCCAGCCATCCCAATTTGCTCAGAATTCCTTCTTTAATGCAACGCCATTTGCATCCCGGTCAATAGAGCCGGTCAGCAGCTGAATGGCCTCCACCAGAGCCCAAATCCCTGCCGCCACGGCGCCCAGGCCAAATAACCAGCCGCCCAGAATCGTAAGCAGCAGCTGGGCAACACCTTTGCTGGTATAGCCCAAATAAAAATTGTGGATGCCGAGGTACCCGAGCAAAAAGGCCAAAATCACCGCCGCCAGCTTGGATTTTTGCTGCCTGTTCCCCGGTGCGCCGTAAGCCGGCTCCTGCGCCTGCCCGGGCGCAGTGTTCTGTGGCGCACCACATTTGGCGCAGAAGGGCGAGCCTCCAGTAGGCTGGCCACAATGGAAGCAGTATTGATTCCCCGCGCCTATGGGAGCGCCGCACTGTGTGCAGACATTGGCGTTTTCTTGCAGCATTGCGCCGCAATTTTTACAAAACATGGAACTCATCCTTTCTCTTGGGCCACACGCAGGCCTTATCTATCTTTCAGCAGCCACGTTTGCAGCAGCTGGTTTTCCTATCATCTGTGCAGGCGTCTCCAGCCCGGTGAATGGCTTCAGCCACCTGCGTGACCACATTCCGCCCACCCCACATTTGAAATCCGAATCCCAAAAGTCCAGATTTATTGTACCATATCTATGCCGGCCACACAAGCCATCATGCTCAAATGGCCAAAATGCGATTAGGCCGTGCAGACAAAGCAGACCCATCCCCCGTCTTCTCTGCGTTCTTTTACCGTGAAGCCATATTGGGCAAACGCCGCAAGCACATCCGCTTCGCGAGTATCAATGATGCCGGAGGTGATAAACACCGCGCCCGGCTTCATAAAACGCTTGACCTCCCTGCAAAACCGGATGATCACATCAGCCACAATATTGGCAACTACAATATCAAACCGTCCGTGCACCTGCTCGGTCAGATCGCCCTGCAAAACGGTAAAGCGCGGCGCGGCAAAGCCATTCTCCCGACCGTTTTCCAGTGCAGTTTTCACAGCCAGTGCGTCGATATCCACGCCAGTCGCGCTGCGCGCACCGAGCAGCAGGGCGCACAGCGAGAGGATCCCGCTGCCGCAGCCGATGTCAAGCAGCTCCGTCTCCGGTGTCACATAATCCTCCAACGTCTCCAGGCAGAGGCGCGTTGTATGATGGCCGCCCGTACCAAAGGCAAGGCCCGGCTCCAGGTGCAGCACCTTGCGCTCCCCCGCGTCATACTCCTGCTCCCAAAGCGGCCGAATCAGCAGCTTCTTGCCGATGGGCAGCGGCTTAAAATATTGTTTCCAGTTATTTTCCCAATCCTGCGCGCGGCAAGCGGCTGTCGATAGCTCATGCCGGATACCGGCGGCGTGGTAGCGCTCACTCAAAAAGGCCAATGATTCCGCCGGATTCTCCTCCGGCGGAAGATATACATGGATCAACCCTTTTGACCGGTCCTTTTGCAGGAGTGATTCGTCAATCAGATCAATATGGGCAATCTCCATCGCCTCCTGCTCCAGGTGCCGGTAATCCTCCACATAGATCCCATAGGGGACGACCATCTGCGCAATATCCGCCGCGCGGTCAATATCCTCCGCCGCTATTTCGATCACAATCTCCGTCCAATCCATCGTAAGGCAACATCCTTTCCTGTCTGCTATTTTCCAGCCCACACAATGCTGCGCAGCTTTCCGCTTCACTGCCTATTCTTATTATAGCATATCCGTCCCAGGTAGCAACGCCAGCAGGTGCAAAAGCCCCTGCGAAGCTATCTTTATTGCAAAGAGGTTTCCGCTTTTTTGGAGGAAACATATGAATTTTTCATTGATTTTCCGATAGGTTTGTGGTAAATTTAGATACATAAATGCCGGTAGACGTTCGGTCACAGGGTTTCCCTCACAACGAAAGAGCCGGCAAAAAGCACTGCTCCGAAAGGGCTTCTTCTGCAACAGGCGATTTCTCCCTTTTTGCAGTTGACAGAAGCCAGGGGGGATACGGATGGAGGGTAATTTCATGAGTTCAGGCAGTCTAATGAACCGAAGCTATGTCGGGGTGCGTGAAAACCTCGCCTATGGCATCGCCTGCGGCGGGCAGAATATGAGCTATACATTCATGGCATCCTACCTGACATATTTCTTTGTAAACGTTTTCGGGATTGACCCAACCATCGTCGCCACGATGTTGTTTATCGAGGGCATTTGGGATGCGGTTAACGATCCGATTATGGGCTCGATTGTGGATAAAACCCGCACGCGATTTGGTAAATTGAGGCCATATCTGCTTGTTATTCCCATCCCGCTTGCCGTTGTGACGATGCTGCTCTTTGCCGGCCCCGTTCTGATGGCAGAAGCTACGATGGGCGCCAAGGTTGTCTACATGGTGATCACCTATTTTGTGTGGGAGTTCCTTTACACCATCTGCGACGTGCCGTTCTGGGGCATGTCGGCCGCGATCTCTCCCAACCCGCAGGATCGCACCCGCGCCATCTCCAGCGCGCGCTTCACAGCGTCAATCCTCGGCGGCCTGCCGGGCATTGTGCTGCCGGTTCTGATTGATCTCATCAACGCAGGCGCGATGGAAATTTCTCTGCAAAAGGTTTTCTTTGTCATTGGTATCGTCGTCTCCTTTGTCGGTATGGGGCTATTCAGCCTGGCCGGCATCTGCACGCGCGAGCGTGTCGCCCAATCGCTGGAGGAGCCCAGCCTGCTGGATTCCTTTAAGTATCTGTTCCAAAACAAACCCCTGATGCTGCTCATCGCCTATAATGTGCTCAGCGCGCTGGGCGGCATCTCCGGCATCTTCCAAAACTATTACTTCATTGATGTGTTGGGCTCCGCCTCCATTAATATTGTGATCGGCATCCCCGGTACGGTCATCGGCTTTGCGGCTTATCTGATGATCGCGCCGATGAAAAAGCGCTTTAATAACAAGCAGATCGTCATTGCGATGACCGTTATCTGCGGCATCCTCCCTGCAATCACCTTCGTGTTGGGCTACAGCCATATGAAAAGTATGGCGGTCATGGTGCCGCTCTTTATGGTTCAGGGTGCCCTGAACGCACTATTTAACGGCGTGCGCAGCGTTATCCCTACCGAGATGATCGGAGACACCGTCGATTATATGGAGTGGAAAACTGGCAAGCGTTCTGAAGGCATGAGCTTCTCCATCCTGACCTTTATCAGCAAATTCACCGGCGCTATGTCCCGCTCGCTGGGCACCGCCCTGCTAACGGCCATCGGCTATGTCACCTCGAGCACGGATGCCATCGTTCCGCAAAGCATGGCAACCCAACAGAAAATTTTCGCCATGTATACAATCATCCCCGGCCTTTTGGGGATCATTGGGATTATCCCGCTGTTTTTCTACGATCTCGTGGGCGACAAACAGAAGAAAATCCTCGGCGAGCTGGCCGCCCGCCGCGAGCAGACGGAAAAGCACGAAGAGGAGAAACCAGCTGGCACAGCACCACAGGCATAGCCGAAAAGACGGGTGAGAAAACGAAACGGAGGTATTTTTATGAAACGCATCCGGCGGGCCGCCATTTCGCTCGTGCTGGCCCTGTCGCTCCTGATCGGGCTGATAACGCCCGCAGGCGCAATATTCGGGCAGACGCCTGAGCCGCTTCAATTCAATGAGGATGGCTCGTTTACCATCCTGCAAATATCCGACACACAGGATACACAGTTTCCCTCCCCCAACGTGATGACGCTCATTGCGAAAGCGTTGGATGAATCCCAGCCGGATCTGGTGATCTTTACGGGGGATCAGCTGAAAAACTATGATTCTGATTTTGATGGCGACAACCTGGAGCGCAAGGTCCAGATGGCGATTGATGCAATCGTCCGCCCGGTAGAGTGCCGCGGTATTCCCTTTGCGGTTGTTTATGGGAATCATGATGATGCTATCGCAGTCAGTAAGGAAGACCAGCTCAAAATGTATCAGCGCCACAGCCTGTGCTTGATGCGTGATGACGAGCCGGAGGTTTCTGGCGTGGGCAACTACAATCTCCCGATCCTCAGCAGCGACGGGCAGCGCATCGCCTTTAACCTTTACCTGCTTGATTCCCATGGTGGCGGCGGTTCGACCTATGACTATATTAAATCGGATCAAATTGACTGGTATATTCGCACAAGCGAGGCGCTGAAAGCGGCAAACGGCGGTGCACCTGTTCCCTCCATGGAGTTCCAGCATATCCCGCTGCCCGAGATGCAGACCATCGCGGATGAGGGGCTGATCCACTCGGGTGAGAAAAACGAAGGCGTTTCCGGCCCCACGTATAACAGCGGCTTTTTTAACGCAATGGTGCAACAGGGCGATGTGATCGCCGCCTTCTGCGGGCACAATCATACCAATACTTATATTGGCACGTTAGATGGTGTGGATCTTGGCTTCACACCGGGCTGCGGCTTCAATGAATATGGCGACGGGCTGGAGCGCGGCGTGCGTGTGATTGAGCTCAACGAGCGCGATCTCTCCACCTATGAAACGTATTTGCTAACCTTTGCCGACCTGTTGGGAGATAACCCGATCACCCGCCTGCGGTACCGCCTGTTTACGGTTGGCGAGCTGGATTCCGACAATATTTGGAATATGGTCAAAACGGTCGTCAGCGAAGTGCTTAACGCCATCCTCTACCTGTTCCAAACGAGCGACGGTAACCCCGTGACCATTGTGAAGGAGCTCTGCCAATTCTTTGGCGCGGATGTAGGCTATGTGGAAAGGCTTCTTCGCTAAGAGTTTCTGAAATCTACGCCTGTAAAGGAAGGAAAGTGCTCATGATTGATGCAATTTATCAATTTGACTGGTCTGTTTTCGCATGGGTGCGGGACACTCTGTGGAACCCTGTGCTGGATGTCATTATGAAATACATCACCCTGCTGGGTGAGGGCGGCGTGGTCTGGATTATCCTGGCCGTCATCCTGCTCTGCACGAAAAAATACCGCAAATGCGGCCTCATGATGGGTGCGGCACTGATCCTGATGCTGATTATCAACGACGGCATCCTGAAAAACTTGATTGCCCGGCCACGGCCGTTCAATCTTTTCGACCCGTCGGATCCTACAGCCTTTACCATTTGGAAGGATTTTCCCTACCCTGACATTGTCAGTAGGCCAACAAGCTTCTCCTTCCCCTCCGGCCACACCTCCTCCTCCTTCGCAGCGGCGCTGCCCATGCTGAAGGAGAATAAAAAGATCGGGATTCCCGCCCTGCTCCTTGCATTTTTGATCGGCTTCTCCCGCATCTATGTGCATGTACATTATGCGACGGATGTGATCGTGGGGGCAATCGCGGGCCTGTTCTATGGCTGGATCGGTATTGTACTGGTGAAAAAGCTGGAGCCGGTTGTCAAGCGCCATTGGGAAGCACACAAGGCGAAAAAGGCAGCGTAAGTGGCAATCCTTTATACAAATGCAAAGAGGCCTGTGGCAGGTTGCATCAACGCTGCCGCAGGCCATATCATTAAGGAGGGATAACAATACTATGATCACGATTGATGCCGGCGGCTTTTTCCTAGTTGAGCCAAGTGAAATATATGCAGAACAAATCAGAGAATACAGGCAAGATTTTCTGGATGCCAATGGTTCGATGGATGGTTGCGGTCCGCTTCGCAAATGCGAGGATCCTATTACATACATTTCAGAATGCAAAAAATACACGAGATCTGAAACACTTCCGAAAGAAGAGGTTATAGCAACACAGTTTTTCTATATTCGCAAATCGGATGATCGTCTTGTTGGCATGATACAGGTGCGGCATTACTTTAATGACTATCTTTCTCAGTATGGAGGGCACATTGGGTATTCGATAAAGCCGAGTGAAAGAAGAAAAGGATATGCAACGTCAATGTTAAACGCTGTTCTTCCGTATTGTAGAGAAATTGGCCTGGATAAAATACTCATAACCTGTATTGATAGCAATATAGGAAGCGAGAAAACAATACTTAATAATGGTGGTATTTATGAATCTACCGTATATGAGCCAGGCAAAAACCTCAGCCTGAAGAGATTCTGGATAACCTTATAACAGCAGAAATTAGCACTTTTGAATCATATGAATCGGCTACTAATCGTCGGCGGCAGCAATTTGCTGCTCCACAATATTTTTCGGAATGACGCTGATACTATCTGATGTTGACAACATCAGATAGTATCAGCGTTTTTGTGGACCCATCTCTAAGCTTGAGGCTTTGGAACAATATGGAAAAAGCTCACGGGAGAATTGGCCCGGGCTCTCATGGAAAAGTACCCGAATCTGAATTTTAGAAATAGGGTGTTGGCCGTAGCATGCTGCCGGAGCCTTCATCAGCCGCCAGATTTCAGATACGGTTATCCCAAAGCCTTGACTGGGGCGACGTTTGGCAATCTTCAGCCTGGCCTGCGCGTGATGATTGATACGGTGAGGGATAGGATTTTTCAGATGAATGGAAATCATCGCGTAGCTGCTCTAAAGAAAAGCCGCGCTCCGCATCATAATGAATCCTGCTTTTTAGCAGATCAGGCAGAACCTCCCGATCAGTGAAAACATCTCCGTTACTGCGCAATCAAACAACCTGTTATTCATTATAATGTTGTTATATGTAAAAATTAAATTATCACTTGACACATTTATAACCATATGAGATAATTAATATGGTTAAATAAGCCGTTTATAGTTATGAAAGGGGATATGAAATGAGTTCTTGCAAAAGGCTTCTTTCTGGCCTTCTCGCCGTTGGGATTCTCTTTACACTAAGCATCGTCGCGTTTGCGGCACAGCACACAGATTATCCGAACGGAGGCGTATGGAACTGGGGAGAACGATATGAAAATGATGTGAAGTATGCATACTCTGACTACTATCTGGTAAAAAGTGAAAAGTACGATACGAACGGAGTGCATAAAACAACCGTCACTGGCAAAACAAGCTCCTCATCGGATTGGGTTGGATCTGAAAAATGGGCAAACTCAGCCATTGAATGCAGATGGAATGCGATCGAAAGATGCTATTACAGTACGAAAGATTGGAATGGAAATATAAAAAAGTGACATAAGTGTCCTGCAAAACTTACGCATGTTTCATAAACGGCTTATTTACCGCCAATAGGTAATTTTCCGGGGAGGGCAGAATGAAAAAAATCGTCTATCTTTTTTTGTTGCTGTTTCTTATCATCGAGCAAATCCCAATTTTTCAGCAATACATAGAAAATGAAATTGAGTTCGCTCTGCAGCAGCATACTGCCGCTGTGGAGATCAAGGAGATTGGCTCTATCCGAAATGCCGATGAATTCGCCAGCGCAATCCGCGCCTATACGGAGCAAAAAAAAGCCTTTGTGCTAAGCGTCGGCTATCTCCGTGAGGGCGATTCAGAAAGTATCGTTGAGTTGTTTTGCTCCGGCTCCAATGTCCCTTCTTTTCTATCTGACAGAGGCTTGACTGCCCAGCACGCCGAGCAGCTCTATCAAACCCAGGCGCCCCTTTCCAGCCAATCAGGCGGCTTTTCCATGTTTTCAGCGCAGCGCGAGTGCCGGATTTATCCATTTTCCGCTCTGAAGGATAAAAGCTTGGCACGAGAGTATTATATCTATCCGGCCTCGGCTTCCGCCGATTTCCAAAGCTATCTGGCCAATGAATTTGATATCTCTTTTTTTTCATCTGCAGAACGCATCGTGTTGGATGAAACGGACACCAGCAAAATCGCCATTACCGTAATTTTAATGATCGCCTTCCTTGTATTCTGGGCATTCTGGATTGTAAACGAATATCAGCTGAATGCGGTTAAAAAATTAAGCGGCTATTCCGACCGCCAAGTAAGGGGGAACCTGTTTCTCAGGTTGCTGGGGGTGGCGGCTGCGGCTTTCGCCAGCAGTATCGCTTGCGGATTTGTTTTTTGCCTATTTTACAATAGATTACGCTGCTATGGGAACCTCCTCTTCGATGTGTTAAAAAGGCTTGTGCCGGTTTTGGCGTTGCTCCTGATCCTGTCCGCTGTTTTTCTGTTTCTTTTCTATAGCGGGGATGTAAAGTATGCCCTCAAAGGGAAAAAGCCTTTTTTCGCCCTGGGCGCTTGCGCATCTGTTTTGAAATGTATCGTGATCCTGTTTCTTTGCATCTCATGTTCTACGATCCAGACGAGCGTAAAGCATTCTCAAGAAATTCTTCGCCAGGAGGAGCAGTTTGAGCCGCTGTCCTCCTATCGATTCACGGAAATGCGCATTCAATCCGCCTCCGGCACCTATTTAAGCGAATACGAAAAGAAGTGCCAAAAATTTTTTGTTGCGACCAACGGCGTTTTGATCAACGATGAGAATATGATCAACGCGCGAATAGGTGGGGAGGGGCGGCCATCTGACCCGGCGCGGGATAACACGGTTTACATCAATACAAATTATTTAACCATAAACCCGATCTATGATGTAGACGGGAATCCGGTTCAGATCGATGAAAACAGTTTAGCCGATAACGAAACGATTGTGCTTGTCCCGCAAAAATATCAGCAGGATGCACAGCAAATCTATGCTATTTTTTACGATTGGTACCAATTTGCACGATATGTCACCAGCGGCGGCCCAGGTACGGCCACAGGCAATCCCCCTGTGAAGGTAACGCTCCTTTTTGTAAAGGATGATCAAACCTATTTTGCGTATAATACCGAGCGCGGCAGTCTCGCCTATAATGAGATCCAAGACCCGTTTGCTGTAATTGTTACAAAGAAAAATATGGACGCCAGCGCTTATGAATTTCACATCACCAACGGCCAGTATTATCTTGAGGAATCTGCAAGGCAAACTTCAGATCAACTTTTATCCATCGCAAAAAATTGCGGTCTAGAAAACGATCTGGTGAATATGCCTACCGTTTACAGTTCTATAGATGTGCTCATGCAAACCTATCGGACGTTGCTCCATCAATCCATCCTGATTTTCGCTCTCTCCCTTTGCATCATCATCTGCATCTGCCTGTATCTGGTTAAAAATTATATGGAAGCAAACAGGAAACTGATTTTTGTGAAAAAGATGCTGGGATACCGGTTTATCAGGACCTATGCATTGTTTTTATCCTGGAATCTCGCCACAGAATGCATTCTGTTCCTTCTCCTGAAAACGGTGCTTCGGATGAACTTGTCGCTCTGGCTTCCCATATGCATTGGTTTTATTTGTTTTGATCTGTTACTCATGCTTCTATTTGCTTTTTCATATCAAAAAACACTCACTAAAAACGCTTTAAAAGGAGACGGGATATGAGCATCATCTCTTTAGAGGGGATTTCAAAAAAATATGGGGATCAAATCGTATTCAACAACTTCCACTTGGAAATAGAAAAGGGAGAGTATCTTGTGGTAACCGGAAAAAGCGGCTCCGGCAAAACGACGCTTTTAAATTTGATCGGCCTGCTGGAAAAGCCCGATCAAGGGTGTCTTTCCATTTTAGGCGTCAAAAACCCCGATCTCAACCGAAAAAGCGGCCGAATCCTTGTGCGGGATCATATTGGCTACCTATTCCAAAATTTTGCCTTGGTAGAAAATCAAACCGCTAGGCAAAATGTTGAATTGGTTTGCAGGATAAAAGGGATAAAATCATCGGATTTGCTTGTATCCCAGACTCTGGATAAACTCGGTATTGCCCATATGATGAACAAAAAAATTTATCAGCTAAGCGGAGGGGAGCAGCAACGGGTCGCCTTGGCGCGCCTCTTGATTAAAAAACCGGATATTGTTCTTGCGGATGAACCCACCGCATCCCTAGATCCAATGAACGCCGAAATTATTCTAAATGCAATCTCTGAGCTGCATCAGTCCGGAACAACTGTCGTTCTGGTAACGCACAATCCCAATATTTTGCAATACAGCACACGCAATATACACATTGACGCAACTAAAGGAGCCGGCAATCATATGGCTTTTGAGAATGAAAGCTGAAAGAGGCTGCGGCAAAACGAATCTGCGATAGCAATTTGCGCAAACAGCCTTTCATGCAAGAAAACGCGCTTGAACACAGTTTTAAAAGCTGTGTTCAAGCGCGTTTTTGAGCAGTCTCTTTTTTTGAAGTGGGGGTTCACCGCAGCCCCTTTTTACGCTGGCCTAACCGCCTCCACCGCTGCCTCATAGTCTGCCAGGCGCTCCGGCTGCCTTTTCAGCGCCTCCCGGTCGTCATCAGCGCGCAGCATCAGGAGATCATAGGCGGTGCGGCCATTGTTATCTTTCAAGGAGATATCCGCGCCGTTTTTCAGCAAAAGCTGAATCCCTTCCGGATCCGGCAAATGCCCGGCCGGAGGGCTGCATGCAGCCATCAGCGCAGTGCGGCCGCTGCTATCCTGCCGGTTCACATCTGCCCCGGCACGGAGAAGCAGCTCCATCACCTGCGTGCCCTGCCGGAAAGATGCAGCCATGAGCGGTGTGTAGCCGCTCTCTGTGCCCTCATCGGGATCTATTCCTCCATCCAGCAGGCTCTGCACAGCGGCAGCATCGGAAGGATCCTTCTCAATCGCTGTCAGCAGGGCGCCGCGCGATTGCTCCCGCTCGTTTTCTGCACGGCTAATCATTGCAAAATAACCGGTGGGGAGCGCCGCGCAAAGCACGCCAACCACCAGGAGTAAAACGGGCAGCACAATCAGCCCCTTGCGCTTGCGCCGTTTCAGCAGCATAACCAGCAGGATAATCCCTGCAATGCACAGCGCCGCGCCAAAAATACAAAGCAGGGCCATCCCCCACACAAACCCGGTTACAGCCATCCGCAGCCTCCTTTGCCTTCCGCTTTATTTTGCCGCTTTCTTCAGCGGAATATGCTCGTTTTCCGCAATCCAATCCACCATATCATAAAAGGATTCTCGCGCGCTCATTGGGCGGTAATCCAGCTCCTTCTGCGCTTTTTCAATGCTGAAATTGCAGTTGGAGGTGAGCTTGCGCAGGGAATACCGCGTAAACAGCGGCGTCTTGTGCGCCGCCTTATAGTAGACCTCCATCAACGGAGCAGCTGCCTGCGCGAGCCACAGCGGCAGCTTGAAATTGGAGGCCGGAATCCCCGTCTTATCCGCTAAAATGTGCAGCAGCTGATCCACTGAAATGGACTCTGCGGTGAGGATATAACACTCGCCGGGGCGGCCCTTTTGGGCTGCGCTGTGCATCCCCTTCGCCACATCGCGCACATCCACAAAATTGTACATCCCAAAGGCGAGAGATACGGGGAATTTGCCGCGCATATACATACGCACCATCTCACCCACGCTGGAAACCTTGAAGTCATATGGCCCGCAGCATGCGCCCGGATGCGTCACCACCACGTCAAGTGCATCGCACTGGCTATCCAGCACATACTGGGTGGCTGTCGCCTTTGTTTTCGCGTAGGTGCCGTCCAGAATATCCGGGTCAAAATGATCGAGCTCGCGCATCATCTGGTTTCCGGGCAACGGCGGAATGGCATCCACGGAGGAAGCATAGACCAGCCGCTTCACCCCGCACTTTTTGCAGGCCTCCACCACGTTTTTTGTGCCCTGCACATTCACATTCCAAATCAGGCTCTCGTCGCCCGCATTGATATCGATGACGCCTGCCAGATGATATACGACGTCAGCGCCCGCAAATGCTTTTTCAAGAGAAGCCGGGTCGGTTACATCCCCAAACGCTTTCTCGCAATCAAGCCCATCAAATAGCGGAATATCCTTGCGGATAAGAATCCGCACCTGCTCCCCGCTGTCGAGCAGCTCCCGCAGCAGAGCATATCCAATATGGCCGGTTGCTCCGGTCAAAACACAAAGTTTACCCATATGATGTTTCCTCCAAAACGATATGTTTTCCCACAACGCCCTTCTCCAGGCCATCGGACCAGTGCCAGCGAGCCAGCCGGAACAAGCTGCCCGCCCTATTCCATCCAAGGCAAGCCGGGCCAGGGCGTTTTCTTTTCAAGTTTATCACAAACGCTGTGTGAAAGCAAACCATTTGCCGAATTCGCGTCGATAACCGCAAAAAATATCTCCACTGCGGGAAAGCTCTCAACATCGGGCGGCAAAGCCGCACCGCTAGAACGGCGCCCTACTCTCCCCTTCCGGGCCCATATACCAATAAAAATCACCGTCCCGCGCCGCAAAGCTCCTTCCGTTCGTTTGAGCGGCATGCAAGCTTTTTTACGCCATTGAATTCCCCCATAAAAAGCTTGAACCTGGCAAATCAAAAGCCCGGCAAGCAAAACGCGTCAACCGGTAAGCAGGCGCCAAAAAGGAGCGTGCAGGCACCCCCTGCGCGCTCCTTTTTTACCGCTGTGATTCTCCACTGGGCGCCGCACAGCATCGGCCCTCTGCGCTTATTGATGCGCAATAGAATTGAGCAATCCGCCCTTTGCGATGATATTCTGAATAAATGGTGGGAAGGATTCCGCCTGAAACTGCTCGCCCGTGGTCAGGTTCGTGATTACGCCGGCGTCAAAGTCCACGCTGACCTCATCCCCGTTGCGAATGCCGTCGCTAGCCTGCGGGCACTCCAGAATGGGCAGGCCGATATTGATCGCATTGCGGTAAAAAATGCGCGCAAAGCTTTTGGCAATCACGCAGGAAACACCGGCCGCCTTGATGGCAATCGGCGCGTGCTCCCGAGAGGAACCGCAGCCGAAGTTATGATCCGCCACAATCAGGTCTCCCGGCTTGACCCGATGGATAAACTCCTTATCGATATCCTCCATGCAGTGCGCCGCGAGCTCCTTATGATCGGCTGTATTGAGATACCGCGCCGGGATGATCACGTCCGTATCAACGTTGCTGCCATATTTATGAACAAAGCCCTGTGCTTTCATTTCTGCATCCATCCTTTCCTGATCGAATTATATTTTTGCGGGATCCGCAATTTTTCCTGCAACGGCGCTTGCCGCAGCAACGGCAGGGGAAGCGAGATACACTTCGCTGTCCACATGGCCCATGCGGCCCACAAAGTTACGGTTAGTGGTAGAAACCGCGCGCTCACCAGCGGCCAGAATCCCCATATAACCGCCCAGGCACGGGCCGCAGGTCGGCGTGCTGACAACAGCGCCCGCCTCAATGAAAATCTCCGCCAAGCCCTCCTTGATGCATTGCAGATAAACCTCCTGCGTGGCAGGGATGATAATGGCGCGCACGCCCTTGTGCACCCGGCGTCCCTTCAGAATCTCTGCGGCGATCCGCATATCCTCCATGCGCCCGTTTGTGCAGGAACCGATCACAACCTGATCGATTGGCACATCGCCCGCCTCATCCACTGTCTTCGTATTCTCCGGCAGGTGCGGGAAGGCAACCGTCGGGCGCAGGGTGGAAAGGTCAATCGTAATCTCCTGCTCATACACGGCGTCCGCATCCGCCTCGTAAACCTTCCATGGCCGCTGCACACGGCCCTGCACATAACGCAGCGTCGTCTCATCCACCGGGAAGATGCCGTTTTTCGCCCCGCACTCAATGGCCATATTGGCGATACACAGGCGATCGTCCATAGAGAGCGCCTTCACGCCCTCGCCGGCGAACTCCAGCGAACGGTACAGCGCGCCGTCCACCCCGATCATGCCGATCAGGTGCAGGATCACATCCTTGCCACTGACATACTGCGGCAGGCTTCCTGTCAGGGTAACACGGATGGCAGACGGCACCTTAAACCACGCCTTGCCCGTGATCATGCCCGCCGCCATATCCGTAGAGCCAACTCCGGTGGAAAACGCACCGAGCGCCCCGTAGGTGCAGGTGTGGGAATCCGCGCCGATCACAGCGTCGCCGGGGGCTACAATGCCTTTTTCCGGCAGCAGGGCGTGCTCCACGCCCATCTCACCCACATCGTAGAAGTGCTCAATGCCATATTTCGCGGCAAAGGTGCGCACCTGCTTGGTGTGCTCAGCGGATTTAATATCCTTGTTGGGCACGAAGTGATCCATCACCAGCGATATCTTGCTCTTGTCGAACACCGAATTGGCGCCGCAGCGCTCAAATTCGTTGATGGCAACCGGCGAGGTAATATCATTGCCCAGAACCATGTCGAGCTTCGCCTCGATGAGCTGGCCGGCCTTCACCTCGCTGAGCCCTGCGTGGGCGGCCAAAATTTTCTGCGTCATTGTCATTCCCATAAAAAAGCCTCCTGTATCAATCCATTTTGGTTTTTCCGCAATTCATTTGCCGTGTAGCCTGGTCCCGCTGCGCACAGAGCTTGTGCTCAATGGAATCCACCAGCGCAATCCAACTCGCCTCAATGATATCCTGTGAGACGCCCACCGTCGTCCAGATATCACTGCCATCCGCCGAGGTGATCAAAACACGCACGCGCGCTGCCGTTGCGTCCTTTGGCTCCATCACGCGCACCTTATAGTCAATCAAATGCACCTCATTGAGGCAAGGGTAAAACTCCGCCAGCGCCTCGCGCAGTGCCTTATCCAAAGCGTTCACCGGGCCGTCACCGTCAGAGGCGGCGATCTTTACCTTGCCGCCGACACGGATTTTAATGGTGGCCGTGGCGCTGTGGTTATTATCATAGGGCAGTTCGTCGAGCACCTTGTAGCTGATCAGGTCAAAAAAAGGCTCCACACCGGCTACCCGCTTGCGGATGATCAGCTCAAAGCTGGAATCCGCTCCTTCGTATTGGTAGCCCTGGTGCTCCTTTTCCTTGAGCTCTCCCACAATTTCGGCAAGCACGGGGGAATCCCGCGTGATACCAGGGTAGAGCTTCTGCACCCGGCGCAGCACGGCGGATTTGCCCGTCATCTCGGACATCAAAAAGCGCCTGTGGTTGCCGACCAGCGCCGGATCAATGTGTTCAAAGGAGCGCTCGTTTTTCAACACCCCATCTGCGTGCATGCCAGCCTTATGGGCGAACGCACTGCGGCCTACAAACGGCATATTTTTATGCAGTGTAACATTGGCGATCTCCGCAATGCGCATCGCCGTGGCAGTGAGCAAGTGCAGGTTCTCCTCCGGGATACAGGCAACCCCGCATTTGAGCTGAAGCGTAGGGATCACAGCGGAGAGGTTCGCGTTGCCGGTGCGCTCTCCAAAGCCAAGAAACGTCCCCTGTGCGTGGGTCGCGCCGCCCTCAACAGCACAGATTGTGTTGGCTACCGCCATGCCGCAGTCGTCATGCACGTGGATGCCAACCTCCACGCCGGGCAGGGCAGCGCATACCGCCTGTGTAACCGCACGGATTGTCTCCGGCAGGGCGCCACCGTTGGTGTCGCACAGTGTCACGTTCCCGGCGCCGCCGCGCACCGCCGCGTACAGCACCTCCAGCGCAAAGGACCGATTCGCCCGATAGCCGTCAAAAAAATGCTCCGCGTCAAAAATCACCTTTTTACCGCGCGAGCAAAAAAAACGGCAGGTCTCCTCCACCATGCGCAGGTTTTCCTCCCGCGTGGTCTTTAGGATCTCGCGCACATGTAAATCCCAACACTTGCCAAAGATCGAAACCACTCCAGTGTTGGCACACAAAAGCGCCTGGCAGTTGGCATCCTCCGCCGGCACGCTCCCCTTGCGGCAGGTGCTGCCAAAGGCAACAAGGGTCGCGTGCTGCAGCGGTAGCCGCGCTGCTCGCTCAAAAAACTCCAACTCCTTGGGGTTAGAGGCTGGGTTGCCCGCTTCCAGATAGGTCACGCCCAGCTCGTCGAGCGCGCGCACAATGCCGAGCTTATCCTCTACAGAAAAGGAGATGCCCTCCCCCTGCGCGCCGTCCCGCAGGGTGGAATCCAAAATGGTAACACGCCGCTGCAAAAGCGCCGCCCCCTTCTATCAGCTTCGGTAAAAACAGCTCTCCACTGGAGAATGCCGGCCTGTAAAGCGCCCGGCGAGCAATCTTCCGGCCGGTCAGCGGCTGTTTCTTCTTGATAGTGTAGCACATCCGGCTTGCCTGTGTCTATACAGTTATCCCCGCAAGCCTGCAGCGGCTGCGGTTTCATGATCCCGGATACCCTCATCTCCGCTTTCCAGCGCCGTCATACCGGAGCGGGACATTTCCACAATCCCATGCTCCCCCATATCCTCAATAAAGCTGTCGATGCGTTCCGTCGCGCCGGTCAGCTCCGCAGTGATCGTCCGGTGCCCGATATCCTTCACGCGCGCGCCATACTTTGAGATGGTATGCAGCACGGCAGGGCGGCCTTTGTTCAGCGCACGCACCTTGACCAGAGCGAGCTCACTGGCGATCAGGTGCTCCTCCTCGAGTCGGATGACCTTGACGACATCCTCAAGCTTCAAAAGCTGCTTTTCCATCTGGCGGAACGTGACGGGAGCGGCTTCCGACACAATCGTCATGCGGGAAAAACGGGGATCCTCCGTCTCCGACACGGTAAGGCTCTGAATGTTGTAGCCGCGGCGTGAAAACAGGCCCACCACCCGCAGCAGCACGCCCGCATGGTTATTCACCAGGGCGGAGAGGGATAGTTTCTCCATCAAAAAGTCTCCTTTTATTCAACAAAAACATTAATTGTATCCTGCACAGCCCCGCCGGGAGGGATCATCGGCAGCACCATCGCATCCGGGGAAATGCGGCAGTCCACCACACACGGCCCGTCGCAGGCCAGCGCTTGACGCAGCACCGGCTCAACCTGCTCCGCCCGCTCAATGCGCAATCCCTGTGCGCCAAACGCCTCGGCCAGCCGCACCAGATCCGTCTGCCGCTGCGGCGCCGTCTGTGCATATCGGTGATGGTAAAATACCGTCTGCCATTGCCGCACCATGCCGAGCACCGTGTTATTCATCACAAGATCCACAATGGGCAACCGGTAGGAGACAGCCGTGGCTAGTTCGTTGAGATTCATGTGGAAGCTGCCGTCCCCGCTGACAAGCACCGTCCTGCGCGCGGGGTTTGCAAGCGAAGCGCCGATCGCCGCACCCAGGCCGAAGCCCATCGCACCCAGGCCGCCGGAGGTGATAAAAGTGCGCGGCCTTTCAAAGGTGTAATACTGTGCCGTCCACATCTGGTGTTGGCCTACATCTGTAACAATTTGCGTTTCATCTGGCGTAAGGCGGTCCAGCGTCTCAATCACCTGCTTGGGCGAGGGCAGTCCGTCCTCCGGCACGGCAGGCTGGGGCTGCCGGAAGCCGGCCGTCTGCTCCCGCCAGGCAGCGTGCTCCATCGGGGGAAGGGCCGTTAAAAGCCTCCTGAAAATCTCCTTCAAATCGCCGCGCAGATGATATTCTGCAAACAAATTTTTATCCATCTCCGCCGGATCGATATCCATATGTATAATTTTTGCCTTTGGGGCAAACTGCGCGCGGTTGCCTGCCACCCGGTCGGAAAACCGCGCGCCTGCCGCAATCAGCAGGTCGCACTCCTGCGCCGCACGGTTTGCGGCATAAGCGCCGTGCATGCCGATCATACCGAGATAGAGCGGATGATCGGCAGGGAAACCGCCGAGCCCCATCATAGAGGAGGCAACCGGGATATCCAGCCGCTGCGCGAGCGCAATCAGCTCCACCGAGGCGCCGGAGGAGATTACGCCGCCGCCGATATAGAGCAGCGGCTGCCGGGCGGCCCGAATTGCCTGCACGGCGCGTTCCAGGCAAACGGCTCGTGGCGGCTGCGCCGGCGTCATGCGCACAGCTGGCTGCGGCGTGTAATCCGTGCTGGCAAGCGTAATATTTTTGGGGATATCGACGAGCACGGGCCCCTTCCGGCCGGAGCCTGCAATGCGAAACGCCTCCCGCAGGCTGTGAGCCAGATCTTCAATCCGCTTCACAATAAAACTGTGTTTGGTAACCGGCATGGTGATGCCTGTGGTATCCACCTCCTGGAAGCTATCCCGCCCGAGGAGCGAAGCGTCCACATTGCCGGTGATAAACACAACCGGGATAGAATCCATAAAGGCGGAAGCGATGCCCGTGACCAGGTTGGTGGAGCCAGGGCCGGAGGTGGCGAGGCAAACGCCCGTTTTCCCGCTGGCGCGCGCATAGCCCTCGGCTGCATGTGCCGCCCCCTGCTCATGCGCAGTCAGGATGTGACGAATTTTATCACTGTAGTCATAGAGCGCGTCATACACTGCCAGGACTGTAGCGCCGGGATACCCAAAAATCGTATCCACACCCTGCTCCAGCAACACATCCATGATGATTTGCGCGCCCGTTCTCTCCATGCCAATCACCCCTGCTTTCTCTCTTTACCTATGTATATCGCACCGCCTGTTTTCGCAAAGGCAGTAAAAACAAAAAACGCCTTCCTCTTCCCTTGAAGACGAAGGCGTGTCAAAACACTTCCGCGGTACCACTTCAATTGCCCCTTTCAGGGCCGCTTACGGCATCGGGCCTTGCAGCCGAATCCCTGCCCCTGTAACGGAGGGCCTCCGTCTCCCCTAGCACGCTTTGCAGCGCTTTCAGTTTGCGGCTCCGGGGCGAGTTCACCAGACCAGCACCGCCGCCTCACAGCGCCCGGCGGCTCTCTGCGCGTGCGGATATGGCTACTACTCCCCATCTAAGCCTTTGGCTTTTTTGATATCCTAGCACGGTTTTCTCCGCTTGTCAAGGCAAAATCCTGTCTCCAGGCCTCCCCAAGTCCAGGAATTTTGCAGCGCAGAGCCCCCAAAAAATTCTCATGGAAAGGCCAAGCAACCGTATCAAAAATTCCCCCGATGCACAGGGGCGGTGTGCATCAGGGGAGCTTTCCCGTTCGCCGTTTTCCTGAGGGAAAACCGGCCCCGGCAGCTTAATCCTGTTGGAAAACCGGGAAACCGATCAGGCCGCAACGCCGAAGAGCCCAAGAACAGGCTTGAGCAGCCAGCTGTAAAACAGGCCCATCGATACGCAGTCCACATCCGTCATGGTGTATGCCGCAAGGGACGGAAGCCCCTCGACAACAATCTGCCCCAGATAGGGCGCCACAAGCGCCGGAAGCAGGGAAATAAACAGGCCATGCACGATGCTGCCGATGATGGTGCCGCGCCGTCCGCCGGTGGCATTTGCAAAAATTGCCGCCGTGCCGCCGGCGAAGAAGTTGCTCATGATGCCCGGAATGACCATCGGCAGGCCAAACAGCGGCCACAGGAACATACCGATGATGGTACCGACTGTAGTGAAAATAAAGCCGTAGACAATGGCGTTTGGCGCATAGGTGAAAAGCACAGGGCAATCCAGCGCCGGCCGGGCACCCGGAACCACCTTTTTGGCGATTCCCGCAAAGGCAGGAACCAACTCGGCGATCAGGAGCCGTACACCGGTCAACAGGATAAACAGGCCTACGCAGAAGGTAACGCCCTGCATAATTGCAAAAACGATATAGTTCTTGCCGCCCGAAACTTCACCCACCACTTCGGGGCCAGCCAGAATCGCCATTAAGATGTACAGGGGGATCATGACAGCTCCGACCGCAAGATATGTATCCTGGAGGAAGGACAGCTTCGTGCTGAGTTTGGTATCCTCCGTGGATTTGGCCGGGTTGCCCGTCAGTTTGGAAACAAATGCGGTGAGCACATAGCCCAATGTGCAGAAATGGCCAAGCGCGATATCGTCGCTGCCTGTAATCTTCCTGACAAACGGCTGCGCCATGGCCGGGAAAATGATGCAGCAGATGCCGCCCAGGATCGAGCCAAGGATAACCGCCGGGATATGGCCCAGGCCGCAGAGCCCAACGCCAAACAAAATGCTGATCATCGCCATATAAATGGGCGCTTCGCCATTCAGGAACACATATTTAAATTTGGTAAAGCGGGCGATCAAAATATTCACCACAAAGATGCCTGCATAGACCAACGCGATATCTCGCCCGATGCTCTCCTCCTGCATGGCTACCGCCAACACCGCTTCAATAGAGGCCACGGCGCCGTCAATGCCAAGCCCTGCGGAAAACCATGTGCTGAAATTTTCCAAAGAGCCCACAATCACAGAGGAGCCAGAGGAAAGAATCATGAAGCCCATAATGGTCTTAAACGTGCCGCTGATGCACTGGCTAACAGATTTCTTCTGCAAAACCAAGCCAATCAGGGCAACAAGGCCGAGAATAATCGCCGCATTGGTAAAAATATTGTCGATGATAAAATTCAAAATACTCATAAAAACAGCCATCGTTTCGCTTCCTTTCCCAAAATAATTTCTCCCGCCCAGGGGGAGGTTACAGCCACCCGTTTGCTTCCAACACGGGCTTGAGCTTTTCTCGGATCTCATCCTTATTCACAAGGGAATTCAGATAGATCTTGTTGGGGAAGTCTTGAAAATTGTCAAAGTGGGGTTTGAAATTGATCCCTGCGATCAGGATCTCCGCATGCTTGGAGGCAGCAGAGAGCATATCGCTGTGGTCAATGTTTGCTTTCACACCCAACTCATCAAGAACCGCCTCAACGCTCATCTGACAGACAAGGCTGCTTCCACAGCCATTTCCGCACACCATCAAAATGCTTATCATTCTGGAACACCTCTCTTTCTCTATCGAATCATTGGACTTTTCCATTTGAAGCACAATTTTGCAATTTATATGAAATGCCATGCTTCAATTCATCGAAAACAGTAAAAAAATGAAAACTTTTAGAGAACCCTCTTATCTCTTGGTGTAATCATACTATAATCATCGCAATATGTCAAATATTTTGTAGAAAAAATAGAGAATTGTACATAATAAATAACAAATAATTTCAAAATGTTAAAAAGGTTGGGCAATACTAAAAAAATTTTTCCATTTTTAAACGAATTGAATCATTTTTAAATCAAAACGTTGCAATATATTGCAATTTAAAACACGCTGTGCTATAATAAGTGCGAAAACTTGAAAACTCGCTTATCTCCAACACCGCAAAGGAGTGTGTACCATGCTGCTGAAAGAAATCGCCCAACAAAACAGAGCCGCTTTCTTCCCTGCCGCTTCTGATTGGAAAGACGCCATTCAAAAGAGCTGCCAGCCACTGGTGGAAACCGGCTGTGCAACGCCAGCCTATGCCCAGCGTGTCATCGAATGCGTAGAGGAATTCGGCCCTTATATTGTCATTGTGCCCGGATTGGCCATTCCGCATTCCACAAAAGGCGCGCCCGGCGTCACGCAAACCGCCGTTTCTTTTGTGCGCTTCGAGCAGCCGGTCATTTTTGATCCAACAGACCGCGAGAAAGACGCCCGCGTTTTTTTCGCCCTCGCCGCAGTGGATGAGGACGCGCACATCAAAAATATGCGCCAGCTCTTCAAAATCCTCTCAAACGAGGAATTGCTTGAAAAGCTGGCGTGCGTCAGCTCCACGCAGGAGCTCATAAAATTGGACGAGCAATATCTCGGCGGCTAAAACCCACTCCTATTTTCTCACCAATGTCAACAGTTCACGAAAGCAGTTGATGCGCAGTGGCGCCTGCAGCGCCTGGCCAAACCCATAGGCAGCCCAAATAAAAGCAGCGCCCGCTCGCGCGGCAGCTTCAAAATCCCCCTGGGTATCGCCAATATAGGCTGGATGATGCATCCCATTGCGCGCCATGACCAAGCGAATGTTGTCGGCTTTCGGCATCCCAGTCCCCCCTTCACACACAAAATCGGCGAAAAGGGGTTCCAAATGATAAAAGTGCAGGAAGCTCTCTATGTAGCCCTTTTGGCAGTTGCTTACAATGCTCAGGGGATAAACCTCTGCCAGCTGCCGAAGCGTTATGATGACATCCGGATACAAATGCGCCCCGTGCGCCTCCAGATGTGCGCATTCCTCGCACATGCAGCGCGCCGCCATTTCATCTGGATTTGAACCGTAGCGGGCAAACAGCCGCTGCGCGATCTCATGACTTTGCAGGCCCATGATCGATTGTATCTCATCAATCGAGGGCGGATCGGTAACACCGTAGACGTCGCGAAGCGTGCATGCCCAAGAGCGGGCCACAGCCTCACAGGCATCCCAAAGGGTTCCATCTAAATCAAAAATCAGGCCGTCATATTGCATGAAACATTGCTCCCTTCCCGTGGGGCGGATTGCTCAGCTCCCGTTCTTACCGTTCAGTATACCATCCGCTGTCAAGCCGTGCACAGAGAGGGCGCCTATCCAAAACGATGAAACGGAGGAAAGCATATGATCGATACCAAAGAATCTATATTTTGGAAGGAGATTTTTGAGCAGCCGGCTGCTGTTCGAAACTGCTTAAAAGAAAACGAACCCCTTTTGCGGGAAATTGCGCAGGAGGTAAAGCGCCGCAACATAAAAACAGTTGTGTTCGTGGGCCGGGGGTCAAGCGACCACGCTAACCTGGTGGGGCGCTATCTGTTTGAAACCAAATGCAATATGGTGGCAAGCATCTGCACCCCCAGTGTCATCACAGCCTATCACAGCAGTGTGGATTATTCCAACGTGCTGATGATCGCCGTTTCTCAGTCCGGCGGGGCGCGCGACATTTACGAGGTGATGAAGCATTGCGATGAGCAGGGCGGCCTCTGTGTCTGCGTAACCAATGTGGAAGGCTCTCTGATGACACAGGCAGGCAAATACCAGGTGCGTAACCACTGTGGGCCGGAGCGCAGCATCACCGCAGGGAAATCCTATTTGACCCAGGTAACGATCATCACCGCCCTGGCCGCTTATATTTCGGAGGATCTCGAGCTGCTCTCCGTGCTGGATGAGCTGGGCGGCATTGTCGAGCAATCTCTGGCCGCTCTGGAGCCTCAGGTGCGCGATGTCGTGCGGTTCTACCGAAATACAGAGCATATGCTGCTGCTGGGCCGGGGGCTCATGGACGCACTGGCCAACGAAGTGGAGCTGAAAATTCAGGAAACAAGCTATCTGGATGCCCGTAGCTATGGCTCGGCAGATTACCGCCACGGGCCGATTGCCACAGCGCTGCGTTTCGTGCCATGCATTTTCTTTATTGCTGACAGGCACACGAATTACTGCGCTGTAGATTTGCTCAAACGTTTAAAAGAGGAGGCCAGCATCTGGTGCACGGTTGTGACAAACGACCCAGAGATCGCAAAGTTGGGCGACACAAGCGTTTTGCTCCCGGAAGCCTTCGACGGCATTCGCGCCGTGTTTGCCGGGGCAGTATTCGGCCAGATGTTCTCCTGCCTGTGTTCGCTCAGCCGGGGATACAACCCGGATTGCCCCAAAGGCGTGAGCAAACAGACAGTAACCGTATAAACCGCTTTCCTGTGGCTAAAACGAGAAAAAGGAAGTGATTTCAATTGGATAACCGTGAATTATCCATGAAACGCTATATTCTGGAGACACCGGGCGCCGTTCGCGGCAATATCGCCCACAGCGAGGAGCTGACACGGCCTTTGGTGGATCTTTATTTGAAAAAAATGTACCGCTCAATCTGGTTGGTAGCCTGCGGCTCCAGCTGTAATGCGGCGCTCTGTGCACGTTATCTGATGCAAAAGGTGCTGGGCGTGCCGGTCAAGGTGGTGACCCCTTTCACCTTCAACCACTATGAACACGATATGAGCGAGCGTGATTTTGTGGTCTGCATCTCCCAGAGCGGCTGTAGCACCAACACCATTGAATCCCTTCAGGTATGCCGCAGCTTGGGTATCCCCGCCATCGGGCTGACTGGAAATATCCACAGCGATTTCGAGCGGGAGGCCGATCTGGTCATCGGTTTTGGTCTTGGAGAAGAAAAACTGGATTTCGTTACCAAGGGCGTTGTAACACTCAGCGCGTTTCTCATGCTCTTTGCCCTGCATACCGCTGTTCGCCTAGGGCGCCTGAGCCAGGCCGACGCAGACGCCAAAAAGCAGGAAATGACTCTGGCGATGGAAAACTATGAGTCTATCGTAGACGGCTTCGACGATTTTTTCCAGCCAAATCGAAAGAACCTGCTTTCTATGGAAAAGGTTTATCTGGTCGGAGCCGGTGCGAACTATGGGACCGCTTTGGAAGGCGCCGTCAAAATCGGAGAAACCGTACATATCCTGGCGGTTGGCTACGAGATCGACGAAGCAATCCACGGCCCGCAGATCCAGCTCACTCCCAATTATAACTTTATTTTTATCGATCCAGGGGATGAAACCTCCGCGCGCATCGAGCAATCCTACCGTGCCGCCAGAGCAATCAGCGACCGAGTGTATATCCTGAGCAATAACACGATGATCCAAGGGGATACCGTCATGCGTGTGCCGCACCAGATTGATGAGATGCTTTCCCCTCTTTACACCTTGGCGTTTGTGCAGATGCTGGCTTATACGGTCTCTGAAACCAACTCCACTTGGAAACAGCATCCCTTAATGAAGGAGTACAAAGCCATTCTTTCCGGCAAATCGGATACGTATCAGGCCTATGACTGCACCTGACCACCGTTATCCGTTTCCATACAAGCCCCGGCCGGCTGGGCATCCAATGCATTGAAAGCGCACAGTGGTGGAGAATCGGGAAGCCCCTGCCGCCGGCAAAAGATTTAAGGAGGTAAAGTATGACAAGCAAAGAATTGAAGGAACTGAAAAAATTCTCCGCGCAGATCCGGATCGATGAGCTGGAAATGTTTCGTCAGCGGGGAATGGGCCACATAGGCGGGTGCCTGTCCGTTGTGGAGTTGATCTCCGTCTTATACGGGCGGCAGATGAAATACGACCCTCAAAACCCGTCGTGGGAGGGTCGGGATTACCTGGTCATGAGCAAGGGGCATGCAGCACCGACTGTCTGCGCCGCCCTCGCAGAAAAAGGGTTTTTCAAGAAGGAGCTGCTGCTGACGATGGACGATATCGGCACTCATATCCCCTCTCATGTGGACCGCCTGCTGACGCCCGGCATCGACGTTACCTGCGGCTCGCTCGGCCAGGGTGCTTCCGTGGCCGCCGGCATCGCTTACGGCCTGCGCGCCGCCGGGCGGAACGATCAGTACGTTTACGTATGCATCGGCGACGGTGAGATGAACGAAGGGCAGAATTGGGAGGCTTTTCAGTTCATGGCGCACAATAAGCTGAATAACTGCATCGTTTTTGTGGATAACAACAAGCGCCAGCACGATGGCTACTGCACAGAGGTGCTCAACCCCTTCAGCTATGAGGACAAAATGCGTGCGTTTGGCTTTTGGGCGGTCACAGTGGATGGTGCCAGCGAAGAAGCGATTGACGACGCCATCAATCTCGCCAAAACAGTGAAAGATCAGGCAATCTGTATCATTTTAGATACCGTCAAGGGCCAGGGCATAAAATACTATGAGGACATGGTGGATAACCACGCGCCCAAGGTGTTTGAAGAGGGCCGGGCAGTCATCACCGCTGCGATCGAACAGCTGAAAAAAATTACGGAGGAGGAGTAAGAGTATGATGCTCAAAGAAAGAAGCAAAGAGCTCGGCGGGGAAATGCGGGATGCCTTCGGCGCCGCATTGACAGACCTTCTGAAGACAAACGATAAGATCATGATTCTGGATTCCGACCTTGGAGGCGCCTCCTTCTTTATCCGCTTCAAGAAGACGCATCCTGATCATTTTATTGATGTCGGTATTTGTGAAGCAAATATGTTCGGCGTAGCCGCCGGCCTGTCCATGCTGGGATATACGCCGTTTGTCCACACGATGTCCGCGTTTGTAACGCGCAGAGCATTGGACCAAATCTATATCTCCTGCGCTTATTCCAAAAACACCGTCAATATTTATGCTTCTGATCCAGGCTTCTGTTCCGGCTTTGACGGCGGTACGCACACCTGTTTTGAAGATATGGCCGTGTTTCGCGCAATGCCAAACGCCATCGTGTGCGATCCCTGCGACCAAGTGCAGCTAGATTGGATGGTCCGAGCCTGTGCCGCGCGAAACGATGGCGCCGTCCATTATATCCGCGCCTACCGCAAGGGCGTACGCCCTGTTTATGAGCCGGGCACAGCGTTTGAGCTGGGCAAGGGGCAGGTGCTGATTCCTGGGGATGAGGTGCTGCTCGTTTCCAGCGGCTATGTGATGTCCGCAGCGCTCGACGCTGCACAAGCCCTGCGTTCGGAAGGGCTCTCCGTAGAAGTGGTCGACCCTGTTACCATCAAGCCTTTTGACGAAGAGCTGATTCGGGAACGCGCAAAAGGGAAAAAGCTGGTCTGCACCTTTGAAAATCACAGCGTGATCAACGGCCTAGGCTCCGCCGTGGCTGACGTGCTGGCAAAGAACGCCATCGCAGTGCCTCTTTTAAAGGTTGGCGCTCAGGATGTATTCGGCCAGGTCGGCATGATTGATCTTCTGCAAAAAGAGTTCCACTTGACGGCTGAGGATCTGATGCAAAAAATCCGGCAAGCGCTTTCCTAACAGGCACACAAAAGGCAGGAGGCTGTAAAATTTTCTAAAAGCCTCCTGCCTGCATCAAATGTTCTAACCGCATGCCTCTTCCAACGGGATCTTCTGCTGAAAGGGCGGCCGGATAAAAGCCCGGGAAATCCTTCCCGGGCCTCGTATTATTCATCGATGGCGTCATCTGCAAACACAAAGTTTGAGGGAAGCCCCTCCGGCGCTGCCTCACTTCGGTTGCTGATCACCAGATCAAAAGCCGGCAGCGATTTAAACCGGCAATAAGAGGTAACCCCCAGCTTGCTCGCATCTGCGAGCAGATAATTATGTGTTGCATATTTCATAGCCACCTCTTTAATGGGGATGGTGTCAATGTCATCATTATAGGCCATCTGATGCACCAGTTCAATGCCGGAGCAGCCAAAAAAAGCATGGTCAAAATGGAACTGGGAAACCATCTTTTCAGCAAAGACGCCGACCGTGCTGGCGTGAAAGTGACTGTAATGCCCGCCGATCAAAAAAATATCCACGTCCATATTCTGCACGCGCTGTGGAATTAAGAGATTGTGCGTTACAATACGGATCTTTTTATCCTGTATAAAATCAATCATAGGCGCGATCGTCGTGCCACCATCCAGAAAAATGCAATCTCCGTCCCTGACCAGGGACGCGGCTCTGCGGGCAATGGCAATCTTCGCCTCAATATGCTCCTTGGATTTTTCACTCGTAATCATTGGCGCGGCAACGGAAGCGTTAGAGAGTGGTAGCCGTGTTGCCCCGCTGCGCACCTTCACGGCAAGGCCCTTTTCATCCAGCTTTTCAAAGTCTCGCCGGACGGTTGCAATCGATACGCCAAGCTCTTCAGCTGTCTCTTTCAGTGTAACGACTTCCTTTTCCCTCAGCCGGTTCAAAATATACCGTGCTCTTTCTGATGCGATCATAACTTCTCCCCGCAAACAACAGCCAGACTTTGCAAAACAATCAATAAAATTGCATCCGGCTTAATGATGGATATCCCCATACTGATTGTTATGATAGCATACATATCTGCTAAAAAGCAATACTTCCGCCAAACATTTTCTATCTTCTCGTGAATTTTGATCGATTTAAAGGGGTACAGGCTATTATCACAAAAGCTTTCGACCTTTTTATACGAAATATTTTGAAATAATTTGATAAATAAAAAGAAGTGTGCTATAATAATTGCAACAAATTGTTTCATTTATTATCAAAACAGTTTCAAAGCAAATCATATTTTATGAAAAGGGTGAAGATACATATGCAAAAATATATCTCTCCTTCTATTTGTTGCTGTGACCTGTCGCATCTGGAGGAAAGCGTGCGTGCGCTGGAGCGGCTTCCAGTTGAGTATATCCATGTAGATATTATGGATGGAGAATTCGTAAGTAACTATTGCCTCGGCACAGAGTTCATCCCCTTGCTACACAGCCTGACGAACATTCCTCTGGATATTCACCTCATGATTACGCAGCCGGATCGCAAGCTGGATTATTTTGCGTTTTCACCGGGCGATATTGTGAGTATCCACGCAGAGAGCACCTTCCATATTCAGAAAGCGCTGGCGGCGATCCGGGCCAGAGGGGCAAAAGCCGGCCTGGCGATAAATCCCGCCACCCCGGTGGAACACTGCAAATGGGTACTGGAGGATTTGGATGTCATTCTGGTTATGACCATTAATCCTGGTTTTGCAGGGCAGCGTCTGGTTCCCCAAACCCTTCCGAAGATTGCGCAGGCCAGGCAGCTGGCAGATACATGCGGCCACGAGATTCTTTTGGAGGTTGATGGGAACGTCTCGTTTGAAAACGCGGCGCGCATGAGCAAAGAAGGTGCAAATATTTTTGTCGCAGGAACCTCCAGCCTTTATTGCCGCACCGGCACGTTGGAAGAGCGCTGCCATCTCCTGCGGCAGGCGATTGAACCAAATCAGAGCAAAGCGGGGTGAAGCAGCATGATTTTTTACGGAAACGGTGTTTCAAAAGGAATCGCAATTGGCGAGGTCTTTCTCTATCAGCCCGTTTTGCCGGCGCCCCAGCAGGCGCATTATGAGGGGGATGCCGCCCCCTTTCTGGAGCAGTACGAACAGTTTTGTGCACAGGCCCGCGGGCAACTGCAGTCGCTCCGCGATCAAATGGCGAAGTCCGACCCGGAAAAGGCCGCCATCTTTTCGGCGCAGATGGAGCTTTTGTGCGACGAGGTCATGGAGGAGGAAATCCGCGACGCCATTCAATACGATGCCTGGATGCCGGGCTGGGCTGTGGAATCGGTCTATTCCCGATATGAGCAGCGCTTACAAAAGGCAAAGGATCCATTCATCCGGGAACGGGCGGCTGATCTAAGAGATGTAAAGGGCCGCTTACTACGCATTTGCTATGGCATCCCTGAGCAAAGCTTGGCGAGCTTAGAGAAGCCAGTCATCATCGCCGCTCATGACCTGCTTCCCTCTGATACAGCGGTTATGGATCGGGCTCATGTCTTGGGCATCGTAACGGAAATCGGGGGCGCCACCTCTCACTCTGCAATCATCGCTCGAAGCTACGAGATTCCCGCCGTATTGGGGGTCCCCTCCCTGCTTTCCCAACTGAGCGCTGGAGAAAAAGTGATTTTAGACGCAGTGGACGGCGTGCTCATCTCACAGCCGGAGCCACACCAGGAGGCAGCCATGCGGCAGAAACAGGAGGCTTACCGGCAGCAGGCAGCGCAAATCAAAAAATACCTGCATAAGCAGCCTCTCACCGCAGACGGCACTCGCATAGAGATTGGCCTCAACATTGGCTCCGCCAGTCCGCAGGAACTGGAGGGCTCAGCTGTTACCGATTTTGTCGGCCTGTTCCGCACAGAGTTCTTATATATGGATAGTGACCATATGCCCACGGAAGAAGAGCAGCTTGCACAATATCAAAAGGCGCTTCTAGAATATGCTCCGCGCCCTGTTGTACTACGCACGCTCGATATTGGCGGGGATAAAACTCTGCCCTATTTCTCACTTCCGCAGGAGCAAAACCCTTTTTTGGGTGAGCGTGCTATTCGGCTCTGCTTTGCCCATCCGGAGCTGCTGCGCACCCAGCTGCGCGCCGCTTTACGTGCTTCCACCGCCGGGCAGCTGTGGATTATGCTGCCGATGGTGGGCAGCATAGAGGATATCCGTCAAGCAAAAGCCCTGCTGGAGCAGGCCAAGCAGGAGCTTCGGGAGGAAGGTCTCCCCTTTGACGAGGATGTACGCCTTGGCGTCATGATCGAAATACCCGCCCTAGCGGTCATTGCGGATTTGGTGGCGCAAGAGGTGGATTTCGCCTCCATCGGCACCAACGATCTCTGCCAGTATCTGCTGGCAGTAGACCGTATGAATCCGGCGGTATCCCGCTATTATCAGAGCTACCACCCTGCCCTTTTCCGGTTAATCGGCAATGCGGTGCAACAATTCAACCAGGCAGGCAAGCCGGTCTGTGTCTGCGGAGAGTTAGGTGGAGATCCGCTTGCCGCCCCTGTGCTCGTTGGCCTTGGCCTGCGTAAGCTCTCCATGAGCCTTTCCAGTGTCGCTGCGGTCAAGCGCGCCTTGGCCGGTTTCACGCTGAAACAGATGGAGGAGATGGCGCGGGCCGTTATGGGTATAACAGGCAGCCAGGCGCAGGCGTATCTGCAACGCTGCGCCGAATCGCTCGAGGCGGAAAACAGTGAAACGAACTAATCAAAAAGGGAGTGTTTTTTAATGTATTCCAGAAAAACCATTGTAAAAAACCGGACCGGGCTGCATGCAAGGCCTGCTACGCAATTTATTGAATTGGCCAAACAATTCCAAAGCCGCATTCAGGTGACCAACCTGAGCCTGGAGGAGGAAGATAACGTGGGCAATGCCAAATCGATTATCTCCGTACTTTCGCTTGGAATGGGCCAAGGCAGCCAGATTGAAATCTTTGCTGTGGGCGATGATGAGCAGGAGGCGGTTGACGCACTCATAGAATTGGTGGACAGCGGCTTCGGAGAATAACCCCACAAAAAGCTGCGCAGCAGGTGGTGAAAACGCCGCCCGCCGCGCAGCTTTCGCTTTTCACAAAAAAGCTTGTAGAGCCTATTTTATGCGCCCACGCCGAGCGGATCCTTTACAACCTGATTCTCCTCCGCCGAGCGGAAAATCGCCTCCATCAGCCTCATGGAGCGCCGCAGCTGATCGTGCGTGATCAGCTGCACCGCGCCGTTGCGCAGCACGTCATAAATATTCTCATAAAACTCCGCCCACTCTGCATGGACCGCCGGCAGGGGATAGCGCTTGATGGTATCCTCCGTGCGCGGCGCCATGGTTTTTGTCAGCCCGACGCCCGCCTGCACAGGGACGGCGTCGCGGTTCTCCCAATCCGACACCATCACAATTTCCCCATCCTCAGGCTCCCAACTGCGCAAGACCGCACTGCCATTTTCACCGAGCATATACCAGCGTTGTAGCTCAATAAAATTGCTGGTGCCCACCTCCACCAGTATCTCCAGCTCCGGCTCAAACTTTAGAATGACGCGCAGGCCGTCATCCACCTCGTCGTTGGTGATATGGTCAAGGCTGGCGTATACGGAGCGCAGGCGGTAATGCTCCGCCATCATCAGCGCCTGATCAAGCAGGTGGATGCCCCAATCCAGCACCATGCCGCCGCCGTGCTCCTTGGTGTTGCGCCAATCACCCGGCACACCGCGCGAGCCATGCACCTTTGACTCCACACGGAAGGTGCGCCCCAGCGTGCCCTCGTCAAACACACGCTTCATGGTCAAATAATCCGGATCCCACCGCCGGTTTTGATGCACGGTGAAAAGCCGGCCCGTCTCGTTTGAAACGGCGATCATCTCCTCCAGCTCGCCGCTGTTGAGCGCCACCGGCTTTTCGCTGATCACCGCTTTCCCGGCGCGCATGGCCGCAATGGCCAGCTCCCTGTGCAGATCGTTCGGCGTTGCAATCGTGACGAGCTCCAGCTGCTCATCCGCCAGCAGCTCCTCCAACGAAGCATAGGCATAAAAGCCCTTTTCTCGCGCAAGGGCGTTGCGCTCTTCCCGGATGTCGTAAACGCCGCGCACGGCAAACTGCGGCATCTCTTCCAGCTGCGCCGCGTGCCACGACCCCATGCCGCCATAGCCGATCACCGCGATCTGCACGGGCGCGCAGCTTTTTGCTGCCTGCTTCACAGGCCTCTCCTCCTCTTTCTGTTCGTTTCCGGGCGTATCAGGCCCACCACATCTCCGCCGTGCCCTCCGTCATAATCACATCCTTTAAGAACGCAACCGCCTTGGAGAGGCCCTCATTCTGGCTCATGAGGCTATCCTCATGCTCGATGCTGATGGCATAATCATAGCCCACCATGCGCAGATTGCTGATGATATCCTTCCAATAGATCGCATCGTTGCCATAGCCCACTGAGCGGAACACCCAAGAGCGATGGATCTCATCCCCATAGTGCTTGGTATCCAGCACGCCGTTGACTGCGGTGTTATATTTGTCGATACGCGTATCCTTGGCGTGGAAGTGGAAGATCGCTTCCCCCAGCGCACGGATCACCGCGACCGGCTCCATGCCCTGCCAGATCAGATGGCTCGGGTCCAGGTTTGCGCCGATCTCCGGCCCCACCGCCTCGCGCAGCCGCAATAAGGATTGCGTATTGTATACGCAGAAGCCCGGGTGCAGCTCCAGCGCAATCTGGTTCACGCCATGCGCTTTTGCAAATGCGGCCGTATCCTTCCAATAAGGGATCAGCACCTCATTCCACTGGTAGTCCAATATCTCCTGAAAATCATCCGGCCATGGGCAGGTCACCCAGTTGGGGTGGCGGGATTCCGGGCAGTCGCCCGGGCAGCCGGAGAAGGTGTTGATCTGGTGCAGGCCCAGCTTTTCCGCCAGCAGAATGGTATCCCGGATCGTTTTGTCGTATTGCGCAGCCATTGCCCGGTTGGGGTGCACAGGGTTCCCATGGCAGCTCAACGCACTGATCTCCACACCGTATTTCTCAATAACAGCCTGAAACGCCCTGCGCTTTGCGTCATCTTCCAGCAGGCTCTCCGGGTCGGCATGCGCGTTGCCGGGGAAGCCGCCGCAGCCGATCTCCACCATTTCAATGCCGAGCGAGGTGAAATATTCCAGCGCCTGCTCCAGCGGCAAATTGCTCAAAAGTGTTGTAAATACGCCAAGCTTCATGCCAAAGCCTCCTTTACTCTCTCATCTGTCTTTAAATATTGAATGCTGCGGCTGATATCAGAGAATCCATCCGGCTCCGGATCGTCGTTTTCCACAATAACCCACTCCGCGCCAGTCTCCCGTGCAGCCCGCAGGATGGCAGGTATATCATTCTCCCCCTCGCCAATGGCGCACGGCGTGCCGCCGCGCCCATCCTTGAGGTGAATCAGCCCGATGCGCCCACTGTTTTCCCGCAAATAGCGCGGTGTGTCGATCCCGGCGTGGAAGGACCAATAGGTATCCAGCTCCAGCAGGCAAGCGCCCTTGATCCGATCCAGCGGATAAACGCCGCCGATCGCCTGAAATTCATGCGTGTGGTTGTGGTATAGCACGCGAAGCCCGGCCTGCTGCGCCTCCCCGGCCGCTGCGGCCAAGCGCTCTGTGAGCCATGCGACCTCCTGCTCCGTCCCCGTCGGCGCCCCGGCGAGCACAATATTCGGGCATCCGAGGGCTTTGTGGAAGGCAATCGTCTCCGGCAGCTTCTCAAACAGGTCGGCAGTACCATTGTGCGTGCCGGCTATCGCAAGGCCCTCCTGTGCGCACGCCTGCTTTAAAGCGGCCGCACTGAGGCCCTGGTATCCGGCAAATTCCACACCGTCATAGCCGATTTCACGCACCCGCTTCAGCGCCGCAAGCAGCTGCTCCGGCGTTTTGCACTGCTCCCGCAGGGAATACATCTGCACTGCAAATTTCAAAACCGATCCCCCCTAAAAAATCAGCCTGCGCATATAATCGATGCTGTAATCAAGCCCCTTTTCGCCGAGCGCGCCCTTCCAGGTGCTGGAGTGCGGCTCAAGGCTGAGCAGCCTGTCATACCCAGCCTTATAGAGCCCCGCCATCAGCGCGCCCCAGTTGGTCGAATCCATCCCAGCAGGCGGGTCGTCCACCTCGTCATCGTCCACCATGAGAATCCCTTTGATATGTACATGATAAAACCTGCCGCCCCAATCCCGGATTTCGGCCAGGTAATCCCCGCCATGGCGGATGGAGTGGGAGGAGTCGAATTTAATCCCAAGTTCCGGGATGTGGCCATGCGTTAGCTTCCACACTTCCGGCTCCACCACAAAGTTATTCCACCGGCAATTATAGGTGGCCACGCGCACGCCCCTCTGCGCCCCGTAATCGACGCATTTTTGCAGGTATTGGATCGCGTTTGTCACGTTTTGATAATATGACAGCCCTTCCACAAAATTGACGCCCGTGTTAAACACCTTGCAGCCGAGCACTGCCGCCGTGTCAATGAGCTGGAAGCTGTTTTGCAGCTCCTCCTCGATCAGCGCGCCGTTCTGGTCAAACTTATCCGTGCCCCACCGGCCGATTGCGCCGACGAACACGCCGTATCTCTCCATCCATGCGCGGATATCCTCCGCCCGCGTGGCAAAGGCCCCGCAATCCTGGCCAATGTTGATGCAGAATTCCAAGAAGCTGAGCCCCTTCTCCTGCGCGTGGCGGAACGATTCCTCCTTTGGCTCGCCAATAATACCTAACAGCATATAAGCTCCTCCTTTAACCCAGCATGACCGGGCGGCCTTCCTTTGCAGATGTATAGATGGCCTCCAGAATCTGCGTCACCACAAGCGCCTGCTCCGGCTTTGTCACCACCGGTGTATCGTTTAAAATGGCATCGATCCACAGCCGTGCCTCCACATCCGCCGGGGATTGCTCCTCTCCATCATAAAAATCCACGCCGCCGGTTTCCAGATCGGGCTTCTCCACCACTTGGCAGTTGTTTTTGACGAAATTGATCCGCAGCCCGTCCATCATATCCGCGCCGCCCTTTGTGCCGCACAGCACCGTCTGTGCCTCACCTACATCCAGCGTGTTAAGCGCCCAGCTCGATTCCAGCACGATCGTCGCACCATTCTCCATCACGATATAACCAAAGGCGGAATCCTCCACCGTGTATTTTTCCGGATCCCAATCGCCCCAGGCGTTGGCCGTCTCCCGCTGGTCGCCCAGCTTTTTGTAAACGCTGCCTACCACCATTTTAGGCTTGTAGTTATCCATCATCCAAAGCGTTAAATCCAGCGCATGGGTGCCGATATCGATCAGCGGGCCGCCGCCCTGCTCATATTCATCGAGGAACACGCCCCATGTCGGCACCGCGCGGCGGCGGATGGCATGCGCCTTGGCATAGTAGATTTCGCCCAGCTCCCCGGCCTCGCACACGCGTTTCAGGTAACGCGAATCGTTTCTCTGCCGGTTTTGGTAGCCGATGGTCAGCTTTTTCCCTGTGCGCTGCGCAGCCTCCAGCATTTTTTGCGCCTCCGAATAGGTCTTGGCCATGGGCTTTTCGCACATGACGTGCTTGCCTGCCTCAAGCGCATCCACAGTGATAAAACTATGCGAGCGGTTCGGCGTGCACACGTGCACCACGTCGATGGAGGCATCTTCCAGCAGCTCTTTATAATCCTCATACACTTTTGCCCCCGGCGCGCCGTATTCCTCCGCCGCCTTCTGCGCGCGCTCCAGCTTTAAGTCGCAAAAGGCAACCATCTCAACCTCCGGGATTTTTTTGAGCGAAGGCATGTGCTTCCCATTTGCGATGCCGCCGCAGCCGATGATGCCGATGCGTAGCTTTTTTTCCATAGTATGCTTCCCCCTGTTCCAATGGTTGTTTTATTTTTGCCGGCCCCAGCCACGATCCACCGCCGCAGGGCCGGTCTTATCCGGGTCTGCGTGTATCCTTTGCACACGATTCCACACGGTTTCATTATAACATGACTTTATAAAAACGCAATCATAATTTTAAAAGCAACATCTTGTTTGATACTGAACAGATGGTCAAAAAGTGTTGTATGAATAACCAAATATTAAAAATAATTTGGTGCAATATTTTGTTAAATTCTTATATAAAACCATGATTTTAAAAAATTGCGCTAATATAGATATAGATTCTGCTTATATTCAATAAGTAATTCGAATCAAGCAGAAAAGAACGATTAGGAGGTAAAACGGTCATGAAAAAGGCAAAGAAGCTGCTCTCCGTCTTCCTTGCGGCGCTGATGGTTTTAACGGCGCTCAGCGGCGTAATGATGGCGAGCGCGGCGACGAACGACGAAGCGACGGCAGCCGCAGCGGCGTTCAACGAGAAGGCGGCGGCGGTCGATCACTCCGGCGTGTATGAAAACATGAGCGCGAACGCTGCGCAGACAACGAAGGACACCCTCAATGGGCTCCTTGGCCCGATCCTGACGGCCATCAACGTTGGGGAATCCATCTATTGCGATCAAACCATCTCTTCGCTGATGATTCTCCTTAACGGTGCCCTTGGAAGCTTGCTTACCAGTTTGGCACCCGCAGATTTTTCTAAGTTGGCGGCTAATGCCGGCTATACGGAAGCTGCCGCGTATATCGGAAAGCTGACAAGCTGGGATGAAGCCAATGCTGCCGACATTAAGTGGGGCATTACCCCTGGCAATTCTGAGGAATTTGTCAAGGTGTCTGGTGTTGCGTTAAATGGTATCGGCCAGCTTCTTGCTTTGGCTGGTTTGTTTGGGCTTTATGATCCACTTATAGATGTGGTGGAATCTTTCCATATTACCCAGATGCCTTCTTTTGAGGATTTAACAGCTGCCGCTACGGATTATGATGAGGAACAGTCTATCGGTTATTCGGCGATTTTTGTGCAATATTTAGTCCCCACGATCGATGCGGTTCTGGCGAATCCGATTAACGTGCTGTGCGATGCTTTGCCTGACCTGGCGAACAGCTATGAGGCACTCGTGAGCGCAATTAACGGTAGCATACTAGGTATGTTTGGTGTCCAGCTGCCTGATTTGAATGGATTGGTATCCTCCATCGGCAGTGGCATCGGCTTTGAATTTCCGGAAATCGATGTTGACTATCTTACCACAATGGGTGAAGCTTCTGTGGCGGAAAGCGGTACAGCAGGCGGCTACCGCATGGCGATCAACGGCAACCAGGGCATGGTGTTCGCAGCCCTCATGAACTATGTGGGCGAAACGCTGAAGACCCCGGCCAATCAGGTTGCCCTCTCCAAGCTCATTGCCGATCAGATCGGCGCGGGTTATGGCGATGAGGTCGGCGCAATTGTTGAGGCCTCCCTCAACGGCGACGCGCTCGCCATTGCAGATGCTTCCGTCGCCCTGTGCGAATCCATTGCAGAAAACCTCGGCATCAAGGCAGAGGCAGAGCAGAGCGGTATCCTTGGTTTCTTCGCAAAGGTCATGGATTTCTTCAACCGCATTGCGCGGATGATCGTTGACCTGTTCAAATCCTTCGGTGCAAAGGTTGCCGCATAAACAAAGCAATTACCTCTTTCACTCATTCGAATAAAGTCCACAAAATCAATGAGCGGGTTCTAGGGAGCCCGCCCATTGATTTTTTTATTCTCCTCCCGATTGCCTTGGCCTTTCTTTCCCTTTGCGCTCCTAAACGGCTGACAGGGTAATTTCACGTCCGGTCGGGTCAAGGCCCAACCCTACCGTAGGAACCCGGAAGGTGGTGCATGCAGGGAACGGTCTTGACCGTTCCGATCTATTTGTTTGAGCGATGCTTTCTATTTCCCGCTCAGGCCGCGGGGGCCCATCCTTTTCCCCCGGGCGGATTGTCAAGTGAAGTGCAACGGTTTGTGGAAAAAGAGTTCAAGAGGAGATTTCCAACCCAGGCATTTTCGCGGGCGACGATTTAGCTTATCAGTAAACAAAGCCAGAAGGGATGGAGAAAAAGGAACCTTATAGGTGTCCTTTGGAATGTATTGGCGCAGCAAACCATTGGTATTTTCGTTTGTGCCCCGTTCCCAGGGGGCATGAGGATGAGCGAAATAGAAGATTGCGTTTGGAATGATTTTTATAATATTGGCATGATTGGCAAACTCCAGGCCCCGATCCAAGGTAATGGAACGAAGCTGTCCCTTGGGCAAAGTGTCCAGCATGGATGCCATGACCCGTGCGACTTCTTCTGGTTTCTTACTTTGGCAAATACCAGTCACCA
>CASDTH010000036.1 GCA_949283655.1 uncultured bacterium
CTGCCGTGCCCGAGAACGCAGCGAGCGCCCGCCTGAGCCTGCCGGGCGGCGCTGCTTCCCCCTGTACGCCGATGCTGGTTCTCTTGTCAGCCGACAAGAGAATGAGGTCGCGTACAGCGAAACCTGGCACTCATTAAAAGTTAAAATCAAACCTCATGGCCGCGCCACAAACAACATGATTTATTTTCCCGCTCGGGCCGCGGGGGCCCATCCTTTTCCCTTCGTCGGAAAAGGATGCAAAAGGACGTTGATAAACGGCACTGCGGCGGCGGTTTATAAATTAGCCACACCACAGCGCGTTCGGCGAACGCTTCCCGAACTCACCGCCTCACGGCGGCTCAAACATGCGGGAAGGTTCGCTTTTTGCCCTTCGGGCCAAAAAGTCCCCTCACGTGCACGCATTTAGTGGCATCAGTTGCCGCCTGGGCCTATCGTTACGCCTGAGGCGTTAAACCACTTGCAGGTTAGATTCACGTTCGGGCGGGTCAAGACCCAACCCTACACATCTCTCCGGTAGGGTCGAGTCTTGACTCGACCGCCCAGCGGGGCCTTCAGTCTATCTCAGCGGCAACTGCTCCCGGCTCTCACATCTAACGTCTGGAATCTGACATCTGAATAAGGGGCGCGTTGCAGAATGAATATCTGCAACGCGCCCTTGTTTATTATACTTTCACCTCATCATAGGCCAGCGCACGGTTGAGCAGGCATACCTCGCCGCAGGCAAGCGGCCCCGCCATCACAGGGCCTGCCACAAGCGGCTCATTGACATGCGATGCATCGTAAGCAGATGCGTCCAGCTCCCCATCGATATACAGCTTGAGCATCCCGTTTCGCTCCCGTAGGGCGTCAATGCGCCGCTCACGGCCATCGTTGAGCGGTTTCGTAGAGTGAACCTCCAGCTCACCCACGGCAAAGCAAAGCCGGCCCTCCTCATCCATCGAAACAGCAAACGCTCCCTCCTGCCGGAGAAGCTCCGTGCCCGCCGCCTGTGTCCGCAGGGAGAAACGTAGGGTAAATTCCCCTCTTCCCTCAGCGCCGTTGGGCGACAGGCTTGCTCCATCAGCTGCCGTGGCACGGAACACCACATCGTCGGGATAATAGGTAACCCGCGCCTCCGTCTGCACCGCATTACCCGCACAATCCGCAAGGCTTAACTGCGCCGCCATCGGCTCGTAGGGCCGGAACGGCTCCCGCCGGGAGGCAATCACCGTGTGATAATCCGCGCAGAGCTGAAGCTCCGCTGGCACGCCGCCGAGCAGGATACGCGCCCCCGCAAGGCTGACGCGCTGATCAAAGCGGAAAAGCGCCGCATGATCAGAAATCGTTTTGGCCGCGATAAGCTTTGCCGCCTGACGGCCCGGCGCGCCAAAGCGCAGCACCCGCACCTCATGCGCGGCCAACGTAACCTTCACCTGATCGCCATACTGATACACCTTGCCCTCCGGGCTGGCGGCGTAGGGCAGCACCTGCGTGCAGCTCATATCCGCCGCGCCCTCGGCCACACCGATCAATCGATCCAACGTGAGCGTATATTCCTGTGTAACATTTGCAGGGTTACGCAGCGAAACCAGACCTTCCGCGCCATCCCACGCTGAATAACCGTAGACATCTCCGCCCGCAGGCGTTTTACCGAGCAGCTTCGCATGCCGCAGGATGTGGAAATTCTGCTCCGCCCATTGCAGCACCTCGGCGCAGACCTGCCATTTCTCCTCATCAAACAGGTTAAAGCTGAAATATAGCTCCCAGAAGGAGGTGCCGCGCATGGCCAGCTGGTAGAGATATTTGCGAAATTCCTCCGTAGTGGCCTGGATGGTCTTTTTGGTGCGCGGCGATTTCACCGTGTTGCCATAGATCGGGTCATGGTTATACAGGTGCGCCAGCGGGAACTGGAGCTCCCGCACCGCTACAAAATCAAAATAACGGTCATCACGGTAGGTCATCATCCGATCAACGTCCGAATCCTGCTTCGAGCCGCCCTTCGACGGAATCTGGAAGGAGTGGTCGCCGCTGTTTTGCATCCAGATGGAATTGACCCATTGCAAAAACCAGGGGCTTGGGTTGACATAGCAGGTGAAATTGATCCACAGGCTCTTGCCCTGCTCCTCACGCTGGCGGCGCATTGCGTCGAAGATATCCGTCCAGTTCTCCCAAAGCTCGGTCGTGAAATACATATCGTGCTCGCCGCCGGTCATGTGCCCGTGCTTCTTTTTGGGGCAGGGGCGCAGAGCAAAGCCATCCAGCTTCCAGTAATTGAGGTCAAACCGCTCCATAAAATCCAAAAACAGCTTTTTGACCCCCTGCTGATAAACCGGGGCCGCCACACAAATATCCCTGGATTTGGGGTTTTTATAGCCGTTGCCGGCCCTTTGGATATGCCGGGCAAATTTCGGCGTATCGGAGGTGTAGCCGCCGCGCGGGCCAAGCCACAGGCCAAAGTGGGAAGAAAACCGCTTGGCCAGCGCTGCGCTGGGGTAAAGCTCCTGCGGGAATTTTTGATTAAAGCCCCAAAAGCCCTTGCTGTAATCATTCCAGCCGTCATCCACCACGTAGGCATCCATTGGCGCGACGCCGTGCTGCGTCAGCCCCTTTTCCATTTCATAAAAGGAGCCGACAATGTTTTCCGACGTGATATCGAGCATATGATCGTACCAGGAATTATACTGCTTGCGGAACTCTGTTTTGGTGGAGATCGTTTCGATATAGCGGAAGAAATCGCTTTGCAGCACCTCCCTATCGTCACTACGCGCTGCGCCGATGACAGCAGGCCAAGAGAGGAAAACGCCATCTGTCTTGCGCAGCTGAGAAAAGGCCTTGCCAGAAACATACCGGCTGCGCACCATACCGGCCTCGGCGCGCGTATCCGCAGCAGGGAACTCATTGCCCAAAAAAAGCGAACCGAGATACACCGGCTGCCCAAGCCCCATGTGGAAGCCTGAAATATTGGCAGGCTCCATATCAGGCCGCGACCACACCGCCACCCCGGCCGGGGCCCGGAGGGCCGGCAGGTCGAGCGACTCTAAAACAAGCGCATCCGCCGCACGCTCTGGTACGGATACCTCTATGTATTCCCGCAGGAAGGGATCCTCCGCCCGGAGCACCGCCACTAGCCGCACAGTCACAGGCACGCCGCGAATCTGCGCCGGTGCAAAGGAGATGCACAGCGCCCGCCCGCCGGGGATTTCCGCGCAAGCCGCGCCGCAAACGGCAAGCGCCCCTGCACAAAGCTGCACTGCGCTGCGCCCGGAGCCCCAGTGCAGCACAAACTCCTGGGAATCCCCTTCCATCTCATAAACGGCGGGCTTGCCATCCACCCTGTGGTTAACAACCGCGCCGGGGCGCAGGCTGCCATTCTCTATCAGATAAGCACGTTCTACGCAGGCATTCCCAAAAACAATCCCTTGCGATGTGCGGCGGAGGAACACCTCCCCCCCCAGATCGCCCTCCAGCGGGGCAAAGGGCAGGGATGCCGTGGTAAAGGGCTGAAATCTCATGAGCAAACACCTTCCTGCAAATTGTTGTCTAGCCAATACAAGCCAGAGGAGCCGCTCCCCCGACCGCACTATTGTAGCAAAGACACCCGCTGTTTGCAAGCGCAAGAAAGGGGCGCATGAAAAAGGCTTTCTACCCTCTCTATGCGCCCCGATGGGCCGGCCTTTTCGCCTTGTTGCAGCCCACAAAAGAGCAAAACCGTCATCCGTCTTGCAGGCTGGAGGGGCTGGTTTCCTCCCCTCTGAGCAGCCGGTTTTTGCAGCCGCCTGCTTTTTCGCAGGCGCCCGCATTCATACAGCGCAACCGCAGCCCATTCTGCGCATCCATCTGCTCTTCCATCACGACATTACGGCCAATCACCCAGCAATATTGCTCTCTCGCCTTCGAATAGCCGCGCTCCATATCATCACCCGCTTCTCCGTTTTGTTCTCGATTTTAGTATATTCATCAGCAAAGCGGATAAACAATCGCTGTGTGAAAAATATATGAATACAGGGCATCATATTTGTCCAATAATATTTCATAAATATGACAGGGAGGCTGATGCTTCATGGATAGCAACTTCAAGCTCACCGTTTTGGAAAAGGTTCGCAAGGCCCCGGCACAGCTGACGCCGGAGCAAAAGCTGCTCGGGGATATCCGCGATATCTGCCGGCGGATCGATACCGCATATGCCCGCTTTGAATATGAAGAGGACGCCGATCTGGTGGAGGCTGCCATCTATGAGCTGGAAGCACTCAAGGCCCGTTACCGGTACCTGCTGCGCATTGCCAAGGAGCAGGATGTCCACGGGGCGGCGATCAAGCCCGTCTGGGGCGCAAATGGAAGGATGGATACCATGGGGTAGGTCTGACTGTTACGCTTTATGCGGCCGGAATCGCGGCAGCGCTGATCATCCTCGGCGCGATGCTGCGTTCCGGCCATGCACTGAAGGCCGTGCTTATGAGCGTTTTGCAGGGCGTGGCGGCGCTGTTTGCCGTCAACGTCCTCGGCACGCTGACAGGCGTGACGCTGGCCGTTAACTGGTGGACACTGGGGGCCAGCGCTCTGGGAGGGACAGCGGGGGTCATCCTCCTGCTGGGGCTAAACGTAATTTTGTAGAAAATAACGCTGGAGAGCAGACGAGATTACATAGACGCCCTATGCCGCCTCTGTGGCATAGGGCCTGCCTGCGTCTGCATTCTGGCACTCATATTCAAATCGCTGCCTGTTAAAGATTCCCTCTCTCAGCTACCAGCAGGAAGCAAAGATAGCCCACCGCCAGCAGGAGAGAAACGTTATACCCGCTGCGCAGTAGGAAAAAAAAACCCAAAAAAGCGCACGGCAACAGGCAGAGGGTAGAAAGCACCGCAACCGCTCTGCGGGCTGTACGCATACTATACCGGCGGCATAAACAAAAATAGAGCGCCCGCCCGCCATCCAGTGCGGAAACCGGCAGCAGATTAAACAGGGCAAGCGACAGGTTGACCAGCGCTGCCTCCGCCAGGCGCGCATCCTGCCGCCAAGCGCCGCAGGCCAGCAGCAGGGCAAAGAGGAACAGATTCACAGCAGGCCCTGCAAGCGCCGCCAAGGCCTCCTGTGTGAAGGACAGCCCCTGCCCTTTTGCGCGAACAATCTCCATCCCGGCAAACCCAAGCCGCAGCTCGCGTGGCGTTTCACCACACCTTTTCAGGCATATCAGATGCCCCGCCTCATGCAAAAGCGCCGCACTGAGGCAGGCCGCCGTCCCGCTCGCGTCATAAAAGAGCATCAGCGTAACGGCGGCCGCAAAGGGAAAGCCGATGGATACCGTCATCCCCCAAGCGTTAAACTGCATCCCTGTATGTGTTATCCGCCCCGAGCAGCCATGCGGGATTATGCAAAACACCGTCCAAGCGCACCTCAATATGCAGATGCGGCCCTGTTGCCATGCCGGTAGCCCCTACCAGAGCAATCGTCTCCCCTGCCCGGACAACCACCCCCTCCTGCGCAAGGATCTCGGAGCAGTGACAATAGGTCGTCTCCAGACCATTCGCATGGGCAATTTTAATAAAATTCCCATCTCCTTCGGAAAAGCCGACCTCCTGCACCATGCCGGGATAAGCGGCGGCGATGCGGGTGCCCTCCCCGGCGGCAATATCCATGCCACGGTGAAAGCCAAGCTGCTTCGTAATGGGATGGATGCGGTAGCCAAAGGCAGAGGTCACCCGCCCCTCTACCGGGCGGATAACCGGCACGCTTACCACACAGGGGGCAAAGGACGCACCAGCCACAGGCGCCTTTCTGCCTTCAAACAGCGGTTCATCCACGCCGCCCATGCCATCCGTTTCCTGCAGCGGCTGTGTGCTGGCGGCGCTCTCCTCAACCGGCGTATCCTCTGACGCGTCGCCGGCCTGTGCATCCGCTCCCCGCCAAGCATCCGCCGGGGCAAACACAAAAGCCCCCACCTGCCGGAACGCAGCGGCGGCATCCTGCAGTGTCCAATCCTCAGACAGCATCTGGTCAAAGGCATCCCGCAGCACCTTTTGCGCGTTGGGATTGGTGCGCACGATGAGAAAAGCACCCACCAGCAGCACAATACAGACGGCAAGCTGTGCCGCAACAACGCGCACCAGATAATCCCGCCGGCCACTGCGCCCCTTCCCTGCTTTCTCATCATTCGTCCGAATTCGCTCCCGCTGATAAGCTTGTAATTCATCCATTCGATTTCACCCGCCACGCTGAGAAGCCCGAGTGCACTCCCCATTCATCCGCACTGGCCGACTCTTATACAGGCTATGGGAGACGGCCAGCGTCCTTTTTCATCTATATGCGCAGGCGTCGCGAAAAAGTAGTCAACGATTCTTGATGATATCGCCGCACCAAAAAGTGCGTATTTTTCAGGGTGCGGATGGAGTATCCGTTTTTTCATTCCGCCTTGTCTGAAAAACCAGGAGCAAGGCAGCCGCTAAAATACAAATACCGGCAGCAACACAGGCCGCAATCCGTGTGGCGGACCACTGGCCGGCGCCGGACTCTCCGGTGGCCGGGATGGCGACCGTTTCCATCGGCTCCCCCAACGCATCCCCTTCCAGAGATGCTCCCCTGCCCGGCTGCCCCTGCACTGCTGAATCATATGCCTGCGGCTGCTGCGCTCCACCCGGAGTTTCGCCGCCCAAAGCTTCGCTCTCATACAGAACGCTCCCCTGGAAGTGCGTGGAGGAAACATGCTCTTCCGGCTGCGGAGCTGCCGTTACTTCTCCACCACCTGATGCGTGATGAGTGGTATGGGCCTCACTCGCCCCGGGCCGCTGCTCCGAGCTGGCAACAGGCTGCGTTTGCACGGCTGTTTGAGAAGGCTCAGTGACCAGGGGCGCTTTCGTAGACGATTCCTCCGGTGTGGCCGTGGAGGTGGTAATCGGGGCGCCGGTATCCAGCGTTAGCTCACAGGCACGGCTCTTTTTCCCCGCACCGTCTGTAAACCAAATGGAAACTGGAAGCCGCCCGCCTGGGAACGCGCTGGCACGGGTTATTTCCACCTCCAGCACATAATCTCGATTATAGCCGCCTGCCTGATAAAATCCAGCAGCCCGTGCAGTATATCCGCCCCCTGAAAGCCGAGCTTCCCCATCGGGTGAAACGCTGAGCTCTGCATTTCCCAGCTGGATATGAATACGGGAATGCCCCGCCGCGCCGGAAAACGCCTCATCAATCACCTGCAACGCAAAACAAATGCAGCGCGACGGCGCATCCACCATAGCGCGCACATCCGCGTAGGAAATGCGGCATCCGCTCTCCTCCTCGCTTGTTAAAAGCGTGGTAAACAAAGCGCCTTCCCATTCTGCCGGTTGAATATAACCGTCAACAGAAATCCCCTCTGCATGGGCGGGAAGGGAAAACAGCACAGCAAAACACAGCGTGATCACACAGAGCGCACATAAGCATTTTTGCACAGAAAGCCCTCCTAAAGTCAAATTTCAAAATTGCAAGTGGCTTTCTTTTATCATATAAGGATTTTATGAAAACAGGAGAATTTGTGAAAACATTTCACTAGAATAATTATTTCCCGTTTATTCTAACAGGCCTTCCATCATTTCCTTTGCTTTGCGGCTGCCGCTCTCACCGGAAAACGAGCTGTTTCCCTAAAAAAGGCGCTCTTCCCAGCCGAAAAGCTGAAAAGAGCGCCCTGAAAAAGATCACTGATCCTATTCACGGAAATCAAATACTTTTGCAATCACTCACGTCGAAGGGCTTCGATCGGCGGCATTTTCGCCGCTTTGCGCGCGGGGTAAATGCCAAAGAAAATGCCAATTGCACTGGAAAAACCGACCGAAATCAGAAGGGTGCTGAATTTGACCGCCATGGGAATATCCATGATATAGGCCACGAGCGCTGCGCCTGAGACGCCAAGGATCATACCAATCACGCCGCCAATCAGGCACAGAATTACTGATTCTGTTAAAAATTGGAACAGAATCGTCCTAGTTCGTGCGCCCAAAGCCTTTCGAATGCCGATCTCGCGCGTTCGCTCACTGACGGAAACATACATAATATTCATCACGCCGATCCCGCCGACCACCAGCGAAATCGCACTGACTGCGGCGATAAATGTGGTGAACACGCTGATGACCTTATCGAGCAGCTCAATGTAAGTTGCCATATTGGTGATGGTATATGCCTCACGGTCAAAATTGTTGTGCCGGGCTTGCAAAATGTTTTTGGCAGTGTTCCCCGCAGCATCCAACTGATTCTCATCCTTTGCGGAGATATACACCATATTGTACCGCCCACTCGACCCCATCAGGGAGGATACCACCGGGGCAGGTGCAATCACATAACACATGTTGCCCATCGTGTTGCTCATTTGCTGCATCTGCTCCATCAGAGCTTCATTATCCATACCGCCCATCAGTGCAGAAACATCCATCACGCCAATAATTCGCAAGCGAACGGTCTTATCGCTGACCGTCACATTAATATACTCTCCAACCACGTTTTCATAGCCAAACAGGGCCTGTGCATTCATCCCGTCTATGATGCACACGTTGCGCCCAGCCTCATATTCCTCCTGCGTAAACATCCGGCCATAGCTTGCGGAGAGCTTTGAAATCTGCTCCATATCAGGGGCACAACCCACAGGGAAGCACATTCCGCTCTCATTATTCGCCTCAAAGGTTCCCATACCAAGCAGGAAAGGGGAAACATAATCAATACTGGCCTGCCCTTTGAGCGCTTCCAAATCATCATCTGTGATATAATCACTCGCAGAGGTACCCTTTTGATTCACCTGAATAGAGATTGCGCTCTGCCCCATATCTTGAATCATACCCACAATATAGTCGCGGCCACCGTTGCCCACCGTGATAATTGCAATCACGGAGGCCACGCCGATGATGATGCCGAGCATAGTCAGCAAGGAGCGCAGAAGATTCGTGCGGATGCTGAAAATCGCGATGCGGATATTTTCCTTGATATTCAAACTTTACCGCCTCCGCATCAGTTGGTTTCAGAGGAGATGACGCTTTCCCCCTCTTCTTGGACTGTCACACGCGCGCCATCCGCCAACGTCTTGGAGGGAGCTCTCACGATTTGATCCCCCACAGAAACGCCGGAGAGGATCTGATACATCGTGTCGGAGACAAGGCCGGTTTCCACCTCGGTTTTCGTTACAATGCCTTCCTCTTCGTTATAGACGAAAACATACTTTTTACCTTCCTCCACAAGGAGCGATTCCAGCGGAATCAATGTTGCGCCGGACGCTGCATCCGTCTGGATGGCGATATCCACATCAACGCCGATGATCACACTTGCATCCGGGTTATTGATCTTTACCTTCGCCGGAATGCTGCTGGAGCTCCCAGCGCCGGTGAGGCTCCCTGCCAGATTGCTCAGATCCAGCCCGCCGCCTGAGGACGCCACCGGGCTGATAAAGGAAACCTCGCCATCCAGCTCGCCGCTGGCCGTAGTGATAACGGCCGGCATACCGGTTTTCACATTGAGCACATCATATTTATCCAACGAGAAGGAGGCATAAAACTGCCCATAATTCTCCACCGTCATCCCCACGTTCGCACCGGTGCCAAGGGATGTAAGCGTATTCATCAGGCTGTCGAGATCCGTTCCGCCGGAAACAGCCTGCAAAATAGAAGAGATATCAAACGAGCCGGTAGTAGCAGATGCTCCTCCGCCCTGATACGTTTCTCCCGCCGTGATGTTGACCGCCGTCACAACGCCGTCATCCTCTGCCACCCAGCCGTTTTGCAGGCTTTCCACCATGGTCTCCATCTCATCGAGCGATTTTTTACTGGCATCCACCACCAGCTTATAGGTCCTGGACAGTGTGCCGTTCTGCTGCGCCTCCAGCGTAGTCTTCTGGATTTTCAGCTGTGCCAAATCCATCTGCGCCTGAATCAGCTCTGTAGAAGCGGAGCCTGCCATAGAAGACAGGTCAAACCCATTCTCCGCCATTTGGGTAAGCTGCTCCATCAGCTTCTGTATCTGCGAAACCGTACCGTTGGCCCCGAGCAGCTTATCAATGATGGCCTGAATCTGACCCTGCAGCGTGTTCGGTGTGGTTGTAGCCTCGGTCGCGGCCTGCGTCTGCTCTGAGGCGGCAGCCTGCGTGGTTGTTTGGGCAGCCTGCGCCTGCTGGGTGAGCGCTTCTATCTTTTTCTCCAGCTCTGCGATATCCGCGTTGACCTGCGGGAGCTTGACCTTCGCCTCGCTCGCCGCCGCAAGGGAATTGTTGTAGGTTTGCAGCGCTTCATTATACGCGGCGCGCCGCTCGCTGAGCTTGCCAGAAAGGGAGGATACGTCAAAGGTGGCCAGCACATCCCCCTTTTTCACGTGGTCTCCCACTTTGACATTCACCGTGAGCACCTTTGTGCCCTCCAGCAGGGAAAAATTTGTCTGGTTGTCAGACTCAACCGTCCCGGAAGCGATCAGCTCCTGCTGGATATCACCCTGCTCAACGCTGACAAGCGTCACAGGCGTGCCCGGCTCCGGCCGGACGAGGAAGTAGATAAGCAGCGCAATTGCCAGCACAACAGCAATCACACCCACAATCACGGCTGTCTTCTTCCCCTTGGAAAGTGCCTTGAATTTTTCCAACTCTCTCACCGCTTTCAAATACTGAACCCTTTGCAGAAGCAGCCAGGCATGGTGATGCCACCGCCGTATAGCTCCGCAGAATACTACTTCTCAGCTTACCGAAAAGACGCTGAAAATGCAGTTGCTTTCTGTAAACAATTTATGAATTATTTATGTCCGATATCCGTGCGGTAATGCGCGCCTTCAAAATGAATGCTGTGCACGCCCTCATACGCCCTGCGCAAAGCGGCATCCAAAGTATCCCCGCAGGCTGTAACGCCCAGCACACGGCCACCCGCTGTGTAAAATTTGCCATCCTGATAGGAGGTGCCCGCATGGTATACCGTTACGCCCTGCAACTGGCCGTTTTCATCCATGCCGGTGATCTCCAGCCCCTTCGGATATGATTTTGGATAGCCGCCGGAGGCCATCACCACGCACGCACAGGCGTTTTCCTCCCATTCAATTTTCTGCTGTGCAAGCGTACCATTCACAACCGCCTCCACGATATCGATGAGGGGCGTTTTCAACCGGGGCAGGACGACCTGCGTCTCCGGGTCGCCAAAGCGAGAATTGTATTCAATCACCTTCGGCCCGCTGGCCGTAATCATCAGCCCAAAATACAGGCAGCCCCTGAAGGGCCTCCCCTCTGCACGCATAGCGCGAATAGTCGGCAGGAAAATCTCCTTCATGCAGCGCACGGCGAGCTCCGGCGTGTAGTAGGGGTTCGGGCTGATGGTGCCCATGCCACCCGTATTGGGGCCTTTGTCGCCGTCATAAGCACGCTTGTGATCCATAGACGACACCATGGGCTTCACGGTTTCGCCATCCGTAAACGCCAGCACAGATACCTCCGGGCCGGTGAGAAATTCCTCCACTACAACGCGGCTGCCAGATTCCCCAAAAATTTTATCCTCCATCATGGAGTGTAGGGCTTCTTTGGCCTCCGCTTCATTCTGCGCAATGACCACGCCCTTGCCGAGCGCAAGGCCATCTGCCTTGATGACGGCAGGCCACGTATTCTGCTCCAAAATGTAAGCAAGCGCCTTTTCCGGCGCGTCAAATACCTCGTAACGCGCCGTGGGGATGCCGTATTTCTGCATCAGGTTTTTCGCAAACACCTTGCTGCTTTCAATTTCCGCCGCTCTTCTGGAGGGACCAAAGGCGCAGATTCCCGCCGCCTCCAGCGCATCCACCATGCCTGCGGCAAGCGGATCGTCCGGTGCGACAAACACGAGGTCGATCTGCTGCGCCTTGCTGAAGGCGACAACACCCTCAATATCCATTGCAGAAAGCGCAACGCACTCCGCATCGCGCGAAATGCCGCCGTTGCCCGGCGCGCAATAAATTTTTTCCACCCGGGGGCTTTCCTTCAATTTGCGGATGAGCGCATGCTCGCGCCCGCCTCCGCCGATCATCAGAAGTTTCATCCTGTTTCCTCCGTCCCTATAGGATTTCAATTTGCTCTGTTGCATCCACCCAAACGCCGTGCTCATCATCAAGCCGGATCACCCGGCGGCCAGATTTTTTCTCATAGGTCTCCACACGCTCCTCAAAGCGTTCAAACCGCGGCAGATATCTGTGATAGTGTGGCAATATCTCACCCCGGTGACTCCCATGCCAGTGGAATCCTCTCCGCCAGCCTGCATTCGTAGCTCCGGGCTGAAGCGATCCACCAGCTCCATTGATTCCTGCATGGCCAAGCTTCCCGCGCTCACGCCAATGAACAACCCGCTCGATTTCAGCTCCTGCAAATACAGCTCGCAATGCGCCTCCCGCATCCTGCGCACCAGATAAAAAGGGTTCCCACCAATGCATTCAACCACCTGATAGGCAAAAAGCTGGCCGGCTGGTTGATGATCAAAATCAAAAAAATCAACGGCAAGGCCCAGCCTTTCCAATTCACTGCAAAGCCGGGGCACATGATAGTCCCTTTCTTTAAAGCCGACGGAAGCAGTGGTCACCAACGCCGCCCGCCGAACACCGGCGGGGAGCGCTCTTTTTGCCGCTTTGCGCAGCCGCCGTGAAGTTAAGCCGTTGGAGGTCATCAGCAGCATTTTGCTCCTCCTCTTCATCATCCCATAAAGCGCCAGCCGCCAGGCACGCATCCGCCTGACGGCCAGGGCATGCTTTTAATGGTGAAAAAGGCGGATCCCCGTAAACGCCATCGCCATTTGGAAGCGGTTGCAGGTTTCGATCACATTGTCATCCCGGATAGAGCCGCCCGGCTGAGCGATATACCGCACGCCGCTGCGGTGCGCACGCTCGATATTATCACCGAACGGGAAAAATGCATCTGAGCCGAGGGAGACGCCGTCAAGCGTTTTCAACCATTCCTGCCGCTCCTCGCGGGTGAGCGGCTCCGGCTTCACGGTAAAAAATTGCTCCCACACGCCGTCCGCCAGCACATCTATATAATCGTCGGAGATATAGACATCGATGGTGTTATCGCGATCCGGACGGCGGATATTCTCCACAAAGGGCAGCGCGAGCACCTTCGGATGCTGGCGCAGATACCAGTTATCCGCCTTATTGCCCGCAAGGCGCGTGCAATGCACACGGGATTGCTGGCCCGCGCCCACGCCGATAGCCTGGCCATCCTTTACATAGCACACGGAATTTGACTGCGTGTATTTCAGAGTAATCAAAGAGATAATCAGATCGCGCTTTGCAGCATCGGGGAGCATTTTATTCTCCGTGACAACATTTTCAAGCAGCGCTTCATCGATTTTGAGCTCGTTGCGCCCCTGCTCGAAGGTGACGCCAAACACATCCTTGTGCTCTACCGGCGCAGGGCGGTAGGAGGGATCGATCTGCACAATGTTATAACCGCCCTTGCGCTTGCCCTTCAGAATTTCGAGCGCCTCCGGCTCATAGCCGGGCGCGATGATTCCATCGGACACCTCGCGGGCAATCAGCCTGGCGGTGGGCACATCGCATGGTTCAGACAAAGCGATCCAGTCGCCGTAGGAGGACATTCTGTCCGCACCGCGCGCGCGCGCATAGGCGTTTGCAAGGGGCGACAGTTCCAGATCATCCACAAAATAAATTTTTTGCAGCGTCTCGCTCAGGGGCAGGCCGACCGCCGCGCCCGCCGGGCTGACATGCTTGAAGGAAGCTGCGCTTGGCAGGCCCGTCGCTGCCTTAAGCTCACAGACCAGCTGCCAGCTGTTGAATGCGTCGAGAAAATTGATATAGCCCGGCTTGCCATTTAGCACTGTAATCGGCAGCTCGCCTCCATCCTGCATAAAAATACGGGAGGGCTTTTGATTGGGGTTGCAGCCATATTTGAGCATCAGCTCGTTTGCCATGAAAACCATCCTTTCTAAACGAAAGCGCCGGGCAGACGTAAGCGGCCTGCCCGTGCACTGTTTTATTGATTTTTATTGATCACACGGGTCTCCTCAGAGCCATCCGCTAAACGGATAAACCGCACGAAGAGGGAAACCTTATTGGCCTCGTTGAGATTCTCCCAGACAAGGCTTGTGAAAGCATCGATATCGCCCTCTACCTTCACAAGCTCCGGCTCGCCCTCAAAGGAGGGCACCGGGTCGCCATCGCCCAGATAGGTGTGGATAAAATGCCCCTCGCCTGCCACCGGCTGCGGATATTCATAGAAAAAGCGCTGCACGGAGGCTGCGTTTCCGTTGGCACTCTTGAGGATGGAGAGGCGGTAGCCGCCATCCTTCTGCACCAGGCCGGAAATACGCGGCGTCAAAATGGGAGGATCCGGCTCAAAAGTGCGCATCCGCAGCGCCTCTTCAAACGTTTTCTCCGCCGAGAGGAATTCATAGACCGTATCCGTTTGATCGCCGTTGGTCACGATGGTAGCGGCGCCGAGCTTACGCACCGGCCAATAAATGACAAGGCTCGGATCCTTGAGCTTGGCAGGATCAAACGCCTGGGTCCGCAGGCCTCCATCCTCCTCCACAAAAACGCGGTTGCGGCTGTTTTCACTGCGCCCCATGATGAAATAGGCGATGACGGCCTTTTCCCCATCGGCGCTCCGGCCGAGTACAATGCCACGGCCGGGGTAGGTATTGGCGCGCAGCACCGCGCCGAGCTCCTGAATCTGCATTCTGGTTCCCTCTTTCTCTCCTGTTCTAGACTATCTGAAGTTTGAACTCTGGATTCTGCAATCGATCTTCCCACAATGCGCACTGTTGCTCCACCGCGCGCGGCAGCAGCACCCACTCCGCCTGCTCCATCACGCGGCGCTGCAGCGTTTCGGGCGTGTCGCCCGGCTGCACCTCCACCGCCTTTTGCAAAAGGATCGGCCCGCCATCGGGGATTTCGTTGACGAGATGGACGGTCGCGCCCGTCACCTTCACGCCGCGCGCCAGCGCCGCCTCGTGCACGCGCAGGCCGTAATACCCCTTGCCGCAAAAGGAGGGGATCAACGCGGGATGAATATTGAGGATGCGATCACGGTACGCCGCAATCACCGCAGGGCCAAGGATGGATAAAAAGCCGGCCAACACGACGAGCTGTGCCCTGCACGCTCGCAGGGCATCCAGGAGAGCGTCATCATACGCCTGCTGCGAAGCAAAGCTTTTGCGGGATACTACAACACCTTCAATGCCCGCATTGGCCGCACGGGTGAGCGCATACGCATCCGGGCGGCTGGCGATGACGCGCACAAATTCGCCGTGCGGGATCTCCCCACGCGCTTTTGCATCGAGCAGAGCCTGCAGGTTTGTACCACCGCCGGAGACCAGCACCGCTATTCTCAGCATAGCTCGATCCCTTTCTCGCCCTCGCGTACCTCGCCGAGGATGCAGGCCTCTTCCCCATTCTCGCAGAGGATACGCACGGTCTCATCCGCCTGCTCCGGCCCAACGGCAATGCACAGGCCGATGCCCATGTTGAAGGTGTTATACATATCGTGCTCTGAGATACCTTCGCTCTGGATCATCTTGAAGATCGGCCGCACCGGCACCTTTGCCTTCTCAATGACAGCGCGCAGGCCTTCCGGCAGCATGCGCGGGATATTCTCATAGAAGCCGCCGCCCGTGATGTGAGAAACACCGTGGACGTTTACCTGCTCCATCAGCGCCAGCAGGGGCTTTACATAAATGCGCGTGGGGGTGAGCAGTTCCTCGCCCAGCGTTTTGCCAAACTCATACATATAGAGTTCCAACCGCTCCGGCGTAATGTTAAACACCTTGCGCACTAGGGAAAAGCCGTTGGAGTGCACGCCGGAGGACGCCACGCCGATGAGCGCATCCCCCGCCTTGACAGCATTGCCGTCAAGCAGCTTCGCCTTGTCCGCCATGCCTACGCAGAAGCCGGCCAGATCGTACTCCTCCTTGGGGTAAAAGCCCGGCATCTCCGCCGTTTCGCCGCCAATCAGTGCGCAGCCCGCCTGCACGCAGCCCTCCGCTACGCCGGAAACAATCTGCGCCACGCGCTCCGGCACATTTTTACCTACTGCTACGTAATCCAGAAAAAACAGCGGCTTCGCACCGGCGCAGGCCACATCGTTTGCGCACATGGCAACACAGTCGATGCCGACTGTATCGTGCTTATCCATCATAAAGGCCAATTTCAGCTTGGTGCCCACGCCATCCGTCCCGGAGACGAGCACAGGCTCCTTCACCCCGGTCAGATCCGGTTGAAACAGGCCGCCGAACCCGCCGATGCCGGAAAGCACGCCCGGCGTTTGCGTGCGCGCCACATGCCGCTTCATCAGCTCCACCGCCTTGTAGCCTGCGGTGACATCCACACCCGCCTCGCGGTAGCTGTCGGAATAACTGTCCATCATGATAACCCATCCTTTCCCCAACAAACGAGCCGTATCCTGCTGAGCAAGCGTCGTTTTTATTATTTTGGCTGCTTCGCAAGGGAAGCGAGCTTTTTGCTGAATTTATCCTCCGGCTGCTCCTGCGGCACATCAATCGGATAATTCCCCGTAAAGCAGGCGTCACAGAAGCTGGAGGTAGAGCTGCTGGCGATTTTATGCAGGCTCTCCAGGCTGAGGTAACCCAGAGAATCCGCGCCGATCTGCTTGCAGATCTCGTCAATGCTCATCCGGCAGGCGATCAGGTATTCCCGCGAGCTGATATCCGTGCCAAAATAGCAGGGATGCAGAAACGGCGGGGAGGAAATGCGCATATGCACCTCTTTCGCGCCCGCCTTGCGCAGCAGCTCAATAATGTGCGCGCTGGTCGTGCCGCGCACAATCGAGTCATCCACCAGCACCACGCGCTTACCGTCAACCGCCGCACGCAGGGGGTTGAGCTTAATGCGCACGCTACGCTCGCGCTGCTCCTGAGAATCCTGAATAAAGGTGCGGCCGATATAGCGGTTTTTAATAAAGCACATGCCATAGGGGATGCCGGATTCATTCGCATAGCCAATGGCGGCATCCAACCCGGAATCCGGCACGCCGGCGACAATATCGGCCTCCACCGGATATTCACGCGCGAGATATTTGCCCGCACGCTGACGCGCAAGGTGCACACTCGCGTTGTCGATCACGGAATCAGGCCGTGCGAAATAGACATGCTCAAAAATGCACAACGAGCTCTTCTGCCCACAGTGGTCGCGGATGCTGTGAATGCCGTTTTCATCCGCAATGACAATTTCGCCCGGCTCAATATCGCGGACGAACTCCGCGCCGAGACTGTCAAGCGCACAGGTTTCGGAGGCAAAGATGTAGCTATCCTCCAGCTTGCCGATGCACAGAGGCCGAAAGCCCTGCGGATCGCGCACTGCGATCATCTTGCGGGGCGACATCAGCACAAAGGAATAGGCGCCCTTGATCTGGTGCATCGCCCGGTTGATCGCCTGCTCCACACTCCCGGATTCCAGCCGTGCGCGCGCAATCATCAGGGCGATAATCTCCGCGTCGCTATCCGTTTGGAAAATTGCGCCCTGCCGCTCCAGCGGCTCGCGCAGCTCGTGGGTATTGACAAGGCTGCCATTGTTGGCAATCGCGATCGTCCCCTTGGCATAGCGCATAACAAGGGGCTGGGAATTCGCACGCTCCGACATGCCGCCGGGCGAATAGCGCGTATGGCCAATGCAGATATCCCCTCCCCCATCTTTCGACAGCTTCTGAAGCGTATCCGCATCAAAAACATCCGGCGCAATACCAAGGTCGCAGTGGTAATCGACCACACCGCCCCGGTTGATGGCGATTCCGCAACTGATCTGGCCCCTGTGCTGCAGGGCATACAGCGCCAGATAGGTCAAATGCACGGCATTGAAATGGTTTTTATTATAGATTCCAAAAACGCCGCATTCCTCATGAGGCTTGTCAAACATTGCAGTTCCTCCTGATTGATAGGGTTTCAAAGACAACGGTAAAGCAATTAAAGCGCAGCCGCCTTGAGCTGCAGAGCGGCATCCTTTTCCAGCACCTTTTGCGCCATATCCTCTTTCATCTGGGCAAGCTTCTGCGCAAGGCTCTCCTCTGTGATGGCCAGCATCTGCACGGCCAGGATCGCCGCGTTTTCCGCGCCGTCAATGGCGACGGTCGCCACCGGGATACCGGAGGGCATCTGGACGGTGGCAAGCAGGGCGTCCAACCCGTCGAGCGTAGAGGATTTGACTGGGATACCGATCACCGGCAGCGTAGTATGCGCTGCCAGCACGCCGCCGAGATGCGCCGCCTTGCCGGCCGCTGCAATAATCACACCAAAGCCGTTCTCCTTAGCCTTTGCGGCAAAATCCGCAGCAGCAGCCGGGGTTCGGTGCGCGCTCATCACATGCGTTTCTACCTCTACGCCGAAATAGCGCAGCCTTTTAATCGCCGCGCTGACGACGGGCAAATCGCTATCGCTGCCCATGATAACTGCAACCTTCTTCATAACTCGTTTCGCACTCCTTCTTCATTATCTAAAAAATAAAACAGCTGCCGCGCAAAGCGCCACAGCCAGCCAAATTGCTTATTTTTGCCGATCAGACGGTGCGCAGGCGCAGCCAACCCCCTTGCAGGAGGTGCAGACGCGATCACATAGCGGCACGCCTGTCCCGTTCATACCGTCCTCTCCATTCCATATGATTTAAACCATAATAAATTCTAGGGCAATCATAAAAAAAAAGCAAGTCCATCCGACTGTAAAAAAGTTTTTCTACATATATATTGAGGAATGCGGAGCACACATTTGCTTATTTTGTATATTATGACAAGCAATCTGGAATGGGAGGAGTCGATCGAATTGACAAAACATTTTTTTGCCGTTCTCCTTTGCCTGCCTGCGCTGTGCTGCCTGCTCTGCGCCTGCTCCAGCGGTAGTCTTCTCACCGAAGATACCTTCCTTGAGCGCTATAACGCGCTGGATGGCGCGCAGCAGCTACAAGCGGCCGACGCTCTGGCAAAGGAAGAAGACGCGTTTCTCGGGCATGCTTATTTTCTCTCCCCAGGCGAGGGAGAAACCTACCTGATGACCTTGTATATCAACAGAGAAACGGCCGAGCTGCAGGCCTGTTCCCTGCTCTACGCCCGCCTAGAGGAGGCGGCGGAAAGCCCTTCCCTTGCCGCGCTCCTCTCCCGCATGACGCAGGCGTTCACAGGAGAGGACGCGCAGGTGTGTGAGGAGGCGCTAAAAAAAGCCGGTGCTTTGGGAACGCCAGGTTCCGGCAGCGCATCGCCCTATGAGTGGAACGGTTTTTATCTGGAGCAGGAGCCGGTTGCGTTTGGGTGGAAATTTACCGTCACCCGAACGGACGGCAGTTCTCTCTTAAATGGGGAGGCGGCCCTTCCCACCTCACAGCCGGCGCAAAATTCCCCCTCCAGTATGGCGGCGGAATAAAAAGGTGCGAGGCTCCCTAACGGCTACAAGCCTACACCGGCGCGTGTCTTCGCGCCCTTTCTTTTCACACACCGATCCGTTCGTTTCCCGCCGGAAAATGTGGAGCCCCTCCCGCTACTGGCGTTCGCATTTAATGCGTTACGCCCGCAGGGAAAGTCCACGTCATATTTCCGATTTTTGTTGAATCCATAGGGGTTTAATGCTACAATAAAAGGAATAGAAGGGATTGGTGTGTTTGAGCCGCAAGAAGTGGTGTATTGCACAATATGATAAGGATTGCGCGGCCGCTCTCGCCGAAGCGTGCGGGCTGGATCCGTTCGCGGCGCTGCTGCTCGTTTCCCGTGGCATACAGACGCCGGAGCAAGCGCGCAGCTTTCTGGAGGAAGGCACTTCAGATGCCTTTGACCCGCTGTGCCTGCCAGATATGGGCAAGGCAGTCGCCCGTATCCGAGCGGCTCTGGAGCGTTATGAGCGCATCGCCGTCTATGGGGATTACGATGCAGATGGCGTAACCGCTACGGCGCTGCTATATTCCTATCTGGAATCGCAGGGGGCGGATGTATTTTACGCCATCCCAGAGCGGGAGGCGGAGGGCTACGGCCTGCACCGCTCCTCCATCGACGAAATGGCGGCGCGCGGTGCGAAATTGATTATTACGGTAGATAATGGCATCAGCGCGCTGGAGGAAGCGGAATACGCCGCTTCACTGGGGCTGGAGCTGGTCATCACAGATCACCACAGGGCAGGCGAGGCCCTGCCGCGCGCAGCGGCTGTTGTTGACGCGCACCGGCAGGATTGCAGCTGCCCCTTTCGCGATCTGTCCGGCGTGGGCGTCGCCTTTTATCTAGCCGCAGCGCTGGAGGGCGACGCAGAGCCCCTTTTTGACGATTACGCCGACCTGGCTGCCTTGGGCACGGTGGCGGATATTGTCCCCCTCCATGGGGAAAACCGCCGCTTGGTGCGCCGTGGCCTTGCGCGCATGAATGCAGGCGCCCGCCCTGGCCTTTCCGCCCTGCGCACACAGGCCGGGTTTGCAGAAAAGCCCCTCTCCTCTGTCAGCATCGCGTTTACATTGGCGCCGCGCATCAATGCGGCGGGCCGCATGGGCTCGGCACAGCGTGCGCTTCGCCTCCTGCTCAGTGAGGATGAGGAGGAGGCCACCTCCCTCGCGCAGGAAATCTGCCAGGCCAATGCTCTGCGCCAGGAGACGGAGCAGGAAATCCTGCGTGAAGTAGAGCGGCAGTTGGATGCAACCCCCCAACACCGTTTCGACCGCGTGCTGGTTGTCGCCGGGAATGGCTGGCACCCAGGCGTGCTCGGCATTGTCGCGGCACGACTGGTGGAGACCTATGGGCGGCCAAGCATTGTCCTCACCTCGGATGGGATGCAAGCCAAAGGCTCCGGCCGGAGCCTTGAGGGCTTTTCCCTCTATGATGCGCTGAAGGCGTGCCGGGCAACGCTGTTTCAATTCGGCGGCCACACGCTGGCAGCCGGCTTGGAGCTTGCAGCCGGTGAGATCGGCGCTTTCCGCGAGGCGATCAATGCTTATGCTGCGCAGCAGGACATGCCCTACCCCACGCTGCGGCTGGATTGCCGGCTGAACCCGGTTTATCTCACGCTGGATATGGTGGATGCTGTCAGCGCACTTGAGCCCTTTGGCGCAGGCAACCCGCAGCCTCTATTCGGCTTATTCCGTATGCGGCTTGAGGCTGTGCAGCCGGTGGGTGGCGGCAAGCATCTACGCCTGCGTTTTTCCCGCGGCGATGTGCAGATCACTGCGGTGCGGTTTGGCGTTCCTCCCACAGAATTCCCATATCAGGTTGGGGACGTAACGGATCTCGCCGTGCGAGTCTCCCGCAGTGAATTCCGTGGGCGGGCGGGCCTTTCTATCCAGATTCACGACATGCGCCTCTCCGGCACGGATGAAGATGCGCTGCTTGCGTCTCAGCGGCTTTATGAAGCGTACCGCCGCGGGGAGCTGCGCACATTGGAGCAGGCGCGGCAGGCGCTGCCCTCCAGGGAGCAGATGGCGCAGCTGTACCGCATGCTGCGTGCGAACGCCGGCTGGCGTTTTGGCGCCGAGCTACTCTGCCTGCGGCTTATGGGTAAAGGCGGGAGCTTTTGCCAGGTTCAAGTTGCTCTGGACGCGTTGGAGGAGCTCCATTTGATTCAGAAAACCGAGGAGGGGAATATTCTCCTCCCGCCGGATACAATAAAAGTAAACCTTGACGATTCCCAGATTTTGCAGAGCCTACGGGCAATAGGAGGCGACAGCGATGGCACAGCCAAAAGAGACGCTTAACACGGAGCTGCACGGCAGCCTGCCGGTGATTCGGGATAACGCCGCAAAGCCCAAGGCGCAGCCAGCCGCACCCAAAGCGGGCGACGGCTATGCCGCCCTGCGGGAGCTGCTGGCCAAAAGCTTCACCGAGGCTGAAATTGCCCAGGTAGATAAAGCCTATGCCCTCGCACGCCAGGCGCATGAGGGCCAGCTGCGCTATTCCGGGGAGCCCTATATCATCCACCCCATCTGTGTGGCGCGTATCCTCGCGGAGATGGGGATGGATCAGGAATCCGTCATCGCCGCGCTACTGCACGATGTGGTGGAGGATACGGACGAAACGCTGGAAGATATCACGGCCAAGTTCGGCAAGGCTGTGGCCTACCTTGTGGACGGCGTGACCAAGCTCGGCAAGGTACCGCTCTCCACCAAGGAGGAGCAGCAGGCGGAGAATATCCGCAAGATGCTGCTTGCAATGTCGCAGGATATCCGCGTGATCATCATCAAGCTGGCGGACCGCCTGCACAATATGCGCACGCTGAATTTCAAGCCGCCGCAGAAGCGGCGCGATACAGCGCTGGAAACGCTGGAAATCTACGCTCCCATTGCGCACCGTCTCGGTATCCGCGCCATCAAGGAGGAGCTGGAGGATCTCGCCATCAGCTATCTTGACCCGGTTGCCTACCATGAGATTGAGGAATCCATCCAGCTCCAGGGCAACGCGCGGCGGGAATTTTTGGAGGAAATTAAGGCCCGTATCCAGGCGCGCGTCGATCAGGTGGTGCCCGGCGCGCACATTGACGGCCGCATCAAAAGTGTGCACGGCATCTACCGCAAAATGTATATGCAGAATCATAACTTCGATGAGATTTATGATATCTACGCTGTGCGCATCATCGTCGATTCCGTAATCGACTGCTACAACTGCCTGGGCATCATCCACGATATGTTCCGCCCGATCCCGGGCCGCTTCAAGGATTATATCTCCACACCGAAGCCAAATATGTATCAATCCCTCCACACAACCGTTATCGGCAAGGAAGGCGTGCCGTTTGAAGTGCAGATCCGCACGTGGGAAATGCACTACACAGCAGAATATGGCATCGCCGCGCACTGGAAATATAAGCTTGGCATGTCCGGCAAGGATAAATTTGAGGAGCGGCTTGCATGGATCCGCCAGCTGCTTGAAAACCAGAAGGACAGCGAAAATGTTGAGGATATCGTCCAGACGATCAAAAGCGACCTCGTGCCGGACGATGTGTTCGTCTTTACACCGCGCGGCGATGTGATCAACCTCCCCAGCGGCGCAACGGTCATTGATTTTGCCTATGCTATCCACTCTGCCGTCGGCAACCGTATGGTGGGCGCGAAGGTAGATGGCAGGATCGTCCCGCTCGATTATCAGGTAAAAACCGGCGAGATTGTCGAGGTGCTCACCTCCGCACAGCCTGGCAAAGGCCCAAGCCGGGATTGGCTGAAGATCGTGCGCACCAGTGAGGCGCGCGGCAAAATCCGCGCCTGGTACAAAAAGGAGAAACGGGAGGAGAATATTGCCGAGGGCAAGGCGGAGCTTGAGCGGGAATTCCGGCGCAACAACATCCGCTTGACAGACGATGCGCTCAAGGAGTTTTTGCAGAAGCTCGCAGAGCGGCAGCATTGCAACTCCATGGAGGATTTCTATGCCGCCATCGGTTATGGCGGCATCTCCATCCAGCGCATGATGCCTGCAATCAAGGAAGCTTACTACAAGCTCATCAAAAGCAACCAGCCGCCCGAGGTAGTCATCACGCCGCCAAAGAAGCGCGTGCGCAGCAGCGAGGGCGTGATTGTGGAGGGGATCGACAACTGCCTGATCAAATTTGCGCGCTGCTGCAGCCCGCTGCCGGGCGATCAGATCATCGGCTTCATCACACGCGGGCACGGCGTGTCTATCCACAAGCGGGATTGCACGAACGTGCCGCAGGTGATCGCCCTGTGCAACGAGCCGGAGCGGTGGATCACCGCTTATTGGGATAAAAACGTGAAAGAGGAATTTAAATCCTCCCTGCTTATCACCTGCCTGGATCGCGTGGGGCTGCTTGCGGATGTTTCCGGCATGCTCGCCAACATGCATGTGATGATTCACTCAATGAACACGCGCGAATTAAAGGACGGCCGCTGCACGCTGACCATGACGATCACGGTGGACGGCGTGGAGCATCTGCGCAGTGTGATGGCGAAAGTGGCAAAAATCAGCGGCGTTTTAAAGGTGGATCGCTCATAAATTTGATGGGGGACCGAAAATGGAGAAGCAGCTTGCGTCGGGTTAGGCGGCGCGCTGGGCGCTATCCTGCGCCACCTGAGGGATTTTTCCGCTTCTGACGCTGCTGACCAATCTGCCCGGTGCGGTTACCATCGGGTTTATCGCTGGTGCGGCGGCCCGCAACAGAGCGGCTGCGTTGCCATCTCTATTTTGGAAAACGGGCGTCTGCGGTGGATTTACTACATTTTCCACGTTTTCGCTGGAGGCCGTTTCCCTGCTGGAAGGCGGCAGCAAAGCTCTGGGTGTGCTTTACATACTGCTCAGCGTTTTACTATGCCTAGGCGGGGCTTGTGCCGGCCAGACCGCCCATAAAACAGGCAGCTCAATATAACCGCAACCCTCCCCTGTTCGTACCAATACGCATTTTTCACACGCCTAAGAAAGGAGCCGCCATGCCGCTGGAACGTATTGATAAGCTGATCGCCTCCCAGGGGGCGCTTTCGCGCAGCGACGTGCGCAGGCTTGTAAGAAGCGGCGCCATCATGCTCAACGGCGCCTCTGTGCGGGATGCCGGGCAAAAAGCCGACCCGGAAGCGGATCGGATTACGGTTTCCGGCCAGCCTCTTCTCATTTCCAAATATCTTTATCTCATGCTGGATAAGCCGGAGGGAATTGTCTCGGCCAGCCGGGATCCAAAGCAAAAAACTGTGATTGACCTTGTCCCCGCAGAGCTTCGCCGGGGCGGGCTATTTCCCGCAGGGCGGTTGGATAAGGATACCACCGGCTTCGTGTTAATCACCAACGACGGCGATTTCGCCCACCGCATCCTCTCGCCCAAAAAGCATATCCCCAAAACCTACCTTGCGCGGCTCGCCCGCCCGGCGGATGAAACGCTCGCAGAAGCGTTCCGCTCCGGTGTGGTTCTGACGGACGGCACTCGCTGCATGGAGGCCGGGCTGCGGATATTGGAGGGCGGCGAAACGCCGCTGGCAGAGGTGGTGCTCCGCGAGGGCAAATACCATCAGATCAAGCGGATGTTCGCCGCATGCGGCAACGAGGTCACGGCCCTGCGCCGCATTAAAATGGGCAACCTTCCGCTCGATGAAACGCTCGGCCCGGGCGGATGCCGGCAAATCACGGCGCAGGAGCTTGAACGCATCACACAAGAACCCACACTTTGATAAGAGGTGTAAAAACATGAAACACAAGCGCACTCCCCTTGCCAAACGGCTGATGGCCGCCGCATCCGCTATCGCGCTGTTATTTAGCCTCACATCCTGCGCCGTGCCGCAAAAGGATGCAGAGTTGGCAATGCTCCCCACCTTAAAGGCAACGCAAGATGAAATCTTTTTGATGGATCGGGCCGCCCTGACAGAGAGCGAATATATCATGTTGACCTCTCTGCAGGGCATCACCGCCCAAAGTGAGGCAAACATCTATATCAAGGATAGCGATAATACCGTATATCTGGAGCGCTATCTCAGCGAGCACAGCGAGATAACGCGCCGGGAATTTCACTCCGTGTGGGAGCTGGTCGCCGCCTGCATGGGCAGCATTGCGGAGAAGGGCTGCGTCCTGTTTGAGTATGGCAGCAATCCAACTGTGAATATGGCAGCCACCATATCGGGTGTGGAGGGCTGGCTCGCCGTTCCCGTTGAGCTGAAGGAGCAGGCGCAGCAGGCAGGGCTGACGGTCAAACGTGACTTGACAGAAAAAGACGGCGGCCAATATATTGCTACGCAGGAAAGCGTATTTGAGGAGTATCAGGGCAGGCTGAATAACAACCTTGTCCTTCATCAGTCCCCGGAGCTTGTCACTCTGCGCGATTACGGCATCGCCACAAAGGCCTTTTGCTTTTATACGGATGAAGAAAACCGGGTGGAGGTCAAATTCCGCAATCGGGTTTTTGCTTGGGCAAAGCGAAATGCACCCGTGCTCGGCTGGAGTGCGGACGAATTGGGCTATGTAAAGCAAGCAAGCGAAAACGGGCTGTTTGTCCTCCCCTCAGACCACTGCACCAACCTGAGCTTTCTCACTGGATGGGATACACAAACGCCGGTGGAGCAGCGCAGCAGGGTGCAAACAATCACAGCGGATAGCAGCAAGCACTATGTTGCGCTGGTGATGAGCGATGGCGATAACGTGCAGTGGTATGAAACGACACTGCCCTTCCGCGATCATTTTTATGACCGGGCGGCATCTTCTCACGATTATAAGCTCACCTGGACGGCCCCGCCGCTGCTGCACAAGCTTGCGCCCTCCGTGCTACGGTATATTTACGGCATGGCGTCAGAAAACGACCGGTTCATTGCCGGGGTATCCGGCACGGGCTATATCAACCCCACAGCATATCCGCAGGAATACTTGGCGGATTTTGTGGGTGCCTCCGTCTCCGCTATGAAGGATGCGGGGCTCAGCGGCCTTGCCATTTTGGATAACAGCACCTCCAAGCGCAAGCTGAAACGGGCGATGGCTACTTATGCACAGCGCAGCGAAATGAACGGTGCGCTCATGCAGATCGGCGATAAATATGAGGAGCTGGGCGGCGAAATCCTCTGGTGCGGCGATAAGCCCTTCATCAGCGCCAGAAAATCCTTCTGGTACACCTCTGATACGGAGGGGGAAACCGCCACCAAGGAGTGGATTGCGCAATTCGCCGAAGAGATCAACGCGCTCCCGGCGGATATCCACTCGCCCGACGGCTACTCCTACATCAACATCCACCCATGGTCCACCACAATGGCGGATCTGGACGAGCTTGTTTCCCTGCTGGATGAGGATGTGGAGCTTGTGTTCGCAGAGGAGCTCATCGAGCTGGTGCGGGCAAATGTGCCGCATTAACGGCCCTGCCCGAAGAAACATCCAACAACGAAGGAAAACAAAAGGAGCAGAGGAGGGTTCGCCCTTTTCTCTGCTCCTTTTTCAGCGCCATAATCCGCCCCGCAATTCAGGCCCCCTTTTTATTGCTCCAAACGCGCGCAGGCCCGGCCTGCGGCATAGGAAACTATGGCGCCGGCAGCCACACAGGCAATCTCAAGCGCCAACTCCGGCGGAGTGATCTGGCCAAATGGCACAATCATCACCGTGCTCGCCGCCACAATCCCGAGGATGGCATGTGATATTCCGGAATACCATTTTTGGTATGCCGCATCCACCGCTTTGGGAAGCAGCAGCAGGCAGGCGCCGGCGCCCACTGCCAATGGGATACAAACCGGAAGCGACAGCCGGGAGATCCCCTCCAGCATCGGCTGATACAGCCCAAAGAACAGCAGAATAGTGGAGGAGCTCAGCCCGGGCACCACAAAGCTGACACCCCACATTACCCCGCAAAACAGAAAGCCCCACCCATCCGGTGCAATCTGGACGGAGGAGGTCTGCCTGAGCGCCAGCAGCACCCCTAACATTGCGGCAAAGCCAATACACATCGCCAGATAGGAGCAGCCCCTTCGCCCCTTTTTCCCCGCGTTGTGCCACAATTCCGGCATCGTGCCAAGGATAAAGCCGATAAACACACAGGTGACGGCCCGGCTGTTTTGCTCCATCAGCCATCCTGCCAGCCCCGACAGGCCGATAAAGCCGACCCCTATCCCGAGCAGAAATACGCACAGCTTCAACCAATGCGCACGGATGGCTTTGAACGGGTGCGACAAAAGCTCGAGCAACGGACGGTACATGCCGAACGCTACACACAGCGTGCCGCCGCTGATCCCCGGCATGATTGCCCCAAAGCCGACCACAACGCCCTGGAGCAGCCGCACGCTATTTTGTTTGATCCCTGTTTTGATCAGACGTCCCTTTTGCATCAAACTGTTTCCGCCCATTCCGATAAATGATTCAACCCGGCCTTGCTGCCGGCGACAAACATGATATCCCCTTTGCGAAACACATAATCGGGATGAATGCTCTCAATAACCGCCCCATTGTTTTCAATCGCGATGATATTCAAACCAAACTGCCCGCGCAGGTTGACCTCCAAAATCGTTTTGCCCACTATTTTTTCCGGAATGATCAGCTTGGAGATATTGACCCGCTCGCTCAGCTGAATAAAATCCAGCATTTTGGAGGTCTCCAGGCGGTGCGCCAGGCGGATGGCCATATCGCGCTCCGGATAGACCACCTCCGCGCCGAGCTTGGCCAATATTTTGCCATGCTCGCTGCTGTTTGCCTTGGCCACGACCAGAGGAATCCCAAGCTCAACCAGGTTCAATGTAGTGAGGATTGAGGTGTCAATCTGCTCCCCAATGCATACCACCACCACATCGCAATTTTGAATGCCGGTTTCCATCAGGGATTTTTTATCCAGGCTTCTCACAATCATTGCGTTTTCTGTGATCTCACGGAACTCGCGGATTTTCTCCTCGCTCTTGTCCAAAACAAGCAGCTCTGCGCCGGAATCCGCCAGCTCCATCGCCAGGGCGTACCCAAACCGCCCCAATCCTATAATGCCATAAATAGCCTTATCCTTCTTCGGTTTATGAAACATAACTACCTCCTGCTTATCAGCCAATTGCAATATTTCCGTTTGGATAGCGAATCCGCTCCCCCTGGGTAAAATGCCAGAGTGAGGCGATGGTCAGAGGGCCAAGCCGCCCAATGTACATAACCATAACCGACAACAGCTTACTGCCGTCAGAAAGGCCCGGCGTAATCCCCGTGGAAAGCCCGACCGTGCCGAAAGCGCTGGTGACCTCAAACAGCGCATCCATCAGCGAAATACTGGGCTCCATGACCACCATCAGATAGGTCCCCGTCAGAATAACGCCCAGGGCGATCAGCGTAATCACCGCCGCCTTGCGGAAAGCGTCCGACGGGATAGAATAATGGAAGCCCTTCTCCGTCTCATTGGTGGCAGCCGACTTTATGCCCTGTAGCAGCACAAAAAAGGTGCTTGTTTTGATACCGCCGCCGGTCGAACCGGGGGAAGCGCCAATAAACATCAGAGCGGTCAGCACAAGCAGGCCGGACGTTGAAAACGTACCGAGCGGATAGGTGGAAAAGCCGGCTGTTCTGGCGGATACGCTGTGAAAGAAAGCGCCGAGCCATGTCACATCCTCGGTCAGCTTGATCAAAACGGCGCCAGCGGCGATTAAAACCACACTGACGGAGAGCACCACCTTCGTGTGCATAGAGAATTTTCTCCAGCAAAACCGCTTTTTCAATATCTCCTGAATCACCAGAAAACCGATTCCCCCAAAAAAGATCAGCCCGCAGGTGACCAGATTCAGCATCACGTTATCCCGATAAGGAATCATATTTTGCAGATTGCCCAAAATATCAAAGCCCGAGTTGTTAAACGCCGCCACTGAGTGAAACAGACTGATCCCTGCGGCCCTGAGCGGCGGATAATCCTGGATAAACACCGTAAAACTCAAAACAGCGCCTGAAAGCTCAAAGACCAGCGTCGTCACAAAAATGCTTTTGACAAACCGGACCATCCCCTTGCCGGAATCCAGATTCATTGCCTCCCGGATCAGGCTTCTCCCCTTCAAATTGACCCGTTTTCCCATCGCCAGGATGATGCCCGCGCCCACTGCCGTTACGCCAAGCCCTCCGATCTGGATCAGGGAGCCCAGAAAGAACTGCCCAAGCGGCGTAAAGGTATCCCCTGCGTCAATCGCGATCAGCCCTGTCACACAGACGGCGCTGGTAGAGGTATATAACGCGTCAATATACCGCACGGTTACGCCATCCTGAATGCTGCACGGTAACATCAGAAGCACGGAGCCCAGCAGGATGACAAGCGCAAAGCCCAGCGCGATGATGCGCCCTGGGGATTGCCGTTTAATCAGCTGAATCATAGCATATAGCCTCGCTTCCTGCAAAATCTCAAACACACGGTTTTCTGGTCACTCGCCGTCAATCATGCGGTAGCCCACACCGAGCTCATTGAGAATATAGGGGTTTTCACCCGGGCGGCTGCCAAATTTTTTGCGGATATTCGCCATATTGACCTGCAGCTTTTTGGTGCTGCCGGGATCCGGCCCGCCCCAAATGACACGGGCAATAGCGGCGTAGGTCAGCACCTTGCCCGAATGCTCGGAAAGCAGGGCGACAATGTTGTATTCCGTCTGTGTCAGCTTCACCTCCCGGCCGTCAACGCAGACCTGCCTGCGGTCATAATCAATGACGAGCCCCCCGGCCGTAAACGTGCCCCCCGGGAGCGCGCCGGATGCCGCACTGTGCCGGCTGTTGCGCAGCGCCGCACGCACGCGCGCCATCAGCTCCCCCGTGCCAAACGGCTTTGCGATATAATCGTTTGCGCCCAGATCCAAAGCGGCAATTTTATCCTGCTCTGCAGTCCGTGCCGACAAAACGATGATAGGCACGATGGAATCCGTGCGAACCGTCCTGATAAATTCCTGCCCATCCTGATCCGGCAGCCCCAAATCCAAAATCACCAGATCCGGGGTATGGGATAAGAACATGGCGGTTCCTTGGGCGCATGTTTCCGCCGTTAAAACCTGATAGCCATTTGTATCGAGTATCATTTTGACAAAGCTGCGGATATTGGCTTCATCCTCTATGATGAGAATCTTGTATTTATTATTGCTCACTTTCCGTATCCTCCATCTCCAGCGAAAAACGGATCACCGTGCCCTGGTTTACGCTGCTCTCCACCTGAAGCTCCCCCCCGTGCGCCTTGATAATCGCAGCGCATACGGATAGGCCAATGCCCATATTATGCTTGCTTCTGTCCGTTGGAAGAGCGCCCTTTTCTCCATATCCCTTCAGCAGTGCCTCCAGCCTCTCATGCGGAATCCCGCACCCGTTATCTGCAATTTCAAAAACCGCCCGGCTCCCGGCCGTGAAAACGCGCAGCGAGAGCCGCGTCATCCCTTTCGCATGGAACACAGCATTTTCCAAAAGATTGGTGAGCACCTGCTCAATCAGCATGGCATCCATGGGGATACTGATAAAGCGATCCGGGATTTCCACCTCAACCGGCTGCTGCGGATACCGCTTTTTAAATTTGAGAAGGACCGCGTCAATGAGCTCCTCTAAGACCGTCGGCGTTTTTACAACCGACACTCTTTCCCCGTCAATCCGTGTGACAGATAACAGGTTTTCCACCATCCGGATCAACCACTCCGAATCCTCGCGCATTTCACGCAGCAGCTTTTGCTTCTGCTCCCTGCTCAGCAGGTCATAATTCTCCAAAATCGTAGAGCACGAGCCGTAAATGGATGTCAGCGGCGTACGTAGGTCATGCGAAATTGCGCGAAGCAAATTGGCGCGCACTTTCTCTTTTTCGCTCTCCGCACGCATACGCTCCTGATTTTTAATCCGTGTCGTCAATGTGCTGGTGGTAACGGCCACAAAGAGCATGGCAAGCGCTGAAACCAGATTCTCCGGCATGGAAAAATTGAACTCAAAAAAAGGGAAGGTAAAGGCAAAGTTAACCGCGAGCACGCTGAGCAGGGATGCAACGATCCCCCACACATACCCGCGGGTGGTCAAAGATACCAGAAACACTGCCAGCACATAGATCATCGGCGCCAGGACCTGCGTGCTGCACAGCTCTTGCAGCAGGATGACTGCCCCAAACGATATGGCCAGGATCAGCACCAGGATCAAAACATTCCTCATACGGCTTCGGGCTTTTTTCATAATAGCCTCCCAACATCACAACTGAGGGGATTATACCAAAATCGCGGTTAAGATACGGTAAAGGTTGTTTTAACGAGCATATTTACGGCGCCTTTTCGCATCCGTATACAAGGAGAACATCGCCGTCCGGCGTGCTCAAGCGGGCGCTCACTGCGTTCTCGGGCAAGGAAGCAGGGAGAATTACGCGGCTAGGGGTGCGGCTACGGCGCTGAAAACCGATGGGTACCCTTGTACGCAGATGTTCCCTTTTATTATAAAATAGTTTTCAATTTTTTCAGCTGTTTCAAAATATTTTTTAATATTTTAAAAAACCATTATAGCGCAAGCCTCTAAATGAAAAAACGCGAGCATCTGACAGGCGCCTGTCAGATGCTCATTTTTCGCCTATAGATCTTCTGCGATAAACAGGTGCGGGCGCCGGCTTATTTCGTTTGCCCTGCGCCCCGCATGATATCCTCTGCAATTTCCTTAAATACCGGTGCGCCGTCTGTCGCACCGGAAGAGCCATCCTCCTTGAGCACTACGATAGCGTATTTTGGAGCATCCGCTGGAAAATATCCTGCAAACCAGGTGTGCAACGTTTCCATGCCGTTCTCGTCATACCAGCCGCTCTGCGCAGTTGCCGTCTTACCAGCCGCCGTGCCGCCCTCCGGCTTTGCGTGCTTGCCGCTGCCAGCCTCCACCGTCTGCGTCAGGAAGCGCTGAAGCACCTGCGCCGTGCTTTTCTCCATCGCTTGTAACGGCGGCTGAGGTTCTGCCGTCTCCAGCAAGGCCCCATTCTCATCCACCAGCCCTTCTACGAGGATGGGTTTCTGATAGGCTCCGTCATTGGCGATGCAGGCATAGAGAGAGGCAAGCTGTAGCGGTGTCGCCAAAAGCGTACCCTGCCCAAAGGCGAGGTTTGCCAACGCGGCCGGAGCGGTCAGTTCCTCCGCCTCGGGCAGACTCCCCGCCGGGGCGGTCAGGCCATCGGCCAACTCCGTTTGAATGCCAAAGCCAAGCCTGTCCGCCATTTCTACAATCTGCGCAGGCTCCAGCAAAGAGGCAAGGTGAATAAAATACGGGTTGCAGGAGACTTCCATCGCCTGCTCCATATTGAGCGCTCCATGCCCGCCTTCCTCGTGGCAGTGAAACACGGTCTTCCCCTGTGTAATCGTCCCTGTGCAAGTGTAGGTAAGCGAGGGAGATACGCCGACCTCCAACGCCGCAGCTGCCACAACAGGCTTGAAAATGGAACCGACCGAATAAGGCGTGAGCGCCCGGTTAATCAGGGGAGAGGCTTCGTCGTACAGGCTTTTCGCCAGATTGTCCGGGTCAAAGGATGGAACGCTTGCCATCGCACGGATTTTGCCAGTCCCGATTTCCAGCACGACTGCCGCTCCCCGTTCAATTGACGAGTGGGAGAGCGCCCGTTCCACGCTCTGCTGAATTTCCCGGTCGATGGTCAACTGCACGCCCTTGGCAGAATCATAGCCCGTCCGCTCCACAGCTGGTTGTTCCCCGGTGAGCAACCGCCCCTGTGCATCCACCGAAAATCTTACGCGCAGATCGCTGTTTTCAAGCTGGAGCCAGCTGTCAAAGCTTTTTTCCAGCCCGGTCTCCCCATGCAGGCCGCCGCTGTCCAAATGACCAATGAGGTGCACAGCGGGCTGCCCGCTCTCATAACGCTGCTTTGCCGTTACAATCGTAATATCTGCGCAGTCAATTTCGGCCGTCTCCACCTCAACACTGACCGGATAGCCCTTGCTCATCTGCTGCCGGATCGTCTTTAATTCCTGCGCGCTCACATATGGCTCTATGGCGCTGAGCGCCTTCGGCGTCGGCTTTAATAAGGCAACATAACGCTTGCCCGCGTTGACCAGCGGCCGCCCTGTACAATCATAAAATGTACCGCGCGCCGACCCGACTGTAATGGTGCGCGTGTGATTCTGCGCAGCCGCCTGGGCATAGCCGCCCTGGGAAATACTCAAAATCCGCACAAACAAAAGCCCCAGAGAAAGCGACATAACAAAAAAAACCGCGATTACCCGCTTAGCCATTTTTATGCTTCCCTTCTGATATCAAAGTACAGGCAAGACATAGTATGCCCTATTTGACCCCGGACAAACTTTTTGAAATAACGCATATTTGCCGTTTTCCGTGCCTATAATTGGTAACAGAAATCCTAAAACAAAGGAGCTGTTTTTATGCCGCGTCCCCGTAAGGCCATTGATTACGATGAGGAACTGACAAAGCTGGAGGCACAAATCACCCGCTGCGATAAAACCAAAGCCGAGCTGCTTGCACGCAGGCAGGAGCTGCTGGGCGCGAAGCGCGAGGCTGAGATGAGCGCGCTTTATGACGCCATGCAGCGCGCCGGCGTATCCGCAGAGGAGCTGATGCATCTGATCAATCAGGCGCCCTGCCAAAGCGCCGGATAATTTTGACGCCAGTGATTTGGGATATTTCTGTAAAAAAACGCGCTACAGGGTTGGGAGCAGCAACAGGCCACAGCGGAATGACCGCCCGGTCAAATCACGGCCGGTTCTGGAACGCCTCGCTGCTGCCCGCCTGTATCGCAAGCTTTTGCCTGCACAAATGAGTAATGGAACGCCTATGCTTCGGCCTCCGTCTGATCAAGGATCGGCTTTAGAAACGCCTGTGAGGAAATGCCGTGCGCGCGGTTATACCGGCCAAGGGTAAAAAGCCAATCCGTATCCTCCTGGCCGGAGGGGATTACATTTACCTTCTCCGCACAAGTAAAAGCTGCCTGAAAGCCCATCTCCTTAAGCACCTCTCTGGCAGCTTTACAATGCAGCCCATAGGGATAAGCCAGCGCGACCGGAGCTGTTCCGGTCGCCGTTTTGATCTTCTCCTGATTCAGCTGCAAATCCGCCCGCAAAATTTGCTGATAACGCGCTTTATCCTCCCCCTTGTTGATCGTACACCCGCGCCGTTTCGAGGTGATGGAGTGCATGTTGTTGGTATGGCTTTGAATCTCCACCAGCCCGCTTTTGCTGAGCTCTGTGATCTCCGGCCAGGTAAGGTAGGAATAGCCGAGGTGATGATCCTCCTTTTCCGTATAGGTATCGGCATATTGGCCTACCACCGCCACTATCGCGTGCATCTGGTATTTTTGCAAAAGGGGAAACGCATAGGCATAAAAGCTCTCAAAACCGTCATCAAAGGTAAGCATAACCGGCTTTTTCGGGAGGGGCGCTTTCTTCTGTGCATAGTCCAAAAGCTGACCGGTGGAGATCGGGGTAAATCCCCTCTCCCGAAGATAACGCAAATCCCCCTCGAACTCCTGCACGGAGACGGTATATTTCCCCTGCCGGCTCGCATTCGGCGACATATTATGATACATAATGATCGGCAGGCGCAGCCCTTCCTGTGGCTGGGCCTGCGCCGGCAAGGCATTTTGGGCCAACAGGGCGGCGGTAGCGGCAGCCAGCAAAATCGACCAGGCCGCGCACAGCTCCCATATCCGCTTCTTCTGAATTTTCATCGTCACAAGCCCCTCTTCCCGCATTCTGTAAACCGGTGTTTGAGATACCGTTTTATATTCTATGTAAATGCAGCCGATAAAAGACTAATCACAGCGCATCCCAAACGGCCGGATATTTTGCCTTCAAACAGCATATAGATCATAGCGTTCCACCCATCAGGCGCAGCCCTTTTATGGGCGCCAAAAGGAAGGGGAGCCTTATGTTTGCCGTTTTGCAGGTCAGACCGCCGGAAAAAGGGATTCTCAAAAGAGGCTGGCGATATCTACACCCGGGAAAGCCGATCGCCGTGCAGGTCGCCGTAAAGGGCGGCGCGCCATTCCTCTGCGTGACCGTCTCCAAAAAGCGCGGACAAATTCCTTGGAAAGAAATTGGGTTTTACGCAGGGCGCTGCGCGGGCCGTATGCTGCTGCCAAACGGTCTGTTGCCACCTGCAGATTGTCCGGTCAAACCCTTTTGCCCCACCGCACTGGCGTCGCTTGCGCTGTTTCATACAGCATGCGCCGTGCTCGCCCAGCGGCATGCGCCGCCAGAGGGGGAGCGCATCACACTGGTGGACCAAACAGGAGCCCTTGCCCGCCGGGCCGATAAGCTGCTCCCCTTCGCCGCTCTTGTGCGCATCGTCACACAGCGCCCCTCCGCCTACCAGCCGGCTGTGAAGCAGGCTATGGAGGAATATGGGGCCGCTCTTCTGGTGCAGGAGACTGGCATCGGAGCGGGGGATAGCACTGTTGTCATCGCTCCCTACGGCCTGAATGGTGATTTTGTGCCAGCTGCACGGTGCGCCGTCTTTCTCGGGGGCAGCAGCACATGCGAAACAGGCGGTGTAACCATTCGGGCAGAAGGCTTTGATCTGCCGGAGGCATACCGTCGATTGCTGCCGGAAGGAATCGACGCGGATCGCTTCGCATGTGCCCTGTACGAGGCGTGCGGCCTGCGCGCACTCGGAGAGCAAACCTATACCCGGCTGCAGCTCTATGGCGCAACGACCACGATCGGCGGCGCAGCCAAAATGCTCGGAGCGCTGCATAGGCAACAGAAGGAAGGCGAGCAGCGGCCGTAAAAAAGTGCGCGGCACAAAAAGCGCCCTCAAAAGCTGAATGTTATCAGCTTTTGAGGGCGCACTCACATTCTGACTGCTTATGCCATCAGGCCCAGCGGCCTTTGTAATCATTCGGATAAATTTCCATCACTTCAAAAGAAATCACACCGGCGGGAACCTCGACATCCACCTTATCGCCCAGGCGATGTCCAAGCAACGCCTTGCCGACCGGCGATTCATCAGAGATCAGGCCGATATCAGGATCCGCCTGCGCAAAACCGACGATTTGGTAATCGTCTGTTTCATCCATCTCTACATCGCGCAGCTTTAGCTTGGAGCCGACATGGATCACCTCTGTGCCCAATGCATCCTCATCGAGCACCTTGGCGTTTTCGAGCATCGCCTCGATCTCGCTGATGCGAGCCTCCAGCTTACCCTGCTCGCTTTTGGCCTCATCGTATTCGCTGTTTTCCGACAGGTCGCCAAAGGAAAGCGCCACCTTGATCTTTTCCGCCACATCCTTGCGGCCGACGGTTTTTAAATGCTCCAGCTCCGCCTGCAGCTCATGCAGGCCGTCATAGGTTAACAAAATTTCCTGCGGCATGCTTACCATCCTTTCAAGCCTCCCGGGAGGCCATACAATCACGCAATGTTACTATTATAGCCATCTTGGAAGGCAGTGTCAAGTCAGATACCAGATGTCAACCGCCAGATTCCAAAAACAATATATTTCACATATAATATTTTCCCGCTCAGGCCGCGGAGGCCCCTCCTTTTCCGTTCGGCCGGAAAAGGAGGCAAAAGGGGCCGTTCTGCACGGTCAACGGCGGCACTGGTATGTTTTGGAATCTCTTTGATGTGTTCGGCAAGCCACCCAAAAACTCGGCCACTCACGTGGCCTCAAACATTTTGGGTGTTTGCTTGCCTGCAAGCAGGCAAGTCCCCTCACGAGCCCGCCGGAAGTGTACGGAGCCTACCGCCGCTGGCCTACTGAAAGGCTCTGCCTCCGCGCCAGACTGAAGGCCCCGGAAGGTTTCTCCCGGAGTCTATAAGCGGTTCGGAGCCGCAAGCGGAAGGATAGGCCCAGGCGGCAGTTAGAGATTGGACGGCAGATATTTTTAAGATGATAGATGAGAGAACCGCTAGACTTTCCCTCAAAGGCGAAAGGCTAACACATGATTATTGACCATCCATTTGATGTATCATATTCCGGTATGGCAGCTTAAATTTGGGGGCTGATTTAGGTTTGAGCGTAGGGGCAGAGTTTTCATTTGACGCCTCGAATCCCTTAGTCCGCACCTTTTATTATCTAGATCCATAAAAGGAGGAAAAGCAATGCTTCTCATCACTTTATTGATCGCCTCTGCTCTGATGTTCTTCTTTGCGTTCTGCGCCCTACGCGCGCTTCGGGATTATTCCGGAACCTGGGTAATTTATTCCCTTTTGGCCGGTATAATGTTTGCGGTTGATTGCTTTGTGCTCTGCATAACCATCGGCGGATAAAAGCCTTCCTATCTACTATAAAAAATCGTATTTGATTTTGTTCTCCCAAAATGTCTCGAACTGTGAAGGACCTTGCAAATACGGGCCCTTTCGGCCATTAGGGCAATTGCGACGCCAATCATTTTTGACGCTTTTGTCTCCAATTGGTTCCATATTTCCTATGAAGATGTAAAACAATGCAAGCAGATATAAAAAAACAATACTCTGCGAAGGCGAAAGTATTCCTTGCTTTCGCCTTTTTGGTTGCCATATAAGCAGGGGCAGACGCACTTGTTAACAACACCGCTTCTCCTCTAAACTCCACGATCTCTGCGTTTGTCAATGATATGACCCAAGGAAGGCAGCAAGGCGATCAAGAGGAGAAAGCCATCCAAGGGTACGCATCGCCTTGTTGCTGCTCCAAGATAGATGAATCTCCAATTTCTCATTGAGCTCCTGAACAGAGGCAA
>CASDTH010000037.1 GCA_949283655.1 uncultured bacterium
AAACCGTTGCACTTCACTTGACAATCCGCCCGTCGGAAAAGGATGCAAAAGGACGTTGAGAAACGGCACTGCGGCGGCGGTATATAAACTTGCCACACCACGGCGCGTTCGGCGAACGCTTCCCGAACTCAGCCGCTCACGCGGCTTCAAACATGCGGGACCCTTCGGGCCAAAAAGTCCCCTCACGTGCACGCAATTAGTGGCATCAACAAATGCCGCCCCCATTGCATGCGCAGGAGGAAGCCTTCCGGCGCTCATATCCAACATCTAATTTCCAATGTCTAATATCTAGTCTAGCGGCTGAAATTTGTCATCTGAACTCTAATTTGGCCCCCGCCGGAGCGATCCAGCGAGGGCCATTTTCAGCCTATTGCAGCTTGTTCAAGCGAAAGCTGCTCGTTATTTCTGCCAATTCCACTTGTAGAAGCGGACTTTGACGATATCCGTGGCAACGTTGCCATTGACATCGGTCACCGTGACCTTGACCCACATGGAGCGTGCGCCAATGCCCCTGCCGTTCGGGGTGATGGTGGCGGAGCCGTCTTCATTAACGGTGATGGTGGCCTCCGGATCATCAACGGACCAGTTGGCAGGCTCCCAGGTGATGGATGCAACATCCACGCCCTCAAGACCCTCAAGGCGCAGGGTTGCGGACTCCTTCTTGTACATCTTCGTCCAGGAGACTTTCTTGTAGATCATGTCGCCGTCACGGCTGTCGCCACCGACGATGGAGACGCCTTCAAGCCTACCGTACTCGGTCAGACCGGCGATCGCATCGCGGACGGCCTTTGCAGCCGCGTCAATGACGGACTGATAGGTGACATCCTGATCGCGCTCAACAAGAGCGGCCTCGGCAACGGCGTTCTGGAGCGCCTGGATGGAGGTCAGCGTGTACTTATCCTCCAGCGCATCAAGGTCGGCCAGCAGCTCATTCGCAGCGGCGATGGCGGCATCCAGCTCGTCATAGTTCGCACCCTCAAGCTTCAGCTCAATCGCGTTCAGCTCAGCGGCCATCTCGTCAACCTCGGCCTGGCGGGTGATATCCGGGTTGGAATCACGCAGAGCGATCGCCTCTTGAAGCTTCGCCTCCAACGCCTGGCGGGAGGCCTCGGTGTAATTCATGTAGTCCGGCGCGGCCTTCTTCGCCTCGGCGGCGGAGATGGCAGCATTCAGGGAATCAAGATTTGCACCGACATAGGACGGGTTCTCCGCAATCTCGTCGATGGCGTCGATGGCGCCGTCAACCTTATCTTGCTCCTTGATGGTCAGATCCTCGTCCAGGATCGCATAGAGGTTGTCGAGTGCCTCTTCAACGGCGTCAATATACTCGTCGGTGTACTGCTCGCGGTTGTCAAGGATTTCCTCACCCTTGTCGATGGCGTCCTGCACGCCGCTCTTATCGGCGGGCTTGAGGGTCAGCGCCATGCCATTCAGCTTCTCGGCCATGGCGTCAACCTCACCCTGACGGGTGATGTCGGGATTCTCAGCGATCAGCGCGTTCGCCTCGGCGATCGCAGCCTCCAGTGCCTGGATGGATTCATCGGTGTAGTCCGCGATATCCTCAGCCGCCAGCTTCGCCTGTGCGGCGGCAATGGCGTCGTTCAGGCCGGTGAGAACGGCCGGGTTGTAATCGGTCTTTGCATTCTCAACTGCGTTGTTCAGCGCGGTTGCAGCTGCATCGACTGTATCCTGTGCAGTGATCGGAAGATCACGATCGACGCTTTGGGCGGCCTCAAGGGCATCCCTGACAGCCTGAATGGCCTCGGGCGTGTAGAGCTCTGCGGTCTCCGGATCTGCAAGGAACTTCTCTGCAGCAGCGATCGCATCGTCGAGCGCGGTGTAATCAGCGCCCTTCAGAGCAAGCTCGACGGCCTCAAGCGCCGCGACTGCGTTGTCAACGAGCTCCTGCTGATCGATCTTATAATTCTGTGCAACAACCGTGCGGGCCGTGTTGATGGCCTGCTGAAGCGCCTGCTTGGATTCATCTGTGTACTCGTCGCCGGCGTTGTTCAGCTCAATCTGCTTCGCTTCGATCAGCGCATTGAGAGCGGAATAGTCGGCCGGGTTCTTCTCAAGCTGCACGCTATTCAGCGCGGCAACCGCATCGTCCACTTGGCCCTGCGCCGTGATGGGCAGGTTCAGCGCCACAACGCTCTCGGCGTTCCCAATGGCAATGGACAGCCTGGTGATGGAAGCATCCGTGTAGAGCTTATCGCCGTCGTTCACGGTGGCAGTTTTCGCAGCCTCAAGCTCGGCCTTGCGGGCCGCAATGGCAGCCTTGAGCGCATCGTAATTCGCGCCCTTCAGCGCTAGGCCGCGAATTGCCGCGGCAAGGTTCTCCGCCGCAGCCTGAACCTTCACCTGATCATCGACAGTCAGGGAATCATCATCGAGAATCTGCTGTGCGGCAGCGAGCGCATTCTCGAGCGCCTCACGGGAGGCATCGGTGTAATTATTGTAGTCCGCGCGGACAATGATCGCATTCGCCGCATCGACCTGCGTCTGCAGGACGTCCTTGTCGGCGGGCAGCTTGACCATAGCCTTCATGGCGTTATCAAGCGCGGTGTAGGCAGCATCTACAAGCTGCTGATTGTCGATCGTGTAGTCGGCATCCTGTACGTCCATTGCGGCGAGCAGAGCGGTCTCAAGCGCCGTGATGGAAGCGGGTGTGTAGACGTTATCGGAATTATAGTAGAGCTCCTCCGCCTCGGCGACCAGCGCGTCAAGCGCCGCGTAATCAGCCGGGAGCTTCACAAGGCTCGCCATGGCGTCCAGAATTTCGTTCGCCATCTGGTCCACCTCATCCTGCTGTGTGGCGGGCAGACGGTTATTCATGGATTCGCGCGCAGCCTCGACAAGCGCCTGAACTGCCGCGAAATCCTCCGCGTCATAGTAGCTGGGGTTCAGCTTTTCAAACGCGGCGAGCGCCTGGGCGACCTTGGTGTAATCGGCCAGCTTGACCATTGCGTCAACGGCGCTCTGGAGCGCAGTTGCCGCAGCGGTGATCTCATCCTGATGGGTGATATCCATGCCGGGCACGATCGCCTTGGCGGCGCCATAGGCCTCGCGCAGGGTGGCAAGCTTATCGGCGTCGTAGTTCTGATCGACATCATCCTCGCCCAGAATGGCCTCCGCAGCCGCGATGGCCGCATCGAGAGCGGTATAATCGGCGTCTTTCGCGACCAGATCGGCCATGGCGCCAATCAGGGCGTTGGTGTTCTGATCAATCGTTGTCTGGTCGGTGATGACATTACCGCCGACTGACTGGGCAGCTGCCAGTGCGTTCTGGAAATTCTGCCAGCTCTCATCGGTATAGATACCCGAGTTCTCGATCCCCTCGGCCTCTGCAATTGTGCTGTTCAGCGCGCGCTTATCGAGGACGGTGATGTCGAGCGGAATATCATACGTGCGGACGCCTCGATCCGTTCCAGAGGTAGAACCGGAATCATACCACACCTGCAACGCAGTGTCGTATATCGCACCACCGTTGGCAACAAAGTCAACAGTGATGGTTGTGCCTGTCCAGTCGTTTCCGCCGAACAGATTTCCGGGCATAGCGCCAATGTAGCTATCCCATGTGACGGCAAAAGACTTTCCGATGGGATTTGTCAGCGTCTGCGGATAATCACCATTCGACTGAGGCGTCAGAACCCAACCGTAGTTGACGCCGGCGTTTTTCTTCGCATCCAGCCAGAACTGGAAACGGAAATCCTGATCATCCTCCGTCTGGATGAACGTAAAGTACTGCTTGTTAGACCTGAACGAAACCCAGTATCCAGTATCCTTACCGCCCGAAAGTTCGCCGGCAGTCTCTGACACAGGGCCAGTGGGATCCGCCGCAAATGCAACCGGAAGAGCAGATAGAACCATCAGCGCCGCCAGCACTCCGGCGAGAAGCCGCCTTAGGCTTTTGGTTTTTTTCATTGTGTGAAAGACTCCTTTCTGTTTTTACAACAGCTTAGGCCCACGGCCCAACACCCGGTTGGCGCCGGGCCGTGGGAGAAAGTCAATTAAAAGAAGATAGAAGGCATTCTGAACAGGCGAACCACCGTGGTGGCCGCGCGGTACAGGAAGGATGTCTGCGCCCACTCCAAACCGCCGATGGCGTCGAGGATAGCATCCTCTGCGGCGTCCACCGCCGCCTGATTATCCGCCGTCGGGCGGGTTGCAAGCAGTTCCTGTGCATCCGCAACGGCTTCCTCCACCAGATCATAGTTGGTGTAGTCCTTTGCGCTGTACAGGGCGGCCAGCTTAATGGCGCGCTGCAGGGCGGCTGTATTCGCCGGGGTAGTGTTCACACGCACAAGCGCGTTGACGGCATCCGTCACAGCCTGAGCGGCGTCGGCCACCTGCTGCTCCCAGTTTGCATCCGCGCGGGTGAGCGTGGACTTGAGCTGCTCGGCGGCTGCCTTAGCGGCTGTTACATTCGCCCAGGAATCCGTGGTGTAGTTCTGGGAATCCTGCGGGATGGCGGCGAGCGCCGCATCAATCGCGCTGAAGTCCGGCGCGGCGTACTGGAGCTCTGCCACCGCCTTGTTAAGCGCATCGGCTGCCGCATCGATCTCGGCCTGATTGCGGATGTCATAGGACGCATCCTGGCTCAGGATATCCTGGGCAGCGTTCATCGCATCCGTCACGGCGGCAAAGTTCATGTAATCGGCGGCATCCAGACGCCTGGCGCTCAGGAGCGCACGGCGCAGGGCCGTGAAGTTGGCGGGCTTGACCTCCAGCAGCGCAATGGCATCGCCCAGCGCTGCGGCTGCTGCGTCCACCTGCTGCTGTGTGCCGGTCAGCGCGGCCTTGGCTGCCTCATATGCGGCCGTCGCCTTGGCAAAGGTGGCGGACGTGTAGTGACCGGCATTCAGCGCCTCGTAGGCCTCAATTGCGGCTGTGAGCGCCTGCGTATCAACGGTATCCTTCGGCTGCGCGACAACGAACATACCGACGTCCTCTGCCGTGAAGTTGAAGGAGCCGTTTTCGAGCGCGGCCTCAACCGGCGTCACTTCACCGGAAGCGGAAACTGCATAGACACTGGCATTCGCTGCGAACTGCGGGATGGAGATGCGGACGGCCTCGGTGGGCGTCACAGCCTCGCCGCCGGAGAGCAGGGCAATATCATACAGGCGAATCGCCTTGTACTCCGCAGCCAACTTCTCATAGACATCGCCGCTGAGAATCTGATGGACAACCATGACCGTATCCATCGGGATTACGCCGCTGTCCGCGCGCAGGGTGATACCAGTCGCGCCGTCCTCAAAGAAGAAGTCATTTTTCAGGACGCTCAGCTGTGCCTCTGCCGCCGTCAGCACGGCGAGGTTTTCAACCAGACGTTTCTGATCGTTGGTGAGTTGATTGTAAGCCTCACGCGCAGCGTTGATCTGCGGCTCCTTCTCCACAGTGACCTCGCCGATCGCTGCGATCAGCTCCTCCACCGCATCGGCGGCGGCCTGGTCGGCCTGTGCCTTGACAAGGGCGTCATACGTGGCACGGGCAGCAGTGAGAACCGCGTAGTTATTGACAAGCGCCTGCTGCGCCGGGGTCAACTCGCCATAGGCGGCCTCAGCGGCAAGGATGGCCTCCCCGCTCTCGAGCGTGACATCGCCAATTGCCGCGATCAGATCGATGACCGCCTGTGCGGCCTCCTGATCCCCTGCTGCCTGTGCGACGAGCGCATCATAGGCTGCGCGGGCATCAAGCAGGGTCTGGTAATTGGTGACAAGCGCCTGCTGGGACTCCGTAAGGAGCGCGTAGGCATCCTCGGCGGCCTCAATGCGTGCGCCGCTGCTCAGGGTGACCGTTCCGATCGCATTGATCAGATCGATGACCGGCTGAGCTGCCGCAGCATCCTCCGCCGCGCCAACAAGCTCCGCATAGCGGGCTTCCGCTGCGGTGAGCACCGCATAGTTCTCAACCTGCGCCTGAAGCTCCGGCGCGAGGGCGTTATAGGCCTCGCGGGCGCGGTCAATCTTTCGCTTGCAGCTCTGGGTCGCCGCAACCTCGCCGATATTCTCAATCAGCTCTTCCACTTCCGCAATCGCGGCTGCGTTCTCCTTTGCGACGATCAGCGCGGCTTCAGCAGCCACGAGGACCTCATAGTTGGTGACCAGCTTCTTCTGGCGGACATCCAGCAGCTCGTAAGCTGCACGGGCATCCTGAATGGCAGCTTCGCTCTCTGCGGTGACCTCGCCGATCGCGTCGATCTTCTGAACGACTGCAGCGACGTCGGGATCGTAGTTTTCAAGCGCATAAATCTGACCGGCGGCGGCGTTAAGTTTTGCAACCGTATCATCACTGATGTGCGCCTTGATCTCTGCATAGAACTGATCGTACTCGGAGCGCAGGGTATAGACTGTATCCCTGTCGTTCTCAAGGGTCAGAGCCTCCACTGCCGGGAGGGCGTTTACCTTCTGGGTGAAGTCCGCCGCAACGGCGGCATAGAAAGTCTCATCCAGCAGGTCGCGGAGCTTATCGGCCTGTGTATAGGCCGGTTCGGTCTCCGTGGCCGCCGTAAGCTCGCCGTTGGCGCTCGCCTGCTGCTCCGCTGTGAAGCGGCCCAGCGCATTGAGCGCATCGCGCACCTGAATCCACTCAGCAGCGGTCAGCGCGTCGGCGTTCGCATCCGGCGCAACTGCGTCGAGGTAGGCTGTCACTTCATCGAGCGTGACCGTGCGCGCTACGAGCGTGGCATTTTGGCCCTGGGCAAAGACGTTCTCGCCGATCAGGTCGCCCACGCCAAAGTCGATGAGCAGATCGACGACGGTGTTCGCCTGATCCTTGAGATTCTGGGTAAAGCGCGCCGGTGTCTGCGGGGTGCTCGCATCGTTGTCGCCGCCCAGGATGAGGGCATTGACGATCGGACGGGCGATCGAGCTGATCGTCTGGCCGTCGGGCAGGGTAATCGCCCCATCGAGTATGCTCCACAGATCAATCGGAACAGTGGCCACACCAGTAACCACATTTGTAGATCCGGCAAGCAGACTGCGAAGATGCACCGTTATTGTAGCTGCTACCGCAGGACCTACGATGTTATACGTTTTCTGGAATCTCAGATCCAGCACATCATTGAGAAGACTTACCAGATTGTTCGGATTGAAATAGTTTGCAAAGGATTGGATCAGGGCGACCAGCGGCTCTTTCTCTCCGTTGCGCAGGGCGTCAAAGATGCCCTCCACAGAGGCCGGCGTCACGCCGTCCCCGCGCTGGATAGCGCCGAAGATATCCGCCAGGAAGCCGTAGAAATCGCGGCCGTTGAAATCCATCTGCTCGAGCGCAGCACGGACATCTGCGATGACACTGTGAATTCTGGAAACGCTCAGCAAATCAAACAACGGACTGACATAGCTGTTATTCAGATCGTTCTTCACAGAATCAATCGTTCCGCCGATCAGGTTGAGCAGGCTCGCATACTCCGGAGCCAACGCACCGATATCGATATCACGGACAATCTGCTGTACATTCGGCTTGATCGCCGGGAGCAGATGACCGATGACCGCCTCCGCCGTAGCGATGGCGTCATCCACCTGGTTGGGCATGTCGGCTGCAAGCGCGTCATGCGCAGCCGCCTGGACATCCGGAACACCAGCTGCGGAGGTAAGCATCTCCGTCGAGAACTCCGCGCGCTGCTGTTTCATGCCATCCGTGCCCTTATTCAGGGTGGCGAAGCGCACACCGGAGCCGGAGCCCACCAGCGAACCGGTCATCACATCATACATCTGCGCGCCGTTCGTGGTGGTGTACCCGGCAATGCTCATGGTGCAGCCGTGACCGGTAAAGACGTACTTGACGCCCGCGTCGGCAAGGGCTGCGGGATCCGCACCGTTGGCCGGCAGGATGCGCGTATCGTCCACCAGACCGATCGAGGCGGCTGCCTGCGCCGGATCATTGGTGTACAGGCGGAAGTCAGTGCCGCCCAGGTTCAGCGTCACACCAGAGAGGGTGTTGAGCAGATCCATAAACGTGCGGTCCACACTGCCGCGGCCGACCACCGGATGGTGGGAGGCGGCGAAGACCGTGTTGCCACTGGCAACTGCACTCTGCGCCTGCGTGACAGCCCACTGGGTCAGCTGGCCCTGGCCGTTTGCGGCGACAGAGTCGCTCATGACAACCTTAAAGCCGTGGCCCAGGTCGGCAACGTAGGAAGCGGAATTGGCATCCTGCAAGGCCTCGTCATAGCCGAAGGCCTTATAGAGATCCTCAAACTGCGCCTTCGTCACGGCGCTCAGGTTCACACCGCCCTCGCGGACGTCGCGCTCACCGGGGATCACATAGACCTCGTAGCCCTGCGTCTCCACCTCGGCCAGCTTGGCTGCAACCGCCTGGTGAGAGTTTCTATCACCGTTATTGGTGATATCACCCGTCACGAGCAGCACATCCGCGTCGCTGGCCATGACCTCTGCGAGCGCGGCATCGAGCAGCGCTGCGCTCTTGGAGACCATCAGGCCGTCCGCGTCCGTGCCATTCGCCTGGTAGCGAATATCCGAGATGACGGCGACCTTGACCGTGCTGTCACTCACCGCACCGGCGATAAAAGCAGCTTGTATACACCCAAGCAGCATCATCGCGGCAAGGCAAATGCTCAGCACGCGTTTGCTTTTCCTCAAGTTTACACCTCCAAAAAAATATTCATTTAGGCGAATCAACGCCTTGGGCATGCCTTCCTTTTTCCTTTTGCGGTGCATGCGGGCCGCAAGCAAAGAAGCAAGAGCACATAAATAGACAAATTGCATGATTTTGTCGTTTATTTTTCTTGTTTCTTTGTTAATTGTTAGTATAACACACCGTAGGGGAAGCTTTTTTTCTTTTTAGATGTTAAAAAATTATTTTTTTCTAAACTAAACAATTTTAATCCCATTATCTTAACAGGCATGGCGGATTTCTCCCCATGTGATTTTTCAAAAGCAAAATACACATTCCCCCACCATGGGATGTGAAGAAGCAAAATATTTTTACAGTTTGTTAGGCTTCCCTACTTGACAGCACTACTCCCGTTTAGTATAATAAATCCCGCTGTAAAGAAAAAGTGCTTTACATACCGCCTTTTCACTTGAGACTTGCAGCTCGTAAAAGGCGCTGCTTTCCCTGGAGCGGGGAAAGCGTCATTTTTTCTTGGTTAGGGGAGGTTTCGCTGTGGCAAAGGATCTTGGCTTAACCATTTTGCTGGATTTCTATGGGGATATGCTCACGGAAAAGCAGCGTAATTTTCTCAGTTATTACTATAATGATGATCTCTCCCTCTCCGAAATTGCTGAGAATGAGGGCATCACCCGGCAGGGGGTGCGGGATGCCATTAAGCGCGCTGAGGCGCAGCTATTCGATATGGAGGAGCGGCTTGGTCTTGCCCGCCGGTTCCAGGAAATGCGCCGCGGCCTTGATGAAATCATTGACTGTGCAAACGCAATCAGCGAATACAACATGCACTATGGCCTATCCCGCGAAATTAACGATACCACTGTAAAGATCAAAGCGATCGCGCAGGAGCTGTGCGACTTGTAAGGGGAGTGATGGCTTGGCTTTTGAGGGCCTTTCTGATAAGCTGGAGGCTGCGTTTCGTAAGCTGCGCGGCAAGGGCAAGCTGAATGAGACGGATGTGCGCACCGCCATGCGGGAGGTGCGCTTGGCTCTGCTGGAAGCGGATGTGAACTACAAAGTCGCCCGCGATTTTACCGCCAGGGTAACGGAGCGCGCCATCGGCGCACAGGTGATGGAGAGCCTGACGCCTGGGCAGATGGTGATCAAAATCGTCAATGAGGAGCTTACAGAGCTCATGGGCGGCACGCGCAGCCGCCTGGCCAGCGCGCCGCATCCGCCCACGGTTGTAATGATGTGCGGCCTGCAGGGCGTCGGCAAAACCACCTATTGCGCCAAACTCGGCTTAATGCTAAAAAATCAGGGCAATCGCCCTCTGCTTGTGGCCTGCGATATTTACCGCCCTGCAGCAATTAAGCAGCTGCAAATCGTGGGCGAAAAGGCCGGCGTGCCCGTTTTTGAAAAGGGCACGGCAGACCCTGTGGAAATCGCGCGGGATGCAATCCGGCTCGCCAAGGATCAGGGCTATGACTATGTGCTGCTTGACACGGCCGGCCGCCTGCACATCGACGAGCAGCTCATGGATGAGCTTAAGCGCGTCAAAGCGGAGATCAAGCCCCACGAGATCCTGCTGCTTATCGACGCGATGACCGGTCAGGATGCTGTCAATGTGGCCGCCGCCTTCAACGAGGCGCTCGGGGTGGACGGCCTGGTGCTGACAAAGCTCGACGGCGACACCCGCGGCGGCGCGGCGCTCTCCGCACGGGCTGTGACGGGCAAGCCGATCAAATTCATCGGGACGGGCGAGAAGCTTGGCGATCTGGACGTATTTCATCCGGATCGAATGGCCTCTCGCATCCTCGGCATGGGCGACGTGCTCTCACTCATCGAAAAAGCGGAGACTACGCTGGATGAGAAAAAAGCCTTAGAGCTCGAGGCGAAGCTTCGCAAAAACAAATTTGACCTCAACGATTTGCTCAATCAGCTACGCGAGATGAAAAAGATGGGCAACCTCAAGGAGATGCTGGCAATGCTCCCTGGTGTTGGCAGGCAGCTGGGGGATGTGGAGATTGATGAGCGGCAGTTTGACCGCACACAGGCCATTATCCTCTCTATGACGCCGCAGGAACGGGAAAAGCCAGATCTCATCAACCCCTCCCGCAAGCGCCGCATTGCGGCCGGCTGCGGGATGCAGGTGGAGGATGTCAATCGCCTGCTCAAGCAATACCGCGACATGCAGCGGATGTTTAAGCAGTTTAACGGTAAGGGGATGCGCAAAAAAATGCGTCGCATGGGCCAACTGCCGCCCGGCATGGGCGGAGGCCTGTTTTAAATTGGTTTTCAGCACGTCCTTCCCCCGCCTGCACGGCGAGTTAAAGCGTGATGAATCATACATTTTATTTTACAAAGCTTTGGAGGAATGTAACTATGGCAGTAAAAATCAGGCTGCGCCGCATGGGCGCAAAGAAAGCGCCGTTTTATCGGATCGTGGTCGCGGATTCCCGCTATCCTCGCGATGGCCGCTTTATTGAAGAGCTGGGCTATTACAATCCACTGCAAACTCCGCCTGTGGTGAAGATCGATGCGGAAAAGGCCGCAAAATGGATCGCCAACGGCGCACAGCCAACTGATACCGTCAAGGCAATTTTGAAGAAGAACGACATCATCAAATAAACCTTGGCCTACACTGCCCATGGTTTAGGAGGGCTTTATGTTGAAAGAATTGCTGATGATCATTGCGCAGGGGCTTGTAGATGACCCCGCCTGCGTCACAGTAGAGGTTGACGCGCCGGATGAAGAGGGCACCGTTGTTTATCACCTGCATGTTGCGCAGGAGGATATGGGCCGCGTGATCGGCAAGCAGGGCCGGATTGCAAAGGCGATCCGCACGGTGATGAAATCCGCCGCTACCCGTGCCAATGAAAAAATCCGCGTAGATATCGATTAAGTTTACCGCATATGCCAAAAGGCGCCCCAGGCTTTTGAGCCCGGGGCGTTTTTCCTGCGTCATGTGTTGGAAATTCCTTCTCGTTGTGGTATCCTGTTTTTGAGTCATGGCGATTCTCCTGTGGTTTTTTGTCGATTGCACTTCAATCATACCACTTGTTCGCCATTGACTCTTTTTCTTTTTCCTCTGCCCTATTTCATTTTACAATCAGCCTTTTTGAAGTGATCCAATTTAAAATATTTTCATCATCGAACAGAATCGTGCCACCGCCATGATAGTTATAAATGCCACGGCTGTTAAAGTATTCGTTATCGGGAATCTCGACAACCAATCGTTCGCTGATTTGTTCGTCTGAATATCCCTTTTCACGATAAGCCGCTTGTAGACCGTCATAAGCGAATCGGGCTTTTTCAGAGCCGTAATACTCGTCGCTTTCTGCCATAAAGATATATACAGCCACGTCATTTTGCGCTATCGGCTCAAAAGCACCGTCCCATTGCGAAGCCCCATGCAGATATGCCGCATATAGGTCTGGTCGCATAGAAACCGCCTGCGACATTGTTTCGCCGCCTGCCGAATATCCGGCTGCATAAACTCTTGTCCGGTCAACCGAAAAATTATCTATAAAATATTCCGTTAATTCAATCGCCTGCCGTGCGGAGGTTTCGTGCCAATCGGTAAGCTGTGCAGAAACGACAATCATATCCTCTGAAAGCTCGGTCCATACCCGAAAACCCTTCCAATTCAGATTACTGCCCGAAGAATCCTTGCCGAACCACATCATGTCATAACCCGGCATCGTCACCACAAGCGGATAGGTCTTACTTTGATCGTAACCCTCCGGCAAGTAATAGCTGTAATGAATTTCTCCGCCATCACCGTTTAAAATCTGTTCGGCGATAATACCCGTTTTTTCGGGTAAGCTCTCTGTCTCTCTCTGTGTTTCCGATTCAATAGGAATCGTTTGAGCTATATCGTCACTTTCCGAGTTGTGGACAGGCTGATTTGCCGAGCAGGCGGTCATCAAAAGTGAAATCATCAATAGGAAAGATAAAACTGCCCCTTTTTTCACTTATTTCACCTCTTTTTGAAAGCCTGCCGTCAGTGCAGTTTTGTCAGCATCTCCACAACCGCCGGATCGTAATGGGAGAAAAACAGGCTTTGTTCTTCATCCAATGCCCGGATAGCGTCCATATCGTTTTCGTCAAGGGCAAAATCAAAAACATTGAGATTTTCCGCCATACGTTCCTTATGGGTAGATTTCGGAATGACTACCACATCGCTTTGCAAAAGGAAACGCAGAGCAACCTGTGCGGCACTTTTGCCGTGCTTTTTTCCGATGTCGTTCAGCACGGGATTTGTAAAAAAATCCTTTCTTCCCTCGGCAAACGGGCCCCAAGATTCATGCTGTACGCCGTATTTTTCCATGTATTTGTGAGCTGCTTTCTGCTGCTGAAAAATGTGTGTTTCCACCTGATTGATTGCAGGCTTTACCTCTACGAAGCTACACAAATCCACCAGTCTATCTGGATAGAAATTAGAAACACCGATTGCACGAATCCACCCCTCTTTATAGGCTTCCTCCATTGCACGGTAAGTACCGTAGTAATCATTAAAGGGTTGGTGAATCAAAACAAGGTCGATATACCCGGTTTGCAGTTTTCGCAAGGATTCCTCAAGCGATTCCTTTGCTTTTTCATAACCGCCGTTTGTAATCCATACCTTTGTTGTAATAAAAAGCTCCTCACGGGGAACGCCGCATTTGTTAACAGCGTTTCCGACCGCTTCCTCATTGCCGTATGACTGTGCCGTATCAATCGAGCAATACCCTACGCTGATTGCGTCCAATACACAGCGTTCACATTCTTCATTTGATACCTGATATACGCCGTATCCCAACTTCGGCATTTTGACGCCGTTGTTTAAAGTTACATATTCCAATATTATCACTCTCTCCGCTGTTATTTGTAGCAGTCATTCTATTACAGATCTTCTTTCAGCTGCATTTTGCTGTATGCCTCTATTATCTCCGGCGTAGCCGCATAATAGCGTGTATTCTTATCCAGCTTTCGGATTTCCGCCAATTCCTCATCTGTCAAAGAAAAATCGAAAATATTAAAGTTATCACGGATATGCTCCGGATTTTTAGAGCCCGGAATTACAATGTTGCCACATTGCGTGTGCCAACGCAGAATAATCTGGGCGTTGGTTTTTCCGTATTTTTTACCAAGCTGCGAGAACAGCGGCTCTTCAATCAAATTCTTATCGCCGTGTCCCAACGGGTACCAAGCCATAAGAGCGATATCTGTTTGTGAAAGAATCTCTTTTAACTTTGTCTGTGGATAATACGGGTGCGCCTCTACCTGTACTACTTGCGGCTTGATTTCCATAGTATTAATAGCCTCTTGCAAAAGCTCATTAGGAAAATTGGAAAGTCCGATTGCCCTCACTTTTCCCTCTTTGTAAGCCTTCTCAATGGCTTTATATCCTTCACGCCAGTTATCGGTAGGCTGATGAAGGAAAAGCAGATCAATGTACTCTGTATCAAGGCGTTTTAAGCTCTCATCAACCGCTGTTTCTTTTTCATAATACGGTCGGCCACAGCTTTGTTACGAGAAAAATATCCTCTCTTGAGACACCGCTGCTTTTGATTCCTCGGCCTGTTCCGCTTTCATTCATATAGCCGTTGGCCGTATCTATAAGCCTAACACCGCTTTTGAGAGCGCTTTCAACCGCGCTTTGCGCTTCTGCGGGTGACATCATAAAAACTCCGATTCCTGCCATTGGCATTTTGATTCCGTTATTCAAAGTTACATATTCCATAACTCATTCTCCATTCTTTCAAATATCTGATTTTTTGATTCTTTTCTGCACATTTCTTCCCATTTCATAGGCTTCAGCCATAGCCGAGGTGTTTAGAATCTTGCCTTTTTCATAAACGCCTGTGCCGTAGATCACACCCATTTCCTTTGCGCCGTCCACACAGGCGGCATAGCCGCGAAAGCAGGCGAGGGTGGTATCCATAGCCGATTTATCTTCATCGGCTGCGGTCATAATATAGTAAAAATCTTTGTTTTTCACCTCCAGCCAGCGGGCAACCGTCCTATCGATCACCGCCTTTAACTGTGCGTCGATGGAATAGAAATAAACAGGGCTCGCAAGCACAAGCACATCGGCGTCAATCATCGCTTGCAGAATTTCCGCCATATCGTCTTTATAGACGCACTCGCCGTTATGCTCACGGCAGAAATAGCAGGCATGGCGCTATCTTTTTACTTGCAACATTGATTTTGGTTACATTGTTGCCGGATTCTTTTGCGCCCCGCATAAATTCGTCACAGAGCAAATCAGAGTTGCCGCCTTTACGGGGGCTGCCTGACAAGATAAGTATATTTTTCATCGTTTCGATTCTCCTTATATTTAATTTTTGTAGCCAAGCTCGATTAGCCACTCGTCAACGGCGCTTTCAGCTGCCCCGACATTGCTGCCCGCATAGGAAAAATAGTTGTCGGCCAGCACGGTGGAATCCGGGCAAAGCTCCTCTAAAGTAGAAACACTGCTCGCACCTGACGAGCTTCCGTTATGGGTAAAGAACGGAATGATCGTTTTGCCGGACAGGTCATATTCTTCCAGAAAAGACCAAACAGGCATCGGCAGATCGTACCACCAAATCGGGAAACCGATAAAGATAACATCGTACTGCGCCATAACCTCCCCATCTATGTGTGAGGAAAGGGGCGGACGAGTACCGTTGTTCAGTTCATCCTGCGCCCGGTCAAATACATCGTCCTCCGTGTATTCCACTTCGGGGGTGATCCTGAACAGTTCGCCGCCCGTTTTATCAGAAATCCAGCTCGCAACCTGCTGTGTGTTGCCAGACCACGAGAAATAGGCTACCAAGATATTAGAATCTCCGGCTGTGCTTTCTTCGGGCGTACCGGCGGCAGAATCATCTGTATTGCCGTCTGCGGCTGTATTGCTGTTCACCGTCGTATCTGTGTTGTCCGTAGCAGCGTCGTTGTTCTGCTGACCGCAGGCGGACAGAGCAAACACAAAACAAACGCATAGGATCAGTGAAAGTATGGATTTCAATGTTTTATTCATAGTGCCTCCTTAAATCTTTCTTTTTGATTTAGGTTTCATCTGCAACAGCTTCCTGCCGTAGTGGGCTAAACTCACAAAAGCAGAAGACATAAATATGATAGAAAATTACATCGCCCTTTTCGGCATGACTTTTCATATAGTTTGCAATCTCTACCGTTTTGTCAGGGTCGATGTTGTTGTACCAAGTCAGCCGGAGTTTGCCCAATGTGTCGCCACTGTAATAGCTATTGTCTACGGGGAATATCAGTCTTCCATAATTTTCAAAAACAGGATCGTTTATCACATCGGATATTTTGGTATTTACCGTGTATTGTTCTGTATCGTTTTGATTCGCTTGCATAGATGTTGCGGCTCCTTTGGAATCGCTGTCTGTATCTGCTGTGTTCATTTGTGAACCGCACCCTGCAAGGAAAACAGACATACAAATCAGCATTGTAATGAAAAATTTTTTCAAAGCCGTCACATCCTTTCTGTTTCAATAAGGCGCAACGCGTCATCATTCAACGATTCAGCGGCGAATTATTTTTCCGCTGAAAAAGCAAATGGAATCCGCCGGTAATAAAGGCGGAGGACGTTTTGCTTTAGTTATAGTATAAACAAAGCGAGACTTCATAAGAAGTCTCGCTTTGTTTATCAGTTTATACCTAAAAGTTATATGTAAGCCTGCTCAGTCGTATATATTTTTCCCGAATGGATATGCCATTTTCAAATGAGCTGTCTTGTCGATCCGCGTTTTTCCGTTTGCATTCCCGCAGCCGCCTGCCGGTCATCTCTCTGAATTTTCATTAATTGCTTCTTTCGCTGCCGTAAGAAACTGTTTGACAGTTTCGGAAGGCTCTGATGCGTACAATATACCATACGGAATAAGATAATCCCATTCTACAGGTATTATTTTCAACAACGGATGAACATTTGACCATTGTTCGACCGCCATCAAAATATCATTGCTGTTCTCACAGCGATTGAAAACTTCCGTGTTATAGAAATCAAAATCTATGATATTGATTTGGCTGTGATTTGTCCATATATCGTCACGCAGACGATCCACATAAGAACTCCATCCACGATGTATCAGCATCAAATTTTCGCCGTATAAATCCTTGATCGTCAGTCTATTTTTATCGGCTAATCTGTGTTGCAGAGAAACAGCGCAGCAAATTGGATCTCTTGAAATTTCAAAACCCTTGCACTGTGACAAGCCAAACATGTTTTCATCAAACAGCCCTGCAACAACATCTATGTTCTTTCCGAGATTCGTAAGGATTTCCCTTGCATTTTCCGGTGTGTTTTCAAACGGAATCATTTGAAATTTAAGTTCCGGGCAGAATTTGTGTATTTTAGGCCAAAGTTCTACAAGAATTTGAGCCGGTGTCATAGGGGAAACGCCTATTCGGATAACGTTTGTATCCTTTTTCATAGCATTTTTTGCTCTCGTAACCGAATCCCTGCAATACCTAATAATGTATTTCGCATCGTGATATAGGGATTCTCCGGCTTTTGTCAGTTGCAAGCCTCTGTGTGTACGCTCAAAGAGCTTCACATCTAACGAATCCTCCAGCAAATTGATCTGCTTGATAACAGCAGTAGGTGTGATAAAGGATTCCTCCGCAGCCTTATTAAAACTGCCTGCATCTGCTACTTTTAAAAAAGTTTCAAGTTGAGGATTATACATAATATTTCACCTTCTTTATTTTGATATAGCCGCTTTCCTGCGTAAATCTATAGGCTTCTTCGCCGTTTGGGGGATCATCCAAGAGCGCCCGAATTTCTGTGTTCCGTCTTTTCTGCTTTCCTCGTACAACTTTTAAACGTGTTGTTACAAAATCTCCTATTTATGTGCAGTCTCTTGAACAGATATATAGTCCATTTCCATCCTCCATAAAATACGTATAACCGAATAATCCTGCAATTATTATTTTATTGGGATATGCGTATGGCGTCAAGTGCGGATTGCTCTACAGGTATTAGGGCAGCGCTCTAACGAGTTTTACTGTTGCTTTACGACTGTGGGAGTACAAACAATCTGCCTGCCCAACCGCGACCCAAGCGGGAAAACATTTGTGGTGCGGTCGGAAGGTTGTATTGATTTTTGAATGAGCACCCGGTTTCGCTGTGCGCGACCTCGTTCTCTCGTCGGCTGACAACATCCAATATCAAACTTGCTTTTTCCCCCTGCCCATGCTATGATAAACAAACGTCTTCATTGGCCTGCCTGGCGGCGCCGTTTTCTCTATTCCAGGCTAGCATCAAACAATGATTTTCCAAAAGGAGTTTTTTATGATTACTGCCTCAAATATTAGCCTGCAATATGGCGGCCGCGTGCTCTTTGAGCGGGCGAACGTCACCTTTTCCGCCGGCAACTGCTACGGTGTGATTGGCGCGAACGGCGCGGGCAAATCCACTTTCCTGAAAATCCTCTCCGGCGAGCTGGAGCCAAACAAGGGCGAGGTCCTCATCACGCCCGGCGAGCGGCTCTCTGTGCTCAAGCAGGATCACTATGCTTATGATGAATACGATGTGATCCGCACCGTTCTCATGGGCAACCCGCGGCTTGTGGAGATCATGGATCAAAAGGAAGCGCTCTACGCCAAAGAGGATTTTACGGAGGAGGACGGCCTGCTCGTCAGCGAGCTGGAGGCCGAATTCGCCGAGATGGACGGCTGGTCGGCGGAGAGCGATGCAGAGATTCTGCTCAACGCTCTGGGCATTGATAATGAAAAACACACTGCTCAGATGCGTGCGCTCGACGGCGACGATAAGGTGAAGGTGCTGCTGGCGCAGGCGCTCTTCGGCAACCCGGATATCCTGCTGCTCGACGAGCCCACCAACCACCTCGACCTCGCCGCCATCCAATGGCTGGAGGATTTTCTGCTCGATTTTGAAAACACGGTGATCGTCGTTTCCCACGACCGGCACTTTCTCAACAAGGTCTGCACGCACATTGTGGATATCGACTACGGCAAGCTTGAGCTGTATGTCGGCAACTATGATTTCTGGTATGAATACACGCAGCTCGCCCAGCGCCAGCTGCGTGAGCAGAATAAAAAGGCGGAGGCGAAAAAGAAGGAGCTGCAGGAATTCATTGCACGTTTCAGCGCGAACGCCTCCAAATCCAAGCAGGCCACCAGCCGCAAAAAGCTACTGGAAAGCCTGGATATTGAAGCTATGCCCGTCTCCTCCCGCCGCTACCCGTTTGTGGCCTTTAAGCCGGACCGGGAGGCGGGCAACGATATGCTCACGGTGGAAAACCTCACCAAAACCATCGGGGGCCGCAAGGTGCTCGACCACGTGAGCTTTACCATCCGCCCGAATGAAAAGGTCGCCTTCATCGGCTCGGATACGCTGGCCAAGACAACGCTCTTTCAAATCCTCACCGGGGAGCTTGAGCCGGATGAGGGCGGCTTCAAATGGGGCGTGACCACCTCGCGCGCCTACTTCCCGAGCGATAACGCCGCGTTTTTTGACGGCTGCGAGCTTTCGCTCATCGATTGGCTGCGGCAATTCTCCCGCGAGCAGCTGGAGACGGATATCCGCGGCTGGCTGGGCCGGATGCTCTTCTCCGGCGAGGAGGCAACAAAAAAGGCGAAGGTGCTCTCTGGCGGCGAGCGCGTGCGCTGCATGCTGTGCAAGATGATGGTCTCCGGCGCAAACGTGCTGATTTTGGACGAGCCCACCAACCACCTCGACCTTGAGAGCATCACAGCGCTGAATAACGGGCTCATCAGCTTCCCCGGCACGCTGCTCTTTACGTCGCACGACCATCAGTTCGTGCAGACGATTGCGGACCGGATCATCGAAATCCTGCCCGACCGTGTCATCGACCGCAAGGAGACCTACGATGAATACCTCGCCTCCCTGGCAGAGGAGGATTTGAAAAAGCTGCGGTGAAAAACATGACAGCAGCTGCTATTCCCCAGATATACAAAACGCGCCCCGGGCGCTCCCTCACGAGGAGCGTCCGGGGCGTTTCTCCTATTACAACGGCGCTATTGATCTGGTTTGTCCTTTTTCAAGGCCCCAATCACGGCGAGCAGCAGGCCGATGCCCAAAAATCAAAGCCCCATAATTGCAAAAGCGCCCTCCCATGTGGCCATCATACCGACGCTTGCTAAAACAAAGATTCCGCCTAACAATAAAAGCTTCATTGTATTTCCCCATTTCTATGCACATAATCCTCATTACTTTTTGTTTTTATCCAATTGTTTCACCGTGCCAACCGTTGCGAGCAATAATCCAACGCAAATGAATACCAGACCCAGCACCATAAAAAATGGTGCAATTTCAGGAAAAGACAGGCAGCCGGCTCCTGCGATCGTAAATGCAATGCCCAACAGAATAATTTCCAATTCATTCACCCCCTAAGAAATAGCATCAAAGGCACAGCCTGCATCAGGTGCTTTATCATATGCCTTCTCCCAACTAATTGAAATAGACCCACTTGTTCCTCCAGGAGAAAAGCCTAATGAACCATTTGGTAGAAAAACAATATATTTATGATAATACCGTCCCACTGCTGACTCCCGTGTATTTTCAGTCGTGCGTTTTGTCACTTTGACACCAATTAGACCTACATGCCTTATAATATTAAAGGTCCCATACTTGTATTTAATATCAATATCTGTGCCTATTCCTGTGTTTGGTTCATAGTCTGTATAATTAACGCCTTCCGCTTCGTAATGAATTTCCTCTGGCCCCATTCGATAGCCTTGATAATTCCATGCAAAACTATCTGGTTCCCCTGTAAAACCGCCACTCCACGCAATCGCAACCTTATCGGTCAGACAGTTCATTGGTCTATACCGCCATTCCCAAGCAAATAAAAATATTTTACTAACAAGGGAATTAGAATATGACAAATGCACACATACAAGTTCACTCTGCCAATTTGTTATAGTTCTAAGCACGATTTCTTCCGACATTTTCTGTAATCTCCGGATGCTTTCTCGGTTCGCCGCAAGATAGGCGCGCGTATCTTCTCGGTTCGCATTCACAGCATCCTGTTCCGTCCTGACATTCGTCGCATGCCTCACAGGCTGCTCAGCCTTCTCCTGCTTATTGGAGAGCAGCACGTTCGCCACCGCCTCCTCATCATTGAGAAGCTTGCGAAGCTGTGAACGGCTCTGCTGATCCATCACAGCTTGCCCGTCTTCCACCCTATATTCCACTTTATAGTCATCTGTGAACACGCCATAAGTAGGATTCCCTACCTCAACCTGCGATTCGCCCAGATAAATCCGCTTTTTCAAATCAAACGGCAACTTTTGAATAGCGATCTCCGGCACACCCTGTTCCGCGAGGAACGCGTCAATCTCTTCCTCCGTGATCGTGCTGTAGGCAAAGCCCTGCATAAAAACAGCGCAGTAAACCAGCACGAGCAGTGCAGCAACGGCTATTTTCATCCATCTTTTCATAGAGGCTCTCCCTTTTCACATCAAACAATCTTCCATTTTTTAACAAAAAGTTCCTCCTTCCATTTTGATTATAGGATTTATCAATTGGCCTGTCAACAAGTATGGCAGATAATTTATTTAAATCCATCCCTATTTTTTATAATTATCTATACTTTATTGATGTTACTAAAATTCCTGATTCAGTAAAAAACCCCTTCTGCCCGAAGACCGAAGGGGTTGCTGGATCGTGAGAGACAGCTTATTCAATTCCGAAATACCGCACCGCATTGTAGTAGGAGATATCCTTCACGATCTGTGTGAGGGCGTCCATCTCCGCCGGGTACCAGCCCGCCTCCACCATATCGCCCAGCAGACCGCAGAGGATGCGGCGGAAATACTCATGCCGCGGGTAGGAGAGGAAGGAGCGGGAATCCGTCACCATGCCGACAAATCGGCCCAGCACGCCGGTATTGGCCAGCGTGCGCATCTGCTCGCGCATACCGTCGATGTGATCGTTGAACCACCAGGCGGAGCCAAACTGGAGCTTACCCGGCGCATCGCTATTCTGGAAGTTGCCGAGCATGGTGCTCAGCACATAATTATCCTTCGGGTTAAGGGCAAAAAGAACCGTTCTGGGGAGATTCCCCTCCGCATCAAGGCTGTCGAGCAGGCGGGAGAGGTTGTAGGCCGCCATATCGTCCGCGCAGGAGTCGAAGCCCGTATCCGGGCCGAGCGCGCGGAACATGCGGGTGTTGTTATTACGCATCGGGCCGATGTGCAGCTCCATGCCCCAGCCGAGGCGGGCATATTCACGCGCAAGCACCTGCAGCAGCGCCGTGCGGTAGGCATCCATCTCCCACTGGGTGAGCGGCTCTCCCGTAACGCCCTTCTCAAAAATCTCCTCCAGCTGGAGCTGCGTCGCCTCCGCATAGGGTACGCGGCCAAACGCATGGTCGCTCGCACGGCAGCCGAGGGAATCAAAAAATGCAATCCGCTTTTTCAGCACATCGCACAGGGCGGCAAAGGATGAAACGCCCTCGCCCGCCGTTTTCTCCAGCGTGGCGATCCATTCCGGGAAGCCAGGCGCCTCGATTCCGAGCGCCTTATCCGGGCGGAAGGCAGGCAGCACACGGCAATGGAAGCTCTCCTCCGCCTGCAGGAGCTGATGGTATTCCAGCGTGTCGGCAGGGTCATCCGTCGTGCAAAGCACGGCCACATTGGATTTTTCAATCAGCCGGCGGGGGGTGAAACCGCCCGCGTGGATTTTTTCGTTTGCACGGGCCCAGATCGCATCCGCAGTTCGCTCACTGAGGATCTCGTTGCTGCCAAAATAGCGCCGCAACTCCAGGTGCGACCAGTGATAGAGCGGGTTGCCGATACATGCAGGCATGATGGAGGCATAGGCTTTGAATTTTTCATATCCGCTCGCATCGCCTGTGATATACCGCTCCTCAATGCCATAGGAGCGCATGGCTCGCCATTTATAATGGTCGCCGCCGAGCCAGAGGGTAGCAATATCCTCCGGCTCATGATCCTCATAAATCTCCTTTGGCGAGAGGTGACAGTGCCAGTCAAAGATCGGTGTCTCCTGCGCGCCCTCACGGAAGAGGATGCGCGCTGTTTCTGTCTCCAGCAAAAAATCCTCGCCCATAAATTCCTTCATTCTAGTCACCCTTTCTGAAAATGGCTGGTGGGCTCAACCGCTTGCGGCCACACGCCGCCCACGCGGCAGATTCCAGCTAACATCTGCTTTGCACGCGTGCACAGAGATCCACTGATGCTTATTGTACCATACTTCCCGCTCAAGGGAAGTGGCTTTTGCCAAATTCGATGCAAAGTTGGAGTAGATTTGCAGGGAACAGGCCTGACCGTTCCTGCCATCAATCCCGCACTCGCCTGTAGGGAACGGTCTTGACCGTTCCGAAGTGTTCTATTGACCGGCTATGTTTCATGGTAATTTTGTTTCCCGCTCAGGCCGCGTGGGCCCCTCCTTTTCCGTTCGGCCGGAAAAGGAGGCAAAAGGGGCCATTATGAACGGCACTGCGGTGGCGGTTGAAAGATAAGCCACACCACAGTGCGTTCGGCGAACGCTTCCCGAACTCACCGCCTCACGGCGGCTCAAACAGGCGGGAAGGTTCGCTTTTTGCCCTCCGGGCCAAAAAGTCCCCTCACGTGCACGCAGGTAGCGGCATCAAATGCCGCCTGGGCCTATCGTTCCGCTTGCGCCTCTGAACTACTTACAGGCTCCGGGAGAAACCTCCCGGGGCTTTCCCTTAACTCAGTGGCAGAAACCTTTCAATAGGCCAGCGGCGGCAGGCTCCGCGCATCCCCGGCGGGCCCGTGAGGGGACTTTTCGCCTGAAAGGCGAAAAGCAAACGCCCAAAATGTCTGAGCTGCCGTGAGGCAGCGAGTTTTTTGGGTGGCTTGCCGAACACGTAACAGAGATACATACACTT
>CASDTH010000038.1 GCA_949283655.1 uncultured bacterium
AACGGAACACTTCTGAGGAACTCTCACAACTCCAAAACCATCCAATTTCCTGCAAAACAGCGTCCAAGGACGTACTGAGAAGCAGTGGAAATTATCTCTTGGAGAACTGCGGTGCACGGCGGGCACCCTTGAGGCCGTATTTCTTCCTTTCCTTCATCCTCGGGTCACGCGTGAGGAAGCCGGCTTTCTTCAGCGCGGGGCGAAGCGCCTCGTCATACTGGAGCAGCGCGCGGGAAAGGCCGTGGCGGATTGCGCCGGCCTGGCCGGTCACACCGCCGCCGTTGACGCGGCAAACGATATCGAACTTCTCCGTCGTGCCGGTCAGCGCAAGAGGCTGGCGGACGATGAGCTTCAGCGTTTCAAGGCCGAAATAATCGTCAATGGCCCTGTCGTTAATCGTGATCTTGCCCGTGCCGGGATAAACGCGCACGCGGGCAACGGATTTCTTCCTGCGGCCAGTGCCGTAAAAATAGGGATTGCTATCGTACATGTTCCTTTTCCTCCTTCCTTAAAACGCCCATTCCTGAGGCTTCTGAGCAGCATGCTTGTGCTCAGCGCCCTTGTAAACACGAAGCCTGGTCAGCGCATTGCGGCCGATGACGGAATCCGGCAGCATCCCCTTAACAGCAAGCTGCATCGCAAAATCAGCGCGCGTTTTCATCAGGGTGCTGTATTTGACCTCTTTGAGGTGGCCGATATAGCCGGAGTGATGATAATACATTTTCTGATGAAGCTTGTTGCCCGTCAGAACCGCCTTGTCAGCATTGATGATAATGACGTGGTCGCCGCAGTCGGCATTGGGCGTAAAGGTCGGCTTGTGCTTGCCACGCAGCAGGATCGCGGCCTGGGCGGCGACGCGGCCCATCGGCTTGCCAGCTGCATCAAGCACATACCAATTGCGGGTGATGTCGCCCGCCTTCGGCATATAGGTTGACATAGTAAAACCTCCAATTTAATCGTCTTACCCTTTTTCAGTGCCCGCTTAGCATACCACAAAGGGAGGAGTGCTGTCAAGCTTTTTCTCAATTTTTTAATTTAACATGCTATCCCTTTTAAAATCTCGCGTTTTCATCGTTTTTAGTGGCGAATGCTCCGCCTTCAAAAACGAAAACGATGTGTGGCCGGCGTGGAACGCATAATTGAAAAAAGATGGACAATCCTTGTACTATGCGCTATAATCAGGGTATCCAGTGGGAGCCTCTGGAAAAACGGTTATTTAGGAGGATTGTTTTATGAAAAAATATGTGTGCGTCGTTTGCGGCTATGAATATGACCCTGCGGTTGGCGACCCGGATAACGGCATTGCCCCTGGCACCGCATTTGAAGATCTGCCGGAGGATTGGGTCTGCCCCCTGTGCGGCGTTGGGAAGGATCAGTTTGAGCAAGCATAAGGGGGAGGCTCATCATGGATCAAACCGCCCTTTTTAAGCTTTCCTACGGCCTGTATGTGGTCGGGGTGAAAAACGGCGATTCCTTTGGCGGCTGCATCGTGGATGCACTGATGCAGGTCACCTCCGATGCCCCCCCGCTGCTGATGCTTGGCAGCATGCGTAACAACCTGACCAATCAGCTGCTGCACGAAACCGGGGAGTGCACGATTTCCGTCCTCCGGGCGGATATAGACCCCTTTGTGATCGCAAACTTCGGCTTCCAATCCGCACGCAAGGCGGATAAATGGGTTAACGTGGAGCACGTGGTCAAGGATGGGCTTCCGGTGTTGCTGGATGCCGCCTCCTACCTGCGCTGCCGCGTTGTGGAGGCAAAGGAGCTCTCCACCCACACGGTCTTCACCTGCGAGGTGGTGGATGCTTGGAATGGCGACGGCGAGCCCCTGCTCTACGGCGATTATCAAAAGCATATGAAGGATGCTGCGCGGCAGGCCTTCCAGGCATTTTCGTCCGGCGGGCAAAAGGCCGCCTCCTCCGGTGCGCAGCAAGCGCCGAAGCCGCAGTGGGTCTGCTCGGTTTGCGGCTATATTTACGATGGTGAAGAGCCTTTTGAAGAGCTGCCGGATGCTTGGCAGTGCCCGCGCTGCGGCCAGCCAAAGGCTGTGTTTGTAAAGCAATAGCCGAAGGGGAGCAGCCTTCTCCAAACATTGCAAAAAATCGCGTCCTGCAAACGGGCCTGTTGCCCGCGCGCAGGGCGCAATTTTTAATGCCTGATCCATCTACCAGCCGGGCCTCCCCGGCCGGCTATTTATCATCCTGCGCCCTTTCAAGGGCCCCGCCGCCGCTTGGAATGCAGCTCTGCGGCAAGCTTACCGTCCCTTCCGCTTATGCGCTGCCCTGTGGGCCGGCTGCTTCCCCTCGCCAATGCCAATAAGCAAATGGGCACCACTCCAAAACAGCAGAAAAGCCATCAGGAGCAAAGCACCATAATAGCCTGCGTCAAAGTGGAGCGCTATCTCCTGCACAGCTAAATCGGCAAGGGAGGAAGCGTTCTGCAGCAGGGAGGAGGAAATCCCACCAATTGAATCCGGCAGCACGCCAGCCTCCTGCCCCTGCGAAAGCAGCGCCCCGATTGAGACGGTTCCATCCGCCAGCATGGCAGAGGCCGTGTGCAAGGGAATCAGCGCTCCGAGCAGCGATGCCGTGCCCACCCCGGCAATGCAGAGCGTGGCCGCATACCGGCCGCAACACAGCGAAGCGATCACAGTTGCCAGCGCAGCAGCCAGAGCGAGCACCAGCAGGGCGCTTAAGGCTGCCAGCGTGGGTTTGAGCGGAGCAAGCGCCTCCAGGCCGAGCAGCACCTCCGGCTGCAGTGCGCCCCCCTGCGCAAAGAGCAAATCCCTGAGCGAAATCGTCAGTTCGGATTCCCCCATGAGAAGCACGGAGTAGGAAATCCGCATGAGCGGTGCCAGAAAGAACACCGGGAAAATTGCGGCAGCCACAATAGCCGCCACGGCGCGGTAGCCATAGCGCGCGCCGCTTGTGCGCCTTTTTTGCAAACGTTGCCTGCTCATTTCTTTTTCTCCCAGGAGGAATTCAGCGCCACCGTCCGGTTAAACACTGGGTGCTCCGGCGTGCTGTCGGGGTCCACGCAGAAATAGCCCTGGCGCATGAACTGGAAGGTGTCGCCCGCCTTTGCATCCCGCAGGCTGCCCTCCAAACGGCAATCCGTAAGAGTGACAAGGGAGTCCGGGTTGATATTCGCCTCAAACTCCTCCGTATCCGCCGGATTTTCCGTGCAAAACAGCCTGTCGTAAAGGCGAACCTCCGCCTCTACGCTATCCGCCGCACTGACCCAGTGGAGCGTGCCCTTGACCTTGCGGCCATCCGGCGAGTTGCCGCCCCGGCTTTCCGGGTCATAGGTGCAATGCAGGCAGGTCACGTTGCCGCTATCATCTGTGTCATAGCCGGTGCAGGTGACAAAATAGGCGCTCTTCAGGCGCACCTCATTGCCGGGGAAAAGACGAAAATATTTTTTGACCGGCTCCGCCATGAAATCCTCCTGCTCCACATAAAGCTCGCGGGAAAAAGTGACCTTGCGGGAACCGAGCTCCGGCCGGTCAGGGTTGTTTTCCACCTCAAGGGTTTCCGTCTGCCCCTTCGGGTAGTTGTCAATCACTACCTTCAGCGGGCGCAGCACAGCCATGGCGCGCGGCGCGTCGGCATTGAGGCGATCGCGCACGCAGGATTCCAGCAGGCCGTAATCCACCACGCTGTAGGCCTTGGAGACGCCGATGCGCTCGCAGAAATCGCGGATAGCGGCTGCCGGGTATCCCCGGCGGCGCATGCCGCTGAGCGTGGCCATGCGCGGGTCGTCCCACCCGCTGACAAGGCCATCCTGCACAAGTGCGAGGCACTTACGCTTGCTGGTGACGCAGTAGTTCAGGTTGAGCCGGGCAAATTCAATCTGGCGGGGCGGGTTGGCAAGGCCCAGCTCCTGTAAAAACCAGTTATACAGCGGCCGGTGGTTTTCAAACTCCAGCGAGCACAGTGAGTGCGTCACGCCCTCCTTCGCGTCGGAAAGCGGATGCGCAAAATCATACATCGGGTAAACGCACCATTTCTCTCCCGTGCGGTGGTGGGCGACGTGTGCGATGCGATAGATGACAGGATCGCGCATGTTGAGGTTCGGCGAGGCCATGTCAATTTTGGCCCGCAGCACCCGCGCACCGTTGGGGAACTCCCCAGCGGTCATGCGGTGGAAAAAGTCCAGATTCTCCTCCACGGGGCGGTCACGGTAGGGACTCTCCCGGCCGGGCTCTGTGAGCGTGCCGCGATGCTCCCGAATCTCCTCCGCCGTCAAATCATCCACATAGGCCTTGCCCATCTCGATCAGCCGCACGGCACAGCTGTAGATAAAATCGAAATAATCCGACGCATAGTAGAGGTGATCCCACTGAAAGCCGAGCCACTTGATATCCTCCAGAATCGCATCGACATACTCGGTATCCTCCTTGGTGGGGTTCGTATCATCCAGGCGGAGGTTGCACTTGCCGCCATATTTCGCGGCAGTGGTGAAATTGATGCAGATCGCCTTGGCGTGGCCGATGTGCAGGTAGCCGTTCGGCTCCGGCGGAAAGCGCGTCTGCACGTGGCTGTACACACCCTCTTTCAAATCCTCATCAATAAAATCATGGATAAAATTGGAGGCAAGCTCCATCTTGTTTTCTTCCATTCTCTCAGGCCTCCTCATAGTGTTTCAGCGCCGCCTGCATGCGGGAGCGCACCCGCTCCCCTCCCAGCAGCCGCATGATCGCGTGCAGGTCCGGCGTGTTATGCCGCGCAGTCACCGCAATGCGGATCACGGCGGACACATCCCCCACATGGCCCTTGAAGGCCTGCGGGTCTTTTTTGTATTCCTTCACATTTGGCGTGTAGCCAAGCGGCGCGCAGAGCGCTTTGATCCGCTCAAACCATGCATCCTTCTCCTCCTCCGGGTCGTAACCGGCGAGGTAGGCGCGCAAAATCTCCGCTGCAGCGGCAGGCGTCAGGTTCTCGGGCAATGCATAATCCGGCTCGTAGAGCTCCTCATAAAAATATGCCACAAAGTGCTTCACTTCAGACCATTTGGCGATATCCTTGCGCGGCTTTGCCACGCCGCGGTCAATTTGAAAAATCCCCTTGGCATAGGCCTCGTCCGCCGTGAGCAGCCGGTATAGCGCTTCATCATATTGCCGCGCCCAAGCGGTCGTTTTTTCATAAATCTCATCCGCTGTCATCAGGGAGATCACGTTTTTACTCACATCATTGAGCTTTTGCAAGTCAAACAGCGCGCCGGATGCGCTCATCTTTTTCAGGTTAAAGGGGAATTCGGATTGCGGCGCAGTTTTGTTTGCCCTGCGCCAATCCTCAAAATTGGAGTTGGCGAGCGTGAGCAGGTATTCGATCACACTTTCCTTCGGATATCCCTGCTCGATATAATAGCTCACGGCGGCTTCCGGGTCCTTCCGCTTGCTGAGCTTGCGCTTGCCGCCGTTTTCCTCCTTCATAATCGGGGCGAAGTGCGCATATTTCACCGGCTTAAAGCCACAGCATTGGAACAGCTGCAAATGCAGCGGGACGGAGGCAATCCATTCATCGCCGCGCACAACATGCGTGGTGCGCATGAGGTGATCATCCACCGCATGGGCAAAGTGGTAGGTGGGGATGCCGTCTGTTTTGAGCAAAACGATATCCTGCGTGTTTTCCGGCATCTCGATCTTGCCCTTGATCAGGTCATCGAAGCGGATGCGGCGGCTCTCCTCCCCGGGCGAGCGCAGTCGGAGCGTGTAGGGCTTGCCAGCCTCAAGCGCTTTTTTTTGCTCCTCAAAGGGGAGAGCGCGGCAGGTTGCCCACTCGCCATAATAGCCCTTATTCACACCTGCGGCCTCCTGCCGGCCACGCAGAGCCTCCAGCTCCTCCTCTGTGCAGAAGCAGGGGTAAGCCAGCCCCTGGCGGACGAGCTCCTTCGCAAAGCACTGGTAAAGCTCTCGCCGTGCGCTCTGGTGGTAGGGGCCGTATGAGCCGCTCTCTGCATTGAGGCCGGTCACGCCCTCATCCGGCGTAATGCCGAAGGCCTCCAGCCCGGTGACGATTGCCGTAACGCCATCCGCCACCTCGCGCTTTTTATCCGTATCCTCAATGCGCAGGAAGAATACGCCGTTTGTCGCCTTCGCAGTGAGGCGGGCCGTCATCGCCGCAAACAGGCCGCCGATGTGGAGGTAGCCGGTCGGGCTCGGCGCAAAGCGCGTCACACGCGCCCCCTCCGGCAGCTGGCGGGCGGGGTAGCGTTCCTCACATTGCTGTGGCGTCAAGGTAAGATCGGGGAAAAGCAGCTCGGCGAGCTTTTCGTTGTCAGTCAAAGCGGTTCCTCCTCCTAAGGACGGTCTACAGCAGCGCAGCTGCCAACCGGTCAAGCCGGGCGCCTGTTGGCGCAAACACGCCTGATCGCATTGTCCCTATCATGAATTAGATTTATTATCGCAGAAACAGGGGAAAGTATCAATATTTTTCCAAGCATTTTCGTCGGGAAAGGGTAAGAAAAATCCCGCACGCCTCAACGCGCGGGGGCACTCAGTTCAGGCCGAGCAGGCGGCAGGCGTTCCCGCCGAGGATCGCCTGTGTTTCCACATCAGAAAGGCCGAGGCTTTTGACGAAGCGAATCTCATTGCCCGTGTCGCTCCAAGGCATATCGCTGCCCAGCAGGATATGCTCCGCCCCATGTGCACGGATGATTTCACGCGCCCACTCCGGCGGCATACGGGAGTAGGAAAAAGCGGTGTCAAAATAAAGCGGCTTGCCGGCCAGATGCCGAAGCACCTCTTGCCAGCACAGGTAGCCGCCCATATGCGCGGCCACCACCGGCGCGCCGCCGAAGGCGGGCAGGATTGCAGCCAGCCGCTCCGGCGTGCAGTGCGTCGGCTCCGGGTAGCCGATATCGACGCCCGCATGAAAAACCGTGATCAGGCCAAGGGCGGCAATTTTTTCATAGATGGGCAGCATGCGCTCCTCATCCACAAAAAAGTGCTGGTAATCCGGGTGCAGCTTCACGCCCTTCAGGCCTGCCGCATGGATGCGCTCCAGCTCGTCAAGGGCATCCCCGCTCTCCGGGTGGACGCTCCCAAACGGATAGAGCGCCGGGTAGCGCGAGGCCGTTTCTATTGCAAACTGGTTCACGCTCTCCTGCTGGCGTGCATTGGTGGCGATATTGAGCACCACAGCTGCGTCTGCCCCGCCCGTCTGCACGCGCTGAAGCAGGCTCTCCGCCGTCCCGTCGTGAAAAGGGATCGCGCCCCCCGAGCAGGCAGAGAGGCTCGCAAGCGCTTTCCCGGCGATCTTCTCCGGGAAGCAGTGAGTGTGGAAATCGATCACATAGCTCATAGCATCAGCTCCATGGATATCTCAATGGCAGCAGGCCGGGTGCGTGCCCACAGTTCCCGGGAGCAAAGGCCCCGGCCGCTGCTCCCGCTCAGGGCGGCAAGTTCGGCCGGCCGTTGTGTTTTTAGTGCTTGCCGAACTGTTTTTTCATGCGAAGGTCTTTGGCCAAAATGGTCTTGCGCAGCCGCAGGGAGGTGGGCGTCACCTCGAGCAGCTCGTCATCCTTAATAAACTCCATGCACTGCTCCAGGCTCATCGTCGTGGGCGGCACAAGACGCAGCGCGTCGTCGGAGCCTGCAGCACGGGTGTTCGTCATCTGCTTTTTCTTGCAAACGTTGCAGACGATATCCTCGTTCTTCGAGCATTCGCCCACGATCATGCCCTCATAAACCGGCACGCCCGGGCCGATGAACAGCCTGCCGCGCTCCTGTGTGTTAAACAGGCCGTAGCCCGTGCTCTCACCCGTTTCATGCACCACAATCGAGCCGCGCTCGCGCGTCTGGATTTCTCCCTTATAGGGTTCATAGCCGGCAAATACCTGGTTCATAATTCCATTTCCGTTGGTATCCGTCATGAATTCCGAGCGGTAGCCGATCAGCCCTCGCGCCGGGATCTTAAACTCCAGGTGCGTAGAGCCGCCGTCGCGCGTGCCCATGTTTTCAAGCTCGCCCTTACGGGAGCCGATTTTCTCCATCACCGGGCCGACATATTGCTCCGGCACCTCCACAATGAGCAGCTCCATCGGCTCAAGCTTTTTGCCGTTTTCTTCCTTCATGATGACCTTGGGGCGGGAAACCTGGAATTCATACCCCTGGCGCCGCATCGTCTCAATCAAAATGGAAAGATGCAGCTCGCCGCGGCCGGAAACCTTAAAGCAATCAGTTGTCTCCGTCTCCTCCACGCGCATGCTGACGTTTGTCTCCACCTCTTTAAATAGGCGGTCACGGATGTTGCGGGAGGTTACAAATTTGCCCTCTCTGCCCGCAAACGGGCTATTATTGACCATAAAGTTCATGGAGATGGTGGGCTCATCAATTTTTACAAAGGGAAGGGGCTCAATGCAATCCGGGTCGCAGGCCGTCTCACCGATATTGAGATCCGTAATGCCCGACACAGCGATCAAATCACCCAAAGACGCCTCTGGCACCTCAACGCGCTGCAAACCTTCAAACTGATACAGGCGGGAGACCTTCACGTTTTCCACCGTGCCGTCTGTTTTGCACAGCGCAACCTGCTGCCCATGGCGCACCGTGCCCCGCTCCACGCGGCCGATGCCGATGCGGCCCACATAATCATCATAATCAAGAGAGGAAAAGCGGATTTGCAGCGGGCCGTTCAAATCGCCCTCTGGCGGTGCAATATGCTCGAGAATCGCATCCAGAAGCGGGCGCATATCCCCCTCGCGCGCATCCGGGGAGAGCGAGGAATAGCCATCCTTTGCCGAAGCATAGACAACAGGGAACTCAAGCTGATCGTCATCCGCGCCGAGCTCGATGAACAAATCCAGCACCTCGTCGATCACCTCAAGCGGCCGCGCACCGGGTCGATCCACCTTGTTAACGACAACAATCGCCTTCTTATGCAGGTTGAGCGCCTTTTTGAGCACAAACCGTGTCTGCGGCATGCATCCCTCAAAGGCGTCCACCAGCAGTAGCACGCCATCCACCATCATCATAATGCGCTCCACCTCACCGCCGAAATCCGCATGGCCAGGCGTGTCCACAATGTTGATTTTGGTGTTTTTATAATGCACAGCTGTGTTTTTCGACAGGATCGTAATGCCGCGCTCCCGCTCAAGATCATTGGAATCCATCACGCGCTCCTGCACCTGCTCATTTTGCCGGAAGATGCCGCTCTGCCGGAGCATTTGATCGACCAGAGTTGTCTTACCGTGGTCAACGTGGGCGATGATCGCTACATTTCTGATATCGTTTCTCTGAGCCAAATTTTTCACCTTCATATAGAGTATGATCGTCTATGCGAGCGTCGTTTTAAAATCGAAATTTCACAAACCATCTAAAAAGGCGCAACGCCGGTTAGTATAATCCTATTTATTTTATCACCTCATAAAAAGCGCTGCAACAGAAAAGACGCAGAACTTCACAAAAATCAGGCCAAAAAATTAGGCATAGTGTCGGAATATTTCCTCCCCTGCCACGCTCTTTTTCCAGAGGATGCGCCATTCTTTTGGGCGCTATGCACATTGACGGATAATGGGCATGCGTTTATAATAAATTGATACGGGGCGCGGCAGAGAGGAAAATTTGGGTAGCCGCGTACCGCCCTGAAAGGATTTTATGAAGTATGGCTGATTTTTTAAAACGCACCTGGCTGGAGATTGACCTGGGCGCCATCCGTGAAAATTATCAGAAAATTCGCGCCTTTGTCTCCCCAGGCGCACAGGTCATGGCGGTCATCAAGGCGGATGCCTACGGCCACGGTGTGGAATACACGGCGCGGGAGATGAGTGAGGCCGGCGTGGAATGGTTTGCCGTTTCCAATTTAGAAGAGGCGATTCAGGTGCGCCGGGCAGGGATCGACAAGCCGATGCTGATTCTGGGCTATACACCGCCGGAGTATGCGCGGCAGCTCGCCGTCAATGGGATCTCCCAGGCGGTTTTTGACCAAAGCTATGGCCGCCGGCTGTCCGCCTGCGCACAGCGCGACGGCGTGCAGGTGCGCATCCACATCAAGGTGGATACCGGCATGACCCGCATCGGCTTCCCCTACCGGGATAATGTGGAAGACGCTACCTCGGTGGATGAGATTGAGGAAATCTGCGGCTTGCCCGGATTATATCCCGAGGGAATTTTCACCCATCTTTCCTGCGCGGATGAGGAAGGCAGCGCAGAGGTTTACACCCGGCTGCAATATGATCTGTTTCTCGATATCGCCGGGCGGCTGCAACGGCGCGGCATCTCGTTTGAGCTGCGCCATTGCTGCAACTCCGCCGCCACGCTCCACTACCCGGAGATGCATCTCGACCTCGTGCGGCCGGGGATCATTCTGTATGGGATGCTGCCTGCCCCGGGGATGCGTGACCCATTGGAGCTGCACCCCGCCATGGAGATGAAAACCGTGATCTCACAGATCAAGGAGGTTCCTCCGGGCGTGCCGGTCAGCTATGGGCGCACCTTTGTCACGCCGCGTCAGATGCGGCTCGCCACCGTGCCCGTCGGGTATGCGGACGGATACCCGCGCGCCCTCTCCGGTAACGCGGAGATGCTGCTGCACGGCCAGCACGTGCCTGTGGTGGGCAGGGTTTGCATGGATCAGTGCATGCTCGACGTCACTGCAGTCCCCAATGCGCAAGAAGGGGATACCGTAACCGTCTTCGGCGGCGGGGTCACCGTCAACGAGCTGGCGGGCCGTGCCGGCACCATTAATTATGAAATTATCTGCGGCATCAGCAAGCGTGTCCCCCGGGTGTTTCTGCGCGGCGGGCAGGTAGAGAGCATGACAGATTATATGTCGATTCCCTGATCGCATCGTATCATGCGCCGTCTTGTCCGGCAGCGCGCAAAAAATGGCAAATGATTTTTGGGGAGGATTGGCGGCCTCATGGATCAAAAAAATGAAACGCGGCTTGGAAACGCGCCTCTGGGCAAGCTTTTGTTTCAGCTGGGCCTGCCCGGCGTCGCCGCGCAAGTGATCAATGTGCTCTATAATATTGTAGACCGCATTTACATCGGCAATATTCCAGAGATCGGAGATATGGCGCTGACCGGCGTGGGTGTAACGCTGCCGGTTATCATGGTCATTTCCGCTTTCAGCGCCTTTGTCGGCATGGGCGGCGCACCGCTCGCCTCCATCCGCTTAGGCGCGCGGGATCGGGAGGGCGCGCAGCGGATTCTCGGTAGCTGCATTGTGTCGCTTCTGGCCCTCTCCGTGATTTTGACCACCGTATTCCTGATTTTTCAACGCCCGCTGCTGTTCGCCTTTGGCGCAAGCGAGCGTGTAATCGGCTACGCGCAGGAATATTTAACGATTTATCTATGCGGCACCGTATTTGTCCAACTCGCTTTGGGGCTTAATCCTTTTATCAGTGCGCAGGGCAAGGCGAAAACAGCCATGCTCTCTGTGCTGATTGGCGCAGTGCTCAACATTGTGCTTGACCCCATTTTTATTTTTACGCTGGGCATGGGCGTGCGCGGGGCAGCATTCGCTACGATCCTCTCCCAAGCAGTTTCCGCGCTGTGGGTAATCTGCTTCCTTCTTGGCAAGCGCACGGCTATCCCTGTGCAAAAAAATACCTCCGCTTTGATTTCAAAATCATTGGCCGCGTGGCTGGCCTTGGCGTTTCCCCCTTTATTATGCAGGCAACGGAAAGCCTGGTGACGATTACGCTCAACACAGGCCTTCAGGCCTATGGCGGGGATTTATATGTTGGCAGCATGACGATACTGACCAGCGTTCTTCAATTGATTGTGATGCCGATCAACGGTTTTACACAGGGTGTGCAGCCCATTTTAAGCTATTGCTACGGCGCAGGGAATAACACCCGGGTAAGGCAGGCCTATTACCGGCTGCTGGCCACAGCGCTGGCCTTCTCGGTTTCCGCCTGTTTGCTGTCCATTCTGCTCGCGCAACCACTGGCGCGTCTGTTTAGCCCTAACCAGGCGCTCATCAGCCTAACGGCGCGTATGATGCCGGTCTTTTTAGGCGGGATCTGGATTTTTGGCGCGCAGCTGGCCTGCCAGAGCACCTTTCTCGCGCTGGGGCAGGCTAAAGTTTCGGTTTTTCTCGCGCTGCTCAGAAAGGTGATCCTTCTGGTGCCACTGGCAATGATCCTGCCCCGTTTTTTCGGCGTAACAGGGATTTATTATGCGGAGCCGGTTGCGGATATCACCGCCTCCCTCACAACGCTAGCGATCTTCCTCACGCGTTACCGCAAGCTGCTCCCTTTGCGCGAGGGAGGAGATACCGCCGCAAATTGACCCTTTTAAATTTATTGTTTTTGTGTATTTTAATCCGGTCAGATTTTGGGTATAGTAGGGGCAGAAACCGATGAGGAGGATGCCCTATGGCACACACGCAAGCAACGGCAAAAACAGGAGTCAACAAGCTGATTCCGCTTATCATCAGCGCACTTTTCGCCGCAATGATCACAGTAATGACTGCATTCCTATTTCATATTCCAATCGGGGTCAATGGCGGCTATCTCCACTTTGGGGATGCCCTGATCTACCTTGCGGCCAGCTTTTTACCTGCGCCCTATGCGTGTGCCGCTGCCGCCGTGGGCGCGGGCCTGGCGGATGTGGTTTCTGGCGCACCGGTGTGGGCGCCGTTTACCTTGGCCATCAAGGTGTGCATTGCCCTACTGTTCACGGCCAAGAAGCCAACGCTTCTCAATAAGCGCAACGCGCTGGCGCTGCTTGGCGCGTGGCCAATCACGTGCGGCGGCTACTATATCGCGGAGGCCGTCATCACGGGCAATTGGATTGTCCCCGTGGCCGGGCTTCTGCCCAATACCATCCAGGCAGCGGGCAGCGCTGTGCTGTTTGTGCTGATTGCGCTGGCACTGGATAAGGTGCGCTTTAAAAACCGCCTGAAGCTCTCCTGAGGCAGGCCTATATGAGCCGCCTTTGATATGCACCATTGCAACAGAAATTTTGAAAAAAGGTCGGATTCTCTATGCTGGAAGAACTTACAAATCAGGCGCGCCAGGCCACGGAGCAGGTGCTGGAGGTAGCAAAGCTCACCAAGGGGCAGCTGTTTGTTGTGGGCTGCTCCTCAAGCGAGGTGTGCGGCAGCAGGATCGGCACCAATTCAAGCCTGGAGACGGCGCAGGCCATTTTCGCCGGGATCTATCCGGTGCTGCAGGAGCGGGGTATCTACCTTGCCGCGCAGTGCTGTGAGCATCTTAACCGGGCGATCATCATCGAACGGGAGGCGGCGCAGAAATTCGGCTATGAGGAGGTCAACGTCGTTCCGCAGCCCAAGGCGGGAGGCTCTTTTGCCACAACAGCCTATGCCGCCTTTGCGCACCCTGTAGCAGTGGAGGAAATCCGCGCGGATGCCGGCATGGATATCGGAGGCACGCTGATCGGCATGCACCTCAAGCGCGTGGCAGTGCCTCTGCGTATTGAGGTCAAGCATATTGGGGAGGCTATCCTCCTCTGCGCCCGCACCCGCCCGAAATTTATCGGCGGAAGCCGCGCGCACTATGACGATACCAAAATGTAAATCGGTTTTGACCTGATTGAAAGATGCAGTAAGGGAGCCGGAGGGCCTGCGCGCTGTTTTAGGATGGCGCAAGCCTTCCGGCTCCTACGATTCTCTTCCATGTGTTCCTGAATGATGCCTTTCGGGTTGTTTTTATTTCATCAGGGTGACCATCACAGCCTTCTGCGCGTGCAGGCGGTTTTCCGCCTCGTCAAAAATCTCTGCGGCGTGCGCTTCAAACACCTCCGCCGTGATCTCCTCACCGCGATGGGCGGGCAGGCAGTGCTGCACCATGCAGCCCTCGTTTGCGGCCTCCAGCAGCTTTTCACTCACCTGATAGATGCCTTCAAACGCAGCGCGGCGCTGCTGCGCTTCGCCCTCCTGCCCCATGGAGGCCCACACATCGGTGAAGATCACATCCGCATGTTCCGCCGCTTTCATGGGGTCGCGCTCCAGCGCAAAGCCGCCGGCCTGGGCCGCAAAACTCAGCACCCGCTCATCCGGCTCATAGCCCTCCGGGCAGGCGACGCTCACCGCCATACCGGTTTTCAGGCCGCCCACGATCAGCGAGTTCGCCATATTGTTGCCATCGCCGATATAGCACATTTTCAAGCCGTCCAGCCGCCCCTTATGCTCCCGGACGGTCATCAGATCGGCAAGCACCTGGCAGGGGTGGCAAAAATCTGTGAGTCCATTGATCACTGGGATCGAGCCATACTCCGCGAGCGCTTCCACTTCCTCCTGCGCAAAGGTGCGGATCATGATGCCGTCCAGATACCGAGAGAGCACCCTCGCCGTATCCTGTACCGGCTCGCCGCGGCCGATCTGCAGATCGCGCGCGCTTAAAAACAGCGCACTGCCGCCAAGCTGGAACATGCCCGCTTCAAAGGAAACACGTGTACGTGTGGAGGCTTTTTGAAAAATCATACCGAGCGTTTTTCCCGCCAGATGGGGGTGCGCGATATGGTGGCTGCGCTCATATTTGAGCTGATCGGCGAGATTCAAAAGCTCCAGAATCTCCTGTGTGGACAGATCGAGCATCTTGAGTAAATGTTGCATGGCTATCCTTCCTTTCCAGGTGGGAGCGTTTCGATCTCCCGCAGTAATTTTCTTCCCAGCTTCAGCAGCGCCTGTTTCTCATACAACCCCGCCAAAGCCATATGCTTGATATCATCCCAATAATGGTAATAATCTTTTTTCACATCAAAATATGTGCTGAGCGGGACGCGCTTTCTGTACTCCGTCAAAAGGGCAAAGCGCTTCCCCGTCGCGTGCTCAAGCTGAAAGAGCTCGAGCTCCCGGTCTGCCCGGCAGCAATCGAATGGGTCGATCACGCCTGTGATCCGCATGGTATCCGGATCGGCCAGCACGTTCCAGAGGTTCAAATCCCCATGGATGATCGACGGCCGCTTCACCGGTTCGCACAGCACGCGGCTCAAATTTTGATAAGCCGCCTCCATCTGCTCCTGTATCTCCGGAGGAACGGATCGGTTGCTACACGCCAACTTTGCGCGGATGTCATCCAGCCGCGCCCGGTAGCAGTCTTCCCAATCCGCATGGGTCTCCCCGCCGATTTCGCCAAAGCCCTCAACCGGCGCGTCATGGAGTGCGGCCAGCGCGTCGATGAGACTGGCTGCCAACCGCATCCGGTCTTTTTTCCGGCGGCGGGCGAGCCTCATCGAGCCGCCATTGATTCCCTCCAGCTTCTCCATCACCAGCGTCTCATAAAGCCCCTCCTCCCGGTATACGCCAAAGACCTCCGGCACCGGGAGCGGCAGATGCTCGCGCAAAACCGCAAGCTGCTGCGCCTCCTTCGCCGCTAAGCCCGGCAGAAGATAAAGCTTAAAAGCTGCGGTTTTCATGCCGCAAGTAGCAAAATATACCGATCCATAATATCCGCCGCCCACGGGCTTCACATGCTCCGGCCCGGCGCCGAACTGCTTGCGGCAGGCCTGCTCCACCGTCTGAAGGCAAAGCTCCTGCTGAAATGCCGCAATGGCCATCCCTTTTTCTCCTCAATCCTCTTGCAATACCGCTTTTAAAATCGCAGCGCCCTCCAGCAGCTCCTCCTCCGAAATGGTCAGAGGCGGCAGCAGCCGCACGAGCGTTTTCGCCGTGAGCACCAGCAGCTCTTTTTCCACGCAGCGGGCGGCGACCGCCTTGGCCTGCTTTGTCTTCAGCACCAGGCCGAGCATCAGCCCCATGCCGCGGATTTCAGCCACCTCATCGCATTGCGCCAGCTCGTTTCGCAGCAGCTCGCCCTTGCGGCGCACCTGCTCAAAAAGCGGCTCCTCCATGCGGGAGAGCACCTCGCACACGCCTGCGCAGACAACCGGATTGCCCCCGAAGGTGCTGCCGTGCGTACCGGGGCCCATCACAGAGCCAAGCTTTTCCACGCACAGGCAGGCGCCCACCGGCAGGCCGCCGCCAAGGCCCTTGGCGCTCGTCAGGATATCGGGCCGCACGCCAAAGTGCTCCCAGGCATAAAGCTTGCCCGTCCGGCCCACGCCGGTCTGCACCTCGTCAAAAATGAGAAGGATATCTTTCTCCCGGCAAAGCGCCGCAGCCGCGCGCACAAAATCCGCCTCCAACGGCTGCACGCCGCCCTCGCCCTGCACCGGCTCCATCATCACGGCGCAGACGGTCTCATCGATGGCCGCCTTCAGCGCCTCTAAATCATTTGCCGCCGCATAGCGGAAGCCTGGCGGGAACGGGTCAAAATACTGATGCAGCTCCTCCTGCCCGGTGGCGGTGAGCGTCTCCATCGTGCGGCCATGGAAGGAATTCTTCAGCGTAACGATGGTGGAGCGGCCAGCCCCGTAGGTGTCAAAGCTGTATTTGCGCGCCAGCTTCATCGCGCATTCATTTGCCTCCGCCCCGGAGTTGGCAAAAAACACCCGCGCAAAGCCGGATTTTTCGCACAACAGCCTGGCCGCCTGCGCCACCACGGGGCTGTAATACAGGTTCGAGGTATGCGCAAGCTTTGCCGCCTGCTCCGCGACTGCCCGGGCCCACGCCACATCCCCATAGCCCAGGGAGCTGACACCGATACCCGCCGTGAAGTCGAGATAAACCTGCCCCTCCGGGCCGTAAAGCCGCGCGCCCCTACCCTCGCAAAGGGCTGCATTAAAATGCGCATAGGTCGGCATCAGGTATTGATTCGCCGTGTTTTTGATCTCTTCCTCTGTCATAAGGCTCGCCCCCTTAAATAAACATTGTGCCTACGCCTTCATCGGAAAACAGCTCAATCAGCAGGGAATGCGGGATCCGCCCGTCCACAATATGCGTGCGATGCACCCCGCGCCGGACTGCCTCCACACAGCAATCAATTTTCGGGATCATCCCGCCGGAGATGATGCCCTGCCTTTTCAGCCCCGGCACATCACTGACGTTGACCACCGGGATCAGCGTGCTCTCATCCTCCTTATCGCGCAGGAGGCCGCGCACGTCCGTCATCAGCAGCAGCTTCTCCGCGTGCAGGCAGGCGGCGATACGCGCCGCAGCCGTATCGGCGTTGATGTTATACACATCCTCCCCATATCCGCCGCCGATGGTGGAGATGACAGGGATATAGCCGGTTTTCAGCGCATCATTGATCGGCGTGACATCCACGCTCTCAATCTCGCCCACAAAGCCAAGGTCCGGCTCCTTGTGCTTCACGGCGCGGATCATTCCGCCATCGAGCCCGCACAGCCCCAAAGCCTTGCCGCCGTGCGCACCGAGCAGCTGCACGAGGTCTTTGTTGACCTTCCCCGCGAGCACCATCTGGACGACATCCATTGTCTCCTGATCCGTATAGCGCAGGCCGCCGACAAAGCGGCTCTCTTTGCCAAGGCGGTCGAGCATAGTGTTAATCTCCGGGCCGCCGCCATGGACGAGCACCACATGGATACCCACCAGTGAGAGCAGAACAATATCCGTCATCACGGCATCCTTGAGCGCCTCATTGATCATCGCATTGCCGCCATATTTGATTACAATCGTCTTTTGATAATATTTTTGAATATACGGGAGCGCCTGCACCAGCACCTGCGAGCGCTCAAAATTGGATATCTCCATATAGACCGAGCTCCCCTCCCGCAAAGGTAGAATAACAGCTCCACCGCTCAGGTGCGGTAGTCGCCGTTGATTTTTACGTAATCATAGGTTAGGTCGCAGCCAAAGGCCTCCGCATGGGCTTCGCCGTCGTGCAGGCGCACATCGATTTTCACTTCATCCTGCAGCAAAATCTCCTTCGCCTTTTCCTCGCTGAAGGGAATGCCTGCGCCATCCTTACACACCTCTACGCGCCCCGCAGGGGAGACAAAGGCAACATCCGCCTTTGTCACGTCGATCTCCGTGCCCGCATAGCCCATGGCGCACAGCACCCGGCCCCAGTTGGCGTCCGCGCCAAACATCGCCGTTTTTACAAGCGAAGAGCAGATCACGCTCTTGGCCACCGTGCGGGCGGTTTCTTTCTCCTTTGCACCGCTGACCTCGCACACCACCAGCTTCGTCGCGCCCTCGCCGTCGCGCGCCATCTCCCGCGCAATGCGGATGAGGAGCGTAGAGAGCATTTGTGTAAACAGCTGGAACGCCTCATCCTCAGTGGTAATCTCCTCATTGCCCGCCGCGCCGGAGGCCAGGATGCACGCCATATCGTTGGTGGAGGTATCCCCATCAACGCTGAGCATATTGAAGCTGTCGGCCACAGCGGACTTCAGCGCCTTTTGCAGCATGGGGGAGGAGATGGCGGCATCCGTGGTGATGAAGCAGAGCATCGTCGCCATATTCGGGTGGATCATCCCGGAGCCCTTGGAGATCGCGCCGATCACACAGGGCTTCCCACCCAGCGTGAATTGAAGCGCAAATTCCTTTTTGCGCGTATCCGTCGTCATAATTGCCTGAGCGGCGTGATCGGAGCCATCCTTTGACAGCTCTCCGGCAAGCTGCGCCATCCCCTGCTCCACCGGGGCAAGGTCGAGCGGCTGCCCAATCACGCCGGTGGAAGCAACGATCACCTCTTCCGGCGCGATACCCAGCGCCTTCGCCGCAATTTCGCACATTCCCTGCGCTTTTTCGATTCCGTCTGCATTGCAGGTGTTGGCAATGCCGCTGTTGCAGATGACCGCGCGAGCCTTCCCATCCTCCAGGTGCCGCTTCGTCACCGTCACCGGCGCGCCGCAGACAAGATTTTGCGTATAAACGGCCGCCGCGTTGCACGGGGCCTCTGCTACGATGAGCGCGAGGTCGCGCTTTGCTTTATTCTTTCGGATCCCGCAGTGGATGCCTGAGGCGGTAAAGCCCGCCGGGGCGGCGACCCCGCCGGGGATAAAAGAACATGTCACCATTGAAACCTCTTCCTTCCTGTATACCTAAAAACGGATAAGCAGTGCGCCAGGCTAGCCGCCCGTGTGCCAACGCTTATTTTTTCTTTTTGCCGCGAAATAGCGCCAACCCGCCGAATCCGCTAATGATCGCCATATAAAAGCCCAAATTATAGGGGAACCCGGTGTTGTGCGATTCATACAGCTGGTAATCCCCGAAAAAGGACAACACCAGCGAAACCGGCGCGATCCAGCCATGCCATATGCCTGTGAAAAAGCCCGCCGCATCGGCAGATGGCGCCCGGTGCGGCACGCAGCCGCCCAGCAAAAACAGTAGGCAGAGGGTCAGCAGAAGAATGGCAATCCATTGCCTTTTTTTCACAACAGCAGCCTCCTTTTTCAATCAGCGTGGTATGGCGCGGTTTAAAAGCAGGTGGGGATCATTTGAAGCCCCGTCTCCTCCGGCAAGCCAAAGAGCAGGTTCATATTCTGCACCGCCTGCCCCGCAGCGCCCTTGACCATGTTGTCAATCGCGGATACAGCGATGAGCGTGCCCGTCCTTGCATCCATATGCAGCGAAATATCGCAAAAATTGCTGCACCGCACATTGCGCAGGTTTGCCGTTTTACCCGGCGCCAGCACGCGGACAAACCGCTCTGCACGATACGCCCTTTGATAGGCTTCGCGCAGCTGCGTTTCCTCCACGCCCGGCTTCAGGCGCGCGTACATGGTGGAGATAATCCCCCGGTTAAGCGGCAGCAGGTGCGGCACAAAAACAACCCTTAGCGTTTCTCCCGCCACGGTGGAAAGCGTCTGCTCAATCTCCGGCGTGTGGCGGTGTGAAGCGATTTTATAAGGGGAAAATGCCTCGTTGCAGTTGGGGAAATGCGCCGTCTCGCTGGGAGAACGGCCGGAGCCCGTTACGCCGGATTTGGAATCGATCACAATCCCCTGCGGCTCGATTAGCCCCTCCCGCAGCGCAGGCGCGAGCCCGAGCGCCACGCTGGTGGGGTAGCAGCCGGGGTTTGCAAGGATACGGGCCTTTTTGATCTGCTCCCGAAACAGCTCCGGCAGCGCATACACCGCCTGCTCGTGCAGCTGCTTGTGCGTATATACGCCGCCATACCATTGCGCATAATCTGCCTCCTCCTTCAGGCGGAAATCTGCGCCAAGGTCAACAAATGCAACGCCCCGCTCTGCGCATTGCGCCGCAAACTCCTGCGAGATGCCGTGCTGCACGCAGGCAAACACAATATCGCTCTTTTCAATCGCCTCCTGCGCGGAGCAGCAGGGGAGGTCGCACAACCCCACCAGGGAGGGGTAGACCTCGCTGAGTGCTTTGCCCTCAAAGCTCACGGAGCTCACGGCCACAAGCTCCGCCTGCGGATGATTGAGCAGGATGCGAATTAATTCAACGCCCGCATAGCCGGTGGCGCCGATGATGCCAACCTTGATCATATTACCCTCTCCCTTTTTATTCGCCCTTTTGCAGCAGGGCGCGCACGCGCGCGGCCTGTGCCCGCACATTCTCCGGCGCGGGGCCGCCCAGCGGCGTGCGGCCGGAAACACATTTCTCCAGCGAAATCGCCTCATAGACACCCTCGTCAAACAGCTCGCAAACCGCGCGGTATTCCTCCAGCGGCAGAGTTTCCAGCGTCAGCCCCTCGCGGATACAGCGGGCAACCAGCTCACCCGTCGCCTTATAGGCGTCGCGGAAGGGCAGGCCTTTGCCCACCAGGTAATCTGCGCAATCCGTCGCGTTGATAAAGCCGCCGGCAGCCGCTCTGCGCATGTTCTGCGGGAGCACGGTCATCGTATCGATCATCGGGATAAAGGCGGTCAAACAAAGCCTCACCGTGTCAAACGCATCGAAGATGGCATCCTTATCCTCCTGCATATCCTTATTGTAGGCGAGCGGAAGGCTCTTCATCACGGCCAGCAGCGTCATCACATCGCCGAACACGCGGCCGGATTTGCTGCGCACCAGCTCTGCAATGTCCGGGTTTTTCTTCTGCGGCATGATGCTGGAACCGGTTGCAAATGCATCATCCAGCTCAATAAATTTAAACTCCCAGGAGCACCACATCACAATCTCTTCTGAGAAGCGGGAGAGGTGCATCATCAGAATCGCCATGGCGCTGGCCAGCTCAATGCAGTAATCCCGGTCAGAAACACCGTCGAGCGAATTCTGAGAGGCATTGGGGAAGCCGAGCAATGCGGCGGACTGCATGCGGTCAATCGGATAGGTTGTCGCCGCAAGCGCTCCAGAGCCGAGCGGGCAAACCTCCATGCGCTTTTTCGCATCTGCAATCCGGCCAAGATCGCGCTGGAGCATCTCCGCATAGGCCATCAGGTGGTGGCCAAAGGTAACCGGCTGCGCGCGCTGCAGGTGTGTGTAGCCGGGCATCACCGCATCTGCATACATCTCCGCCTTTTTGCAGAGCACAAGCGCCAGCTCCCGCACCTGCGCCGAAACTGCGTCGCATTCGCCACGCAGGTAGAGCCTGAGGTCAAGCGCCACCTGGTCGTTCCGGCTGCGCGCGGTGTGCAGCCGCTTGCCGGCGTCGCCAATACGGCTTGTCAGTTCCCCTTCGATAAAGGTGTGGATATCCTCCGCATCCGGGTCAATTGGGAGCGCTCCGCTGCGCAGGTCGCTCAAAATTCCCTCCAGCCCATTGAGGATGGCATCCATATCCGCCCGAGTGATGATCCCGCAGCTGCCGAGCATGGTCGCGTGTGCCATGCTGCCCTTGATATCCTGCTCATACATCCGGCTGTCAAAGGAAATAGAGGAATTAAAATCGTTTGTTTTTTGATCGGCCTCTTTGGAAAACCGCCCAGCCCATAGCTTCATCGCCGCGCCATCCTTTCTGTGATTCTGCCGCCGCAGAATTGGGATAAGGGCAGAGCAACCGCCCCGCCCCTATTTGGATTATGATTTTATGTGTTTCAGCCGTTATTTCCCCTCGCGCTGGGCATCCAGCATCGCCTTGACCTTGATGGGCAAGCCAAAGAGATTGATGAAGCCCTCGGAATCCTTCTGATTATACACATCATCCTCATCAAAGGTGGCGAACGCCTCGCTGTAAAGCGAATAGGGGGAGGTAACGCCGGCATTGATGATGTTGCCCTTATAGAGCTTGAGCTTCACATCACCTGTTACAGTCTGCTGGGTGCTGTCCACAAAGGCGTCGAGCGCCTCGCGCAGCGGCGTAAACCACTGGCCGAAATAGACAAGCTCCGCATATTTTTGGGCGACCAGCTCTTTGTAGTGCTGCGTGTCACGGTCCAGCGTGATGGTCTCAAGCACCTCGTGCGCACGGTACAAAATCGCTCCGCCCGGATTCTCGTAAACGCCGCGGGATTTCATGCCGACGAGCCTGTTTTCTACGATATCCGCCAGGCCGATGCCATTAGCGCCGCCGATCTGGTTGAGCTTCGTGATCATACTCACGCCGTCGAGCGCTTCGCCGTTCAGCATCGTAGGCACGCCCTTTTCAAAATGAATCGTCACATAGGTGGGCTGATCCGGCGCCTGCTCAGGGGAGACGCACATCTCCAAAAAGCCGGGTTTATTATACTGCGGCTCATTGGCCGGGTCCTCCAGATCCAACCCTTCGTGAGAGAGGTGCCAGAGGTTTTTATCCTTGGAGTAGTTGGTTTCGCGGTTGATTTTCAGCGGAATGTTGTGGGCCTCCGCATAGTCGATCTCTTCCTCGCGGGATTTGATATCCCAGATCCGCCACGGGGCGATGATCTTCATGCTGGGCGCAAATTTCTTGATGGCCAGCTCAAATCGCACCTGGTCGTTGCCCTTGCCCGTGCATCCGTGGCAGATCGCATCCGCGCCCTCGGCCAACGCGATTTCTACCAGCCGCTTGGCAATGAGCGGGCGCGCAAAGGAGGTGCCCAGCAGATAATCCTTTTCATACACAGCGCCGGCCTTCAGCGTGGGGAAAATATAATCCTCCACAAACTCCTTTTTCAAATCCTCTACATACAGCTTGGATGCGCCGGTTTTCAGCGCCTTCTCCTCCAGGCCGTCGAGTTCCGTGCCCTGCCCCACATCACCGGAGACGGCGATGACCTCGCAGTTGTCATAATTCTCCTTCAGCCAGGGGATGATAATGGATGTGTCCAGCCCGCCAGAATAAGCGAGCACTACTTTTTTGATCTCTCCCATCATGATTGCCTCCTAACGGATTGGATTGGTTTATTCAAGATTATACGCTATTTATTCGTTTTTTCAAGAGTTTAGTGCATAAATATCCGTCAAATTTACAGGTTTGTAGATTTCACCAACTCTCTTCTCCCCTTCGGTATTTTTTTCGTTCACAATCATGCCCGCCTCCATTTTGCTGCGCATCCTATTATAATAGCGCCGGGCAGGAAATTCAACTGAAACCCTTATCATTCGCACACAAAACGAGTATAATAGTGGTAATGAAAAGGAGGGAAATGCTGCGTGGCTTGCGCTTTGCCGCCTCGCCGCCGTTTCCCCGAAAGGTAGGGCGATTGTTCATGTCATTTCAGGAGAGCAATATTCGCGAGCTGAAGGAGAGCGCCGTCAAGCTCATTTCAGATGATTGGGCGCTCGTAACAGCGGGCAACCAGGAGCAGTGGAACACCATGACCGTCAGCTGGGGCGGCCTTGGCGAGCTGTGGGGCAAAGATGTCGCGTTCATCTTTATCCGCCCGCAGCGGTATACGTACGAGTTTCTCGAGCGCGAGGAGTATTTCACCATGAGCTTTTTCGGCGGCGGCTATAAAAAGGAGCTTGCGCTCTGCGGCGCAAAATCCGGCCGGGAAATCGATAAAGCGAAGCAGACGGGCCTGACGCCCTTTTTCACCGGGCGGGCAGTTGCAATTGAGCAGGCAAAGCTGGTGCTCGTCTGCCGGAAGCTAGCATATCAGGATATTGACCCAGCCGGCTTCCTGGATCGCACTATCGACGCCGCCTGCTACCCCGCCAAGGATTACCACCGGATGTATGTGGGTGCGATTGAATCTGTCCTGCTCCAAAAAGAAGGAGCATAAAGGAATCTGATAAGGAACCGGCAGGAGCCATAGACAGCTCCTGCCGGTTTTTTAATATTTATGGATCAAGTTTGATAAATTCCTTTTTATGAACGGTGCACTGGCTGTGCTGAAGCAGCAGGCAGCATTTGATAAATTTTATCGCCGCTGTCCACCATGCTGATGGGAATCTCCGGCGCCAACATATGCACATCCTCTACAAAATGCGCGCTGTTCTCCTTCGGGAAGCCCACCACGATGTTAACAGCGCCTTCCTTTACCGCATGGACGGCTGCTGTAATGGCAGGGCTATCGTTAAAATAAATTGTCATCTCCGCCCTGACCGCCTTTGCCTGGCGGTGTAGCTCCTCCAGCGCCTCCGGATTGGGCTGAAAGCACTCCTCCGCCCTCTGCACGCTGACAACCTGCAGCGGAACCCGCTCGCTGTCCGCAATCTTTCGCCCCGCCCGGATGAGCCGTTCACAATCCGGCTGGCTGGTCACGCAGACAAGCACGCAAGCATCCTTTGACATGGATTCACCTCCTCCCGTTCTCTTTTCAGGTGCATCCCTATCATACCGCTGAGTTGTTGCGGGTTTTGTAAAAAAAGATGACAAAAATATTAACTTTTCCGATATCATTCCCCGCGTCTGTCACGGATTTTTTATGCAAATAGCACAATCAGCATTCAAGCTTCTTCTGCAGCAGAAACGCTCGCCTTTTCCTGACGGGCCTGTGGCACTAGGCCAATGTAGCTCTGGCCCACGCTCAGCGCGAGCTCTGCTCCATCTGCTGCATAAAGCTTGAGCGGGTTAGCGGGCGTGTTGCCCTTTTTCCAGGTAATGCGCTCATAGGAGCCATTTGCCGCATAGATACCGCTGCCACCCGTCAAATCCATATCAATGCATCCGCTGGCATCCCCCATGCTTTTAATCGGGCAGAAGAGCAGCAAAACATTTTTCACCGCCATCTGCTGGCCGCCATCCTGCGTCATGGGTTTATCATTCATAAAATTCTGATAAAGGCCTGTAGCCGCGTCATAGCGGAAGGTGTGCCGGTAGTCATCGGAGAAGGAAAAGGTAAGGCTTGTGCACGGCCCGCCGGCAAGCGCGCTCTCCTCCCCCTCCCGGGCAAAGGTAAAAGGAGCCTGATAGCTTGCCCCGGCCTCCTGCCTGAGGCCAATCGATTCAATCGCCCGCGATAGGCGCTCCCCATCCGTGCAGCCGGTGTGCTCCAGCCCCACATTGCGGGATTGATCACGGTAAAAATATTGATTGGAATAGGTCATGCCGTCAATATCATCCACATCGCGCTGCTTCAACGCATCGTAGGCATAAACGCTGCCGCCCCAGTGCACAAAAATAGCGTCAAAGCCCTCCGCAACCTCCAAAAAATCGTGCCGCGCGCTGCGGAGTGAACCGATCTTGGGAATATCCTGCACGTTGGCAAACAGCCACATCATCCGGGTGATACCGCCCTCTGCCAGCCCTTCAAACACGATATCCGGCGCGCACAGGCCCCACTGTGGGCGCGCTGCTGGCGCATTGTTGATGATCACCGCTACCGGGCGTTTGCCCAGTGCCGCTTCCGGGAAGCCGGGCTCGCCCGTAAGTGGGTTAACAACCACCGCCTGGGCCTGCGTCTGGCCTTCCGTCGGGCCTGTGGACGGCTCCTCTCCCCCATTTGTGCCGCAGCCAGCAAGCCCTGCCGTTATTGCCAGCAAGAGCAGGGCCGCCATGCAAAAGCTTGCCCCCTGGCGGGGATTCTTGGCCTTTTTCTTCATTCCCGTCATCCTTTCCGTAGCCGCCGGTATAGGCATTTCACCCTGGCGGCCTGTTTTTCTCTATTCATTATAGACCATCTGGTGCTGCGGTCAAGGCTATTTTTGTCAACAGAATCATAAGCGGTGTATTCTCCCCGCAAGGGCGCCGCACTCTTCTATAAAAAATTTTAAAAACCAATTATAAATTGCGATTATCCTATTGCTTTCATTAAATAAACTGCGTATAATAATTGAGGATCTTATTCTGTCCTACATTGGACCTACGGTGGGATGTAAGCTCACCGGCATAAACACAGAGGAGGCCTCTTCTATGAGCTATTATATCGGCGTAGACGGGGGCGGCACCAAAACGACCTACGCCCTCTTTGACGAAACCAGGCAACTGCTTGGCAGCCTGACAGGGCCCGGCAGCAACCATGAAAATATGGCGGGTGGCATCCCGCAGGCGGCCGAAACCATTTCAGAGGGCCTGCATGCGCTTCTCCACCAGGAGGGCAGGGCGCCAGAGGATATTTCCCGCATGCTGATGGGCCTTGCCGGGATCGATCACCCTTGCCAGCACGACGCCATGTGCAGTGAGTTACAGGCGCGCGGGTGGCGCCGGTTTGAAATTTATAACGACGGCTTTCTGGTGATAAAAGCCGGGGCAAGTAGTCCGGCGGCCATCGGCTACAACACCGGCACAGGCACCTGCTGCAACGCTGTTGACAGCTTCGGCCGCCAAATGCAGCTCGGCGGGCTCGGGAATGCCACGGCGGATAAGGGCAACGGCGTCTGGATTGCGGAGCAGGCCTTCCGCATCGTTTATGACGATGTGTTTGTGCAAAAACGCAAGAGCGTGCTGACGCAGTTGTATTTTCAAAAATTTGATCTTCATTCTAAAGAGGAGTTTCTTGCCACAGTTGCGCAGGCGGAATCAGAGCAGGCAGATGCTTTCCGCCGCACGCTGACCGATCTCTTTTTTGCGGCAGTAGAGGCGCGGGATACAGCGGCGCTGGAAACGCTGAACGAGATGGCCGAGCGAGGCTCCGACCTGATTGCGGCACTGGCCACGCAGATGGCGTTTCCGGATTCCCCAATTGAGGTCGTGCTTTCCGGCTCCATGCACACAAAGCTTGCCCCGGCAAGCTATCTTCGCCTGCTGCAGGCCAAAAGCGAGCTCAAAAGCGGCCGTGCGATGCGCTTCCTCCTGCTCAGGAAGCCGCCGGTGTACGGCTGCATCAACTGGATTCTAGAGAAGAAGGAAGGGGCAGATTCATGAAAGAAATCTCCGTAGCGGTCATCGGTTCCGGCAGCACCTATACTCCCGAGCTGATCGATGGGTTTCTCAAGCGGCATGCATCCCTGAAGCTCAAAAAAATTTCCTTTATGGATATTGATGAACGAAAGCGCTCCATCGTCGGCGGCCTGTGCGTGCGTATGTTAAAAAAAGCAGGCGCGGATTGCGAGGTGATCATGACCGACGATCTAGATGAAGCGCTGCAGGGCGTGGATTTTGTCGTCAGCCAGATTCGGGTGGGGAAGCTCCCCGCGCGGTATCTTGACGAAACCATCCCGGTCAAATACCATCTCATCGGCCAGGAGACAACGGGCATCGGCGGCTTTTTTAAAGCGCTGCGCACCATCCCCGTGATGGAGCACATTGTAGAGCGGATGCTGGCAATCTGCCCGAACGCATGGCTGATTAATTTCACCAACCCCTCCGGCATTTTGGCCGAATACCTGCAAAACCACACGCCGGTCAAGAGCATCGGGCTGTGCAATATCCCCATCAATATGCTGGAGGATATCCGGGAAACAGAGGGGGATGATACCGAGATCACCTACGTAGGGCTCAACCATTTAAGCTGGGTCACCTCTGTGATCAAGGAGGGGAAAGAGCTGCTCCCTGAAATGCTGGCCAAGGGCTTCACCACCACGGTGATGGCCAATATTAAGGATGACGGCTTTTCGCTTGATTGCCTGCGCGCCGTGCAGGCAATTCCCTCTTCTTACCTGCAATACTACTATTGCCGGGAAGCGAAGCTGCGGGATCAGGCGGCAGAGGAGAAAAGCCGCGCGCAGGTCTGCATGGAGATTGAGGAAAAGCTGCTGGAAATGTATGCGGACCCTACTCTTGTAGAAAAGCCCGCTCTGCTCGACCAGCGCGGGGGGCATAAATATTCGCTCGCGGCGGTGTCGTTGATCGACTCCATTGCCAACGATAAGCAGGATGTACATATCGTCAACATTCCAAACCGGGGCGCGCTTGACTTTATGGCGGATGACGACGTGGTAGAGATCGCGGCCATTGTCGGCAAGGATGGCGCAACGCCCATTCCGATCCCGCCGGTGCGCAATGGGCATGTGATCTCCATGATGCGCACCATCAAGCAGTATGAAAAATATACGGTGCAGGCCGCCATGACAGGGGATGATGATGCGGCAATGAACGCCCTGATCATCCATCCGCTCATCGGGGATTGGGAAAACGCAAAAAAATGCTATTTTGAAATGAAATGTGCGCATAGGGAATATCTCCCCAAATTTAAAATTTGAACGCCGCTTATCCCAAAGGAGGATTTTATGCGATACCAAAACGCTTCCTACTGCGCGGGCCGCTTTCCGCAGCGCACCCGCACTTTTTACCATACCGCTGATGGCCTGCCGGGCAGCTCTGTGCTGAGCCTCGTGTATGACAGCGAGGGCAGCCTTTGGGCCGGCACAGAGAAAGGGCTTGCCCGCCTTGCGCCAGGCGAGGCTGCATTCCGCCCCGTCGCAGAGGCGGAGGGCCTTCCCATCACCGTTTTATTCTGCGGCGCCGGGGCCGTATGGGCGGGAGCTGGGCGCACATTGCTCGCCTTCTCTGCCTCCGGATTGGCGGAGCGCTCCGAGTGGGCATCTGAAATCACCGCGCTGGCGCAGGGGCTGGATGGCACGCTCTGGCTTTTGACCAAAGACGCCCTCTACCGCCGGGAAGGAACAGAATGGGAAGAGTTGCTCGGCATCCCTGGAGAGGGCTCCTGCCTTGCGGTGCGCAGCGGCTATAGCGTCTATGTCGGCACGCGGGGCTCCGGCCTGCTGGCCCTCACTGGCAAGCGCTGGCATTGGTCCGAGCTCTATGCCCGCGCCACCCCTCTGATCAGTGATTGTATCCGCTGCCTTTCCTTTGACGATGCCGGGCACCTGTGGATCGGCACAGACTGCGGCCTGTGCGTCTATAATGGGGCGGATTACTGGATGACGCCGGAGGGGATTGCCGGCCTGCCGCAGGGGGATCTGCGCGCCTGCGTCCGCACGCCGGAGGGTACACAGTGCTTTGCAACGCCCTACGGACTCATGCTCTGGCAGGGTGGGCAGGTAAAATATCTCGGCTATAAACGCTGGGTGCCCAATCCCGATGTGCGCTGCCTTGCGCTCGGCCCGGATGGTGCCCTCTGCGCTGGGACGGCGGACGGCCTGAGCATCATCCAAACAAGAGAGATGACGCTCGCCCAGAAGGCGGCGTATTATCAGGAGGTCACGGAGCGCTATCACGTGCGCCGCGACGGATTTGTGACCGTGCGCGCCCTTACAAAGGAGGGAGATATCGCCTCAGGCAAGGTGGAAATCTCTGATAACGACGGGCTGTGGACAGGCTGCTACGCTGCGGCGCAGGCCTACCGCTACGCCGTGACCGGGGAGGAGGAGGCGGCCGCACTCGCCCGGCGCAGCATTCTGGCCATGGTGCGGCTGGCACAGGTCAGCGGTATCCCGGGCTTTACCGCCCGCGCCATCCGCTATCCCGGTGAGGAGGGCTTTGGCAACGGCGACCCGGAGTGGCACCTGAGCGCGGAGAAGGACTGCGAGTGGAAGGGCGAGACCTCCAGCGATGAAATGGTGGGCCACTTCTATGCCTATTCGCTCTATTACGACCTGGTGGCGGACGATGCGGAAAAAGCCATGCTCGCCGGTGTGGTGAGCGAAATTATGGATCATATCCTGCGAAACGACTACCATCTTGTGGATACGGATGGTCAGCCCACAACCTGGGCCGTCTGGAACCCGGATCAGCTCAACCACGATCAAAAGTGGATGTTTGAGCATGGCGTCAATTCACTGGAGATTCTTTCCTTTTTAAAAACAGCCTATCATATGACAGGGCGGCAGGCCTATGATGAAGCCTACCGCACACTGGTCACCCGGCATCATTATGCCATGAACGTCGCGCAGCATAAAATTGAGGATGCCCATGTTTGCCACATTGATGATGAGCTTGCGTTTCTCACGAGCGTCCCCCTCCTGCGCTATGAGCAGGAGCCCTCGCTGCGCACATTTTACCTGATGGGTCTTGAGCACCACTGGCAATACGAGCGCGTGGAGCGCACGCCGCTGTGGAATATCATCTATGGCGCAATGACCGGCCGGCTGTGCGATATTGAGGCGGCGGCGGAGAGCCTTGCGCTGATGCCTTTGGACCTTATCCGGTGGCAGACCTTCAACAGCCACCGAAAGGAGCTTGTATGGGATCTCTCCCCGGAGGCGCAATTTGGCGAACCCCGCCAGCTGGAAAAGCCGCTGCCTTACGATGAGAAGCCGCTGAATAAATATGACGGCAATCCTTTCCGGGCGGATACCGGCTGCCCGGAGCTGACGCAAGCGGCCATCCGCCACGCAGAGGGGCCAAACGCTCACCCCATGCTCCCCGGCGGAGGCAATGACTGCGGCCTGGCCGCGGAGGATGGCAGCGTATTTCTGCACCCATATTGGATGGGGCGTTATTTTGGCCTGTTACGGGAAGAAGAATAAGGAGGAGAACTGCTTCATGTTAACCGACGAAACCTTGAGCACATTTGCGGGCGTCTATTCGCTCATCATGACGCCATTTCATGAGGATGGCTCCATTGACTGGAAGGTGTATGAGCAATATCTGGACTATCAGATCTCACACCGCCCGCACAATCTTTTCCCGGTCTGCGGCTCTTCTGAAATGAAAGACCTTACTCTGGAGGAGCGGCTGCACTCCGCCACGCTGACGGTGCGCCATGCGCCCAGAGAGATGCGTGTGATTGCTACCGCCAACCTTGAGGAGGGAAGGCAGGCGCAGAAGGAAGAGGTGCGCCGCATGGAGCAAACCGGGGTGGACGCGCTTGTTTTCACCTCCCGCGGCATTGGGGACCGGCCCGAGGAGCTGTTTGAAACCCTCTGCGAGCTTGCCAGCTGCACCACGCTGCCGGTGATGCTCTACGAATTCCCTGGTTACCCGGGGCAAAAAATCATCGACAGCGACACTTATGCCCGCCTGATACAGACCGGCCGCTTTATCGGCATCAAGGATACCACCTGCCAAATGGACTTGATTACAGAAAAAATTCAGAAAGCGCCGCAAAGCGACGTTTTGCAGGCCAATATTCCCTATTTATATGACGCGATGAAAGCAGGCGCCAAAGGTGTGATTGCCACCATCAGCGTGATTATGACCAAAACGCTGCGCAAATTCTGGGAGCTCTATACATCAGGCGCGCCGCAGGAGCAGCTGGAGGAGCTCAACGCCAACATTGTCAACTCCGCAGCCGTGATCGACTCCTGCTTTCCTGCCGGGCCGAAATACCTCTTCGGCGCGCGCATCGGCATTCCGATGACTCCGGTAACCCGCTCGCGCCAGATTCTCTCCCCAGAGCGGGCGCGTGCGTATGAAATCTGGTATGACTGGGCGGTGCGGCACGAAATCTTATAAAAAACGCATTTGCACCCGTGTACACGAATGCTTCAACAGCTTTTTAGAAGGAGCGGTTCCAATGGATAAATATTTGATTATCAACGCCGATGATTTCGGCATGTGCCATGCAGCTAATCTGGCCACCATGGATTTGCTCAAGAAGGGCGGCGTCACCTCCGCCACAATCATGATGCCGTGCAGCTGGTCGGGCGAGGCGGCAGCCTTCGCCGCGCAGCACCCGGAGTTTGCCATTGGCATTCATCTGACGCTCACCAGCGAATGGCGCCATTACCGCTGGGCCCCTGTCTCCCATGCGCCAGCGGAGAGCCTGCGTGATCAGGATGGCTACATGTGGCACGAAAGCGATGAATTTGAAAAGCACTGCGTGCTCGAGGAGGTGCGCGCGGAAATTTTAGCGCAGGTTGCGAAAGCGAAGGCGCTCGGCTTTGACTCTCCCTCCCATTTGGATAATCACATGGGCTCCCTATACGGGATTGAAACAGGGCGGCTGGAGCTGCTGAACCTGACGCTCGACCTCTGCTCGGAGCTGCACATGCCCTTCCGGCTGCCGACCAGCTACATCGCGGCGCAAAAGGTGCTGTTTGAGGGCAGCGCCTTCACAGAGGAGATGGTCAAGATGCTGCTGGGCAACGTGCGCGACTATGCGCAGCAGAAACAGGTGCCGGTGCTGGATTATCTGCTCCCCCACGATTGGGATGGCCCGCAGGCGCAGAGCTATGACAGCTTCCGCGACTATATGCTCACCCGGTTTGAATCCTTCCCAGAGGGCGTATCCGAAACCTTTATTCACCCCTCACTGGAGTGCGAGGAGCTCAAGGGCATCACCGGCTCCTGGCAGCACCGCGTCTGGGAGCATCGCCTGTTTGCGGACCCTGCCACGCGCCGGCATATCGAAAGCTGCGGCATCCAGCTCATCAACTACCGCGATCTTGCCAAGATGCGGCTGGGGGGCTGAGTGTGCGAGATCGCTACCTATTATGAAACGAAGGGGGCGGCCACTGGCGGGCTGCCCTCTTCGTTTCTGCCTGTTCCCCCAAAAGGCAGCCGGCCTACAAAAGCGCTACGCAACAAACACGCTCGCCGCCGAATACATTTAAAGCGCTTCAAATATCTCCTGCAGCTGCCGGATAAAGGTTTCCGCCGCTTTGGAAAGCACCTGATATTTTTTCCACACGATCCAGGCGGAAGCCTCCAGCGCAGGGGAAAAGGGCCGAAAGCATAGAGTGCTCCCCTGGGTATGGATCAGCTTGTCAAAGCAAAGCGCGTAGCCCAGGCCCTCATCCACCAGCAGGGATGCGTTAAATACCAGATTGTAAGTAGCCACAATGTTTAATTTCTCCGTGTCCCGCTTCAGCCACCTGGATAAATACTGGTCGTCTCCCCTCTGGTGGGAAATAATCAGGGGCTTGTCCCACAAATCCTCCGGGCAAATCTCCTGCTTTTGCGCAAGCGGTGCGTCGCGCCGCATCAGCACGCCCCAGGTGTCCTTCACCGGGATGGGCAGCGCTTCATATTTGCGCAGGTCTACCCCGCCGAACAACAGCCCAAAATCGATCAGCCCCTTATCCAGGGATTCGAGCACATACTCTGCGTTGCCGCTGGAGATCGAATAGTGAATATCGGGGTAGGTTTTCTGTATTTTTTTTGCCGCACGGGCGAATAAGCGGACGATGTCCGTTTCGCCCGTGCCGATATACACATTGCCGGCGATTGTTTCATCGGAGCGCGTGAGCTCCTCCTCCGTCCTTTTTACAAGGGAAAGGATTTCCTCCGCCCGCTTGCGCAGGAGCATTCCCTCCTCCGTTAAAACCACCTTGCGGGAGCCCTTGGTGCCCCGAATCAGCAGCTGCTTCCCGAGCTCTTCCTCCATCGCCTTCAGCTGCGTGGAAAGGGTAGGCTGAGAGAGGTGCAGGGATTCCGCCGCCGCAGAAATGCTCTGTTCCCTTGCCACTGCCAAAAAATACTGTAAAACACGCAGCTCCATCGCTCCGCCTCCTATTCTGCCATGCGTCAGTGTGATGTAAAATCTATAGGTTTCACCTATGAATTTATATTATGACTAAGTATTTGTCAAGTCAAGAAACGCGGACTATAATAATAACAGAATAAAAATCCGCCCCATTCCACAATCGGGAGAGGAAGGCGGAGAGTGGTATTGAGCAAAAAGGTGCGTAGATGGGCATATGGCAAGCACGGCTTCGGTTCAGGCGATCATTCAAAATTTAAAGGATGCGGGGTGCAGCGCCCAAACGGTGGAGCGGTTCCTGGCGCTGGAGGCGGAAGGGAACGCAGCGGAGCAGCTGCAGTTGCTCGCCCTCCACAGGCGCCGGCTTCTAGCCCGTGTCCACAGGGAAGAAAAACGGATTGATTGCCTGGATTATCTGGTTTATCAAATTCAGAAAAAGAAGCCTACCCGATAGCACCACCACTGAAATGGAGGATCCCTGATGAAAACCATTCAAAATAAGACCTTTGATGCAGAGCGCGCTCTGTATGGCAGCCGGGATATTCTGGTGAAGGATTGTGCCTTTGATGGCCCTGCCGACGGCGAGAGCGCCCTCAAGGAAAGCGCCAACATACAGGTGGAGCACTGCTTTTTTAACCTGCGATACCCCTTCTGGCATGACCATGGGCTGAAAATTGAGTATTCCGAGATGACTCCCCTGTGCCGCGCGGCGCTATGGTATTCCGACCATATCGAAATCACAGGCGCCAAGCTCCACGGCATCAAGGCCCTGCGGGAATGCGGTGCAGTCAAAATGAAGGGCTGCGATATTGTTTCCCCGGAATTCGGCTGGTCTGTGCATGGCATTGAGATGGAGGATTGCAGCGCGGAGAGCGAATATTTTATGATGCGCTCCACCGGCCTGCGCTTCCGGGAGGTCCGCATGAGGGGGAAATATTCGTTTCAATACATTGAAGACGCCGTGTTTGAGCATTGCCAATTTGATACGAAGGACGCCTTCTGGCACGCGAAGAATGTTGTCGTTCGAAACAGCGTGGTAAAGGGCGAATATCTCGCCTGGTACTGCGAAAATGTCACGTTTGAAAACTGCAAAATCATAGGCACCCAGCCACTGTGCTACTGCAAGGGCCTTAAGCTCATTCATTGCGAAATGGCCGGCTGCGATCTGGCCTTTGAGCGCTCGGAGGTGGAGGCTACCATCACCACGCCGGTGCTCAGCATCAAAAACCCGTATGCCGGCCATGTGATTGTGCCGGAGGTCGGTCAGATCATTTTAGATGATAAAAACGCAAAAGGAGAAATCATCGTTCAAAAACAAACCCCAAAAACGGCCTGCGTCTGCGCATAGCCGTTGCAATTGGCGGCTGCACGGCCGCTTTTAAAAAAACGGAACGATGCTGCGCACCGGATGGCGGGGCGTTACCGGCCCAATCCGCCGCATGCAGTTTTGAGCGGCGGCTCACGGGCAGGCATCACGTTCCTTTGGGAGGCGGTTCCATCTTGAGACGGAAAGGATTCTGGCTCCTCGGCAGCGTTATCCTTTTGGCAATGCTGTTGGCCGGATGCAGCAACGGGAGGCAGCCGGCCGGGCCATCCGGCGAACCCTCCGCCCCTTCTCAGGCGGCGCATTCAGCGGATACCATGCCCACCATGCGGATTCAGATCATAACGGATACGCAGAGTATCCTCTTCCAACTCAATCACAGCCCCGCGGCGCTCTCCCTGTATGAACAGCTGCCGCTGACCCTGGCGGTAGAAAACTATGCGGATAATGAAAAAATCTTTTATCCCCCGGAGAAGCTGGATGTGAGCGATACGCCGCCAGCGGAGGGGCCGGCAGGCACGTTGGCTTACTATGAGCCGTGGGGAGACGTGGCTATTTTTTATGGCGAATGCCCTGGCGCAAGCGGACTATATGAATTGGGCGAGGCCATTTCCGGTGCAGAACAGATAAAGGATCTGGCCGGCGAAATACGAATTGAAAAATGGGAGGAGACGCCCTCCGGGCAGGATGTTCCTGAAGCTGCCTCCCTGCCCACGCAAACAGAAGCGAAAGAAAGCGAGGGGGTTGCGCCGATGCGTATGCAGGTACAGGTTGGCGGCCGCACCTTTTATGCCACTTTAGAGGAGAATGCGGCGGCCAGCGCTTTTGCCAGGCTGATGGAGGCCGCGCCTGTGGCGCTCCACATGGAAGATTATTCTGGATTTGAAAAAGTAGAGCCTCTCGGCACGGATTTACCTGCCAGCAATACTCCTATCACCACCCAAGCAGGGGATATCGTGCTCTATCAGGGGAATCAGATCGTCCTTTTTTACGGCTCCAACACCTGGAGCTATACCCGGATTGGCAAAATTGACGATCTGTCTGGATGGGAGGAGTCGCTCGGGAGCGGTGATGTGACCGTTACCTTTTCACTGGTTTCATTTCCTGCTCCGGCCTCATCTGACCAGAAGGCTGCCGGAGCCGCCTCGCAGCACAGTTAAGTGCGAACCCTTTTGAAAAGATTTTTTGAAAAAAAGCAGGAGGAACCCTATGGAATATCGAAAGCTTCCCCACGGGGAGGAGCACGTTGGTATTATCGGCCTTGGCAGCAGCTCGCTGGGCGCATCCGGCGAAGCGGAGGCGGAAAAAACGGTTGCTCTGGCATTGGAAAACGGCGTAAACTTTTTTGATATGGCGGCGGGAGACGCCACTCCCTTTCCGGCCTATGGCCGAGCTCTCTCCGGCTGCCGGGACCAGGTTTTTCTCCAGGTGCATTTCGGCGCGGATTACCGCAGCGGTAAATATGGCTGGACGCTGGAGCTCGATGAAATCAAGCGCTCTGTAGAGTGGCAGCTCAAGGCACTGCGGACAGATTACATCGACTTTGGCTTCCTTCACTGTATTGATGAGGAAGCGGATCTGGAAGCCGCCATCCAGCAAGGCACCATTTCTTATATCGAGCAATTGCAACGGCAGGGAGTGGTTCGTCACATTGGCCTGTCTACCCACACGCCTGCCATCGCGCAGAAGGTGTTGGATCTGCGGATTCTGGATTTACTCATGTTCAGCATAAACCCGGCCTATGATTACCGCCACGGGGAATACGCCATCGGCAGTGGGGGCGAGCGGGCCGCTTTATACCGGCGCTGCGAAGCGGAAGGCGTGGGCATCTCGGTGATGAAGCCATTCAGCGGCGGGCAGCTGCTGGATGCCAAAACCTCGCCTTTCGGCCAGGCCTTGACCGAGTATCAGTGCATACAATACGCGCTGGATCGCCCTGGCGTTTTAACAGTGTTGCCCGGCGTGAGAGGGCGGGAGGACCTAAAGCGTATTTTAGGCTTTTTCCATGCTCCACAGAGGGAAAGAGAGTATTCCCTCTTGGGTGGCTTCACCCCGCAGGAATCCGCCGGGCGCTGCGTTTACTGCAACCACTGTCAGCCCTGCCCGGCAGGCTTGGACGTGGGGCTGATGAATAAATATTATGACTTAGCCCTGGCGGGAGACGAACTGGCGAAGAGCCATTATGCGAACCTGAGTGTGAAGGCCGGCAGCTGCATCGGATGCGGGCACTGTGACAGCCGCTGCCCGTTCCGGGTGGGCCAGATGCAGCGGATGCAGGAGATTGCCGCTTACTTCGGGGAATAGGGTGCCAAACTGCGCTCCGCTTGGGGCAGCTGTTTGCCGCCCTGTTTTCCCCATGCTACCCAGCAGCGTTTTGAAACTACATTTGCAACAAAGCAGCCCGCCTTCTAGCGAAGGCGGGCAATTTGGCAAACTGCACCTGTTTCCTTGAGCGAGTTGGGCCCACGTCTTCTGTTCCTGGCCCGGGTTCGGCGCAGCCTTAGCAAAAGGCGCGGCGGTAAGCTATCCCTTACCGCCGGTCACCTCTCGGCGAGACTCGCCCCGGTGGGATCTCTCCTCGTCATAGAGCGCTTGTAGGCACGCGAACACCGCAGCTTTATCGGAAAGCTGCCTGTAGTGCAGGATAAGCTCTTGTTCATCCCGCGAGAGGTCAGAAAGATACCCCACGCGCTCCGATTGCAGGGTGCGGTATTCCACCCGATCATCATGAAACTCCGCATGAAAAGCGGGGTTCTTCACATCTAACAAAAAATCTGTGCTGATACGGTAAAGGCGTGCAAGCTTGGCAATGGTGAGGATATCCGGCCTTGTTTTGCCGCATTCATAATAGGCGTAGGTGGAGCGATCAATATTCAATATTTCCGCGACCTGCTTTTGTGTCAGGCCATTTTTTTCTCGAAGCAAACGCAGGTGTGTTGCCAGCATCCCCTCACCACCTTTATGCTGCTAGTATCTGTTATTTTTTGCATAATTATACTATTTGCAGCAAAAAAAAGAGCAGATTGTGAATAATGTTCACACATTTTTCTGAGACAAATTTCGCTGTGCTTGTATCCCCTACGCAAGCGTGATATGATGAATATGCTTTTAGCATGCGCCTGGCTGCGCGCCCCATTTTCTGCCGCCGTAGCCCCGGCGTTCTTGATCCAGCATCCTGCGTCTAGGCGCGCGCCTTCTCCGGTGCGGAGCTTCGCCGCTTCCCCGGTCATAAAAAAGACCTCAACACGGGAGGGAATCGTATGAACGAGCAATGGATACAGGCCTGGGGGATGTCGCATGCGGGGATGTCCCTCTTCTGCTTTCGCGGCAGGGGCCGCACGTTCCGCCTCACCATCCACAGTGCCATTTCAGGGAGGAGCCTCCGACTCTCCCTCTCGAACCGCTTTTCACGCCACATGGTGGAAATCGACGCAGCCTATGCCGCTCCATGCAGCGCAGAGGGCGTCAGCACAGGGGAATGTGTGCCGCTACTATTTGGCGGGCAACGCGGCATCACGCTGCGCGGCGGTGAAAGCTGCCGCTCGGATGCAGCGGCGCTGCCGGTTCCGGCCGGTGGTTTCTTCAGCGTGAGCATCCACGTGGTGAAGGGCAAGCTTCTCTCCGGCAACGCACTGGATGACGCGAAGCTCACCGTCTGCCGTGGCAACCATGCCGCCAGCAGAGCCTTTGCGCACGTCCGGCGGCCAAAGGACAGCTTGATCCACCTGGCAGAAAAGGTGTTGGGGATGTATCTTTCCCAGCCCATCCCTCTGTTTGAGAGCGTGGAGCTGCTGAATGCGGATGAAGCAGCCAATATCGTCTGCTTTGGGGATTCCATCACACAGCAGGGGCAGTGGATCCGGCCGTTCGGCCAGAGAATCCGGGAGAGCTTCCCGGGCCGGTATGCAGTCATCAACCGCTCGATCGCCGGCAACCGGATCCTGCGGGATGCCTATGCGCACCATCCACTGAAAAACTTTTTCGGCAAGCGCGCGTTGGAGCGCTTCGCATGGGATGTGCGCCCGTTCAGCGGCATAAAATATGTTATCGTATGTTTGGGCACAAACGATTATATTCAGCCCGGCACCATCGATGCGCCCCGCTCCGATAGGGTCACGTCGCAGGAGGTGGCGCAGGGCTTGGAGGCGCTGGCGCACAACGTGCAGGAGATGGGCGCCCATGCCTATGGCGCCACGCTCATCCCCTTCGGCGGCTCCAGCCAATGTAGCCCGGAGAAGGATGCCGTGCGGGTCGCGGTCAATCAATGGCTGAAAACAAGTAGCCCCTTTGATCGGGTTGCTGATTTTGACGCCGCCTTTGCGCGGGAGGGGGAGCCCTACCTTGCAAAGGAGGGCTATACGGGCAAGGACGGCGGCCATCCCAGCTCAATCGGGGGGGAGGCGCTCGCACAGAGCATCCCGCTGGAATGGTTCGTTTAGCGTGCCGCATCAGCTTCGTGCGTGAAGCGGCCGCGCAGGAAAGGGAGAATGATTCTATGCAAAAAAACAGTCTTGATGAATATCTGGAGCGGCAAGCCCCCGCGATGTGGGAAGCGCTCGCCAGCCTTGTGGAGATCCCCAGCTTCCGTACACAGGCAGAGCCGGGTGCGCCCTATGGGCCGGGCCCGGCCAAAGCGCTGCGGCAAGGTGCACAGCTGGCCAACTCGCTTGGGCTGCATGCGCAGCTTGTAGACGATGTGATGGTAGAGGCTGATCTCGGCACGGGCGGCGCCCCTCAACTGGGCATCCTGTGTCACCTGGATGTGGTGCCGGAGGGCGCGGGGTGGACAGTGCCCGCCTTCGCGCTGACCCGGCGGGACGGTAGGCTCTATGGGCGTGGGGCAATCGACGATAAGGGTCCTGCCGTGGCTGCCCTGTACGCTTTGGGGGCAATCCATGCGCTTGAGCTTCCGCTGACGTCGCCGGTGCGGCTGCTGCTCGGCAGCGATGAGGAAAATGGCTCCTCCGACCTCGCCCTTTACCGCAGCAAGCACAAATTGCCCCCCATGCTGTTTACGCCGGATGGCGATTACCCGATTATCAATGTCGAAAAAGGGATGCTGCGCATGCGCCTGAGCGCATCGTACCACCAGGCTGGGGCAAGGCGAATTCTCTCTCTGCGGGCGGGGAAGGCGCCCAACGCCGTGCCCGGCCAGGCGGAGGCGGCGATTATTGGCATTTCGAAGGAAGAGGTGGAAGCGGCAGCCGCCCGCCTCCTGCCCGGCATACGGATTACCGCGCAGGAGCATGAGGGCGCGCTCCACTTGCTCGCCGCCGGTCACGGCGCGCATGCTTCCACGCCGGAAGGAGGGGAAAACGCCCTGACGGGCCTGGTGCATCTGCTTTGCTCCCTGCCCGGCATGGAGCAGGACGGCCTGTGGGAGCGGCTGTGCGCTTTGGGCCATCTCTTCCCCCACGGTGAAACGGATGGCCGCTCAGCAGGCCTCGCCTGCCGGGACGGCTCCGGTGCGCTGACGCTGGCCTTCAGCGTGCTCAGCTGTGAGGGGGGCGCTCTATCCGGCATGATTGATATCCGCTTCCCCCTGTGTGAAACGCTCGCCGGAGTTACCCAGCAGCTAACACGGGCGCTCGCGCAGGCGGGCTTCACCGCTGCGCCCGCAATGGGCACAGAGCCGCACCAGGTGCCGGGCAGCAGCGCGTTTGTGCGCACACTGCTGGAGGTTTATTCCCGCCAGACTGGTCTGCCGGGTTACTGCATGGCGATCGGCGGCGGCACCTATGTGCACGGTATCCCGGGCGGTGTGGCATTTGGCCCTGCCTTCCCCGGGGAGGAAAACCATATGCACGGCGCGGATGAGTTTATTACGGAAGAGCACCTCCTGCTCAATGCAAAAATCATTGCCCATGCGGTGCTCGCATTATGCGGGGCAGTCGATCTTGCAAAGGGCGAAGCATAAAATGTTTACAAAAACCGCCTTGTATCCGGCAGGGCAGAATGATAAGATGAGAAAAAACACTGGAAAGGGAAGAAAAGCGTGAAAAATCTTTTTACAACCCGATTTCCCGCACTGGTGCTTTCCATTGCGTTTTTGCTCAGCGCGCTTGCAGGCTGCTCGAAAGATACCGGCGCCGGCAAAAAACTGGCTTATCCAATCGATGGCGAGCCTGTCTGTCTCGATCCCCAGATTGCCGCTGACGATACCGCCCGGCTGGTGGTCGGCAATTGCTTTGAGGGCCTCGTCCGTGTGAATGAAACGGGCGGGATTGTGCCTGGGGCGGCCCAGCGATGGGATGTTTCGTCGGATGGGTTGATCTACACCTTCCACCTGCGGGCGAATATGCGGTGGCATATCGCCGATGCGGATGAGCTGGAAGAGCTCCTCGGGGAGGGAAAAACGCTCGATCCAACGCTTGATGCGCATGATTTTGCCTTTGGCCTGACGCGGGCGCTCCTTCCGGAAACCGGCATCGCGGAGGCCAAGGCGCTTTATGCAATCGAAAACGCCCAGCAGGTTCATCGTGGCACAGCATCTCCGGAGCAGCTGGGCATACGGGTGGTCGATTCCAACACGTTGGAGATCCGGCTCGCCCGTACAGACAGCAATTTTCTCTACGCGCTGGCCCTGCCCCTGAGCATGCCCTGCGACGAGGCTTTTTTTCAGGCCACAGCGGGCCGCTATGGTCTGGAGCGGAAATATCTCATCTGCAACGGGCCGTTTTACCTTTCGCAATGGTCGCATGAGAAATCCCTGCTGCTCAGGCAAAACCCGGAGTATCAAGGGGAGACGGCGGTTTCCCCGGCTTCTGTCAGCCTTTCTATCAATACGGATGAGCAATCGCGGCTGGAGAGGCTCCAGGAGGGCCGTTATGACGCTGCACCCCTAACGCAGGCGCAGGTAGATACCCTGAGGGAGGGCTCTGGCATCACATTGCAGGAGGTAAAAAATATCACCTGGGCACTCTGCTTTAATGCGGGAAGCCCTTTGCTGAAAGACGTAAATTTGCGCATAGCCCTCTGCCAGGGGCTTAACCGCTCGGCGCTGGAGCCGGCTGAGGATCTGAGGGAAGCGGCGCAGGGCTTTGTGCCCGCGTTCTGCACCATCGGTGATAAAAACTACCGGGAGACGGCCGGCGCCATCGGCCGCCTGGCCTACAATGCGGATGATGCCCGCAGCCGGTGGGAAAATGCATTGGAATCGCTTGGGCAGGAGAGCGCCTCTCTCACCGTATTGTGCGCGCAGGAGCACGCGGAGATGCTGCGCCGCATGATCCAAAACTGGCAGAGTGCGCTTGGCATTACGCTCATGCTCCAGCTGGAGACTGTGGAGCGCCCGGAGCTTCGCACCCGTGTAGAAAGCGGGGATTATGAGATCGCTTTTGCGCCTGTGGAGGCCGCAGGCTCCTCAGCGATCAATTTTCTCTCCCGTTTTGCCTCTGGAGCCAACGAAAATCTGCTCAATTACAGCTCAGAGGCCTATAACAAGCTGATTGCTTCGATGAACACAGCCTCAGCAGAGCAATTGCCCGGGCTGTGTAAGCAAGCGGAGGAGCACCTGATTCAAAATGGGCTGGTGTATCCACTCTATGCAGAGAGCAGCTTTTGCGCGATGGCGGCAAATGTATCCGGCATCACGTTGCGCGCTCTGGATGGAAGCGTGAGCTTTCTCAAGGGCGAGCGAATTGGAGATTGAGCTGCGGCGGGCGGCTTTTTCCTCCTTTCTCTTAATTCATAGAAAGATTCCTGCGCCATTTGGCAACGGTTCCATAAAACAAAACGGAGGGGGATTCTATCGTATGGAAACACGGTCATTCAAAAAGCTGGGCTTTGCGCCCTCCCTTTTGGGGCTAGGCTGCATGCGCTTCCCACAGAAGGATGGAAAAATCGACCTGGAGGAAACGCAAAGGCTGGTAGACGCCTGCGTCGCCGGCGGCATCAATTATTTTGACACAGCCTATGTCTACGGGGATGGGGATTCCGAAAACGCTGTACGGCGCACATTGGTGGAGCGCTACCCCCGGGAACAGTTCCATGTGGCGGATAAGCTCCCAATCTGGATGCTCCCCAATGGGCACACGCCGGAGGAGTTGATGGCAACCTCCCTGCAGCGCCTAGGCGTGGATTACTTTGATCTCTATTTGCTGCACAACCTGAACAAGGAACATTGGAAAATTTGCCAGCAGAAAAAGTTGATCCCCTTCCTCTTCGCCCAAAAAGAGAAAGGGGTCGTGCGCCATGCTGGGTTTTCCTTCCACGACACGCCGGAGCTGCTGGAGGAAATTTTGAAGGCTGCGGATTGGGATTTCGTTCAACTTCAAATTAACTATTATGATTGGGAAACGGCGCAGCGCGCCCGGGAGCAATATGAGCTTGTGGCGGCCCGCGGCATCCCCTGTATTATCATGGAGCCGGTGCGCGGCGGCGCGCTCGCCTCGCCGCACCCGAACGCCGTATCCCTGCTGCAAAGCGCGGCGCCGGATGCCAGCCCCGCCTCTTGGGCGCTGCGGTTTGCGGGCAGCCTGCCCGGCGCGGCCTGTGTGCTCAGCGGCATGTCCACCATGAAGCAGGTGGAGGAAAACCTGCGGCTGTTTGGCTGCTTCCAGCCTCTCTCTGAGGCCGAGAAGGGCACGCTGCGGCAGGCAGTTTCCATTTTGGAGAGCCTGCCTCTCATCCCCTGCACCGGCTGCAACTATTGCAAGGATTGCCCAAAGGCGGTGCGCATCTCCAACGCCTTTGACGCATACAACAGCTGCCTTCGCTTTGATAAGCTGCCTGAGCTGAACAAGCGCATTCAAGGCCTTCATATGGAGGATTGCATCGAATGCGGCAAATGCGAGCGCCACTGCCCGCAGCACATTGCCATTCCGAAAGAATTAAAAAGGGTGCTGGCCTGCGCAGAAAGCGCCGTATAAATACCTATAAACGCCATTAAGGCCTGTTGCAGAACAAAATCTGCAACAGGCCTCGTTTTCATTATATGAAAGTTTTTTCTTTTAGCCACCCAGATAGGCCTTGCGCACCTGCTCGTTGTTGCGCAGCTCCTCCGCCTGGCCGCTCATGGTGATATTGCCGGTTTCCATCACGTAAACACGATTGGCAATCTGCATGGCCATCTTGGCGTTTTGCTCCACCAGCAGCACCGTCACGCCGCCTTTGTTGACATCCTGTATGATCTGGAAAATCTCCTCCACCAGCAAAGGAGAAAGGCCCATTGAGGGCTCATCCAGCAGCAGCATTTTGGGGTTGCTCATCAGCGCGCGGCCAATGGCGAGCATCTGCTGCTCGCCGCCGGAGAGCGTGCCGGCCACCTGCCTGCGCCGCTCCTTGAGGCGCGGCAGCCGCTGGAAAATGCGCTCAAATTCATCACCTAACCGACCGCGGTCCTTGCGGGCGTAAGCGCCCATCTCCAAATTTTCCTGCACGGTCATCTTGGCAAACACACGCCGCCCCTCCGGCACCTGCGCCAGGCCGAGCTTGATGATTTTATGGGCGCTGGTAGTGCGCAGGTTGGCACCGCAAAACGTCATTTCGCCATTTTTCGGCTTAATCAGGCCGGAGATCGCATGCAGCGTTGTGGTCTTACCCGCGCCGTTCGCGCCGATCAGGGTGACGATTTCGCCCTCATTCACCTCAAAGGAAATCCCTTTGATGGCGTGAATCGCGCCGTAATATACATCCAGATTCCTGACGGTAAGCATAGCGTCCATCCTTATTCCCCTCCCAGATACGCGGCGATCACCTTGGGATCTCTACGGATTTCCTCCGGGGTCCCCTCGGCGATAACACGGCCATAGTCGAGCACCACAATGTGCTCACAAATTCCCATCACAAAGCTCATATCATGCTCGATCAAAAGGATGGAAAGGCCAAATTTATCCCGAATCAGGCGGATGCTCTCCATAAGCTCCTTTGTCTCTGTGGGGTTCATGCCCGCCGCAGGCTCGTCCAGCAGCAGCACCTTGGGCGATGTTGCAAGCGCGCGGGCGATTTCCAGCTTCCGCTGCTGGCCATAGGGGAGGTTTTTCGCCAGCTCATATGCCTTATCGTTCAGGCCGAGCACCTCCAGCAGCGCGTGCGCCTGATCGGAGATCTCCTTTTCCTCCCGGCGGTAAGAGGGCAGGCGGAAGATGCCGGATAACACGGAATATTTCATCCGGCTGGTCATGGCGGTTTTTACGTTATCCAGCACGGTGACGTCCTTAAACAGCCGGATATTTTGGAAGGTGCGGGCAATGCCGTTTTGGGTGATCTGATAGGTTTTTTTACCGACGATGTTATTACCCTCCAGCTCAATTTCGCCGTTTGTGGGGTAGTAAACATCTGTCAGCAGGTTGAATACAGTGGTCTTGCCCGCGCCGTTCGGCCCAATCAGGCCGATAATCTCCTTCTCATGCAGGCGGAAATGAACGCCCTCCAGAGCCTTCAGCCCGCCGAAGGTAATGCCGAGGTTTCGAGTTTCCAATACGGCTTTATTTTCTTCCATGGCGTTAGGCCTCCTTTCCGGGCGCGCCGCCTGCCGGCTGCTTCTTCTGCTTTTTATCGCAGATTTTGCCGATGATTTTACGAATGGAGAATTCATGCGTGCCCAGCAGGCCAGAGGGCTTAAAGAGCATCACAATAATCAGCACCAGCGAATAGATCAGCATGCGCTTATCCGAGAAGGAGCGCAGCATCTCCGGCAGCAGCGTGAGCACAGTCGCGGAGCAAACGGAGCCGGTGATGGAGCCCATGCCGCCGAGCACGACCATAATCAGGATTTCAACAGAGTAGTTAAAATCGAATTTGCTGGGATCCAGCACGCCGACATGGTGCGCGTAAATGCCGCCTGCCACCCCTGCAAAGAAAGCGGCAACCACAAAGGCGAGCAGCTTATAATAGGTGGTGTTGATGCCGGAGGCCTCCGCCGCGATCTCATCCTCACGGATGGCAATCACTGCCCGCCCATGGCGGGAACGGATAAAGGCCAAAATGGCAACCACTGTGAGCGCCGCAATCACAAAGGTATAGGCGATCAGCGTATACTGGCCGCTGGGGCGCGGGATGCCTGTCAACCCGGCGGCGCCGCCCGTGAAATCAACCGCCAAAATCAGCACGCGGATGATCTCGCCGAAGCCCAGCGTAATAATCGCCAGATAATCGCCGCGCAGGCGCAGCGCCGGGATGCCGATGATCACACCGAACACCGCCGCCACCAGGCCGCCGAACAACAGCCCAAGCGGAAAAGCGGCGGAGAGCGGCAGGCCAGAATTCATCGTGAACAACGCCGCCGAATAAGCGCCGACGCTCATAAAGCCCGCATGGCCAAGCACAAGCTGGCCCAAAAAGCCGGTTACCAGGTTCAGGCTGACCGCCAAAATGATGTTGATGCCAATCAGCACTAAAATACCGGAATAGTAGGAACCAATCACGCCGGTTGCCACAGCGCCCATGATCGCGGCAAACAGCACCGCCACCCAGAGAGCGCTGAAAAGGTAGGATAACTTCCGTTGCTTTGACATAACGCGCCCTCCTTTAAACTTTTTCCTGCACGTTCTTGCCCAAAAGGCCTGCGGGCTTAACGAGCAGAACCAGAATCAGAATGCCGAACACCACCGCGTCGGAAATCTGCGAGCCGCCGGCGGCAATGGTCAGGCTCTCCGCCACGCCAAGAATATAACCTCCCAGCATAGCGCCCGGGATATTGCCGATGCCGCCAAGCACTGCGGCGACGAAAGCCTTCAGCCCCAGCATGCCGCCCATGTAGGGGGTAATCTGGTGAAAGGTGTTGCAATAGAGCACAGCGCCCACGGCCGCGAGCGCAGAGCCGATTGCAAAGGTAAACGCGATGGTAGAGTTGGTGTTGATGCCCATCAGCTTTGCAGCCCCAGCGTCCTCGCTGGTGGCGCGCATCGCCTTGCCCATCTTGGATTTATTGACGATGATTACAAGCAAAATCATCATGGCGACAGAGGTCAGTATGTTCAAAACCGTGCTGAAGCTCAGCTGAATGCTGCCCAATGTGATGACCTTGCTGGGGAACATCACCGGCATGGACTGGGCGCTGGAGCTGAAGCCGAGCTGAAAAAGATTTTGCAGGAAGATGCTCACGCCAATTGCCGTAATCAGCAGGGACAGCCGGGGCGCATTCTTCACCAGCAGGCGGTGATATGCCAGCCGCTCAATAATGACGCCCAGCAGCGTACACACTGCAATGGAGAGAATGACCGCTACCCACAGCGGCAGGCCGAGCTGCACCATCGCCACAAAAACAGCATAGCCGCCGACCATAATGATATCGCCGTGTGCAAAGTTAATCAGCTGTATGATGCCGTACACCATACTGTACCCCAGGGCCACCAGCGCGTAAATGCTGCCAAGGCCCAGGCCGTTGATGATTTGGACCAAAAAATCCATAAACGCACCTTCCTACTTCTGCGCCGCCGGTTCCCGGCAGGCTTCTCTTTTCCCAATCACTTTTGCCCCGCACCACTACGCAAAGGAAACGGTGCGCATCCTGCGGCTTCAGGGCCTGCACATCGTTTCCTTTGCGTAGAGGAATCGCCTTTGCGGGCCGAATCGTCCGGCCCGCAAAGGCACAATTGCCAGCAGGGGAATTACTCTTTGGAGAAGTTCTCCACAAACTTGTAGGCGCCGTTGTCAATCCGGATGATAATCGCCTCTTTGACCACGTTGCGGTTCTCATCGAAGTGCATCTGGCCGGTCAGGCCGTTATATTCCAGCACCGTCAGCGCGTCAATGATCGCCTGCTTCTCTGTGGAGCCGGCGTTTTTGATCGCCTCAGCCATCATATAAGCCGCATCATAGCCAAGCACGGAGAACTGGTTCGGCTCCTCGCCAAACTTCTCCTTGTAGTTTTTGATAAAAGCCTGCACGCGCTCGTCGGTGCTCTCCGCCGTGTACTGGCTGCAATAATAAGCGCCGTTGACCGCATCCAAGTTGGATTTATCCACCTTGCCAATAACGCCGTCCCAGCCGTCTGCGCCGACAATCTGCGTGCTCAGGCCGATCTCCTTGGCCTGCACGGCGATCAGCGCCGCCTGCTCATAATAGGTGGGGACGAAGAGAACCTCCGGGTTCTTTGCCTTGATATTGGTCAGCTGCGGGCGGAAATCCACCGCGCCCTTTGCAAAGCCCTCATCCGCCACGACTGTAATGCCAAGCTCCGCAGCGGTTGCCTTGAAGGAATCCCGCAGGCCCTTGGAGTAATCGTCGGAGGTGTCATAGATCACAGCAGCCGTCTTTTTGCCGAGCTTCTGCGCGTAATTCGCCATAATCTCGCCCTGCTCCGGGTCGGTGAAGCAAACGCGGAACACATTTTTGCCTGCCTCCGTCACATTCAGCGCGGTGGCGGTAGCGGTCACAATCGGGATATTATCCGCCACAGAAGCCTGTGCGACCGCGGCCGCAGGCTTGCTGGTGACGTCGCCGATGATTGCGACGACCTTGTCCCGGTCAACGAGCTTGCGGTAGGCATTGGTCGCCTCCGTCGCATCGCCCTTCTCATCCTCATAGACATATTTGATCTGCTTGCCGAGCACACCGCCCGCAGCGTTGATCTCATCAAACGCCATCTGCACGCCGTTGTTGGTTGCAATCCCATAAACAGAAACACTGCCCGTCAACGGTGCAAGGCCGCCGATGACGATCTCGTCGCCCGTGCTGCCCTCGCCGCCGCTCTGGCAGCCCGCTAAGGGAAGCGCGGCCAAAACACAGACCATCAGTGCCGCTAACAAACGCTTCTTCATTTCTGGTTCCTCCCTGTGTCATTCTCTATCCAGCTCAGAAGCTGTGAAAACAAAAAAAGCAGTATGACCCCCTTCGTCACACGCTCCTCTGCCCTGCACGGCGCCCGCGGCCAGATAGTTATTGTAATTATACTATACCGCTTTAAAGTTTGCAACAAAGGAAGTTCAAAAATTCATATCCCTGCGCAATATTTCTGTTTTCCCCTTGTTTTAACGCAAAATCGGGGGGTTTCTTTGTGAATATTGCAGAAAAAGCCGCGCAGGCACATCCCTCCTCTCACCGGATGTGTCTGCGCAGCTGCCGCCTATGCCTGATCATCCGGGTCAGCCGGCCCGGCCCATGGCCGCCAGCGGGTCCGTGACCGTGCCATTGACGCGCACCTCAAAATGGAGATGCGGATCCTCCGCAGATTCCACCGGAATCTCGCCGACCTTGCCGATCACATCTCCCATTTTGACGCTGTCGCCTTTTTTGACGGCAGGCTCCTTCTCAAGCCCGCAGTAGGAGGCCTTCATGCCGCTACCATGGTCAATGGTGACAATCCAGCCCCACATGCTGTCGTTTTCAACGGAGAGAACGCTGCCGGAGCTGATTGCCTTGATCTCCTCGCCCTTCTTTGCGGCGAAATCAATCCCGTTGTGAACGCGCCAGTCGCCCATGGTTTTGGATTCCACCATTTCGCCGTTGCTGAAATCCTTACTGATCTCCGTGCCGAGCGGCAGCATATAATATGCCTGCTTTGTACCATGCCCGGTGGTCTGCTCTGGCTTTTGCGTGCTCTCCCGCTCATCCGCCACGCCGGTCGCAGGCACATTAACAGGTGATTCCTGCGTTTGGGCGGGCGGCTGTGTCGTGCGCGCCTGAATCTGTGTGTCCGCTGCGCCGCCGGGCGTTCCCATGGCCGGCGCACGGCTTTGCAGGGCGCCCCATACGCCTAACCCCACAGCGAGCAGGCAGCAGCCCATGGCGATATAGAAACCCTTCCCGCCGATGCGGCTCTTTCGCTTTGTGTATTTATAATCGTTCTTGATCATCATCGCACCTCCGCCTTTATTCTGGCCGCGCAGCGTTGGGTTTATACAGGGGCTTTTCCTTGTGAAGACGAGAAAAATATGTTATATTAAATAAAATGATTACTCCACTTTTCAGGGAGGGCTCTATCATGCTTACAGATATTGAAATTGCACAAAGCGCGAAGCTGCTGCCGGTGGCACAGCTGGCGGAGAAGCTCGGCGTCAGGGAGGAGGAGCTCGAGCCCTACGGCCGCTATAAGGCGAAGCTCTCGCCCGCGCTGATGAAGCGGCTCGCCGGGAAACCGGATGGCAAGCTGATCCTTGTCACCGCCATCAACCCCACGCCTGCGGGCGAGGGGAAAACCACAACGACGGTCGGCCTGGGCGAGGCGATGGCAAAGCTGCAAAAGAATGCGGTGCTCGCCCTGCGGGAGCCGTCGCTGGGCCCGGTGTTCGGCATCAAGGGCGGCGCTGCCGGCGGCGGCTATGCGCAGGCTGTACCAATGGAGGATATCAACCTGCATTTCACCGGGGATATGCACGCCATTACGGCGGCCAACAATCTGCTGTGCGCATGCATTGATAACCACCTCCAGCAGGGCAACGCTCTGGGTATCGACCCACGCAGAATCGTCTTCAAGCGCTGTATGGATATGAACGACCGGGCGCTGCGCAACTGCATTGTGGGCCTTGGCGGGAAGGTAAACGGCGTGCCGCGCGAGGACCACTTCCAGATCACGGTGGCGAGCGAGGTCATGGCGATCCTTTGCCTGGCGGAGGATCTGGCAGATCTCAAAAAGCGCCTGGGGCGCATTCTGGTTGCATATAAATATGATAACGCTCCCGTTTATGCGGACGATCTGGGCGTCACGGGAGCCATGGCCGCCCTGCTCAAGGATGCAATCAAGCCGAACCTTGTGCAGACGCTGGAAAACACGCCCGTGCTGATGCATGGCGGGCCGTTTGCCAATATCGCTCATGGCTGCAATTCTGTTGCCGCAACACGCCTTGCGCTCAAGCTTGGCGATTACTGCATCACCGAGGCCGGCTTCGGCTCCGACCTCGGGGCGGAAAAGTTTTTTGATATCAAATGCCGTTATGCAGGGCTCAAGCCGAGCGCAGTCGTCGTTGTCGCCACGCTACGCGCGCTCAAATACAACGGCGGCGTGCCCAAGGAGGAGACGGCGGCAGAAAATCTGGAGGCGCTGCGCAAGGGGCTGCCCAATCTCGGCGCTCATGTGGAGAATATGCGCAAATTCGGCATCCCAGTTGTGGTCGCAATCAACCGTTTCCACACCGACACGCCTGCGGAAATCGCACTGCTTTCAGATTATTGTGCCTCGCTTGGGGTAGAATATGCGCTCAGCGAAGTATTCGCCAAGGGCGGTGAGGGCGGCGTCGCGCTCGCACAAAAGGTGCTGGAGGCCTGTGAACAACCCTCCGCCTTCCATTGCCTGTATGATACCGAGCGCCCGGTGCGCGAAAAGATCGAAACAATCGCGCGGGAGATTTACGGAGCAGATGGCGTTACCTTCACTGCACAGGCGGAGAAGCAGCTGCGGGAGATCGAGTCGCTCGGGCAGGCAGCGCTGCCTGTCTGCATGGCGAAAACGCAGTATTCCCTCTCTGACAATCCGGCGCTGCTGGGCAGGCCAACCGGCTTCACCATCACGGTGCGGAGCCTTTCGCTCTCTGCCGGGGCTGGCTTTATCGTCGCTCTGACAGGCGATATCATGACCATGCCCGGCCTGCCGAAAAAACCGGCAGCCAATCAAATTGATGTGGATGCCGAGGGGAACATCGCCGGCCTGTTTTGATTCAATTTTAAACATTAAAAATGAAGCATTCGTTGCAGAAAGCCAGACATCAGACGTAAAAGCAAAAAGGCCATTGCCTCAGAGGCGGTGACGGGAAGCGTTTTAACAACTAGAAAATTCCGCAAGCTGCCGCTGAAGCAGAAGCCTGAAAGGAACCACGTCTGACAGCTGATATCTGTTATCTGAAGTCTGATTCAGACGTTAGACATCAGATGTGCAATCCAGAAGCGGTGACAGAAAGCGTTTCAGCGGCTAGAAATTTTAGCGCCCTGCCTCTGTGGCAGGGCGTTATTGCAGCCACATTCAGTGTCTAATGTCTAAAATCTGATATCTACCTTGGCCTTCCGTCTAGCGCGAAGGCCCCGATGGGTGGTCGGGTCAAGACCCGCCCCTACGAAGCTGGCTCTCGCCAGTCGAGCGAGAGGATACCGCCAGTGCGAGCTCACCCAAACTCTGCATGTGATTCTTTCTGTGTTCATCAATGATAATTTTTACCAAAAGCTGCCTCCTTTCGTCTTGACGCTCTGCAGGGAACCTGTTACAATTTTTAGGGAATTTTTGTGAAACCCCGTTTGCACGGTGCACAAAACTGCCGGGTGGTTACATATTTTCACGATCGCTTTGAGAGAGGATTCGCCATATGGAAAACCAGCAGAAATACGAGGCCCTTCGCCGGCAGTATCCGGCGTTTTATTACCACGGATTTTCCGTTACCCAGGAGGGGGGTGGGCTCCGGGTGCAGTACGATTTTGAAATTCAAAACCTGTGCGCCTTCCATCCCACCCTGCGGATGGATGTTTCCCGCCTGGCGCTTCAAAACCCCTGGGATTCACAGGCCGCGCGCCGCATCCTCTTCAGCCTCGGCATGGTCGAGCTGATCAGCTATTGGAAGTGCGCCTGCCCGCCCCGCGTGATTGTGGAATGCGGCGGGCTGGATGAGGAGGATTGCGCCTTTTGGAAAAAGCTTTATTACAACGGGCTCGGCGAATTTTTTTACCGCAACGGCATCGCGGCGGATGAGGACACTTTTCTCACCATCGAAGCGCCGCAGCCGGAGCCTCTGAGCGCAGAGCCGTTTCACAGCGCGCAGCTGAATCTGATCCCTGTCGGCGGAGGGAAGGATTCCTGCGTCACGCTCGAGCTGCTCAAGGATTTTCACGCGCAGAACCGTTTGTTTATGATCAATGTGCAGCCCGCGCGCGATGCGTGCGCGGCGGCGGCGGGGTATGCGCCCGGGCAAGTGCTCCATGTGTTCCGCGCCATCGACCCCGCGCTTTTGGAGCGAAACCGTGAGGGCTTTCTCAACGGGCACACGCCGTTCTCCGCCATTGTGGCGTTTTTAGGCTTTTATGTTTCCTATTTGATTGGGGCGGAGCACATTATCCTCTCCAACGAAGCCAGCGCAAACGCAGGGAATATTGCAGGCTCGCACATCAATCATCAGTATTCCAAATCCTTTGCCTTTGAGCAGGATTTTCAGCGCTACGCGCAAAAGAATCTGATGCCCGGCATTCGGTATTTCAGCCTTATGCGGCCGTTTAACGAATTACAGATCGCCAAATTTTTTGCCACCCGCCCACAATACCATGCCATTTTTCGCAGCTGCAACGCGGGCAGCAAGCAAAATATCTGGTGCTGTAACTGCGCCAAGTGCCTGTTTGTGTGCGGCATCCTTTCGCCCTTCCTGCCGCCGGAGCAGCTGCGCGCTATCTTTGGAGAAAACCTGCTGGAAAAAGAAGCGTTGAGAGATATTTTTGACGGCTTGGTGGGCTTCTCCCCTGTAAAGCCGTTTGAGTGCGTCGGCACGCAGGAGGAGCTGCGCTTTGCGCTCGCGTGCACAGCCCGTCAATACCTGGCGCGTGGCGAACAGTTGCCTGCGCTGCTGGCCTACTATGCACAACGAACCGATGTGGAGGCGCTCGCCGCCAAGGATGATCTTCTGCGGGCGTTGAATGAAGAGCATCAGATTCCCGCCCTGTTCCAGCCATATGTAAAGGAGATGTATCGCTATGTTGCGGACCTTACCTGATTATCTTGCCTCTAAGCGCATCCTGCTGCTCGGCTTCGGCCGCGAGGGGCAATCCACCTATCAATATATTCGCAGCCATTTCCCCACCAAGGAGCTTGCGATTGCGGATCAAAACCCCGTCTCCCTCCAGGATGATGCCTATGTCACCCTGCATTGCGGCCCCGGGTATCTGGATGCGGTCAACCAATATGAGCTGGTGATCAAAAGCCCCGGCATCTCTGTGAAGGGGATTGATATTGCTCCATCTGTTGAGATGACCTGCCAGCTTGACCTGTTTTTACGCTTTGCGCGCTGCCGGGTTGTAGGCGTGACCGGCACAAAGGGGAAGACGACCACCTCCACCCTGATCTATTCCATTTTGCAGGCAGCGGGGATGGAAAGCTGCCTAATCGGCAACATCGGCGTGCCGGTGTTTGAGGATATTGAGGCGGCGGATACGATGACAGCGGTGGTGGAAATGTCCTCCCATCAGCTGGAGTTCGCCTCCTGCTCCCCGCATATTGCGGTGTTGACCAACCTCTACCCGGAGCATCTGGATCACTATAACGGCTTTTCCGGCTATGCCAACGCCAAAATGAACATTGCCCGTTATCAGAGGGCGGGGGATTTCTTCCTTTGCAGCGAGCAGCCGGAGCTGCATGCGTTTTTGGATATGGATTTGCTCCCCTCCACTGTGATAAAAATCAGTGAAAAGAAGGATACCCCTTTCCTGCGCAAGCTGCTCTATTGCAACCCACACCTGAAGGGGGAGCACAACCGGCAGGATATCCGCTTTGCTGCTGCGGCAGCACAATGCCTGGGAGCCAGCCGCGAGGCCATCCTGCAGGGCATTGAGAATTTTAAGGGCATTGAGCACCGGATGGAATACGCCGGTGAATATCACGGCATCGCCTTTTATAACGATGCGATTGCCACCATCCCACACGCGGTGCTGTGCGCCATTGACGCGCTAGAGAATGTGGATACCCTGATCTTCGGCGGGATGGATCGCGGCCTGGATTACGCCTCGTTTGAGGAATCGCTGGCTGCCTCCCCCGTGCGCAATCTGATCGGCCTGCCGGAAACAGGCCACCAGATTTTGCGGGAGCTTCGCACCTGGGGCACGGGCAAGAATCTCGTTCAGGCCGAGGATATGCAGCAAGCGGTCAAGGCCGCTTACCGGTATACCCAGCCGGGGAAAATCTGCCTGTTCTCCCCCGCCGCATCCAGCTATAATGTTTATAAGAATTTTGAGGAGAAAGGCCGGCATTTTAAGGCCCTGGTGCGCGCATACGGCGAGGAGGGCTCCGAGGATGCCTGAAGAAAGCATCCCCTGCTCCGGGCAGGAGATGCTTGAGTGGGAAAAGGCGCTTTCCGCTCGGGTGGAAGCGCTCACCCTTACGGATAAACGCATGGCCGAGGAGCTCTGCACACAGCTTGTAACAGCAGAAGCGTGCTGGCCAGACCGCTCTGCCGCCGCTTCTGCGGCCTGTGCGCGGTGTGTAACGCGGTTTTTGCTGCATAAGAAATGCAAAGCCACGCTGGCGGAAACCCTCACGCGCAATTCCACGCTGCGTACCGCTGTTTTTGGCCGGTTGAATACCTACCAATACAGCCTGATTTTTTTGATGAAGCGGCTGCTCCGCCTGCATGATCCGGCCCTGACGGCCGAGCTTTTAGCGCTTGTGCAGGAGAACCCTTACCGGGACGATACAGCCAAATCCTATGAGAGCCGGTGGTCGCTTGCCTTTTTGATTGGGGAGGTGCTCAAAGCGCCGGAGGACTATTTGCAGCTGGATACAGAAAGCCGGGCGCTTTTGGAGGGTGCAATACCAGATATCAGATGTTAGACGTCGTGCATTAGACGTTGGAGCCGGCAAGCTCCCGCCTCAGAGGCAGGAGCTTGCCGGTTTTCTCATTCAGCATCCAATTCCCAAAATCTACAATTCAGATTTGTAGGGAACGGTCTTGACCGTTCCGGCCTGATGAAACCACAGCCCTCCGGCGAAGCTTACCGGAAACCCCTCGGCGTTTTCAGCCGATCGCGGGGGCAGAACCCTTTCAATAGGCCAGCGCCCGAAAGATTTGCATTATTTTTAAGTGCTCGTCTGGTTTCGTTGTACACCGATGCGAAAAAAGCCGCCGGGCGCTTTTGCCCGGCGGCTCCATTTGCTGCTTGCGGGCCGCCCCCAGCGAGCCCGCACAAGAGAATGGGAATGAATCCAAGGGAAACCGGCTCCCGCCCAGCATACCGGCCTATATTTGCGCGGCGCTAGCCGCCTTGCCACAAGCCTTTGTCTCCACGCGGCGGTGTGATTTGGCAGTGGCGGGGAATCCACCGCTGCCTGCTTTATGCGCTCCTCTGAGCGCCGGGCCTCTCAGCCGGGAGTTTGTCATCGAAAGGCGAGGCTTACGCCTCCCTCTTCTTGCGGGTGAAGAGGATGGCCGCGCCAGCCGCAGCAGCCAGCGCCGCGCAGGCGGCAAGGCTCAGGCCCTCGCCCGTACCAGGGTTCACGGCTGTTTCAGCCGTGGTGCCCTCTGTGGGCTTCTCAGTGGTAGGCTTCGTTTCTACAGGCTTTGTTTCCACAGGCTTTGTGGGCTCTGTGGTGGGCCTGGTGGTATCCGGCGCCTGAATGGAGACGCTTGCGTTCTCCGCCTTCACGGTATCCATCAGGTCGGTTTCTGCGCCCTCCGGCGTGTAGGCCACGAGCTCCTGCATCGCGAGCGTCAGCGGGATGGTGGAGCTGCCATCCAAAATCTTGAAGCTGACCTGGCCCAGCATGGTTTCCTCCTGCAGGGTGCCGCTCGCCATGAAGGCGATGGAGACCTTGCCGGGCGTAGCTTTGCCGTTTTCGAGCATAAGGCCGCCCTCCGCAAGGCCGCCGAACGTGCCGGCCTTGAAGGAGACGAACTCAAGCTTCGCGGGGTCGTAGCTCACGATCATGCTGCCGTTGCCGGCGTTGGAGTTTGCGCTGATGGTGACATCCACCGTCACCGTCTGGCCCTTCTGCCCGCTGACAGAAGAGAGCGAAACGGTAACAGGCTCCGCCGCAAAGGCGGCGGGCAGGAGCAGGGCGAGGGCGAGCACGGCGCAGAGCAGCGCTGCCAGCTGTTTTGTGAGTTTTTTCATGGGTTCCGTCATCCTTTCCGTTTGGGGTTAAAATTGATCGAGCTTCGCCGCGACGCGCAGGATTTTGCGGGCGTCGGAGGTGTCCGCCTTGCCGTTTTTGTTCACATCGGCGGCAAGTATCTGCTGGGGCGTAAGGGCCTCCAGCTTGGCCGCGCCGCGCAGAGCAAGGCGTGCGTCGGTGGTGTTCACTTTGCCGTCGAGGTTCACATCGCCGAGGGTGTAGGTGGGCAGCGGCTCCTTGTCGATCGGGGCTATGATCATCACGGGGTAGTGCTTGTCGGCCTTGATATAGCTCCAGATGGAGCCGTCGCTGCGGGTCATGAAGGCGGGGTATTGATAACCCCAATTACGGAGGTCTTCGACGCTGCTCAAAATCTGGAACTCGTCCCAAACCCACAGGCTTCCATCCGGATGCAGATTATCTTCTATTTCATCCCCATCGCAATCGAAGCAGCGGCCGTCCTGTGCCCGAAATCCTGTTAGTCGAAGAAAACCTTGATCCGTGTGAAAATAATTCCAATTACAGAAGCTCTCCCCGATTTTCGTGCAATCAATGGGGTTATCTTTTTCCATTCTCCAAACAGCGCTTGATTCATCTACGGCAAACAGATTACCGGAATTGTTGATTGCGATATCTGTAATGCTGAAACCGGCAATTTTTTCTGCATGATCCTGGCGATACATCCATGTGGTATTGTCGTTTTTTACATAGAAAGCGTCAAAGTAGCGGACAGCGTAGGAGGATTCACTAGCTGAGGGATTGTTATCGAGATCGATCAGGGATTTTACATCCTGATCGATCTGCTCATAATGGCCCTCTTTGAATTCCTGAGGATTCTTGTAATAATCATACGCATTTTTCCAAACCGTGCCGTCGGATTTCAGGATATATTGCGCGTTCTCAGTCAGGCCGGTTACATCGGTCACGTTCTCCAAACGCTTGTCCGCGATCCAAAGCGTACCCGTTGTATCCACGGAGGCAAAGCCGGAAATTTGTGCGATGTTTTCCGCCACGCGGGTCTTTTCCGGATGCGCAGCGCCTTTCTCCCAACGCCAATTCCATAAAGCGCCATCCTGCTCTAAAATGTTGATCTGGTTGGGGTAGATGCTATTCCCCGCATACACATAGTCATACTCTTTTGCCCGATCAGAAAGCTGAATCTCCTGTGCTCTGTCGATGTAATAGAGTTCCCCGCTGGGATAGAGCGCTGCGAGCCCGTCACCATATTCAGATACATAGTCATTATTGTTATCCTCGTTATAATACGTAAGTCCAACCCAATCCCCCAGCTCCGGGATGTTGTTGGAAACCTCCGTCACGGGCGCCTCCAGAGCATGGACAACCACGGTCATTTCTTTCACCAGCGGGATGAGCCACTCTTCATCCCCAAACGGCGACCAAAATGTGACGGTTACGTGGTATTCTCCGGCTTCTTTTCCAATGAGTTCGGCTGCAATAGTATCTGGAACAAACACGAGACCATTCGTCGATGAAATTTCTACATTTGTTACTTGATAATAATCAGAAAATCCGCGAAGTCGGACGAAGGAATTGTCGATTGTCCAGTTCTCACCCTGCATCATATGGATTGTAATATCCTCCGTCAAGGCGTCCATCAAGGAATAATGTGCGTGGAGGTCGCTCGAAACCGGATTGTCTTCAAGATCCACATCCTCTAAATTTTTTAAGACTTTTAACGGCGTGATATCTTCGATGGCATTATCACTCAGATATAGTTGTTCCAAGTTTTTTGCAACCTCGATGCCGGAGAGGTTTTGAATCTGCGCACGATCTGACTCCTCATACCAATCGGCATACAGGCTTGTCACATCCTCCATCTCCGCCACGGTGAGGGTGCCGTCACCGTTTGCGTCCGCATCTCTATCCAGGAACGCTTGCAGGAGCGCCTTATCCGGCATCTCGAAGCCTTCTGTTTTCACATTATCGGCAGTCGTCACAGCCAGGGCGACGGTGATGCTTGTCAGCGCCATCACAGCGGCCATGAGAATTGCCAGCAGTTTTTTCCTGCTCTTCATTGCTTTTCAACCTCCAATTTGTTAAAGTTTATATTCCAAAGGGGCGCGGCGTACACGGGCAAACCCTCCTTTCCTTTGGCGCGCCGCAGTCAGAAAGCGCCTGCGGCGGCGCGCCTTGCGCCGTGCCCCGAATGGGAAGCTGGATATTAGATTGTGGAAATTAGATGTTGGACGTGAGAGACGAAAAGTTTCGGCCGGTGGCCGGGTCAAGACCCGACCCCATCGGGAGGATATGTAGGGAACGGTCTTGACCGTTCCGGGGCCTTGGCTCGCTCTATTGGCTTTTGATTAATCGGCTATGTTTCATGGTAATTTTGTTTCCGCTCGGGCCGCGGAGGCCCATCCTTTTCCCCCGTCGGAAAAGGATGCAAAAGGACGTGGATAAACGGCACTGCGGCGGCGGTATATCAATTTGCCACACCACAACGCGTTCGGCGAACGCTTCCCGAACTCAGCCGCTCACGCGGCTTCAAACAGGCGGGAAGGTTCGTTTGCCCGCAAAGCGGGCAAATGCCCTCACGTGCACGCAGGTAGCGGCATCAAATGCCGCCTGGGCCTATCGTTACGTTTGGGGCCCTGAACGGCTTGCGGGCTCCGGGAGAAACCTGACGGGGTCTTCAGTCTTGCTTTGAGGAACCCTCTACCAGTAGGCCAATGGCGGCAGGCTCCGCGCACTTGCGGCGGGCCCGTGAGGGGACTTTTCGCCTTTCAGGCGAAAAGCAAACGCCCAAAATGTCTGAGCTGCCGTGAGGCAGCGAGTTTTTTGGGTGGCTTGCCGAACACCTAAAAGAGGTATAAAAACATCTCAGTGCCGCCGCTGGCCGTGCGGAACGGCCCCTTTTGCCTCCTTTTCCGG